>NZ_NHSJ01000075.1 GCF_002937075.1 Rhodoblastus sphagnicola
CCCGTTGGTAAGAGGCGCCTTGATCTCTGGCTTGATGCATGGATTTACGAAGCTCGCTCAGGTTCAACCCCAGCGAGTCTCAACTATTCCAACGAAAACCGCCATGTGGGAGGCTCGTGCCGCTTACGTTCTACGCCTGGTGGGATGTCCGGCTGGTCGGCCTGCTGCTCGCCTCGATCCTGACCAATTACGCCGTCGGCGTGCGCATCGCCGGCGCCAGAGAGGGCGCGCCGGGACGGGCCAGGGTCTGGCTGATCGCGGGTATCGCGCTGAATCTCGGCTGCCTGCTCTATTTCAAATATATGAACTGGCTGATCGACACGTTCAACCTGCTGGCCGGCGTCCATCTGGACGTGGCCAAAATCGTGCTGCCGCTCGGCATTTCTTTCTACACGTTCACGCAGATCGCCTTCCTGGTCGACAGCTTCAGCGGCAAGGTCAAGGAGCGCAATTTCCCGAACTACCTGCTGTTCGTGACCTATTTCCCGCATCTGATCGCGGGGCCGGTGCTGCATCACGCGGAAATGATGCCGCAATTCGCCGATCCCTCGAACAAGCGCGTCTCGCTCGAAAATGTCGCCTTCGGCCTCGCCCTGTTCCTGATCGGCGCGATCAAGAAGGTCGGGCTGGCCGATTCCGTCGCGCCCATCGCCGACCAGATCTTCGACGGCGCCGGCCCGCTCAACGCCGTCGAGGCCTGGCGCGGCGCGCTGGGCTATACCGTGCAGATCTATTTCGATTTTTCCGGCTACACCGACATGGCGCTGGGCATATCCCGCCTGTTCAACATCAATCTGCCGCTGAACTTCAACTCCCCCTACCAATCGCGCTCCATCGTCGAATTCTGGCGGCGCTGGCATATGTCGCTGTCGCGTTTTTTACGCGACTACCTCTACATCGCGCTTGGCGGCAACCGCAAAGGTCCGGTGCGGCGCTATCTCAACCTGTTCGCGACCATGGCGCTCGGCGGCCTGTGGCACGGCGCCGGCTGGACGTTCCTGATCTGGGGCGCGCTGCATGGCGCCTATCTGATCGTCGATCACGCCATCCGCGCGCTCGCCCGCGCGCTGGGCGTCGCATGGCGGGCGTGGATGGCGCCGTTCACCCAGGCCGCCACCCTGCTGGCGGTGGTGGTCGGCTGGGTGTTCTTCCGCGCGACCTCGCTCGACGGCGCGCTGCGTGTGCTGCATGGCATGGTCCGCTTCGACGCGCCGCCGGGCGATGGCGTGGTCCGCGAAGTTCCGCAAGCCCTGTTCGGCGCGCTCGCCGGGTCGGACTGGGCCTGGATCGCGGCCTTGCTGGCGCTGACTTTGTTCGCGCCCAATTCGCAGCGCATCATCGGCTGGGCCGAAAGGTTGCGCGCGCCGCCCTGGCCTGGCGCGCGTCTCGCGCCGCTGGCCTTCACCGGCTTCGCCACCACCCTGCTTTTGTTCGTGGTTTCCCTTTCCGGAATGCGTCATGGCGTCTCGCCCTTCATCTACTTCAACTTCTAGAGCCTTTTCCGATCCGATTGAATCGGATCGGGGCTCTAGTTTTTTGTTTTTACGCGTTTTCTTAACGCGAACCGGCATCCGCTTCGCTGGAAGACGCTCTAGCGCGCTCCTCAAGGGCGGGGGCGTCGTCGTCCTCGGCGTCGCGCTGGCGCTGGCGGCGATCGAAACCGCCATGCGCGTGGTCGGCTGGGGCGCGGTGCAGACGCTCGCCTATGGACGCGGCCATTATCATCCCGACCTCCCGGAAGTCGGCTATGCCGGCCGGCCGAATGTCAGCGGCATCCAGTCCGCCGAGGGCGTTTCGCGCGTGGCGTTCAACAGCCACGGCTTTCACGATCTCGAACACGACCGCGCCAAGCCCGCCGACGCCTTCCGCATTGTCGTGATCGGAAACTCTTATTCGGTGGCCGAGCAGGTCGCGCGCGAGCACGGCTATGTCGCCAAACTGGCGGAAAACCTGCGCGGCTGCCCGTCGCTGGCCGGCCGCGAGGTCGAAACCATCAATCTCGGCGTTGACGGCTTCACCATCCACCAGCAATTCCTGATGCTGCGCGACTACGGCCTCACGTTTTCGCCTGATATGGTGCTGTTGCAGGTCAACGATTTTGTGGTTCCCGGCGACCTCGACCCGCTGAAAAATTTTTCGCCGCGTCTGGAACAGGCCGAGGCCGGGATCATCGTCAACCTGTCCTATCTCGACACGCCGGACTACCGCGAGAAATCCTCAAACGCGGCGAATTTGCTGCAACAAGCCAGCGATCACAGCCGCCTGCTGCAATATCTGCTGCAATATCGCCGCGCCCGCGCCCGGACGGCCGCGAAACCTGAAGCCGCCCCCGCCGTGGACGAGGCGGCGATTTACGAGAGCTACCGCCGCGGCCGCGATCTGGCGTTCGGCGAGATCGCCAGCCTCGTGCAAGCGCATGACATAAGGTTCGCGGTGACGATCACGCCCGAGGCCGACGCCCTGAGCGACCGCCCGCTCGCCCCGAACCCGCTGCGCCGCGACTGGATGACCCTCGCGCAAAGCGTCAACGCGCCGCTGCTCGACATCGAGGAGGAGGCGCGGGCGCAGGTGCGCAGAACCGGCGCGTGGTTGCACGGTTTCGGCGCGCAAACCGGAACGGGTCACCTCAACCGCGCCGGCAATGCGGTGTTCGCGCAGGCCCTGGCGCCGCGCATCTGCGGTCTGCTGGGCGATACTTTCGCGGAAGCGGGGCCGATCCTGCGGCGGTGAAAAAGACAGAAAAAGCGAGGCGCCGGGTGACGCCTTCTCCCCTTGCGGGAGAAGGTGGCTCGCGCGAAGCGCGAGACGGATGAGGGGGCGCCCGTCGCGCCGCTGACCTCACCCGATCAACAAAATATGCAGCCGCCTCGGCCCATGCGCGCCGCGCGCCAGCACGCCCTCGATATCGGTGGTCCCGGATGCGCCGGTGATGAAATTCACATTGCGCGGATGCGGCTTGCCCTGTTCCTGCGCGGTGTAATCCTCGAAACGCGCCACAATCGTCCGCGTCTCCAGCGCGACGATATGGTGCAGCGGCATGAAGCCATAGAGGGTGGGGGCGTCCGGCCCGGAATGGAACAGCAGCGAGCCGGTTTCGGCTATGCCGCCGCGCGCGACGCCCACGGCGATCATCGTGTCGGACTTGAGCGGAACGTCGCGCACAAAACCCCAATCGAGCGCGAGCAGGCGCGGATCGGGTTGCAGCGCCACTTCCTGTTCGAGTCCCTGCGCCAGGGCATAGCGCGCGACCGCGTCTGGCAGGTGTTCCCAGCCGGCCAAAACCTCGACGGTCGCCCCGACCTTTTCCGCCGTGACTCGGGCGACAAAATTTTCGACGAGATCGGGAAATTCCAGCGGCGGCAGGCAGGCCTGCATGGCGCGCGCCAACGCCCCCGCTCGCGCCGCGATCGCGTCGGGGACTTCCTCATCGGGGCACAGCCGACGCAAGGCGGCGAAAAGGATGTCGTGGGCGCTCATGCCTCTTCTCCCGAGGCGATCCGCGCCAAAAAGGTTTTCTCCGGGGGCGCGGGGAAATCGCGGCTTTCCGTCCAACCGGGCGCGAAGGGCAGGGCGGAGATCCAGCCGTCCTTGCCGCGCCGCCGCAGCAGCGGCAGGGCCACGGCCAGAGCGGCGCGGTAGAGCGCCGGTTTGCTGGCGATAAAGGCCCAAAGCGCCAGCCCCAGTCTCACCGCGCGCGACTCAAACCCCTGGCGATAACTTTTGGCGCGCCAGTCGCGCAAAATGGTGGGCAAGGGAATGTCCACCGGACAGACCTGCTTGCAGTGGCCGTTGAGCGTGCAGGCGTGGGGCAGGTCGCGCGAGGGCTCCAGCCCGTCGAACACCGGGGTGATCGCCGAGCCCATCGGGCCGGGATAGGCGCCGCCATAGGCGTGCCCTCCGATCTTGCGATAGACGACGCAATGGTTGAGACAGGCCCCGCAGCGCAGGCAGCGCAGCATTTCCGGCATGTCCTCAAGCATTTGCGTGCGGCCGTGATCGACCAGCACGATGTGGAACTCTTCGGGGCCGTCCAGGTCGCCGGCGCGCTTCGGCCCGCAATGAAACGTGGTGTATTGGGTCAGGTCGGCGCCGGTGGCGGAGCGCACCAGCACCCGCGTCAATTGCAGCGCATGTTCGGTGGTGGCGACGATCTTTTCGATGCCGGCGGTGACGATATGCACGCGCGGCGGCGTGGTCGTGAGTTCGGCGTTGCCCTCATTGGTGATGGTGCAGATCGCCCCGGTCTCGGCCACCAGAAAGTTGGCGCCGGAAATGCCCACGTCCGCGCTGAAAAAATCGTCGCGCAATTCACGGCGCGCGGAGTCCACCATGGCCTCGACCTCGGTCAGCAACAGATGGTCGCGGTGGTGTTTTTCAAACAGTTTCGACACATCCTCGCGGGTGCGATGCGCCGCCGGCCAGATGATGTGCGACGGGGTTTCCCCGGCGAGCTGGATGATGTGTTCGGCCAGATCGGTCTCGACGCGGCGAACGCCCGCCTCCGCGAGCGCATGGGGCAGGCCGATCTCCTCGCCCAACATACTTTTGGAGCGGGTGACGGTCTTGGCCCGCGTCTCCCGGCAAATTTTTATGACGGCGGCGCAGGCCTCCTTGGCGTCGCGCGCCCAATGAAGTCTTGCGCCCGACGCCAGCGCGTTGCGCTCGAATTGTTCGAGATAATACGGGAAATTTTGCAGCGCGTGGTCCTTGATCGCGGCGGCGGCGGCCCGCGCCCGGTCGAAATCCGGCCAGGCGGCCACGGCCGCCGCGCGTTTGGTCCGCGCATTGCCGGTGGTGCGATCGAGCGCGACTCGCAAATGCGCGTCACCCAGCGCCTTCCGCGCCCTTTCCTTGAAAGTCCCGGCAAGCTCTCCCCGATCCGCGTTCATGGCTTCTCCTCGCCGATGGCGTGGATGGCGCGGCCCGCCAGCAGTTCGGCGGCGTGGAAAACGCGGATGGGCGCGCCGGCGCGGCGCAATTTGCCGGCCATGTTGAGCAGGCAGCCGAGATCGCCGCCAAGCAGCAGGTCGGCGCCGGTCGCGACGACGTTTTCGGCCTTTTCCGTGACAATGGCGTCGGAGATTTCGGAATATTTCACGCAAAAGGTTCCGCCGAAGCCGCAGCAGGTTTCCTCGCCCTCCAGCGCCCGCATCTCCAGCCCCTCTATGGCCGAAAGCAGCGCGCGCGGCTGGGTTTTGATGCCGAGTTCGCGCAGGCCCGAGCAGGTGTCGTGATAAGTCGCGCTGGCCTTGCAGGAGACGCCGGTCGGCGCAAAACCGCGCACATCGACCAGGAAACTCAGCAACTCCCAGGTTTTCGCGCTGAGCTTTTCGGCGCGGGCGCGCATCGCCGGTTCGGCGCGGAACAGGTCGGGATAATGCACCCGGATGGTGGCGGCGCAGGAGCCCGACGGGGCCACCAGATAGTCGAAACCCTCGAAAATCTCGATCACCTGCCGCGCCAGTTTGCGCGCGGAAGCATCGTCGCCGCTGTTATAGGCCGGCTGGCCGCAACAGGTCTGGGTTTTCGGAATCTCGACCGTGCAACCGGCGGCGCGCAACAGCTCCAGCGCCGAAAAGCCGATATTGGGCCGGAGCATGTCAACGAGACAGGTGGCGAACAGGCCGACTCGCGGCCCTCCCGGATGGACGTTTTGAACCATGATGTGACCGCCTGTTGGTTTTCACGCGCAAAAAAACGCGCGTTCGGCCGCTTTTGCTCTTGTGTAACGCGGCTGAATACAGTGGTCAATTAAACCGACCAACGCTTACGATGCGACAAATTCCGAGCGGCCCATGCGGCGCAGGGCGCGCGCGACGCGGGTCTGCTCCTCGCGGATGGCGCGCAAGGTCTCCGCCGTCGCCACCATATGGCGCGACGCCGCTTGCCTGGCGCGTTCGGCGTCGCGGGCGAGCACCGCTTCGCCGATATCGAGGTGCTGCCGCAACAGCTCCTCGCGCGCGCCGGGATGGGTGTAGAGCTGGTGGCGGTTGTAGAACACGCCGTGGCGCAGCATGTCGGAGAAGGCGCGCATGATGTGCAGCATCACGAGGTTATGCGAACCCTCGTAGATCATCATGTGCAGGTCGGCGTCGGCGTCGGCCTCGTCGGTGGGGTCGTCCTTGGCGTGGGCGGCGCGCATCTTGTCGAGACAGGCGGTCATCGCCTCGCGCTCCGGCTCGGTGGCGCGCAGCGCGGCGAGACGCGCCGCCTCGCCCTCCACCAAAGCGCGATATTCCAGATAATCCAGCAAGGCCTGGTCGTTGGCCTGCATCATCACGGCGAGCGGCTCGGTCAGCGGCGCCATGAACTGGGTGACGAAGGCGCCGCTGCGGCCGGTCTCGATCAGCCCGCGCCTTTGCAGTTTTTCCAGCGCCTCGCGCAGCGACGGCCGCGACACCTGGAGCTTGTCCGCCAACTCGCGCTCGGGGGCCAGCCTTTCGCCGGGACGCAGCGCGCCTTCCAGGATCAATTGCTCAAGGTGGTCGGCGATGGCGTCGGACAGTTTCAGATTGCGGACAGGTTCCATGGCCACGCGTCGGGAAAGAGAGTCGGATCTCATCCTATCACCGCGCAAAAGATCGGTCCAAGGAACTATTGTCAAGCCACGACCGATCCACTATCCGACAGTGGTCAATTAAAAAGACCAGTTATGTGTGTGGTCAACAATAGCGCGGGCCGCTCGGTCGGGGAGGAAACATGTTCGCTCAACGGCTCAAACCCATCGGGGACAGCTTGCCGCGTCCTTCGCCGCCGCGATCCTGCAACAATTTGTCGTCCCCTTGGTCATTCCGGTGGTGGGCGAGTAAGCCGTCGATGGCGGAGGGCCTTGCGACTTTCCGCGCATTCCAGTAGCCCTCACCTCGCGGTTTTCGCTCAAGCTTCAGGAGACGCAGCCATGCGTTCCGTCGATTACGCCGCGCTGACGCGCAATCTCTCCGCCGTGGTTCCGCCCGCGCGCATCCACACCGATCCGCTGCGCCGGCTCAGCCTTGGAACCGACGCCAGCTTTTATCGCCTCACGCCTGAAATCGTGGTGATCGCGGAAAGCGAGGCGGAAGTCTCGGGCGTCGTCGCCACCTGCCGCAGCGCCGGCGCGCCCGTCACCTTTCGCGCCGCCGGCACGTCGCTGTCAGGCCAGGCGGTCACCGACAGCGTGCTCATCGTCCTCGGCGAAGGTTTTGTCAGCTTCGCCTACGACGAAGCCGAACAGATCGTCCGACTCGGCCCGGCCATGGTCGGCGGCGAGGCCAACCGGCGTTTGCTCCCGTTCAAGCGCAAGATCGGCCCCGATCCCGCCTCCATCGCCACCGCCAAGATCGGCGGCATCGCCGCCAACAACGCTTCGGGCATGTGCTGCGGCGTCGGGCAGAATTCCTATCACACGCTGGCCGCGCTGCGGGTGATGCTGGCCGACGGCGCCGTGCTCGACACGTCCAGCCCGGCCATCATCGCCACCTTCCGCGCCACCCACAAACCCCTGCTCGACGGACTGGCGGCGCTTGCGGCGGACATACGCGCCGATGCGGCGCTCACCGCGCGCATCCAGGAAAAATATCGCCGCAAGAACACCATGGGCTATGCGATCAATGCGCTGGTGGACTTTTCCG
The DNA here is from genome assembly GCF_002937075.1 of Rhodoblastus sphagnicola. Classification (GTDB taxonomy): domain Bacteria; phylum Pseudomonadota; class Alphaproteobacteria; order Rhizobiales; family Beijerinckiaceae; genus Rhodoblastus; species Rhodoblastus sphagnicola. The sequence continues at coordinate 7,611 of NZ_NHSJ01000075.1, forward strand.
ATCCGATCGAGATGCTCGCCCATCTGATGATCGGCTCGGAAGGCACGCTGGGCTTTCTGGCGCGCGTCGATTACCGCACCGTGCCCGATTATGCCGACAAGGCCTCGGCCTTTGTCGTGTTCGAGGATCTCGAAAACGCCTGCCGCGCCGTGACCGCGCTGAAAAACACGCCGGCCGAGGCGGTGGAGTTGCTCGACCGCGCCGCGCTGGAAAGCGTCAAGACCAAAAAGGGCATGCCGGTCAATGTGGACGCGCTCGGCCCCGCCGCGAGCGCGCTGCTGATCGAGGCGCGCGCGCCCGACGCCGCCGACCTCAGGGCGCGCATTTCGGCTGTTGTCGCCGCCATCGATTCCGCCAGCACGCTGACAGGCGTCGCCTTCAGCCACGACCCCCAGGTGACCGCGCGCTACTGGGACATCAGAAAAGGCATATTCCCGGCGGTGGGCGGCAAGCGCCCCGCCGGAACCACGGTGATCATCGAGGACGTGGCCTTCCCGGTGGAGCGCCTCGCCGAAGCCGCCATGGATTTGCGCGCCCTGATGGACGCCCATGGCTATAGAGAGGCGATCGTCTTCGGCCATGCGCTGGAAGGCAATCTGCATTTCGTCTTCGCGCAGGGGTTCGACACGCCCGAAGAGGTCAAGCGCTATGGCGGCTTCATGGAGGCGGTGGCGGAGCTGGTGGTCGGCAAATATGACGGCTCGCTCAAGGCCGAGCACGGCGCCGGCCGCAATATGGCGCCCTTCGTCGAGCGCGAATGGGGCAAGGCGGCGACCGACGTGATGCGCCGGGTCAAAAATCTGCTCGATCCCGAAAACCTGTTCAATCCCGGCGTGGTGCTCAACGACGACGCCGAAATTCACCTGAAGAATCTGAAATCCATGCCGGCTGTAACGCCGCTGATCGACGGCTGCATCGAATGCGGCTTCTGCGAGCCGCAATGCCCAAGCAAGGGGCTCACCCTGTCGCCGCGCCAGCGCATCGCCGCCTCGCGCGAAATGCGGCGGCTGCGCTGCGACGATCCCAACGCGCCGGAACTGGCGGCGATGGAGCGGGATTACCTTTATGCCGGCGATACCACCTGCGCCGCCTGTTCGCTGTGCTCGACGGTCTGCCCGTTGGAGATCGACGTCGGCCGCTACACCCGCAGTCTGCGCGCGGATCGGCGCGGTTTTGTCGCCAAGGCGGTCGCGGGCGCGGCGGCGCGCCATTTCGCCGCCGTGACCGGCGTCGCCCGCGCCGGTCTGGCGGTCGGCGCGGCGGTGGAGCGCGTGGTGGGAGCCAAGGCGCTCAAAACGGTTTCGGGCGCCGCCAACAAGGTTTTTGGGACGCCGCAATGGTCAACCGCCATGCCGCGCCCGAAACGGACTTCGTCCGCGCCGGCGCCGGGCGAAGGCGCGCCCGTGCTGTTCTTCGAAAGCTGCGCCAGCCGCACCATGGGGCCAGCGGCCGGCGACGGGTCGGACCCGCTTGTGACGGTGGCGGCGCGCGTGTTCGCCCGCGCGGGCTATAAATTGATCGCGCCGGACCAAACCGACGATCTCTGTTGCGGCCAGTCGTTCGACACCAAGGGTTTCCCCGACGCCGCCAACGCCAAGGCGCGCGAACTGGCGCAGCGACTCGGCTCGCACGAGCCGATTCCGGTCGTGTTCGACGCCTCGCCCTGCGCCGCGCGGATGAAAGCGTTTTCCGACGAAAAGTTCCAGCCCTTCGATCTGGTCGAGTTCCTGCACGCCAAAATCGCGCCGCGCCTGACCTTCGCCAAGCTGTCGGACCCGATCGCGGTCCACGCCACCTGCACCCTGCGAAAAGCCGGCCTCGCCCCGGCGCTGATGGAGCTGGCGGGGCTGTGCGCGGACCACGTCATCGCCCCGCCGGGCGTCACCTGCTGCGGTTTTGCCGGCGACAAGGGTTTTTACACGCCCGAACTCAACGACCACGCCCTGCGCGCTCTCGCCGAGGCGCTGCCGGAGACATGCCGCGAGGGCTATTCCAGCAACCGCACCTGCGAAATCGGCCTTTCCAGCCATTCCGGCCGGCGCTACCGCTCGATCCTGCACCTGCTGGACGAAGCCTCGCGCTAAAACCGGCGCCTCGGCGGATTTCACCACCGCCGGGCGCCTTCGCCGGAGGCGAGCGCCAAGATGCGGTCGAAGGCGGTCCGGTCGGAGCAGGCGGCGCAAATCCTTCACGCCCTCGAAGCAAAGGACGCTGAGACACAACGACAAAGGGTGGGATTTGGACGCGAAAACCGGCCATGGCAAGCCGGCTCAAGAAGTGAAGCCGCGCATTGACCCGCGCGCGCCGCCCATTGTCGCGACTGAGGTTGGCGAATTCTTATGAGAATTCGATCGCCTTCCAGCCAGCCGTGGTTTTGAGCTTCTCGCTGAACCGTTAGGCGCCACAGCGAAGACGAATATCCCGGCAAAGACCGTCCATTTTTCTCCTCGGCGACAGTGCGGGAGGACAGTTCAGGCTGCGGCCTCACGCAAAAACCACGCACCAGACAATCTATACTTTTTTTATCAGAGACTTAGCAGAGCTTTGGCTGGGGAACCTGGATTCGAACCAAGATTGACGGAGTCAGAGTCCGCTGTTCTACCGTTGAACTATTCCCCAACGAACGAAGGCAAATCAGCCCGCGTCGAAGTTCGGTTGAAATAGCCAAGACAGCGGCGTTGCGCAAGCCTTAAAACGCCCGCCGACAACATCTTCGCGCGCGACCTCGTCGAAATGTCTTGTCGCGCGCGAAGTTCGCGGATTATTGTGTGCTGTTAAAGAGTGCGTTCTCGTAAGGGCGCCAGGGGGAGAACGGCTTGACATCCTTGAGCGCGACAGGAGCGGAGGGCTTCGCGGGCAGAGCGGCGGCGGCGCGCCTGCCACGCCTGGATGCGTCCGCGCCTTTCGACCGCGGCGCCAAGGGGGTTTATGCCGCGCTCGATCTCGGCACCAACAATTGCCGCCTGCTGGTGGCCAAGCCAACCCGCGACCCCACGCCGGGCGGGGCCGAATCGTTCCGAATCATCGACGCCTTTTCCCGCATCGTTCGCCTCGGAGAGGGACTCGGCCAGAACGGGCTTCTATCCGAAGCCGCCATTGCCCGCACCATCGACGCGCTTCTGGTGTGCCGTGACAAAATGGCGGCGCGCGACGTCTCGCGCGCCCGGCTGATCGCCACCGAAGCCTGTCGCGCCGCCGAAAACGGCGAGGAATTTGTCGTCCGTGTGCGCGAGGAGACCGGTCTTGAACTGGAGATCATCGGCCGCGAGACCGAGGCGCGGCTGGCCGCGACCGGTTGCGCGGCGCTGGCCGATTCGCGGGCCAAGAGCGTGCTGCTGTTCGATATCGGCGGCGGCTCGTCGGAAATCGTCTGGCTCTCGCCGAAACACGGCGCAAGGAACGAGCAATTGGATGCGCAGGTGCGCCACTGGACCTCGCTCCATCTTGGCGTGGTGACGCTGGCGGAAAGGTTCGGCGGCGCCGAAGTCAGTTTTCACCAATTCACGGCCATGACCGAGCTGGTCGTCTCCGAATTGCAGCAGTTCCTCGCCCGATCCGCCAAGGAGGAGCGCTGCAACCGCTTCCATCTGCTCGGCACCTCCGGCACAGTCACCACGCTCGCCGGCGTCCACCTCAATCTGGCGCGCTACGATCGGCGCCGCGTCGATGGCCTGTGGATGTCGCACGCCGAAATCGACGCGGTGATGATGAAGCTGCGCGCGATGACCTTCGCGGAGCGCGCGCGCAACGCCTGCATCGGGCCGGATCGCGCCGATCTTGTTCTCGCCGGCTGCGCCATTCTCGAAGGCATTCGCCGCTGTTTTCCCTCCGAGCGCGTCCGAATCGCGGATAGGGGCTTGCGCGAAGGCATGCTTCTGGAATTGATGCGGGCTGACAAATCCTTCGCGTGAAAGACTCAGACACTTGACCAAATCTTCCGGCGGATCGGGGGGCGGCGAGGGCGGACGCGGCCTGAAAACCCGCGTGAAAACCGCGCGCAAGCGCACGCTCTCCTCCAACCTCTGGCTGTCGCGCCAGCTCAACGATCCCTATGTCGCCCGCGCCAAGCGCGAGGGGTATCGCTCCCGCGCGGCGTTCAAGCTGGTCGAGATCGACGAGAAATACCATTTGCTCAAGCCCGGCCAGCGCATCGTCGATCTCGGCGCGGCGCCGGGCGGCTGGTCGCAGGTGGCGGCGAAAAAGGTCAAGTCGGTCGAGGGCAAGGGCTGTGTCGTCGGCCTCGACCTGCTCGACATCGAGCCGATTCCGGGCGTCGTCTTCGCGGTGCAGGACTTCATGGCCGACGAGGCGCCGGTTTGGCTGAAATCCAAGCTCGGCGGCGCGGCCGATGGCGTGATTTCCGACATGGCCGGCAACACCACCGGGCACAAGCCCACCGACCATTTGCGCATCGTGCATCTCGGCGAACTGGCGGCGGCCTTCGCCGGCGAAGTGTTGACGCCGGGCGGGTATTTCCTGTGCAAGCTGTTCCAGGGCGGCGAAACCGGCGCGTTGGTCACCCAGCTCAAGCGCGACTTTTCCGTGGTGCGCCACGTCAAGCCACAGGCGAGCCGCGCCGATTCGTCCGAGCTTTACGTTCTGGCCACGGGGTTTCGCGGCGCGCGAGGCGAAGACGCGGCTAAAGAAGACGCGCCGAAATAAAAAAACCTCCGCGACTAGAGCGTGATGCGTTCCCACGGAAACGTATCACGCTCTAGACTCTTTGTTTTAGCATGATCTTTTCCAAAAAACGGTGTCCACTTTTTGGGATCATGCTCCAGTGTCGCGGAGGCTTGCGTGTTCGATTGCCCGGATCGGGATCAGTATTTGGCCACGACCGGAATCGCGGCAGGCACGCCGAACTTGTAGGCGACGCCGACGCGAACCGTGTTGTCGGTCTTCTCGAAGCCGAAATTGGCGCCGGCGAGCGTGGTCTTGTTCGTCTTGCCGAAATCGTAATAGCGATATTCGGCGCGCAGGGTCCAGTCCGGCAGGTAGGCGTATTCGACGCCGCCGCCAATGTCGAAGCCGACGTCGCTGTCGGTATAGGACGGCCCGTTGTTCCAGAACTTGGTGTCGGAGAAGCCCACGCCGCCGATGGCGTAGACCAGGATGCGGTCGAAGGCGACGCCGAGTCGGCCGTTGATGGCGGCCAGCAGGTTCTGCTGGACGCGCAGCACGCCGACTGTCTTGTCGATTCCGAGGCCCTGCACGTCGCCTTCGAGGCCGAGGACGAACTGGCCATACTGCTTGTTATAGCCGATGAAGCCGCCGCCCAGGATCGAATCGCCGTTCACGCTGACGGAGCCCGGAAGGGAGGAGTAGCGGCCTTCGGCCCAGGCGCCGCCGACATCGGCGCCGATGTAGAGGCCGGTCCAGTCGTAAGCCACGACCGGCGGGACAAAGACCGGGGCGGCCTTGGTGCTGGGAAGATCGGCCGCGAGCGCCGGGCCGGCGACAAGCGCGATAAGTGCGGGAGCGAGACGTTTCAACATGAGAGTGTCTCCTGCTGTTGCAGCAAAGCGTTGAAGGAATGCGTCCACGTAACTTGCGTCAAGCTTAAGTCCGCACCTGTGCCCGACCTATCCTTATAAATACGGAGGGACCTTGAATCCGGGCGCTTGTGGCGGAAAGGACACATGTCGTCAGGCCGGATCCGGCTTGGTGACCTCCGCCTCGCCGCCGTGGCCCGAAAGTTTTGACCCCGCGTCGCGCGCCAGCGGCAGAAAGACCAGCAGCGACGTCGCGGAGATCAGGGCGACGGTGAAAAAGGCCGGCGGAAATTCCTTCGCCCCCAGCGCGCCGCCGGACAATGCGCGGGCGATCTCCAGAGCCGCCGCCGCGAAGGTGACGCCGGCTGAAAGGGCGAGTTGCTGCGCCACGGCGTAGAAACTGGTGGCCTTGCTCAAACGCGCGGCGTCGATATCGGCATAGGCCAAGGCGTTGATCGCGGTGAATTGCAGGGAGCGGAAAAAGCCGCCCGCGAACAGCACGGCCATCAGCGCGGCCTGCGGCGTCGCCACGCCAAACAGGCCGATGGCGGCCAGCAGCAGGCTCGAAATCAGGCCGTTGATCAGGAGCACCGTGCGAAAACCGAATTTTTGCAGGGCGCTTGCCGCCGTCGCCTTCATGATCAGCGCGCCGGCGGTGGCGACGAAGGTGGTGAGGCCCGACTGGAACGGCGTCATGCCGAAGCCGAGTTGCAGCAGCAAGGGCAGCAGGAACGGCGTGGCGCCGACGCCGATGCGAAACAGCGAGCCGCCGATCACGCTGGCGCGGTAGGTTTTTATGCGGAACAGGGTCAGATCGAGGATCGGACTTGGCGCCGTTCTGGCGTGGCGGACATAAAGGGCGAGGCAGATCAGCCCGAACAGGATCAGCGCCACAATCGCCGCAAGCGGCAGGAAGCCGCGTCCCAGCACGGTCAGGCCGAAGATCACGCTGGACAGGCCGAGGCCGGAGAGAACAAAGCCGCGCGTGTCAAAAGGCGTCGGGTTTTCCTCGCGGAACTCGCCGATGTAGAGGCTGACAAGGGTTATGCCCAACATCCCGATGGGGACGTTGATCCAGAAATTCCAGCGCCAGTGGAAATAGGTGGAGATGAAGCCGCCCACCGGCGGGCCGAGCATGGGGCCGATCAGCGCGGGAATGGTGAGCCAGGCCAGGGCGCGCACCAGATCGCTGCGCTCGACCGAGCGCATCAGGGCGAGGCGGCCGACCGGCGCCATCATCGCGCCGCCGCAGCCCTGCACGATTCGGGCGGCGACGAACTGGGGCAGGGTGCTCGACAGGCCGCACAGGATCGAGCCGATCGTGAAGACCAGGATCGCCGCGCGAAAAACGGTGCGGGCGCCGAAGCGGTCCGCCACCCAGCCGGAGGCGGGGATGAACACGGCCTGCGCCAGCAGGTAGGAGGTCATGGAGAGTTTGAGCGCGATCGGGTCCTGGTGCAGGTCGCTGGCGATGGCGGGCAGGGAGGTGGACACGATGGTCGAGTCCAGATTCTCCATGAACAGGGCGCAGGCGACGATCAGCGGCGTGAGGAAAGGGCGCAAGGCTTCATCCGGACGGAGACACGGCTTCTGTGTAGCCCGGCGGGGCCATTTTGCAAGAAACACGCCCAAATTTGTCCCGCGCACTTGGTTTGCGGCGTCCGAAATGCTATGAGCACGCGCCAACTCACCTTTCCCGGCGCCGACCGACCTTTCCCAAGGGTAAGGCGCCCGAAAACATAACCGGAGCTGGCCTTGACTCATCCCCTTCTGACCGAAGCCTTGACGTTCGATGACGTGCTGTTGCGACCGGGGCATTCGGAAGTCATGCCCTCCGGCGTGTCCATCAAGACCCGCCTGACGCGCGACATCATCTTGAATTTGCCGATTATTTCCTCGGCCATGGATACGGTCACGGAAGCTCGTCTCGCCATCGCCATGGCGCAGGCTGGCGGCCTCGGCGTGATCCACCGCAACCTCGATCCGGAATTGCAGGCCGAGGAAGTGCGCAAGGTCAAGCGCTATGAAAGCGGCATGGTGGTCAATCCCATCACCATTTTCCCCGACGAGACCCTGGCCGACGCTCTCGCCCTGATGAGCCACCATTCGATTTCAGGCATTCCCGTCATCGAACGCGGACCGGAAGGTTTTCCGGGCAAGCTGGTCGGCATTCTCACCAACCGCGACGTGCGCTTCGCCGAAAACCCGGCGCAGCCGGTTTGCGAGCTGATGACCAAGAAGCTCATCGTCACGCGCGAGGGGTCCACCAAGGAGGAGGCGCGCCGCCTGCTGCACCAGCACCGCATCGAAAAGCTGCTGGTGGTGGACGATGACTATCGCTGCGTCGGCCTCGTCACCGTCAAGGACATGGAAAAGGCCACCCAGTATCCCGCCGCCGCCAAGGACGCGGCCGGCCGCCTGCGCGTCGCCGCCGCCTCCACCGTCGGCGACAAGGGGTTCGAGCGGGCGCAACTGCTGATCGACGCCGGGGTGGATTGCATCGTGATCGACACGGCGCATGGTCACTCGCAGAGCGTGCTCGATCAGGTGACGCGGATCAAGAAAATCTCCAACAGCGTCGGCGTGATCGCTGGCAATATCGCCACCGCCGAGGGGGCCAAGGCGCTCATTGACGCCGGCGCCGACGCGATCAAGGTCGGCATCGGCCCCGGCTCGATCTGCACCACCCGCATTGTCGCGGGCGTCGGCGTGCCGCAGCTTACGGCGGTGATGGAGGCGGCCAGCGAAGGCAAGAAGGCCGGCGTGCCGGTGATCGCCGACGGCGGCATCAAATATTCCGGCGATCTCGCCAAGGCCATAGCGGCGGGCGCCGAGGTGGTGATGATCGGCTCGCTGCTCGCCGGCACCGAGGAAGCGCCGGGCGAGGTGTTCCTCTACCAGGGCCGCTCGTTCAAGAGCTATCGCGGCATGGGTTCGGTCGGCGCTATGGCGCGCGGCTCGGCCGACCGCTATTTCCAGCAGGACGTGCGCGACGCGCTAAAACTGGTGCCGGAGGGCATTGAAGGGCAGGTGCCTTATCGCGGCCCGGTCGGCCCGATCCTGCACCAGCTCGCCGGCGGGTTGCGCGCCGCCATGGGCTATGTCGGCGCGCCCAATATCGACGAGTTCCAGCAGCGGGCGCGCTTCGTGCGCATCACCGGCGCGGGCCTGCGCGAAAGCCACGTCCATGACGTCGCGATCACGCGGGAAAGCCCGAACTACCCGACGGGGCTGTGAGGCGGATCGTTCTGGTGAGACACGGGCCGGTCGCTTGCGACCGGCCTTTTTTGCCCGACAGCGCCGGTTTCACCGCTTTTTGCGCGGCCTATGAACAATCCGGCCTCGCGCCGGGCGATCCGCCTGCGCGGGTGGCGGCGCTTTGCAAGGGCGTGCGCCTGTTCGCCAGCACTATGCCGCGCGCAAAAGAGTCCGCCTTGCGGCTCGCGCCCGAGGGCGATTGGCTGTTCGATCCGGTCTTTGGCGAAGAGTCGATGGTCGCGCCTGATCTGCCCGGACGCTGGCCGCTGGCCGTCTGGTGCGCGGCTTCGCGCGGGCGCGAAAACTGGTCGGCTGGCGCGTCCGCGCAACGCGAGGCGTTGCGGCTTCGCGCGCGGCGGGCCGCGCAACTTCTCATCGCTGACGCGCCGAGCCTGCTGGTCGGCCATGGCTGGTTCAACCGCACGCTCGCCGCGACTCTTCTCGCGCAGGGTTTCCGCTGTGAACGGACGTCTGTCTTCAGCGTCCACTGGGGCGCGCAGGTTCTCGTCAACGCATTTTAAGCCCAAACGCCATAAGTCTGCATCATGTATTCAGCGCAGCGATGTTCGGCGCTGTTGATTTGCATCAGCGGATCTTTTTTGGATGAGGCGCGGAACACCGACGGTTTTTTACTCTCGGCATTCAACCATATGCCCACATTGTTCAAGTTCAACATACCGGACAGCCAGAAATCATCCTCAGTAAACATATTGGGCGGTATGGACCATGCTTCGGCGGGAAACTGGTTTGGGCGGATGCAAACGCCACCGTAGCCGTGCAACAAGTCGACGTAGCCGCTCTGTTCGAATTGCCGGCGGCTGTCGGCCAAACCAAGAAAAGTCGCCAGTCTTTTCAATCGGTATTTGAGGTTCTTGATCTCGCGCAGACGTTCGATTGCGCTGGGCCGCCGACGCAAGTGGCTTCCACTCGACAAAAAACCGCCCTGTTCGCAAATGGCGTCCGCGGGCCGTCGCCGACTGAGTTCAACCAAGCGGCCGAACCAGTCCTTGTCGTAAAATTGGTCATCGTCGCAAAACACAATGAATGGATTTCTGTCGCGCCACCGCGCCGCAGTCGGCAAGACTTTTGTCGCCGGGCCTAAATCATCGTCTACACGCATGACATTGACGTAGTCCGGAAGACCGGGCAGGGTCGGCGCTTCGCCCTGGAAGCGTCTGTAATTAATGGGAATGTTGAGTTCGATCCGATCCGGTTTCGCCCGCTGCCTCATCAGGTTCGCAAAAAACCGCGGCAGATATTGAAATCGCGGCGGCGTCGAGGTCAGGGAAAGAATATGCATGGCGATCGCTTTACGTCTTGTGCAATGCTTGCCGAACGAGAGCAGGCTTTGGCTACCAAGCGCGAAGAGTTTTCCGGCGCATTGCCTCATGTCAAGTTTGAGCTGTCCGACTGAGGGCCGTCATTTGGCGCGAAAGCGCGGCGCGGCCGTTCCCACGCGCATCAAGGCGACCCAAGGAGAAGGAAATCAGCGCGCGAAACGAAAATCAAACTGGAGAAACCGCCGCGCTGATTGACTTGGGCGGATAGAAAGGGTGAAAGCGTGTAGTGTTTTCAAGGGTCTGGATTATTTTATGCACATTCTGCTCGTCCACAATGCCGTCATCCCCGTCTTCGCCTATGGCGGCACCGAGCGCGTGGTTTTCGACCTTGGCAAGGCGCTGACGAAGCTCGGCCACAAGGTGACCTTCCTGGTGCGGCCGGGCTCGCGGTGCGATTTCGCCGACGTGCGCCCGCTCGATCGGAAAAAGCCGCTGTTTCAGCAGATTCCGCGCAATGTCGATATCGTTCATGTCCAGACCCTGCCGGACTTCGACGCCGACAATGATTTCGACCTGCCTTACATCATGACGGAGCATGGCAACGCCACCACGGCGCCGACCCATCGCTTCCTCAACACGGTGTTCATCTCGAAGGATCAGGCGGCGCGGCACAATTCCGATCAGTATGTCTACAACGGCCTCGACTGGGACGCCTATGGCCCGGTCGATTTCACCGAAAAGCGGGCCTATTATCATTTTCTCGCCAAGGCGGCGGCGCCGGAAAAGAATGTGCGCGGCGCCATCGACATCGCCCGCGCGGCGAATGCGCGGCTCGAAGTTCTGGGCGGCCATCGGCTCAATTTCAAGCGCGGCTTCCGCTTCACGCCCTGGCCGGGCATAGGCTTTCACGGCATGGTCGGCGGCGCGGAAAAAGCCCGGCTGCTCAACGGCTCGCGCGGCCTGATCTATCCCGTGCGCTGGACCGAGCCGTTCGGTCTGGTGGTGATCGAGAGCCTGTATTTCGGCTGCCCGGTGTTTTCCACGCCCTATGGCTCGTTGCGGGAACTGGTCGTCGAGGACGTCGGCTTCGTCTCGACTTCGCAAGCGGAACTCGTCGCGGCGGTCGAGGCCAACGCCTTCGATCCCCGCCGCTGCCACGATTATGCGCGCGAAAATTTCAACGCGATGGCGATGGCGCGCGGCTATCTGGAAAAATACGAGATCATCGTCAACGGCGGCAAGTTGCACGCGCGCCAGCCTTGGCTTACCGACAAGAGCACGGACATGCTGCCCTGGGCCTCTTGAACGCGGGAGTGGAAGTAGTGTTGTTTCGCAAGCGCCCGTCGCCGCGCGTCACCGATGCGTTTTCGTCGGTCCATCGCCTCGTCGAGATGGATGAATTCGATGTGGAGGTCGATCCCGGCCGGCATGTCGTCCCTGCCTATCCCGGCCAATCCAGCGCCCTGCTGACCGCATGTTTCGCACAGGGACGGCTGCCGAACCGGCTGACGCTCAAGCTCGGCATGGTCGAGGACGGCTATCTCTGGATCGGTCCCCGCCAGGATGGCGTGCTCATCGATCGCACGGGCGCGCTGCTCGACAAATTCCGCATGTTCCGTCACGATCGCACGCCGGTCCCCAGCCCGGAAGAGTTGCGGCGGAGCGCCATTCCGCTCGACCGGGATGTGTTCACCTCGGTCGATTGCGCCTGGGGCAATTATTATCACTGGCTGTGCTTCGGCGTCGCCCGCGCGCTTCTGGCCAGACGCATCGCCGGTTTCGACGCCGACATCGTCGTTCCGGACTACCGCGAGTCCACCAAGCGCTGGCGCATGGGCATGTCGCGCCGGACCTGGGAGCAGACGCTCGACCTGTCGGGCATGTCCGACCGCATCCTGCGGCTCAAGCCGGGCATCTACAGTTTCCGGCGCGGCTATGGCTTGTTCCTCGATCAGGCCGAAGACACGCTGGTCACGTGCCTTCCCGCCTTCGACCGGGCGTTTGAACCGCTCCGGGCGCGGCTGCGCGTCAACCCGGCCTCGCCGCGACGGCTGTTGATCGCGCGGCGCGATAAGCAAAGGCTGGGCGACGCGGAGGCGGGCCGGGTGATGGCCCAGGCCGAATCGCGCGGCTTCACGCCTGTATATCCGGAGGATCACGATTTCCTTCAGCAGGCCGAACTGTTCCACAACGCCGATGCGGTCATCGCCGCCCATGGCGCGGCGCTGACCAATCTGCTCTTCGGCCGGCGCTCCCTCAAGGTGCTCGAAATCAACCGGCATTTGTCCAACGAGCCGCATCTGCGGCCATGGATGTATTTTCTGGCGCGCAATCGCGGGCAGGACTATCGGTTTCTCAACGCCAGCGAGGGCGATCTCGAAACGGATCGCCTGAAGGCCGCCATCGACTCCCTGTGCGAGCCGGGTTCGTCGCCCGAACCGTGGTTCCACCTCGATCCTCGGGGCGCGGATTGACTGCGCCGCGCGATGAAGCTTCGCGCGAAAAACACTCTTGCCCTCTTAACTCCGGAGTGCGGTTCATGACCATCTCGGCGGCCGGCGACGAAACGCTCACCGTGGCCATCGTGCATTACAACACGCCGGAACTGACGGCGCGCTGCCTGTCCTCGGCGCTGCGGGTTTTGCGCGAGGGCCTGCCCGGCGCCTTCAGAATCGTGGTCGTGGACAACTGCTCGGAAAACGAAAAATTCGAAGCGCTGCGCGCCGCCGTGGCGCAACTGGACGCGCCCGAACTCCTGCTGGTCCGCAGTTGCATCAACGGCGGCTTCGGCCTCGGCTGCATGACGGCGCTGAATTATTCCGCCGGGAAATTCATCGCCTTGGTCAACAGCGACACGCAATTCGACGACGACTGCTTTTCGCCGCTGATCGCGCATCTGCAAGATCATCCCGACATCGGCGTCATCGGCGCGCAGCAATTGTCGGAAGCGGGCGCGCCGGTGCGCTCCGTCGGCTTCAACGAAAGTTTTCTCACCCGGCTGAAACCGCGCCGCAAGCACGCGCTTTCGGCGGCCGCGCCCGCCGATGTCGATTACCTCTTTGGCGCCTTCATGATGTTCCGCCGCGAGGCCTTCGCCCAATGCGGAGGCTTCGACCCCACGATTTTCCTGTTCTACGAGGAAATGGACGTCTGCCACCGCTTGCGCGCCAACGGCTGGCGCGTCGTGTTCTTTCCCGGCGCGTCCTATCGACATCTCGGCCAGGGCAGCGTCAGCGCCCTCTCCGATACCAAGCCGGAATCCGACCTGTCGCTGTTCTATGTCATCCGCAAGAACGACGGTTATTGGGCCTGGCGGCTGATGGCCGTGTCGAAACTCCTGTCCTACAGCCTGCGCGCGCCGTTCAACGCGCGCGCGCGAAAAATGCTGCGCCGGCTGCTCGCCATGGGCCCGCCGCAGGCGCTGTCGCTGCGGGTCGGACAGACCTGCAATTTCGACTACATCAACCGCTGACATCAGCCAGTCTGCGCCAAAAGACGCCGCCGGAAATGCCGGCGGCGCAGACGTCAGGCGATGCGCCGATCACCAGTAATAGTGGCGATGCCAGTGGCGGCGATGCCAGTAGTGCGGGCGATAATAGTAATGCCGCCGATAGTAATGATGCCGGCGGTAGCACGGACCCCAGTGCAGGAACCGGCCGGTGTAGCGGTTGTAGCAATAGAGCCGGGTCTTCTCGGTGAGATCTGGCGCGGCGGTCTGGTTGGCGAGGGATAAGGCGGCGACCGGCGCGGCCTGGACGGATTGGGGGGTCAGGGCCGGAACCGCGACGCCGAACATGATGGCGAGCAACAGGAAGCGAATGAGACGCATCAGGCAACTCCTTCGAAAAGGCGGAGCGGTTGTTCTTGTCGCCCCGGCGCAATTTGCGCTGTCGCCGCGCTCAAGGCAAGCCGCCTTTGCCGCCGAGGGTGAACGGTTTCGGCCGGCCGCGACAGGCGTTGCGCCAAGAGTTGCGCACGGAGCGGCTTCGTGAAAAGACAGGCCTCCCTTCCTTTCGAGCGCTCCTTCGCATGCACCCTTCCGCCCGCATATCCGCCGCCATCGAAATCCTCGGCGATCTGGAGATCCGCCGCCGCCCGGCCTCCGACGCGCTGAAGGACTGGGGGCTGTCGCACCGTTTCGCCGGCTCCAAGGACCGCGCCGGCATCGCCTCGCTGGTCTATGACGCTTTGCGCCGCCGCGCCTGCGCGCGCTACATCATGAAATCCGAGACCCCCAGGGCGGAAATGATCGGGGCGCTGGTGTTCGCGCGCGACATGACCAACGAGGAGATCGAAAGTCATTTTTCCGGCGTCGGCCATGCGCCCGCGCCTCTGAGCGACGAGGAGCGCGCCAACCTTTTCGCGCGAGACCTTTCCGGCGCCCCGGACTGGGTGCTCGGCGACTATCCCGAATGGCTGGAGCCGCATTTCGCGCGCGCCTTTGGCGCGGACGCGGTCGCGGAGGGCAGGGGCCTCGCGACGCGCGCCCCGCTCGACCTGCGGGTGAACGCGCTGAAAGCGACTCGGCCGGAAATGCTGGCCGAACTCGCCCATCTCGACGCGCAAACCTGTCGTTTCGCCCCGTTGGGCCTGCGCATCGCGCAAGGGTCGGCCGGGCGCGGCGCCGCGCTCGACGCCGAGCCGGCTTACGCGCGGGGCATGGTGGAGGTTCAGGACGAGGGCTCGCAGATCGCGGCCGCGCTGTGCCGCGCCGCGCCGGGCGAAAAAGCGCTGGATCTGTGCGCGGGCGGCGGCGGCAAGACGCTGGCGCTGGCGGCGAGCATGGACAACCAGGGCGAATTGTTCGCCACCGATTCCGACGGCCGCCGCCTCACCCCCATTTTCCCGCGCCTGGAGCGCTCCGGCGCCAGAAACGTCACCGTGCGGGCGCCGCGCGGCAAGGCCGACCCGGTCGCCGATCTCGTCGGCCAATGCGATCTCGTGGCGATCGACGCGCCCTGCACCGGGGTCGGAACCTGGCGGCGCAATCCCGACGCCAAATGGCGCACGCGGCCGGGCGCGCTGGAGCAGAGGCAGAAGGCGCAGGACGAAGTTTTGGCGCGGGGCGCCCGTTATGTGAAGCCCGGCGGGCGGCTGGCCTATGTCACCTGCTCGCCGCTGTGCGAGGAGAACGAGGACAGGCTCGCCGCCTTCCTCGTGGACCATGCGGATTTTTATTGTGAAAATGCGGCCGACAGCCTGGCGCTGGCCGGGATTGAGGGGCTGGACGCCGCCGCCTCGTCGCATGGGCCGGGCCTGCGGTTGACCCCGGCGCGCCACGATGTCGATGGCTTTTACGTCGCGCTGCTCCACAGAAAAAATTAACCGGGACTTAACCATGCGTTGCGTGTTTCGCGCAAAAGGGGCATAATAAAGTGGTGTAATCGGAGGCTGAGATGGCCGCGATGAAAACACAAGAAATCTTGGCGAGCGCGCTCGCCACGTTTGGCCTTTTCGCCAATGCCGCGTTTGGCGCCGAGGGGTCGGTGACGTTCGGCGCGGACGCGCCGGCTAATCCGGCTGAGACCGGCGCGGAGCCGGACATGATCAGCGGCCTGCGGGCGACGGTCGGCTTTGCGGCGCTGGCCGCGCCATTCTGGCGGCGTCGCGCGCGGATTTCGCTGCGGCAAGTGGATTGACGAAGCAAGTGAATCGTCTACATCGCAAGGAACGAACCCCTCATCCGTCGCGCTCACGCGCGACACCTTCTCCCGCAAGGGGAGAAGGAAGAGGCCCCGTCACCCCGAACGCGTTCGTCCACAGGCGCTCCGTTCACGCCGCCCGCTGACGCTCCATCGGGTCCGGCGCCTTTTCAGGCGCCGGCTTGCGCCAGCGGCCCGCCCGCGCGCCTCCCGGCTGGGCCAGCAGCGCCAAAAATCCTTCCCGGCTGATCAGTTCGATCGGCAGGCCATAGATCTGCGGCGACGGCGCGCGGAAATCCACCGCCGAGAAATTCAGCCCCGCCAGATGCCGCGCCAGCGCCGCCACGGCGCGCGCGAAGGACGCGCGGTCGCGGGCGAAAAACCCCTCCACGGTGAAAACCCGGCCAATGGCGACGCCGACGATGACCGCCTGCGTCTCCGCGCCGTCGCGCAATTCCAGCGAATGGGCGAGGCCGTGGGCGAACAGTTCGGACAGCGCGGCGGGGAAGGCGGGCCGGCGGCCGGCGCCGACCGGTTGGGCGTCGCAGAGGTCGAGATGGCGCTCGAAATCGCGGTCGAGGATGGCTTCGGCCGCGCCGCGCTCAAGCCCGCCGCCGGGCAGGCGCAGCGAGTCGGCGGGCCGGACGATGGCGCGCCGGGGCGGAGACCACAGCGCGGCGAGGCCCGGAAAGGCGTCGAAACACAGA
>NZ_NHSJ01000076.1 GCF_002937075.1 Rhodoblastus sphagnicola
TTTTTCGCCTCCCTGTTCGGCGGAAGCGGCGGCGCGCCTTCGGTCGTCTCCCGGCGGGACGAATCAGGCGGCGTGGCGTAGGCGAGCGCCGGATTGGCGGCGGCGGGAGCGTGCTGTTTCGCGTCCTTTTCGCCATGGGTGATGACGGACGGCAGCGCGGCCAATCCCACGGGCCTCGGCGGCGGCAGAGGCGCATCGGCGACGACTTCAGGCTCGAGCGCGGCCGGACGCCGGGGCGGCGGCGGCGCGGCGTCGAGCGGATGCGTTTTTTCGGGCGCGTCGCTGGCGGCCTGATCGTCGAGCGGTTCGGGCTTGGCTGAATCCGACTTCACCGGCTCCGATTTGGCCGGTTCGAGCCTGGCCGGTTCGAGCCTGGCCGGCGCGGGCGGTGGAGCGGCCTCGGGCGGGGCCGGGGCAGGCGCCGGCGGCGCGCCCATAAAAGTTTCGCCGCGCGGCAGGTCGGTCTCGGCCTTGGCCATCAGGCGGCGCTGCGGTTCGAGTTGCGAGACTTCGCCGCCCTCGTCCTCGCCGCCGTCGGCCATTTGCCGCCCGCGGGGGTTGCGGCCGGCGACGCGGGTCGGCTGGACCGGCGGAACGCTTTGCCGCGCCTCCTCCTCGTCCTCGCCGCCGCTTCCGCCGAACAGGGAGGCGAAAAAGCCGCGCAGGCCGCCGGTATTCTGGGCCTCGGCGACCGTGATGGCCTCGCCGCCGCGCGCCAGAATGTCGGCGCGCGCCTCTTCATAACCGGGAAGCAGCTTGCCGTTGCTGGCGATATGCACGGTCTTGCCGTCGGGAAACAATCGGGCCAACTGGTCGTAGGTCATGCGCGGCCAGTGCCGGACGCCGCCGACGTCGAGATGCACGAAGGGCGTGTTGGCGCGGGGATAATAACCGACGCCGCCGCGCTGCATGCGCATGCCGATCTCGCGCAGCTTCTCCATCGACATCGAGGGCATGGTGGTGTCCATCGCCTTGCCGAGCATGTGCTGCGAATGTTCCGCCACGGCCCGCGAGCGGCGCCGCAGCATGGCGTTGGTGGCCGGGCAGCGATAGGCCGAGACGACGATGACCGGATCGTCCGGCCCCATGCGGTCGGCGGAGCGATAGGCCTCCCACAGCACGTCGAACAGCCGGGGGTCCATGTGAGTCGGCTCGTCGTTGCGCCAGTCGCGCAGGAACCAGTTCAGCTTCTCCAGCGTCTCGGCGTCGTAATGCCCGTTGACCCGAAAGGTCGCGGCAATGCTTTCCTTGCTGTGCGAATGATAGAGAAAGAGCGTGCGGGTGTCGCCGTTGGCGGCGGCGGATTCCAGAGCATTGGGAGCAAGCGAGGCGGAAAGGGCGATAAGCGCCGCGAGAGCCTTGATCCCGCCGCGCCGCCACAAGGAAGCCCCGCCGCGCCCGGCTTGCCTGAAATGGACCCGAAAAAAGCCCGCCTTGAGGTTTGCCAAGATCAATCGCGCTCCCAACCGGCTCGCCTGCGCTCACGCGCGTTCAACTTTTTCGGACCATTAAGGAAATTCGTTAACGCTTCGTTTCGGCCGCATTGTCTACACCATTTGCGGCGAAAACGCCACGCCCAGGGAATTTCGGCTCCGCGCGGGTTTTGACGCCGCCCGCGCAAAACTTCTAAGATCGCCCGACTCAGCCCGGACCGACCGGCCCGAATCAAGGATCGCCGATGATCAGCTTCCGCTCGCACCGTTTCGCCAGCCTCGCCTTGCTGGCCGCCCTCGCGCCCTCGCTGGCGCGCGCCGCCGACATCGCGCTCGACAATGTCTCGCTGCCGACCAGCGACGTCAGCAAGCTCACGTTCAAACATATCGAGTTCAAGGACGCCAACATATCGGCCGAGGAGGCGACCAAACTGTTCTCCGGCGCGCTGCCGCGCGACGCCGTCGCCGACATGCTCGGCAAGCTCAAGGCCGCGCGCGTCACCGCGAACGAGGCCGTGATGACCTCGGACAAGCCGGGGTCCGTCGTGTTCCGCGATTTCAACGGCGAGGGCGTCGACCAGGGCGCGATCGCGCATCTGAGCCTCGGCGGTATCGACGCCGACATTCCCGGCGACACCGGCGGCTCCGCCGTCACCCTGAAGAGCCAGGCCGTCACCATCGACGGCGTGCGGATCCAGCATCTGGCCGAGGCGATCAGGAGCGGCGAACCCGCCGCCATCAGCGTTCGGATCACCCACGCCGCCTGGAGCGGCTTCGATATGAGCACGCCGGACAAGAACACGCCGGCGGGGGCGGACGGCGGCAATCTGATCAGGATCCATCTGAATTCAGCCGAGGCCGAGCAGAGCTTCGACGGCGACGCGCCGGGAAAATCGTCTTTCGTCGCCAATGGCTTGAGCATTGCCATGCCCAAGGCCTCGCAAGCCGGCGCCACCCTGACGGCGCTCGGCTATGACAAGGTCGAGGCGACCTTGAAATTCTCCGGCGCCTATCAGGCGGCGAACAGGACGTTCACGCTCGACGATTATTCCATCGACTTCGCCAAGCTCGGGTCGATCGGCCTGAGCGGCCGGTTCGGCGGGATCGACAAGGCCGCCTTCGGCAGCGACGTCGCCGCCCGGACAGCCGCCGTCCAGGCCGCCGAGGTCCAGGCGCTCACGCTCAAACTGGTCAACGCCGGCGCGCTGGACAAGGCTGTCGCGCTGACCGCCCTTTCGAAGAATCAGGCGCCGGACGCGGTCAGGGCGGAATGGAGCATGATCGCGGCGCAGGCGCCCATGCTGGCGCCGAACATTCCGGCGGCGGCGACGCTGTCGCGGGGCCTGCTGAAATTCATCGCCAACGGCAAGAGCCTCACCCTGGCGCTCGCCGCCAAGGCGCCGGCGCCCAAGCTCGCGGAATTGCAGGAGATGAAGGATCCCGCGCTGATTTCCGCGCGTTTCGACGTGACGGCGGAAGCCGACGGCGCCGCGCCGCCGCTGGCCGCCCCCATCAGCGCGCCCGCAAGCGCCCAAATGACCGCGCCGCCTCCCGCTCCGGCGCCGAACGCCCCAGCGCAAAAGCTTACCGGCGCCGCAGCCTGGGGCGCGCTCGTCGGCAACACCATCACCGGCAAGGATTCCGACGGCCTGCCCCTGAGCGAATTTTACGCGCCGAGCGGCGCGGTGAAGCAACTCGATGACGACGAGACCGCGACGGGCAAATGGATCCTGCGTGGCGAAAACGTCTGCTTCATCTTCCCCGGAGAGAAGCAAGAGACCTGCTACAAGCTGGAAGTCGCCGGGGATGTCGCGACCTTCATCGACGAGGACGGCGACGGCAAGCGCTACACCATCCTCAAGGGCAACGCCAAAAACCTGTGACGCGAACAGGCCCGGCTCGGCCGGGCCTCATCCGCCCAGGCCAAGCCGCTTCTTCACCTCGGCGGCATAGCCGTAAACGTCGTCGAAGGCGTGAATCTGGCCGTTCTCGTCCACTTCTTCGGTGAAATAGCCGATGTGGATGGGCAGCGGCGCGGGCAGATTGACGCGGCGCTCGCTCTTGCCGTACATTTTCTCGATGCGCTTTTCGGTCCAGCCATTTTGCGGGCCGAGCAGGGCGACGGCCCAGGCCAAGGGCTGGTCCACGCGCATGCAGCCATGGCTGTAGGCGCGCCGGGCGGTCGCGAACAAGTGCCGCGCCGGCGTGTCGTGCATATAGACCGAATAGCTGTTGGGGAAGATGAACTTCAGCCGCCCCAGGGCGTTGCGCTCGCCCGGCGGCTGCCTCACGTGCATGAGGCCGTTTTCCCAGACGACGTCATAGCCGTTCAGGGAGCGACCCATCATCTCTTTCTTGATGATGCTCTGCGGCACATACCAAGCCGGATTGACGACGACATATTCCACCCGGTTCGAAAACAGCGGCGTCGGCGTTTCCGGCTTGCCGACGACGATCTTGTTGGTCGCCACCAGCGTCTCGCCGCGATAGAGGCGCGCGGCGAATTCGGGCACATTGACCATGATCCGGTCGGTCCCGAGGTCGCGCGGCATCCAGCGCCACATTTCCATATTCGCCAGCAGGCTGGCTTCCTGCGCCGCCTTCGACACGGCGGCGGCGACCGGCGAGCGCGCATCGCTCGCGCGCCGCTTCGACTCTCTCGGGGACTCCTGAGAGGCGAGGAGAAGCGACCCCGGGCTTTCACGCAAACTGGCCAGTTTTTCCCGCAACGCGCGATAACCGGGCTGCTGGGGATTATAGGAGGCGAGTTGCGCGCCCGCGTCGGCCGCCTGAAAAGTCTCCTCCAGAGCTTTCGCCGCGGAAACCACGTCCGGCCGCAGACCGATCAGCTTGCTGATGCGCGCCGGCTCGATCCGGCCGCCGCTGGCCTGGAAGGCGTAAGCCGCCACGGCCTGCGCCAGCGCGACTTCCCCGGCGGCGAGCGCGGGCGTCGGCGCGGCGTCGAGCGAAAAGATGCGCCAGGCGCGCAGATCGAGACCGTCCTCCGGCGCCCTCCGCAACCGGTCGAACACGCCGCGCGCCTGAGCCGTCCAACCGCCGGCGTCGAAAAACACCGGCGCATCGCCGTTTTCCGCGTAAAAGGCGTCCACGGCGCGCAGCACGGCGCGCTGCTCCGCCGACAAGTTTTGTAGCGCCGCCCCGGTCAACGCCGCGCGGATCGCGGCGTTGACCTCGGGTTTTAGCGGGCCGTAGGTTTCCAGGGCGTTCTCGGCGGCAGGCGGCGCGGCGCCGGCTGGTTCGTTGGCCGCCGCCGTCTGGCCGCGACCGTTTCCGCCAGCCGCCAGGACGACGGCAAGCGCAAGAACGGCGCGCTTGCCGAGGACCCCCGCCCTGGCGCACGCCGAAAATTCGACAGGCGATCGCATGTGTGAACCTCGCGTCAGCGCCGAGGGGAAGTGTAAACGAAGCCGACGTAGCTCCATCAAGAGCCGATCGCGCATCAAATGCAATGCCCGTCAAGCACGGGCATGCAGTTTTTGCGCATCGTCGGCGCCGCCGCCACTCTCCTCGGCGAGGCCATAATCCTTCATCTTGCGGTAGAGGGTCGAGCGCCCGATCCCGAGCTTGCGCGCCATTTCCGACATCTGTCCGCGGTAGTGCGTCAGGGCGAAGTGGATGACTTCCTGTTCCAAGGCGTCCAGCTTGCGCACGTCGCCGTTTTCGTCGAGCAGCCTGAGCACGTTGGGGTCGCGCACCTCGACCCGGACGATTTCCCGCTGGGCGTGGGCCGCGCCGACCGGCGCCGGCGCGGGCGGCACGCGCACGTCGAACCCCTCGACATGGGCGGCGATCTGCGGAAATTCCGCCACCGTCAGCTCGTCGCCGTCCGACAACACCACCGCGCGGAAAAGGGCGTTTTCCAGTTGGCGGACATTGCCCGGCCAGTCATAGGTCGAAAGCAGCGCCAGCGTCTCGGCGGTCAGGCCGCGCAGGCGCTTGCCCTCCTCCGCCGCGAAACGCGCGAGAAACCGGCGCGCAAGATCGGGCACGTCGACGCGGCGGTTGCGCAGCGGCGGAATGGAGATCGGGAAAACGTTGAGCCGGTAATAAAGATCTTCCCGGAATGCGCCCTTCTTGACCAGTTCGATCAGATTCTGGTTGGTGGCGGAGATCAGGCGCACATCGACGCGCACCGATTTCCGCGCCCCGACCGGATCGATCTCGCCTTCCTGCAAGGCGCGCAACAGCTTCACCTGCGTTTCCAGCGGCAGTTCGCCGACTTCGTCGAGGAAAAGCGTTCCGCCATTGGCTTCGACGAACTTGCCGGTGTGCTTGTCCGTGGCGCCGGTGAAGGCGCCTTTCTCGTGGCCGAACAGGATGGATTCGACCAGATTTTGCGGCAGCGCGCCGCAATTGACGGTGACGAAAGCCTTGCCCTTGCGGTCGGAGCCGCCCTGGATGGCGCGGGCCATCAATTCCTTGCCGACGCCTGATTCGCCTTCGATCAGGACGGGAATGTTCGACTTGGCGGCGCGTTCGCCCAGCCGCACCGCCCGCATCATGTCTTCCGAGCGGGTGAAAATGTCCTTGAAGGTCAAGGCGCCCATGGCCTTGCGGCCGATGCGGCGGATTTCGTCCTCCAGCGCATCGAATCGCAGCGCGTTCTTGATCGAAATCTGCAGCCGCTCGGCGCCGACCGGCTTGACCACGAAATCCAGCGCGCCGGCGCGCATGGCTGAGATCACGGCTTCGATCGAACCATGCGCGGTCTGCACGATCACCGGCGTGGAGATCCCGCGTTCGCGCATGCGCCCGAGCACGCCCATGCCGTCGAGGTCGGGCATGACCAGGTCGAGAATCAGCAGGTCGACGGGTTGGCTGTCGGTCGCTTGCAGGCGGTCAAGCGCGGCCTCGCCGCCCTCGACCGTCTCGACCGCGTATCCGAACCGGCGCACCATGGCTTCCAGCAGGCGGCGCTGGACCGGATCATCGTCGGCGATCAGAACGGTGGAAGTCATTTTTCTCTTTCGCGTTTCGCCTATGCTGGAGCATCAGGGTAAATGCGATGTTAATGGCGCGAAGACGGTTGATCCCAGCGCGAAACGCACCAATATGAATCCGACCCGCGCCCCAAGCCTTCCCCGCGACTCAAGCCTTCGAGCCTCCCCGCCATATGAAGACCAACGCCTCCCTCCTCCACTCCGCCGTTCTCTCCTCCCCCGGCGACGCCGGAGCCCAGAAATCCGACGACCTGCCGGTCTGGCGGCTCGACGATCTCTATCCCGGCCTCGATTCGCCGGCCTATGCCGCCGATCTCGCCAAGGCCGCGCGGGATTGCCGCGGCTTTGCCGAAAATTATCGCGGCAAGCTGGCCGGGCTGCTCGCGGAAGGCGGCGCGGGCTTGTTCGAGGCGATAGCGGCCTATGAGCAAATCGACGATCTGATCACCCGCATCATGTCCTATGCGGGCCTCGTCTATGCGGAGAATACCCTCGATCCAGCCCGCGCCAAATTTTACGGCGACGCCCAGGAAAAGATCACCACCGCCTCGACGGATCTGCTGTTCTTCCAGCTCGAACTGAACCGGCTCGACGACGAATCGCTCACGGCGGCGCTGGCGAAACCGCCGCTCGATCATTACCGGCCGTGGATCGAGGATTTGCGGCGCGAAAAACCCTACCAGCTCGAAGACCGCATCGAGCAATTGTTCCACGAAAAATCCGTCACCGGCCATTCCGCCTGGAACCGGCTGTTCGACGAGACCATAGCCGGGCTGAGTTTTTCCATCGACGGCAAGGACCTGACGCTCGAACTGGCGCTGAACCTGCTCCAGGACCGCGATCCCGCGCTGCGCGAAGCCGCGGCCAAGGCGGTCGGCGCGACGCTGAAGGACAAGCTCGGGCTTTTCGCCCTGGTCTCCAACGTGCTGGCCAAGGACAAGGCGATTTCCGACCAGTGGCGCGGTTTCAAGGATGTCGCGGATTCGCGGCACCTGTCCAATCGCGTCGAAGGCGAGGTGGTCGAGGCCATGGTGAGCGCGGTGCGCGCCGCCTATCCGCGGCTGTCGCACCGCTATTACGCGTTGAAGGCGCGCTGGTTCGGCAAGGACAAACTGATGTACTGGGACCGCAACGCGCCGCTGCCCGACGCGCCCCGGACCGATTACAACTGGGCGCAGGCGCGCGACGCGGTTTTGGGCGCCTATGCCGGTTTCTCGCCAAAAATGGCGGAGATCGCGCGCAAATTCTTCGATGACCGCTGGATCGACGCGCCGGCGCGGCCCGGCAAGGCCCCCGGCGCCTTCGCCCATCCGACCAGCCCGAGCGTCCACCCCTATGTGCTGCTCAATTACCAGGGCAAGCCGCGCGACGTCATGACGCTGGCCCATGAGTTGGGCCACGGCGTGCATCAGGTGCTGGCGGCGCCGCAGGGACCGTTGATGGCGCCGACGCCGCTGACGCTGGCCGAGACCGCGTCCGTCTTCGGCGAAATGCTGACCTTCCGCGCCCTGCTGGCGGCGGCGAAAGACCCGACCGAGCGCCGGGCCATGCTGGCCTCGAAAGTCGAGGACATGCTCAACACGGTGGTCCGCCAGATCGCCTTCTACAGCTTTGAACGCAAATTGCACGAGGAGCGCAGGAACGGCGAACTCACGGCGGAGCAAATCTGCGATCTCTGGATGAGCGTGCAGGGCGAAAGCCTGGGACCGGCGATCGAATTTGGGCCGGGCTACGAGACCTACTGGGCCTATATTCCGCACTTCATTCATTCGCCCTTCTATGTCTATGCCTATGCCTTCGGCGACTGCCTGGTGAATTCGCTCTACGGCGTGTACCAGCGCGCCGAGCCGGGCTTCGTCGAGAAATATTTCGCCCTGCTTTCGGCCGGCGGCTCCAAACATTACAGCGAATTGCTGGCCCCCTTCGGCCTCGACGCCCGCGACCCCTCGTTCTGGGCCATCGGCCTGTCGATGATCGAGGGCATGATCGACGAGTTGGAAAAGCTGTGATGTTTTTTTTGCTCTGGCTCATCCTGCTCTGGACCGCAGCCGCCTGCGCCGGCCTCGCCGTCTTCAACCTGCTGCTGGCGAAGCTGATCGAGCGGCTGGTTCCGCCCGTCGGTTCGTTCGTTGAAGTCGAGGGCTTGCGGCTGCATTACGTCGATAGCGGCGACAAGCCGGGGCAGGACGGCCCGCCGCTGCTGTTCGTCCACGGCTGGCTCGGCCAGCTCAACCATTTCTCCTACGCCTTGGCCGCGCTGTTTCCCGAACGCCGCGTGGTTCTGGTCGATCGGCCGGGCTGCGGCTATTCGCAGGCGGCGGGCGCCCCGACCATCGCGGAGAATGCGGCTGTGCTCGCCGCCTTCATCGACAAGATCGGCCTGCAAAAGCCTCTCGTAATCGGCCATTCGCTCGGCGGCGCCATCGCGCTGGCGCTGGCGCTCGATCACAGCGCGAAAATCGCTGGCCTCGCGCTGATCGCGCCCTTCACCCAATTCCTCTCGGCCTCCCCGTTCTACAAGCTCATGGCCGAGCAAGGGCGCCTGTCGCGCTGGCTCAGCGCCTGGCTGTTGGGACCGCTGCTGTCCGTCTTGCGGGCGGCTTCGCCGATGCATCCGGGTTTCGCGCCCGAATCCATTCCGCGCAAGTTCTGGACGAGCGCCGGCGGCCTGCTTCCGATCCGCGCCGATACGCTGCTGGCGGGAGCGCTGGAGATTCCGGCGCAGCAGCGCGAACTCGACGCCATGCAGGCGCGTTATGCAACGCTTTCGACCCCCGTCAGCATTCTGTTTGGCGCCAGCGACCGTCTGCTGGACCCCAAGGCGCAAGGCGAAACCTTCTGCGCTGTCGCGCCCGACGCGACCTTGACGATGATCGACGGCGGCCACGGCCTGCCGATGACCCAGCCCCGGGCCTGCGAGACTTTCATCCGCGCCGCGCTGGCGCGACCTTGAGCGGAGAAGATGATGGCTTTGAAACAGGGAATTTTCGCAAGCCTGCTGTTTGCCGCCAGCCTCGGGAGCGCGGCCGCCCTTGAGCTGAAAAGCCCGGACATCGCCCCCGGCGCGACCATCGCGGACAAATTCGTGTTCAAGGGTTTCGGTTGCGCGGGCGGCAATCTTTCGCCGGCGCTGGACTGGAGCGGCGCGCCGGAGGGGACGCAAAGTTTCGCCTTGCTCGTCCACGACCCCGACGCCCCGACCGGCGGCGCCGGCTTCTGGCACTGGGTCGCCGTGGATATTCCGGCCAACGTCCATGCGCTGCCGCAGGGCGCGGCGGTTCCTGCGGGCGCGAGGGAAATCGCCACCGATTTCGGCGCGCCCGGCTATGGCGGCCCCTGCCCGCCCAAGGGCGACAAGCCCCACCATTACAACTTTACCATCTACGCGCTGAAGGTGGCGAAGCTCGATCTGCCGCCGAACGCCACGGCCTCGCTGACCGGTTTTCTTGTCAACGCCAACGCGCTGGCCAAGGCGACGCTGACTGGCGTTTACGGCCGATGAAGGTCTCGACCCGATAGTCCGTCTATAGACGCCGCGCCCTTCGCCAAAAACTGGACCGCCCCATGACCGACGACGAAGCCAACCGTTTCGGCGCCCGCGCCGCCCGCTATGTCGCTGTCGGCGCGCAGGCCGGGGGGCTGGCGGCCCGGATGCTCTCGGGACGCCTGTTCGGCGGAGGCCGCGACGCCGACCCGCAAAAACTCGCGGCGGCGCTCGGCGGCTTGAAAGGCCCGTTGATGAAAGCGGCGCAGTTCCTCGCCACCATTCCCGAGATTCTGCCCGACGATTACGCCGAAGCCCTGGCGGAGTTGCAAAGCGAGGCGCCGCCGATGGGCGCCGGCTTCGTCGCCCGGCGCATGTCGGCCGAACTCGGACCGGACTGGCGCAAGCGCTTCAAGGATTTCGAGCTCAAGCCGACCTTCGCCGCCTCGCTCGGCCAAGTGCATCGCGCCACCACGCTCGATGGCGCGGCGGTCGCCTGCAAGCTGCAATATCCCGACATGGCCTCGGCGGTGGAAGCCGACCTCGCCCAACTCGATTTCGCGCTCTCGCTGCAGCGCCGGATGGACGGCGCCGTCGACGTCCGCGACGCCTATGCCGAACTGGCCGCGCGCCTGCGCGAGGAGCTCGATTATCGCCGCGAGGCCAACAACACCAAGCTTTACGGCGTGATGTTCCGCGACCGCGCCGACATCCGCGTTCCCGCCGTTCACGACGATCTGTCCACCGGGCGGCTGCTGTCGATGTCCTGGCTTGAGGGCGAAAAGCTGCTCGCCTTCAAGGATACGGGCGATCTGGCGCAGCGCAACGCCGCGGCAAGAGCGATTTTCATGGCCTGGTGGCTGCCTTTCGCGCGTTTTGGCGTCATCCACGGCGATCCGCACCTCGGCAATTACACGGTCTTCCGCGATGGCGACGCCACGGGGATCAACCTGCTCGACTATGGCTGCATCCGCGTGTTCCCGCCCGATGTCGTCGGCGGCGTCATCCAGCTCTACCGCGGCCTGCGCGCCGACGACCGCGACGCCATAGCCGGAGCTTACGAGGCCTGGGGTTTTCGGAACCTGAACGCCGACCTGATCGACGCGCTGACGGTTTGGGCGCGGTTCCTGCTCGGTCCGCTGCTGGAGGACCGCGAACGCGCGGTCGCCGACGAAGTCGCGGTTGGCAGCTATGGTCGCGGCGAGGCGCAGGAGGTGCGCCGGCGCCTGCGGCAATTTGGCCCAGTGCGCCTTCCCCGCGAATTCGTGTTCATGCATCGCGCCGCCCTTGGACTGAGCGGCGCCTTCCTGCACCTGCGCGCGCGGCTGAATTTTCATCGCCTGTTCGAGGAAGCGCTGACCGATTTCTCGGTCGAGTCCATGGCGAAACGCCAGCAGGCTCTTCTGGCGCAAGTCGGATGGACGCCGTCCGAAGCGCAGGGCTGAGCCTTGAGCGCGCGGCAAAACCTTTGCCAAAGACAAAAAGTTCTATATCAATTCCTCTTTCCCCATGGCAGTGGCGTTGCGTCGCTTTCGTGGGAAGAAAATGCGCTGGCAAGGCGCCCGCGACACGAATGTTTTGCTGAAGGAGAGGATAATGACGGCGCCACCCAGGTCGATCGATCCGTTCGCCCCATCGGCGGATCGGGAGGCGAAAGCGCCCGTCTTTTTCCCGTCCGACGCCCGTCACACGCACTGACCCGTCCCCTGCGGAATCGTCCAGACCCGCCTCACGGCGGGCTCATTCGGAGTTATTCATGCGTATTGCCGTTCCCGCCGAAACCCGCGCCCTCGAAGGGCGCGTCGCGGCGACCCCCGACACCGTCAAGAAATATGTTTCCTTCGGGGCCGAGGTCGTGGTCCAGAAGGGCGCCGGCGCGAAAGCCGGCATCACCGACGCCGATTTCGAGAAGGCCGGCGCGAAAATCGTCGGCGACGCCTCGGCGACCGTCGCGGGCGCCGATGTCGTCCTGACCGTGCGCCGTCCCGAGCCGCAGGCGCTCGTCGGCGTCGCTCCCGACGCCCTGGTCCTGTCCATCATGGAGCCCTACGGCCAGGAGCGCCTGCTCAAGGCGCTGGCCGGCGCCGGCGTGCGCGCCTTCGCCATGGAGCTGATGCCGCGCATCACCCGCGCGCAGTCGATGGACGTCTTGTCGTCCCAGGCCAATCTCGCCGGCTATCGCTCGGTGATCGAGGGCGCCAACGAGTTCCATCGCGTCCTGCCGATGATGATGACCGCCGCCGGCACCGTGCCCGCCGCGAAAGTCTTCATCATGGGCGTCGGCGTCGCGGGCCTTCAGGCCATAGCCACGGCCAAGCGTCTCGGCGCCGTGGTCACGGCGACCGACGTGCGGCCGGCCACCAAGGAGCAGGTCGAATCGCTCGGCGGCAAGTTCCTGGCCGTCGAGGACGACGAGTTCAAGCAGGCGCAGACCGCCGGCGGCTACGCCAAGGAAATGTCCAAGGAATATCAGGCGAAACAGGCGGAGCTGACCGCTTCCCACATCGCCAAGCAGGACATCGTCATCACCACCGCGCTCATTCCCGGCCGTCCCGCGCCAAGACTGATCACGGCCGATATGGTCGCCTCCATGCGCCCCGGTTCCGTCATCGTCGATATCGCGGCCGAGCGCGGCGGCAATTGCGAATTGACCAAGCCCGGCGAAATCGTCGTCAGCGCCAATGGCGTGAGGGTCGTCGGCTCGCTGAACATTGCGAGCGCGCTGTCGGCCACGGCCTCGCAGCTCTACGCCAAGAACCTGCTCGCCTTCCTCGAAACCATGATCGACAAGGAGAAAAAAGCCATTGTCGTCAACGAGGAAGACGAACTGATCAAGGCCACGCTGCTCACCAGGGGCGGCGCCGTGATCCATCCGAATTTCGCGGGCTGATCCCCGCCCCCCTTTGATTTGCTGGAGAAAGCCTTATGGCAAACGACCCCCAAACCGTGGCGGACCACGCGCAAACCGCCGCGCAGGCCCTGCGCAGCGCGGCTGACGCCGCCCAGAACTACGCCGACCAGATGGCGGCGACGGCGCATGCCGTCAGCGGCGGCGCCATCGACCCCTTCATCTTCCGTCTGGCGATTTTCGTGCTGGCCGTGTTCGTCGGCTATTACGTGGTGTGGTCGGTGACCCCGGCCCTGCACACGCCGCTGATGTCGGTGACCAACGCGATTTCCTCGGTCATCGTGGTCGGCGCGCTGCTCGCGGTCGGCGTCGATCTCGTTGACTCCCAGCAGGACGGCTCCGGCTGGGCGCAGGGTTTTGGCTTCGTCGCCCTGATCCTCGCCTCGGTCAACATCTTTGGCGGCTTCCTCGTCACCGAGCGCATGCTCGCCATGTACAAGAAGAAGGGCTGAGTTCATGGCCAATCTCGCAGCCCTGCTGTACCTCGTCTCCGGCGTCCTGTTCATCCTGGCCCTGCGCGGCCTGTCGCATCCGACCACCTCGCGCCAAGGCAATCGCTTCGGCATGATCGGCATGGCCATCGCGATCGTCACGACGCTCGCCCTGCGCCCGCCGTCCAGTTTTCTTGGCTTCGTGCTGCTCGTGCTGGGCCTCGGCATTGGCGGCGGCTTCGGCGCCTATCTGGCGCGCAAGGTCGAAATGACCAAGATGCCGCAACTGGTGGCGTTCTTCCATTCGCTGGTCGGCCTCGCCGCCGTGCTGGTCGCCGGCGCCGCTTTGTTCGCGCCGCAGGCTTTCGGCATCGGCATTCCCGGCGACATTCACGCCGCCAGCCTGATCGAAATGTCGCTCGGCGCGGCCATCGGCGCCATCACCTTCACCGGTTCGGTCATCGCCTTCCTCAAGCTTGACGGCCGGATGGCGGGCAAGCCGATCCTGCTGCCGCAGCGCCATACCATCAACACCATGCTGGCCGCCGGCCTTGCCTTGTTCATGCTGGGCTTCTTCCTGTCGGGCAGCGTCGTCATGTTCTGGGCGATCGTGCTGATCGCGCTGGCGCTGGGCGTGCTGCTGATCATCCCGATCGGCGGCGCCGACATGCCCGTGGTCGTCTCCATGCTCAATTCCTATTCGGGTTGGGCGGCGGCCGGCATCGGTTTTACGCTGGGCAATATGGCGCTGATCATCACCGGCGCGCTGGTGGGCTCGTCGGGCGCGATCCTGTCCTACATCATGTGCAAGGGCATGAACCGCAGCTTCATCGCGGTCATTCTCGGCGGCTTCGGCGGCGAGGATACGGCGGCGGCCAGCGGCGCGACGGAAACCCGCCCGGTCAAGAAGGGCTCGGCCGACGACGCGGCCTACATCCTTCAGAACTCCTCGAAAGTCATCATCGTGCCCGGCTATGGCATGGCGGTGGCGCAGGCCCAGCACGCCTTGCGCGAAATGGCTGACCTGCTGAAGGCGGAGGGCGTCGAGGTCAAATACGCCATCCATCCGGTGGCGGGCCGCATGCCCGGACACATGAACGTGCTGCTGGCGGAAGCCAATGTCCCCTATGACGAAGTGTTCGAACTGGAGGACATCAATTCCGAATTCGCGCAGGCCGACGTGGCCTTCGTGATCGGCGCCAATGACGTCACCAACCCGGCCGCCAAGACCGACAAGGCCTCGCCGATCTACGGCATGCCGATCCTCGACGTCGAAAAGGCCAAGACGGTCATGTTCATCAAGCGCGGCATGTCCTCGGGCTATGCCGGCGTCGAGAACGAACTGTTCTTCAAGGACAACACCATGATGTTGTTTGGCGACGCCAAGAAGGTGGTCGAGAGCATCGTCAAGGCGATGGCGCACTAATGATCTAGCCCGTCCCCGGCTTTGGTTCGGGGGCGGGCTTTGTTTCGCATGACCGTCGGCGCAATTGCGCCGATTTTTTTCTTCGTGATTTTCAGGCCGCGCCGATGAATTTGAGCGTTTCGAGCCTTTTCTTTGAACTCGCGGTCATTTTTCTGCCCGGCTTCCTCTGGATGAAAATTCATACGAAATACGGCGCGAAAAAACAGCGAAGCCAATTCGATCTGATTTTGAACGCGTTTTTGTTCGGGGTTGTTTCCTACATCATCCTGATGCTGATTTACCGGCTGATCGGATTGCCGCTGAACATTCTCGCGCTCGATCAAGACGGCAAGAAATTGCTGGATTCGGCGATCTTGCCGGAAATTCTGTGGGCGACATTGATCGCGCTCTTTTGCGGAATCGTGTTCGTTTATGCTGAAAACCGAAAGTTTCTGACGCGTGTGTTTCAAAAGATCGGTCTGACGAAACGCTTTGGCGACGAGGACGTTTGGGATTTTGTCTTCAATTCGAATTCGGTCGGCGTCGAGTGGGTTTATTTTCGCGATTTTTCCGAGCGCGTCGTCTACTGCGGTTACGTCAGGTTGTTTTCCGAGTCCGGACAATTACGGGAGCTTCTGCTCCAGAACGTCATTGTTTACGATTTCGACGGCAACGAGCTTTACCGGCGGCCGATGCTCTATCTTGCGCGAGAGCAGGCAAACATCCATATTGAGTTTCCCGACGCCGAAAGGACATCGAATGACCAAGGCGAGTGACGTGAAACACAGCTGGTCCTCGGAACAATTTCAAACCAGAGCGGACGGGGCGGGCTTTATTGCACCGTTGAGGGAAGGCTATCGTCGCAAAGGCGGGCAAAACCCCGGTCCTTCCGCGAACAGCCCGCGTCCTCCCGCGCCGGGGCCGTTTCGCCCGGCGCAACCTGCTTCACCAGCTCCGACGAACGCCAAAACGAAATAGGCCTTCAGACGTCATCGCCGCCCCGGCAACAAAAATCAGCCGCCGCTCTTATCAGCGGCGGCTTTTATGTTAAAAGGCGGCCATGTCGTTCCGCTCCATACACATCCGGCGAATTATCGGCCCGGTTCGCGCCTGAATCTTCCGCGCGCGCCGGGATGAAGCCTGTCCGATAGACCCTCCTCGCCGCGAGACGCCCCATGTCCGAAAAGACGCCCGAAAAGACCGGCCCCGATTATTCCGCCACGCTCTATCTGCCGAAAACCGCCTTCCCCATGCGCGCCGGCCTGCCGAAAAAGGAGCCGGAGCTTCTGGCCCATTGGGAGCAGACCGGCCTCACCGCGAAATTTCGCTGTAACGGCGCCGGCAAGCCGAAATTCGTGCTGCATGACGGCCCGCCCTACGCCAATGGCAACATCCACATCGGCCATGCGCTCAACAAGATCTTGAAAGACATCGTCGTGCGTTCGCAGCGCATGAGCGGCAAGGACGCCAATTACGTTCCGGGCTGGGACTGCCACGGCCTGCCGATCGAATGGAAAATCGAGGAGCAATATCGGGCCAAGGGGCGCAACAAGGACGAAGTGCCCGTGGTGGAATTCCGCCAGGAGTGCCGCGCTTTTGCGCAAAACTGGCTGAACATCCAGCGTGAGGAGTTCAAGCGGCTCGGGGTATCCGGCGAGTGGGACGGCCGTTACGCCACCATGGATTACGCCGCCGAGAGCATCATCGCCGCCGAAATCCTGAAATTCGCCGCCAACGGCCTGCTCTATCGCGGCTCCAAGCCGGTGATGTGGTCGGTGGTGGAAAAGACCGCGCTGGCCGAAGCGGAAGTGGAATATGAGGACCACACGTCGGATTGGGTGTTCGTCGCCTTCCCGGTGCGCGGCTCCGAAGCGCGCGTGGTGATCTGGACCACCACGCCCTGGACGCTCCCCGGCAACCGCGCCATTTCCTATTCGCGCCGGATCGCCTACAGCCTGTACCGCGTGATCGCGGCGCCCGACGGCAATTGGGCCAAGCCCGGCGACGAATTCATCCTCGCCGACAAGCTCGCGGAAGACGTGCTCAAGACCTTCAAGGTCGAAGGCTTCGAAAAAATCCGCGAGGTTCCCGCCAGCGAACTCGCCGGTCTCACCTGCGACCATCCGCTCAAAAACCTCGGTTACACCTTCGGCGTGCCGCTGCTCGACGGCGACCATGTCACCGACGACGCCGGCGCCGGCTTCGTCCATACCGCGCCGGGCCACGGCCGCGAGGATTTTGACATCTGGATGGCGTCGGGCCGCCTGCTGCTTGAGCGCGGCATCGACGCCCGCATCCCCTACACCGTGGACGCCGATGGTTTCTACACCAAGGAAGTCCCCGGTTTTGAAGGCGCGCGCGTCATCGACGACAAGGGGAACAAGGGCGACGCCAACGCCCGCGTGATGGACGCCCTGATCGCGGCGGGCGCGCTGCTGGCGCGCGGGCGGCTGAAGCACTCCTATCCGCACAGCTGGCGCTCGAAGAAGCCGGTGATCTTCCGCAATACGCCGCAATGGTTCATCGCGATGGACAAGCCGTTCAGTCTGTCCGGCGCGGCGAGCAATGGCGCGACTCTGCGCGAAATCGCGCTGGAAGAAATCACCCGGACCAGATGGGTTCCCGCCGCCGGCGAAAACCGTATCACCGGCATGATCGCCAACCGCCCGGACTGGGTGGTGTCGCGCCAGCGCGCCTGGGGCGTGCCGATCGCGGTGTTCGTGAAAAAGGGCGGCCACGACATTCTGGTGGACGACAAGGTCAACGCCCGCATCGTCCAAGCCTTCGCGGAGGAAGGCGCCGACGCCTGGTACAAGGCGGGCGCCGCCGAACGTTTTCTCGCGCCGGACTACGACCCCGCCGATTACGAAAAGATCGACGACGTGCTCGACGTCTGGTTCGACTCCGGCTCGACCCACGCCTTCACGCTGGAAGACGCCAAACATTTCCCGACGCTGGCGGGAATCAGGCGCCGCCACGACGGCGGGCCGGACGAGGTGATGTATCTCGAAGGCTCGGACCAGCATCGCGGCTGGTTCCATTCCAGCCTGCTCGAAAGCTGCGGCACGCGGGGACGCGCGCCCTATGATTCCGTCCTGACCCACGGCTTCGTGCTGGATGAGAAGGGCCGCAAAATGTCCAAGTCGCTGGGCAATGTCGTCGCCCCGCAGACGGTGATCAAGGACGCCGGCGCCGATATTTTACGCCTGTGGGTGGCGGCTTCCGACTATTCCGACGACCTGCGCATCGGCAAGGAGATCCTCGCCACTTTCTCCGAGACTTATCGCAAGCTGCGCAACACCTTGCGCTGGATGCTCGGCGCGCTCGCGCATTTTGACGCGGCGCAGGCCGTTGCGCGTGAAAACATGCCGGAGCTGGAGCGCTATATGCTGCACCGGCTGGCCGAAGTGGACGCGCAGGTGCGCGAGGCCTATGCGGCCTTCGACTACAAGAAGGTGGTGGCGACGCTGACCGCCTTCATGACCGGCGATCTCTCCGCCTTCTATTTCGACATCCGCAAGGACGGCCTCTATTGCGATCCGCCGTCCAGCATCACCCGCAAGGCGGCGCTGACCACCATCGATATCCTGTGCGACGCGCTGCTGAAATGGCTCGCGCCCATCCTGGTCTTCACGGCGGAAGAGGCCTGGCTCGCCTTCCGGCCGGCGGACGCTTCGGTTCATCTCCTGGAATTCCCGAGCGGACTGGAAAGCGGTCGCGACGAAACCCTGGCCGCCAAATGGAAGGCCGTGCGCCGCATCCGCGCCGTCGTCACCGGCGCGCTGGAGATCGAACGCGCCAATAAAACCATCGGCGCCTCGCTCGAAGCCGATCCGCAAGTCTTCATCGCGGACGATTCCCTGCGCGCGGCGTTGGAAGGCGTTGATTTCGCCGATATCTGCATCACCTCGCACATCGAGGTGTTTTCAGGCGCGGCGCCGGAGGGGGCATTCACCTTGCCTGATACCCCTGGCGTCGGCGTGGTCAGCCGCCGCGCGCGGGGGCGCAAATGCGCGCGTTCCTGGCGCATTTCGCCTGACGTCGGCGCCGATCCGGAATTTCCCGACGTCACGCCGCGCGACGCCCAGGCCCTGCGCGAATTGCGCGCGGCGGGCGTATCGGCTTGAACCGCCGGCTCGCCGGCTTCGCTCTGGCGGCGGCGGTGTTCGCCGCCGACCAGGCGTCAAAACTTTGGGCGATCGGCCTGCTCGACAGCCCGGACGCCCCGCGCATAAAACTGACCCCGTTTCTCGACCTGACCATGAGCTGGAATCGCGGCGTCGCCTATACGCTGCTGCGCTCCGACAGCGATTTCGGGCGCTATGCGCTCGCCGGCCTGTCCATCGCCGCCTCGCTGTTCATCGGTTTCCTGCTGTGGCGGACGAAAACCACCGTCAGCGCCGCCGCATTCGGCTGCCTGATCGGCGGCGCGCTCGGCAATGCGCTGGATCGGCTGACCCACGGCGCCGTGGCGGATTTTCTCTATTTCCACACGCCGTTCTGGGCCGGACCTCTGGCCAATTATGTGTTCAATGTCGCGGATGTCGCGATATTTGCCGGCGCCGTGCTGCTGATATATGAGTCTCTCACGAGTAAAGCGCCGGTTGCGCCATAAGCTTCCTTGCCGAAAATTCGCCAAGAAGCAACGGTAAGCGATCCGTGAGGGATCGCGGCGGAATTTTGAGGATTGTACATGGCCAGGAGCAATGGGATCAGCGCCTTGATGGCCGCGCCGCTGTGCGCGGCGGCGTTGCTTTCGGCCCCCGCGCGGGCGGAAGAGTCGCTGTTTGACACGGCGGGCGCCCAGCCGGCGGTCGAAGCGGCGGCGCCCAAGCCGGTCGCCGCGAAAAAGCATGTGGCCAAACACAAGCCCGCGCCCAAGCCGAAGGAAGCCGTCGTCGATCCGGCGCCCGCCGCCATTGCGCCGGTCGTCGTGCAGGAGGCCGCGCCTGAACCGCAATCGGCGTTCGGACACCAAATGCCGAGGCAGTCCCTGATCAACCGCCTCATGAGTCCGGCGCGCGCCAGCGATAGCCAAGGCGGCCAAGGCGGCCAAGGCGCCCAGGGCGGCCAGGGCGGCGCCGGCGCGGCGGCCGAACCGGCCGAGCCGGAGGAAGAAACCCTTCCCAACGGCATGCCCAAAAAATTCCTGCTCAACCGCCTGTTCGATTCGAGCGCGCTTGAACCTTCCCAGCAGCCCGATCCCCGCAGTTTTCTGGCGCAGGCGCAGGCCCCAGCGCCCGCCGAGCCTTCCTTGTTCGATCGCGCGACCAGCGCCCTGGGCTTGGGCGACAAGGACAAGCAGGAGGCGCCCGCCGGCAACCTGCCGCCGGTCACGGTGACCGCGCCCGCAAAGCCCGACAGACCCGCCAAGCCCGACCGCAAGCATGGGACCGCCGCGCCCACGCCAGCGCCCGTCGCGCCGCCTCCGCCGCCACCTCCGGCCCCGGCGCCCTCCCCGTCCGGCTGGTTCGACCGGGCCACGGGCGCGATCGGCCTCGGCGGCGGCGATGAGCGCGTCCCGGATTATTCCGAGCGTCCGAAGATCGTCGTTCCGCAGAACCGCGACGCGCTGCCGCCGCCGCGCCCGGTGGACGAGCGCCTGACACAACGCCCGCCCAGCGCGGAAGCATTGACCCGGCCGCCGCCCGGCTACACCGAAAAAGTCCAGGGCGCCGACGGCAAGGTGTCCGGCTTCACCGAGCAGGACGAAGGCAAGAAGGGCTGGTTCAACTGGTTCTGACGGCGCTGTCCAGGCAAGAATTTTGCAAGCCGGGGCTGTCGCTCCGGCTTTCGCCGCCTATATTGGCTGAAGCCCACCTTCGCCTCACACTCCAGGATTTCGCCCGTGACCGTCAGTCCGTCGTTGCCCTCCCCGCCCCATGAAGCGTTGGAGGAGGCAGAGGGCGCGCACGCCGGGCCGAAAGTGAACGCCTTCCGGCTCGACAACGGCATGGAGGTCGTGGTGATCCCCGACCATCGCGCGCCCGTGGTCACGCACATGGTCTGGTATCGCAACGGCTCGGCCGACGATCCGCGCGGCAAGAGCGGCATCGCGCATTTCCTCGAACATCTGATGTTCAAGGGCACCCACAACCGCAAGCCCGGCGAATTCTCCCACCTCGTCGCCGAACTCGGCGGCCAGGAGAACGCCTTCACCTCCTACGATTTCACCGCCTATTTCCAGCGCATCGCCCGCGAGCATCTCGGCGTGATGATGGACTATGAATCCGACCGTATGACCAACCTCACCCTGTCGGACGAGGTGGTTCTGCCCGAGCGCGACGTGGTGATGGAAGAACGCCGCATGCGCACGGAAGCCGACCCGAGCGCCCAACTCGACGAGGCGCTCAACGCCGCTTTGTTCACCCATCACGCCTATGGCGTGCCGATCATCGGCTGGAGCCACGAGATCGAGACGTTGAACCGGCAGGACGCGCTCGACTATTACCGGCGCTTCTATACGCCAGAGAACGCCATTCTCGTTGTGGCCGGCGATGTCGAGCCGGAGGAAGTCGAACAGCTCGCGCGCGAGACTTACGGCAAGATTCCCGCGCGCGGCGAGCCGCCGCGCCGCGACCGGCCGCGCGAACCCGAACCCCGCGCCGAGCGAACCGTCAAACTCGCCGACGAAAAGGTGGAGCAGCCGAG
Source organism: Rhodoblastus sphagnicola (assembly GCF_002937075.1). Classification (GTDB taxonomy): domain Bacteria; phylum Pseudomonadota; class Alphaproteobacteria; order Rhizobiales; family Beijerinckiaceae; genus Rhodoblastus; species Rhodoblastus sphagnicola. Next base: position 21,274 of record NZ_NHSJ01000076.1, read on the forward strand.
TTTCGAGCGCATCTATCTCGCCCCGTCGCAGCGCACCGCCGCCCCCGGCGAGGCCGAAGCCCTTGAGGTGCTGTCGCACTATCTCGGCGGCGGGCCGACCAGCCTGATCTATCGCCGGCTGGTGATGGAGCGCAAACTCGCCGTGTCCGCCGGCGCCTATTATTACGCCTCCGCGCTCGATGACAGCCGCTTCTATGTCTATGCCGTTCCCGTCGAGGGCGTGTCGCTGGAAGATCTCGAAGCCGGCATGGACGATGTGCTCAATGAGGTCTTCCGCGACGGAATTTCCGCCGAGGATCTCAATCGCGCCATCACCCGGCTGATCGCCGACGCGGTCTATGCGCAGGACAGCCAGATGGCGCTGGCGCGCTGGTTCGGCGCGGCGCTGGCCATTGGCGGCGCGGTCGAGGATGTGCTGGGCTGGAGCCGACGCATCGAGGCGGTGACAACGGAAGATGTCGCGGCGGCCGCCAAATGGCTGAACCGTCGGCGCGCCGTCACCGGCTATCTGCTCAAAGTCGAACAAGCCGCGTGAGAACATAACAATGAACGCACCCGCAAATGTCTCCCGCGCGTCGCGCGTCCAGAAGATCGTCACGCCGGCCGGGGTCAAGGCCTGGCTGGTGGAAGACTATGCCGTGCCGCTGGTGGCGCTGGACTTTTCCTTCGAGGGCGGCGCCGCGCAGGATCCGCGCGGCAAGTCCGGCGCCGCCGCGATTCTCGCGGGCATGCTCGACGAGGGCGCGGGCGATCTCGATTCCGAGCGTTTTCAGCGCGCGCTCGACGAGCACGCCATCAGGCTGCATTTTTCCGCCGACCGCGACGAATTCGCCGGCCATATGCAGACGCTGACGCGCAATCTCGACAAGGCTTTCGAACTGGTCACGCTGGCGCTCAACGCGCCGCGTTTCGACGCCGAACCGCTGGAGCGCGTGCGCGGCCAGATCAACGCCGTGCTGAAACGCGAGTCGAAAGACCCGGACGCCATGGCGGCGCAGGCCTGGCGTCGCGCCGCCTGGCCCGATCACCCCTATGCGCGCTCGCCGCGCGGCGAATTCGGCGAAGTGGACGCCGTCACCCGCGACGATCTGGTGGCCGCGCACAACAACCTGCTGGCGCGCGACGCGCTGAAGATCGCCGTGGTCGGCGCGATCGACGCGGCCACGCTTGCAACCAAGCTCGACGCCTTGTTCGCCGGCTTGCCGGCTGTATCCGCACGGACGCCTGTGCCGGAGGTCGGGATCGCCGGGCTCGGCCGGCGCGTGCTCGTCGATCTCGACGTGCCGCAGGCCAACATCCGCTTCGGCCGTCCCGGCCTGTCCCGCCACGATCCCGATTTCATCGCCGCGACCGTGGTCAACCACATCTGGGGCGGCGGCTCCTTCACCTCGCGGCTGTGGCAGGAGGTGCGCGAAAAGCGCGGCCTGACCTATTCGGTCTATTCCATGCTGTCGACGCCGAAAGCTTCGTCGGGCCTGATCGGCGCCACCTCGACCAAGAACGAGCGCGCGGCAGAATCGCTTGCCGTGATCGCGGAAGAGGCAAAACGCATGGCGTCGGAAGGCCCGACGGCCGACGAACTCGACAAGGCGAAGAAATATCTGGTCGGCTCCTACGCGCTGCGTTTCGACACGTCCAACAAGATCGCGGGCCATCTGCTGCAATTGCAGCAGGAGGGTTTTGCGCCGGATTATCTCGACCGCCGCAACGCCGAAATCGAGGCGGTGACGGTCGAGGACGCGCGGCGCGTGGCCAAGCGCCTGCTCGGCGACGGCAGGTTTCTCGTCGCCGTGGTCGGGCGCCCCGAGGGGTTGAGCGCGGACTGATCCTTTTTGCGCGGCGCGCGCTGTTTCGAATCGTCGCGTTCGCGAGATTTGCGAAGCGCCGCGACATCAGCCGAAGAGAAATTGTGGTCCCGGCTGGTGGGCGCCGGTTGGCAGGATTCAAATTTGTCCGACAAGAGAACATCGGGCCTTATTTCGCGGATTTCCTCTGTCGCGAACACAGGCTCATTGTCGAGATCGATGGCGCGACTCATTCGACCGACGACGAGATCGCTTCGGACCGGCGGCGAGAAGCCTTTTTGCGCGAAAAGGGTTTTCGCTTGCTGCGCGTGACCAATGACGACGTTTTCAATAATCTCGACGGCGTGTGCGAGACGATTCTAGCGGTATTGGCATGAGTGCGGGAAGCAAGCTGGCTCCCTCTCCCCGCGATCGCGGGGAGAGGGCGGGG
>NZ_NHSJ01000077.1 GCF_002937075.1 Rhodoblastus sphagnicola
CGCTGTAGCCGCCGGGACCGCCGCCGACCTGCACGCCGAAGTCTTGGTGCTCGGCGCCGGTCCCGGCGGCTACAGCGCCGCCTTTCGCGCCGCCGATCTCGGCGCCAAGGTTTTACTGGTCGAGCGCTGGAGCGTTTTGGGCGGCGTCTGCCTCAATGTCGGCTGCATCCCGTCAAAGGCGCTTTTGCACGCGGCAAAGGTGATCGATGAGGCCTCCGAAATGGCGGGGCATGGCGTGTCCTTCGGCGCGCCCGACATCGATCTGGAAAAATTGCGCGGCTGGAAGGACAGCGTGATCGCGCGCCTGACCGGCGGCCTTGCCGGCATGGCCAAACAGCGCGAGGTCACGGTCGTCACCGGCCTCGGCGCCTTCGCCTCACCCAACACGCTGGAGGTAACGGCGGCGGACGGGTCGAAGAAGGTAATTTCCTTCGACAAGGCGATCATCGCCGCCGGTTCGGAGCCGGTCAAACTGCCGTTCATCCCCGACGATCCTCGCGTGATCGACTCGACCGGCGCGCTGGCGCTGGAGGATATTCCGCAAAAGCTGCTGGTGCTCGGCGGCGGCATTATCGGGCTGGAAATGGCCACGGTCTATGCGGCGCTGGGGTCGCGCGTGACCATTGTCGAGCTGATGGACCAGATCATTCCCGGCGCCGACAAGGATTTGGTGGCCCCGCTGTTCAAGCGGCTGGCGACGAAGGTCGAGGCCATCCTGCTGAAAACCAAGGTCACGGCGGTCAAGCCCGAAACCGACGGCCTGCACGTCACGTTCGACGCCGACGGCGCGACCCGCGAGGACGTGTTCGACAAGATTCTGGTGGCGGTGGGCAGGAAACCCAACGGCAAGCTGATCGCCGTCGAAAACGCTGGCGTGAGCGTGGACGAGCGCGGGTTTATTGCGGTGGACAAGCAGATGCGCAGCAATGTGGCGCATATTTTCGCCATTGGCGACATTGTCGGACAGCCGATGCTCGCGCACAAGGCGACGCATGAGGCCAAGGTGGCGGCGGAAGTGGCCTGCGGCCACAAGTCGGCCTTCGACGCCAAGGTGATTCCCGGCGTGGCCTATACCGACCCGGAAGTCGCTTTCGTCGGCGTCACCGAGACCGAGGCCAAGGCCAAGGGGTTGAATTTCGGCAAGGCGGTGTTTCCCTGGGCGGCCTCGGGTCGCGCCTTGGCGCTCGGCCGCGACGAGGGCCTGACCAAGGTGCTGTTCGACGAGGACAGCAAGCGGTTGATCGGCGTGGGCATTGTCGGGCCGGGCGCCGGCGACTTGATTTCCGAAGCCGCGCTCGCCATCGAAATGGGCGCGGACGCCGAGGATATCGGCCTGACCATCCACCCGCATCCGACGCTGTCGGAAACTCTTGGGCTCGCGGCGGAGCTTTATGAGGGCGTGATCACCGATTTGATCGCGCCGAAGAAGAGGAAGTGAAGCGCGTTTAGCTCTGGCCCCGACCGCGCCAGGCCAAAATGCGTCGAACCATGCCGGAGATGAACGGCCGCACCGGAAGAAACATCCGGTAGCCCAACTCCAGGGCGGGCAACACGCCCGGCAGCGCGGCGGCGCGCGCGGCCCAGCGCCAGTTGGGCAGGCGGCTCCAGACCTCGACGAAGGCCGCCGCGCCGGAGAGAACACGCCCGTCATGCGCGCGCACATGAAATCTCGCCATCGCGCGCTGGCAGGTCATTCCGTCCGGCGTCGCGGCGCCGGGTTGGGAGACATCGACGAAGCAAAGCGCGCCGGCTTGATCCTCGCGGCGATAATAGCCGATCTCGGCCTGACACAGCGGACACGAGCCGTCGAAATACACCGTCGATTTCTCAAGCTCCGGCTCCATGGGGATCTCCTGAAGGTCGTCAGTTGACAAGGACTGGAGCCTGACCGACGTAGGTCCGATCCTCGATCTGTCGCACCAGGAAGTCGGCGACGTCCGCCCGCGAGATGATGCCGTTGCGCCATTGCGATGGCTCGGTGAGCACCTGGTAGCGGCCGGTGCGCGGGCCGTTGGTCAGAATGCCGGGCCGCGCGATGGTCCAGTCGAGTCCGCTGTCCTTGATCAACCCCTCCTGCACGCCCTTGTCATCGTAGGCGCGGCCGAGGAAGAGCTTGAACGGCAATTGCTGCAAAAAGCCGATGCTGGCGCGGCTGTCGCCCGCGCCGAAACCGGTGACGCTGATCAGACGCTTGACGCCCTTGGCCGCCATCGCCGCGACCAGCACGCGGGTCGCGTCCGAGAACAGGCTGACGGGCTTGAACAAGTCTCCCACGGCGACGCCCAGGGTCTGGATCACCACGTCCGCCCCGGCGACAGCAGCTTCCACATCCGCCGCCTTCAACGCATCGCCTTGAACCTTTTCGAGATTGGCGTCCGAGAGCGTGATCCCGGTCGCGGAGCGCGCCAGGGCGCGCACGTGGTGGCCGGCCTGGAGGGCCTGACGGGTCGCTTCCAGCCCGATCCCCTTGCTGGCGCCGATGATCAGCACATGCGTCATGACAATTTCCTTCGCACTGGCGCGCCGCACCCGGCGTTTCGCCATTGGATATAGCTATTGGCACGACGTTCCAGCAGGCTGTTGGGTTCCCTTTCTCGAGCCTATTCCGATCCGATTGAATCGGATCGGGGCTCTAGTTTTTTGTTTTTACGCGTTTTCTTAACGCGAACCGGCATCCACTTCGCTGGAAAACGCTCTGGCGCATCATCCGGAATGCCCGCAGAGGATGCGCGCCGATAGCAGCTTGCGCCGGTCGGCGCTGAGGCCAACCGAAATGTCGAAATCGCCCGGCTCCAGGCGCGGCGCGAAATCGGGACCGAGGCAGGACAAGGCTTCCGCCGCGAGGGTGAAAACCACGGTTTTCTTTTCTCCCGGCGACAGGTCCACCTTCATCCAGTCCTTCAGCTCCAGCAGCGGCGGCGCCACCGACGCGACACGGTCGCGCGCGAACAGGAAAATGGTTTCGAGCGTCGCGCGGTCGGACAGGTTTTGCGCCTCGACCTCGACGCGGATCGTGTCGCCGGCGCGGAATTCGGTTTGGCCGAGGCGGAGGTTGTTCAGTGCGACCATCGCGTAGGACAGGCCGTGGCCGAAGGGAAACTGCGGGTCATTGGGCGTGTCGATATATTTGCTGGTGAAGGGATCGTCCGGTTTCAGCGGGCGCGAGGCCGGGCGTTCGGCGAAAAAGATCGGGATCTGCCCGACCGCGCGCGGCCATGTCACCGGCAGGCGCCCGGTGGGATTGACGCGCCCCGTCAAAACTTCGGCGATGGCCTGTCCCGCCGCCGCGCCGAGGAACCAGGTCGCGACCAGCGCGCGCGCCCTCTCCGCGAGCCAGGGAACGATCAGCGGACGGCCCGACGACAGCAGCGCGATGACCGGGCGCCCGCTCGCCAGCACGGCTTCGGCAAGCTGGCGCTGGGCGCCGGGCAAGCCGGGATGGGCGCGGCTCGACGCCTCGCCGCTCATGTTGGCGGCCTCGCCGACGCAAAGAATCACCACATCGGCGCCGGTGCAAATTTCTTGCGCTCTTGCGATGCCGCTTTCGTCGTCGCCCCTGATGCTGACGCCGGGGGCATGGCGGATGTCGCAACCCGGCAGCGCGGCGCGCAGGCCGTCCAGAATGCTGACGCATTGGCTGGGGTCGGCGGCCAGCGTCCACGGCCCGACCATTTCCTCCCGCGCATCCGCCAGCGGGCCGATCACGGCGATGGCGCGGATTTTTTCGTCGAGCGGCAGGATGCCGTCATTGGCGAGCAGCGTGATCGCGCCGCGCGCGGCCTGCAAGGCCAAAGCCTTGTCCGGCGCCGGCGCGGGCGCCCGAATGCGGCGGTAGGGATCGTCGAACAGGCCGAGTTTTTGTTTGAGCCTCAAAACCCGCCGCGCCGCCGCGTCAATATCCGCCATCGCCACGAGTCCTCGCGCGACAGCCTCCGGCAGCGCGGAAAAATAGACGCCGCTGACCATGTCCAGGTCCACGCCGGCCTTCAGCGCCAGCGCGGCGGCCTCGATGCGGTCGGCGGCGACGCCGTGGTCGATCAACTCCTCAATGGCCGCGTAATCGCTCATGATGACGCCGTCGAAGCCAAGTTCCTGGCGCAGATAGCCGCGCAACAGCTGGGCGTGCGCCGTCATGGGAACGCCCGCCACGGAGTTGAACGCCGCCATCACAGCGGCGCAGCCGGCTTCGATCGCCGCGCGGAACGGCGGCAGATAGGTTTCGCGCAACGCGCGCTCGGAAATGTCGGCGGCGGCATATTCGCGCCCCGCCAGCGCGGCGCCGCCGCCGACGAAATGTTTCGCCGTCGCGGCGACCGAGGCGGGCGACGACAGTTCGCCCTGAAACCCCAAAACCTTGGCGGCGGCGAAACGCGCGCCCAACAGCGGATCTTCGCCAAAACCTTCGGCCATGCGGCCCCAGCGCGGATCGCGCGCGGTGTCGAGCATGGGCGCGAAGGTGAGGTCGGCGCCGTCCGCCGCCGCCTCGCCCGCCGCCGCGCGCGCCGTGCGCGCCCAGATGTCGGGATCGAACAGGCCGGCCTCGGCGAGCGGAATGGGAAAAACGGTGTTGTGGCCGTGTAAAACGTCGCAGCCGAACAGCAGGGGGATGCCGAGGCGGGTCTCCTCCACCGCGAGTTTCTGAAACCCTTCGGTCGTCGCCTTGCCCCAGATGTTGAGCAGCGCGCCGACCTCGCCTTTGCCGATGCTTTCGGTGGTCGTCTCGCCGCGCACCGGCCCGGTCGTCGCGCCGCCGGCCGACGACATGGTCATCTGGCCCAGTTTTTCGGCGAGGGTCATGGTTGCAAGCAGGGTTTCGACAAAATCGCCGGTCATGAGCGGATACCGTCTTTCCGCCCGCATGTTATAAGCTTGGCCGGAATTTGCGAAGGTGAATATGATGGCCAAACCGGAAGGCGCCGATGTCGCGGAGGCGGATTTCGTCGCGCTGGCGCGGGGCCTTGCGCGCGCGCTCGGCGCGTCGCCGCAGCGCCGGGCGCTGCTGGGGCTGACCGCCGCGCTGTGCATCGTGGTCGGCGCCACCACCTTCATGCAGATTCGCCTGAACACCTGGACCAAGGCGTTTTACGACGCGCTCTCCGAAAAAAATCTCGACGCCTTCGGCCATCAGCTCCTGCTCTATCTTTTCATCGCCGGGACGCTGCTGGCGCTGAATGTCGCGGAGAAGCGGCTCAACCTCACCATGAAGATGAAGCTGCGCGAGGGGCTGACGCGCGACCTGATCGGGCAATGGCTGGCGCCGGGCCGCGCCTTCCGCATCGCCGGCGCCGGCGCCATCGGCGTCAACCCGGACCAGCGGGTGCATGAGGACGCCAACCATCTCGCCGATCTCTCGACCGACCTCGGCGCCGGCCTGCTGCAATCGGCTTTGCTGCTCACCTGCTTCATCGGCGTGCTGTGGGGCCTGTCGGAAAATGTCGTGCTGTCGTTTCGCGGCGAATCGTTCAGCATCCCCGGCTATATGGTCTGGGCGGCGCTGATTTATGCCGGCGCGGCCTCGTTCCTGTCCTGGCGCGCGGCGCGAAAACTGGTTCCGCTCAACGCCGAGCGTTACGCGCGCGAATCCGACCTGCGCTTCGCCCTCGTCCACGCCAACGAGCATGGCGAGGGCATCGCGCTGCATCGCGGCGAGAGCGAGGAAAAGGGCAAGCTCAACGCCCAACTCGACCGCCTGCTGGCGGTGCTGCGCCAATTGATCGCCGTCGCCACGCGGCTGGCCTGGGTGACGTCGGGCTCGGGCTGGATCAGTCTGGTGGCGCCGACCATTGTCGCCTCGCCCGCCTATTTCTCCGGCGCGCTCACCTTTGGCGGCCTGCTGATGGCGGTGGGGGCGTTCGAGCAGGTCAACCTGTCGCTGCGCTGGTTCGTGGACAATGCCGGCGCCCTCGCCGACTGGGGCGCCACCCTGCTGCGGGTCGGCGGTTTCCGCCGCGCGCTGGAGGGGTTGGACCGCGTCGACGGCGTCTCCCGCATCGAGCGGACGGTGGCGCCGGACGGCAAGCTGCGCCTGGACGATCTCGTCGTCGCTTCGCCCGCGGGCGGCATCGCGCTCGACCAGGCCCATGTCGAAATCGCCGCCGGCGAGCACACCCTGATCGTCGGCGCGCCCGGAGCGGGCAAGACCAGCCTGTTCCGCGTCCTGGCGGGGCTGTGGTCCTGGGGCGAAGGCCGCATCGCCCTGCCCGCCGACGAGCGGATCATGTTCATGCCCAAGCGCCCCTATATTCCCGACGGGGGCTTGCGCGACATTCTGGCCTATCCCGGCCAGCCGGACCAGTTCGCCCCGGCGGAATTCGAGAAAGTTCTGGCGCGCATGGGGCTCGACCATCTCGTCGGCCGGCTGGACGAGCGCCGGCGCTGGGACCAGGATCTCACCGACGCCGAGCAGCAGAGCCTCGCTTTCGCCCGGTTGCTGCTGCACCGGCCGCTGTGGGTCATTGTCGATTCCGCCTTGGATTCGCTGCCCGCCGTGACGCGCAAAGCCCTGTTCGACAGTTTCGGCCAGGAACTTTCGGCGTCCACCCTGGTCTATATCGCCGGGCCGCAGGGCGGCGATCCCTTCTTCCGGCGCGTGCTGCGCCTGATTCGCCGGAGGCTTCCTTCTTCCGTCCCGACGCGTTAAAAGCGCGCCTCCCTGATGGAAGAGCAAATGGCCAATCCCGCATTCGACATCGATCCCATTCACGTCATCGGCGGCGGCCTCGCCGGCTGCGAAGCCGCCTGGCAGGTCGCCCGCGCCGGCGTGCCGGTGATCCTGCACGAGATGCGGCCGCAACGGCCAACCGAGGCGCATAAGACCGACGCGCTGGCGGAACTGGTGTGCTCGAACTCGTTCCGCTCCGACGAGGCCTCCACCAATGCGGTGGGCATCCTGCATCGGGAAATGCGAGCGATGAATTCGCTGATCATGGCCTGCGCCGACGCCAACCAAGTGCCGGCCGGCGGCGCGCTGGCGGTTGACCGCGACGGCTTCGCCGCCGCCGTCACCCATGCGCTGGCGAGCGACCGCACCATCTCGATCCGCCGCGAGGAGGTTTTCGAACTGCCGCCGGAGACATGGGACAATGTCATCATCGCCACGGGGCCGCTGACCTCGCCCGCCCTGGCGAAAACCATCGGCGCGCTGACCGGCGAGAGCGAACTGGCGTTTTTCGACGCCATCGCGCCCATCGTCCATTTCGACTCCATCGACATGGAAAAAGCCTGGTTCCAGTCGCGCTACGACAAGGCGGGACCGGGGGGCACCGGGGCCGATTACATCAATTGCCCGCTCGACCGCGACCAATACGAGGCTTTTATCGACGCGCTGATCGAGGGCGAGAAGATCGCGTTCAAGGATTTTGAAAAGACGCCTTATTTCGATGGCTGCCTGCCCATCGAGGTGATGGCGGAGCGCGGCCGCGAAACCCTGCGCCACGGCCCGATGAAGCCGGTCGGCCTCACCAATCCGCACGATCCCACCGTGAAGGCTTATGCCGTGGTGCAATTGCGCCAGGACAACGCGCTCGGCACGCTCTACAACATGGTTGGGTTTCAGACCAAGCTGACCTATGGCGCGCAGCTGAGCGCCTTCCGGACCATTCCTGGCCTGGAGCGCGCCGAATTCGCGCGGCTCGGCGGGTTGCATCGCAATACGTTTCTCAATTCGCCCAAGGTGCTGGATGCGCGGCTGCGGCTGAAAGCCGACCCGCGCCTGCGTTTCGCCGGGCAGATCACGGGCTGCGAGGGTTATGTCGAGAGCGCGGCCATCGGGCTGATCGCCGGGCGCATGGCCGCCGCCGAGCGACTGGGCGCGATCCTGCCGCCGCTGCCCGCCACCACCGCCATTGGCGCGCTGATCAACCACATCACCGGCGGCCATATCGAGACCATTGACGCGGGGCCGCGCAGCTTTCAGCCGATGAACGTCAATTTCGGCCTGTTCCCGCCGATGGATTTTTCGCCCAAAGCGCCGGACGGGAAAAAACTGCGCGGGCCGGAGAAGGCGATTGCGAAAAAGCGCGCCATGTCCGCCCGCGCCGACGCCGAGTTGAAAGGCTGGCTGGGCGCGGCGGTATAAGACTGTCGTCGTTTGGTCATGGGCGCGGCCTAGCCTGAAACTGTCAGGAGGCCGCCATGACCGAGACAGAGAGCCATCCCGAACTCGACGCATTGCAGAAGGCATACAAGACGGCGCTGGAAGCCTGGATCGCCGCCATTCGCGCCGAGGAGGCGCTGGTCTGCGTCAACCATTCGGTCGCCGAGGTCGATCGCTGGGAACAGGCGCATTTCGACGAAGAGGACGCCCGCGCCGAGGCCAAGGAGGCCAAACAGGACTACGAGGACGCATTGCGGGAAAAATTCTTCGAGTTCTAGAGCGTTTTCAAGCGAAGCGGACACCGGTTCGCGTCAAGAAAACGCGTTAACGCTGGACTCTAGATTTTTCCGCGCAGCAGCGCCCATTGCCGGCGCCATTGCGCGATTTCCGGCAGCGGACTGAGCGGATCCGCGGCCTCGTCCATCTGGGCGAGGTAGAGTTTGGGCAGCGCCATGACGCGATAGGCCGGACGCTCTTGCGCCAGCGTCTGCTCCAGGGCCGCGCGCGCCATGTCGAGATTGTCGCGGGCGTGGGCGCGCAAATCGTCCAGAGCGGCGCGCAAGGCGGGGGTGTTTTCGCGCGCCAGCGGATTGACGCCATGGCCCGCCGCCAGATCGACGGGAACAAAACTCTTGTGCTCCGCCGCCAGCCACGGCAGCGCGCGCAAAAGGCCGGTGAGGGCGTAGGCGCGGCCGGCCGGCGCGGCGGCGGCGGCGGTTGCGGCCTCACCCGCGACGATCTGACCGGCGAGACGGAACAGGGTTGCGGCGGTGAGGTCGCAATAATTGTCCAGCGCGGCAAGGTCGGGATGCGGCTCGCCATAGAGATCGAAGCAGCGCGCCTCCAGCAGTTCCAGCAGCGGGTCGCGGTCGAGGCGGCAGGCGTCGAGCGTGGCCAGCAGCGCGTCGGCGGTGGGGTTTTTTCGCACCTCGCCACGCTCCCCGCCGTTGAGCAGATCGGTCCAGAATTGCAGCCGCATTTCGCCGAGCAACGGCTGCGTCACGTGCGCGGCGATGCGCGAGACTTCGAGATTGAAAGTGTAGAGCGCGTGGAGATGCGGGCGTTTTTCCGCCGGCGCGAACATGCAGGCGAGCCAGCGGTCGGGGTCGCCCGCGCGCAGCGCGGCTTCGCAGAGGGTGTAGGAGTCGGAGGATTGCATGGTCATGCGTAAATGACTCCATGTGACGAACCTGCCCCTCTCCCCGCATAGCCCGTCGAAAGGCGGGCGTCCTATGCGGGGAGAAGGAGCCAGATGCGTCACTCCACCGCGATCAGCAGCGCGCCGACGCGGCGCTTTTCGCCAAGCAGGATGTTGTAGGTCTGCGCCGCATTGCCGGTGCTCATCGGGTCGCAGCGCACGCCGCGATCGCGCAGTTTATTGCGCAACAGCGCTGGAATCGGCTGCAAGCTCGGGCCGCAGCCGAACAGCAAAAGCTCCACTTCGCCCGCCGGCAGCGCCAGGACCGGCGCCAGCGCGGCCTCGTCCACCTCCGCGAATGTCGTCGCCGCGAGGGCGCGCACGCCGTCGGGCAGGAGCAGCAGCGAGCCGATATGCGACATGCCGCCGAAGGCGAAAGCGCCCTGCCCCATGCCCTCGATCAGGTGGGCGCCGGGGAGAAAGCCGTCGTAGCGGCGGCTTTCGCTCAAAGTTTTCCGCTCGCCAGCGGCTTGGCGCCGGTGGTCGTCTCGTCGCGGGGGCCGCGCTCGTTGCGCAGGCCGAGATAGATCAGCGTCGGCGAGCAGATGAAGATCGAGGAATAGGTGGCGACGAAAATGCCCCACATCATCGCCAGCGAGAACGAGCGAATCACCTGCCCGCCAAAAATCACCAGCGACAGCAGCGCCAGGAACACCGTGGTCGCCGTCATCAAAGTGCGCGGCAGCACGGCGTTGACCGACATGTCGATCAACTGGTCCGTCGGCATTTTCTTGAATTTGCGCATCATTTCGCGGATGCGGTCGAGCACCACCACGGTTTCGTTGAGCGAATAACCGACAATGGTCAGAATCGCGGCGATCGAGGTGGTGTTGAATTCGAGCTGGGTGATCGAGAAGAAGCCCACCGTCAGCAACAGATCGTGCATGGTGGCGATGATCGCGCCAATGGCGAACTGCCATTCGAACCGGAACCACAGATAGGACAGCACCGCCAGGATCGACATCACCACGCCGAGCGTGCCCTGCTGCACCAGTTCGCCGGAGACGCGCGGGCCGACCACTTCGACCCGGCGAAACTCATAGGAATCGCCCAGCGCGGACCTGACCTTTTCCACCGCCGCCTGCTGCGCGGCGTCGCCTCCGGGCTGCATGCCGAAGCGGATCGAGGCGTCGGCGGGCGTGCCGAACCCCTGCACTTCGAGATCGCCGAGGTTGAGATGCTCGGCGAGGTCCCGGACATAGGACAGATCGGCGATCCCCGACTTGGCCTGCACCTCCATCAGCGTGCCGCCGGAAAAGTCGATGCCGAAATTCATTCCCACGAACAGGAACAGCAGCACGGACACGATCGAGAGCACGGCCGAGAACGGATAAGACACGCGCCGGAAGCGCATGAACGGGAATTTGGTGTTTTCGGGCGCAAGCCGCAGCAGTTTCATCTTCGGAATCCGTTAAATCGGCAGCTTGGTCGGACGGCGGTACTTGTACCACAGCGCGATCATCATGCGCGTCATGGTGACCGCCGTGACGATCGTGGTCAAAATGCCGAGCGCCAGCGAGACGGCGAAGCCGCGCACCGGGCCGGAGCCGAGGAAGTAGAGGATCGCCGCCACCACGAACATTGTGACGTTGGAATCCACGATTGTGGTGAAGGCGCGGTTGAAGCCGGCGTCCAGCGCCGAAACGATCGAGCGGCCGGCGTGGAATTCCTCGCGGATGCGCTCGTAGATCAGCACGTTGGAATCCACCGCCATGCCGATGGTGAGCACGATGCCCGCTATGCCCGGCAGGGTCAGCGTGGCGCGCAGCATCACCAGCATGGCGAAGATCATGGAAATGTGGATCAGCAGGGCCAGATTGGCGAACACGCCGAACGTGCCATAGGTGATCAGCATGTAGGTGACGACGAGGCCGGCGGCCCAGTAGGCGGCGCGCTTGCCGGCGTCGATCGAATCCTGGCCAAGGCCGGGGCCGACGGTGCGCTCCTCGACGATGGTGAGTTTCGCCGGCAGCGCGCCCGCGCGCAAGAGTATGGCGAGATTGTTGGCCTGCTCGACGGTGAACCGGCCGGAAATCTGGCCGGAGCCGCCTGTGATCGGGCCGAGGATGCGCGGCGCGGAGATCACCTTGTTGTCGAGCACGATGGCGAAGGGCCGGCCGACATTGGCCGAGGTCACCTCGCCGAAGCGCTGGCCGCCGCGAATGTTGAAGCGGAAATTGACCACCGGTTCGCCGCTGCGGCTGTCGAAACCGGGCTGGGCGTCGGTGAGATCCTCGCCCACCACCATGACCTGCCTCTCGACCGGCAGCTTGCCCGGCTGCTCGGTCTGGTCGAGCGAATCCACATCGCCCGGATTGTATCCGGGTTCGGCGACGAGGCGGAATTCCAGCTTGGCGGTGGTGCCGACGATTTCTTTCAGGCGGTTGGTGTCCTGCAAGCCCGGCACTTCCACCAGAACGCGGTCGGCGCCCTGGCGCTGGATGTTGGGCTCGGTGGTGCCCAAGCCGTTGACGCGGCGGTTGAGCACTTCAATGGTCTGTTCGACCGCGCGCTTCACCTTGTTGTCGATGGCCGCGTCGGTGATGGTGAGCCGCAGCAGGCCGTTCTCGTTGGCGATGTCCAGCCCCGACCCCGGCGCGCTGGCGCTGAGCGGCACGAGATGGGCCAGCTTGCCCTGGATTTTGTCGTAATCGTTGGGATCGGCGAGGCGCACCTGCACGCCGCGCGGGAGAACGCCAATGCCGCCGGACACCCCGACCTTGTCCTCGCGCAATTCGCGGCGCAGGTCGTCGCGCAGGTTCTGCGTCATGGAGCGGACGACGTCGCCGCGATCCACTTCATAGAGCAGATGCGCGCCGCCTTGCAGGTCGAGGCCGAGCACGATGGCGTTGGGCGGCATCCAGGACGGCAACACGGAAGCGAGAGCCGCCCTGTTGGCTGGCCCGATCATGCTGGGAGCGCAGATCAGCATGGCGATCAGCGTCGCACAGAGGGTGAGAAGGGTTTTCCAGAGGGGGAACCGCAGCATGATCAGTCAGAACTTTCAGGCTTTGTCCTTGGGAGTCTCGCTGTCGGCCGCCTCGCCCTCGGCTGGCTCGGTCTTGACGGCTTCGATCTTGGCCGGCTCGGACTTGACCAGTTCGGGCTTGGCGGGCTTGCCCTGGTCCTTCCTGTTCTTGTTGGCCGGCTCCTTCTTGGCCGCCTCGTCCTTGACCGGCTCGCTCTTGCTCCGCACCTCGGTGATGCCGCCGCGCAGTTGGCGCACGCGCACATTCGGCGCGATTTCGATCTCGATCTCCGCGTCGTCGGTGACCTTGCTGACCCGGCCGATCAGCCCGCCATTGGTAATGACAATGTCGCCGCGCCGGATGTTGTTCACCATTTTCTCGTGCTGCTTGGCGCGCTGCTGCTGCGGCCGCAGAATGAGGAAATACATGATGAGCAGGATGATGCCGAAGGGGGCCATTTGCAGCAGAAAGTCGGTTCCGTTCGCGCCGGCGGCGCCGGCGGCCTGGGCATAGGCTGGAGAGACGAAAAACATTGCTGACCTCTTCGACTTGGAGTCTTTTACGTGAATTGGGGTCTTGGACGCGAATTGGAATCTTGGACGCGAATTTTGGCGCGGACTATAACGCGCGGCAGGACGAAAGCAAGGCGAGCGCGGGCGGGAAAACGTTGTTGCGGAGGCGACATGGCGCCGCGTCCCCTTGCGGGAAACGGATACGGGCGTCGCTGGCGAGTCTTACCCGAACCGCGCCTCGACCTGCCTGACCATGGGGGCCGAGCCACCGGCCAGAATCCGTTCCGCGAGATCCGCCGCGCCAAGGCCCTGTTCGATGTTCAGCCGCATCCGGCCGTCGCGCGCTGGTCCGTCCAGCACGGCGCGCGCGGCCACGGCCCTGTCGAACATCAGGGCGTAGGCCGCCTTGTCGGCTGCGGGCAGGTTCTTTGCGGCGAACAGATCGGCGCCGGGGCGTGTCAGCTCAAGAACCAGCCTTTCTTCCGATCCCTTGCCTTCGACGCGGGCGGAAAAAATGTCGTCCTCATTGCCGAGCAGCTTGTCGCCCTCGACCACGACGGCCGAATCGGGACCGCCGCGCGGGAACGGACGCGGCGCGAAGGTTTTAGGCCCGGGCGCCGCCGCCACGGGCGCCAGCGCGAATGGGGCGGGGAAAAACAGGTCGATGCGCCCGCCGATCCAGCCCCCCCATTGGGCGCGGTCCATGCCCACCACGGTGAGGACGAATTTCCGCATCTCCTTGTCGGCGAAGGCGACTTTTCGCGGCGCCAGCGCCTGTTCCAGCATTTTTTTGGCCCGGTCGCGCCACAAACCCGCCTGCGCGTCGAGCGCCGCCGCGCCAAAATCGATCCGCGCCGCCTTGTCGGCGAGTTTTGTCAGTTTCAGCCCCTGCGCCGGTTCGGCTGTTGATTTCGGCGCCGGATCGAGACGCGGCAAAACAGCGGCGAGCGCAGAAAAATCCTCGGGGCGGCGCAAGGTGATTTTCGCGCCCGCCGCATCGGCCAGAATCTCGCCGTCGGGGAACAGGCGCTTAAAGCCTTCGCGCAGGCGACGGCCGAACAGGGCGCGCAACCGGTCCTCGTCGATCTCGAAGGAAATCTCCGCCTTTTTCAGCGGGGTTTGCGCCAAGGCCGGCATGGCGAAACCGGCCGCGCCGACCAACAGGCGGCGGCGGTCGAGGCTTGAGAGGCAAGCGGGCCTTGGGACGTCAGCGGGCATGGCGCCATCATAAGCCAATGTTCGGAAAAAGTTGAGATCGCCCGGCAAAGCGGGCATAGAACGGCCATGACCGATCCTGCCCTGCTCGACTCCACCCTTCTCTTGCGCATCGCCGAGGCCCTTGAGCGCCTGTCGCCGCCGCCGCCGAAAAAACCCGATTTCGACGCCGCGCAGGCGTTTGTCTGGCGCGCGGAGACCCAGACCCTGGCGCCGATCAAGAAGGTCAGCCGGGTGGAGCTGTCGCTGCTGCGCGGCGTCGATCTCGCCCGCGAACAGCTCTTGGGCAACACCGAGCGATTCGCGCGCGGATTGCCGGCCAACAATGTGTTGCTGTGGGGCGCGCGCGGCATGGGCAAGTCGTCGCTGGTCAAGGCCGTTCATGCCGAGGTGGACGCGCGGTTTTCGGGCGCGGCGGGCTACCACGGGCTGAAACTGATCGAAATCCATCGCGAGGACATCGAATCGCTGCCCGCGCTGATGGGTTTGTTGCGTGAGGACGAGCGCCGCTTCATCGTGTTCTGCGACGACCTGTCGTTCGACAGCGGCGACGCCTCGTATAAGTCGCTGAAGGCGGCGCTGGAGGGCGGCGTCGAGGGGCGGCCGGACAATGTGCTGTTTTACGCGACCTCAAACCGCCGCCACCTGCTGCCGCGCGACATGGTGGAGAACGAGCGCTCCACCGCGATCAATCCCGGCGAGGCCACGGAAGAAAAGGTGTCGCTTTCGGACCGGTTCGGCCTGTGGCTCGGCTTCCACAAATGCAACCAGGACGACTATCTCGACATGGTCAACGGCTATGTCGCGCGTTACGGGCTCGACGCGCCGCCTGAAACGATTCGCGCCGAGGCGCTCGAATGGGCGATCACGCGGGCCTCGCGCTCGGGCCGCGCCGCCTTCCAATATATCCAGGATCTCGCCGGACGGCTGGGCAGGACGCTGGATTGATCAGCCTTGCTCCTGCATGGCGGCGAGCCGCGACAGCAGGCTGGATCCGGTCTTGGCCCGCTGCCGGCGCAGCGCCACCAGCGCCGCCTGCCCGCGTTTGCGCAGGTTTGAAACAATGTCTTCCTCAAAACTCGCGGCGGCCTGGGACAGTTGTTTCGCCTCGTCGGCGCTGCCGCCGAGTTCGCGCAACAGACCTTCGTAGAAAGTTTTCAGGCCGGGAATCTCGCCCGGCGCCGCTTCGGCGCGCGCCTTCAGCGCAACCGCCTCCGCGAGTCGCGCCTTGACCCGCTCGCGATGGCGCTTCTGTTTTTCGGCGCCGCTCAGCGGCTTTTCGCCCAATCTGCGCATGGTTTCCTCGCGACAAGCATCGCAAGACTCAACAGCGGGAGAGTCAATACAATAGTTCGATTGATAGCGTTAGGGAACCAAGGTTACGGTTCCCTTACCATGCGACGCAAAACAAGCTCGATCTTTACTTGCTTTCAATATTCTTGTTGCGGAACCAAGGGAGAACATATATCGTTCGTTCATGATTTGTTTAAGCGATTCCCGGCGGGTGGACATGGTGACGCTCCGGCGGGAGGAGCATTTCGGCGGCACGTTGAGGGTGTTCATGCTCACCAAGAAACAAAGCGAATTGTTGCGCTTCATCAACCAGCGCCTCAAGGAAGGCGGCGTGCCGCCGTCCTTCGACGAAATGAAGGACGCGCTCGACCTGCGCTCCAAGTCCGGCATTCACCGCTTGATCATGGCGCTGGAGGAGCGCGGGTTCATCCGCCGCCTGCCCAACCGGGCGCGCGCGCTGGAGGTTCTGCGCCTGCCTGAGTCGTCCACGCCTTCGACGCCCCGTGGAAAGTTCGAGCCGAGCGTCATTCCCGGCAATCTCGGTAAGGTGCGCCCGCTCGTCGCCGGCGAGGAGGGCGAGAGAAGCAATGTCGCCATTCCCGTCATGGGCCGCATCGCCGCGGGTACGCCGATCTCCGCGCTGCAAACCCGCTCGCATTCCATCTCTCTGCCGCCCGACCTGCTCGGCAATGGCGAACATTATGCGCTGGAGGTGCGCGGCGATTCGATGATCGAGGCCGGCATTCTCGACGGCGACACCGTGATCATCAAGAAACAGGACACCGCCGAGTCCGGCGATATCGTGGTCGCGCTGATCGACGAGGAGGAGGCCACTTTGAAGCGCTTGCGCAAGCGCGGCGCCTCGATTGCGCTGGAAGCCGCCAATCCCGCCTACGAGACCCGGATTTTCGGGCCGGATCGCGTCGCCATCCAGGGCCGACTGATCAGCCTCGTGCGGAAATATTGAGCGGGACGGCGTCGGGGTTTTGGGCGGAGACCGTCTCGCGGATCAGGCGTTCGGTCTTCCGCTGCGCCGGGCGCTGGAGACCGGGCCTTGTTGACATACGATCCGTTGGCCTCGCGGCAAGCTGACCCTCAGAAAGACGCTGGCGTGGAAAAAGCCTGCGGCGACGTGGAAAAGCCTGCGGCGACCTGGAAAAAGCCTGCGGCGCCTTCACATCGGCGGCCTTTACAATGGCCGGCGCGTCGCGCTTGCGCGGATCATGGCGAAGCTTGACGCCATGGCTATGGCGATGACGCCCATGGACAGGAACAGGGGAACGGGCCAAGGGGCTGAAAAAGCGCCAAGGCCGAGGCTGATCGCTTCCGGCGACTTCTCGCGCGCCGGATCGCCAAGCCTGGCCTTCAGCCGCGCCAACGCCGCTTCCGCCGCCTCGCGTTCGCCATCTGTGACGGCGCCGCGTTTAAGCGCCTCCACCTTGCGCACGCGCTCCCGCAACTGGTTTTGCATCCTCATGGCTTCGCCCTCACGCGACGATGAGGCCACGGCCAAGCCGGTCCGTCAATCCACACGTTAATCTTTTTCGCAAAAATGCGGGCGATGCCGAACGCCGCCAATCAGGCGGCGGCGCGCGCGTTCTCGGTGTGCAGCAGAACCTGGATGTGCCGGCATTGGCGCACGATGTCGAGCGCTTCGGGCGCGACGCGCGCGCAGGCGGGATCGCACGCGAAAATCTTGAGCGTCGATATCTCGTCGTCGTCGAACACCACGTCGCACAGGTCAAGGCCGACATAGTCCTGTTCGATCACCACGCCGTTGTAGCGCGCGGCGAGGCGCTCGCAGAAATCGACGGCCGCGCGAACGAGCGGCTCCCAGGCGCAGGCGAGCGCGGGCGGAAGCGTGTTCCTGTCGAGGAAATACGCGTCGGCGTTGGCGCTGATTCGGTCCAGCAGGTCGCAGGCGCGCGGAATCATCCGCAGGTCGTCGAGAATGTAGTCGGCAAGGTAAACGATTCCGTTTTGGCCCGGCATTTTCGCCCTCTGATTCATGCAAGCTTGGCCATACAGATTTGCGCCTGGTCCGGCAAGCCGGGCGACGGCCCTTTCGATCGCGTGACTTCTTCCAGCACGATCCAAGGCTGACCCGGCCCCGCAAGTCCCTTCCGGCGCCAATCTTTCACCCCACGCTTGCACGAAGCCGTTCGCGCGGAAAATCGTCCCTTCCGCCACATCGGCGGGCCTGATCCCGCGCGATCAATCGTCGGCGGATTCGTCCTGCCCTTGCTTCGGGGCCGCGCCCCCGCGCGGTTTCGGCGCGCGCGACCACGGACGGTCCTCGCCCGGCGCGCGCGCCTTGCGCCACCGGACGGATTCGCCTTCGAAGCGCAGCGTCACCGCCCCGGTTTGCGCCAGCTTGGCGCGGTCCAGCACGATCGGCGCGGCGCAAGACCTTGGCGCGTAAAGCGGCGAGATGATGATTTTCGCCCTGGCGCAGTCCTCATGAAACGCTTCCGTCTCCAGCACGAGCGCCACCGCCGCGCCCGTGCGCGCCAAAGCCGTGCAGCCGAGCTTGTCGCATCGGCCCGCCGCATCCGGCGTTTCGCGCGCGTCGGCGTCGGCGCGCAGCCATTGTTCCGCCGCGAAGGCGTTCCTGTGGCGCCCGAGCACGGTCAGTTCGCCGGATGGACCGCGCAAGGCCGCGCTGTCGCCGGTGGGGGGAACGGCGAAGTCGAATGTTTCGCCGCTCGCCGCGCCGGCCAGACCCAGGGCCAGCAGGGGAATCGCCGTCAGTCGCGGGATGAGGCCGCGCCACAGCAGCGCCGACAACAAGGCCAGGGTGAGAAAAACGATGGACCAAGGCGCGAAGGCCGGCAACGGCACATTGGAGGCTGGCGCCGAGCCGATCCAGCGCGCCAGCCGCATGATCGCCTCGATGCCGAGGTCGAGCCAGGCCCAGATCGGACCATCGAGCCCGATGGCGGAGAGCGCCGAACCGACCAGCGCCGCCGGCACCGCGAAAAACTCGATCACCGCCAGCGTCAGCGGATTGCCGATCAGCACGTAAGGGCTGAGTTCGTGAAAATCATAGGCCATGAACGAGGCGGTGGCCGAGGTGGCGCAGAAGGTGGCGACCAGCGCGCCGCCGACGCCGGAGCCGGCATGTTGCGCCAGAAATCCGCGCCAGCCTTTGCTTTCTGCGTCGCGCGGCAGTCGGGAGCGTCCTTCGTAAACGGCGACCAGCGCCGCCACCGCCGCGAACGAAAGCTGGAAACTCGCGCCCAAAAGGGCTTCCGGTTCGGTGATGACCACGACCAGCGCGGCCAGCGCCAGATTGCGCATGGTCAGGGCGGGACGGTCGGCGAGCACGGCGCCGAGCAGGATCAGCGTCATGTAGAGCGCGCGCTCCGACCCGACCCGCGATCCCGTGAACAGGGCGTAGCCGCAGGCCCCGAGCATGGCGAGCGCCGCCGCCCATTTCTTGATCGGGTAATTCAGCGCGAGGCGGGGAAACAGCGCCAGAGCTGAGCGAAAACCGACGAAGAAAATGCCGGCGACCAGCGTCATCTGCACACCGGATATGGTGATGATGTGGAAAATGCCGGCCTTGCGGATGATTTCGCGCGCTTCGTCGGACAGGAAATCGCGTTTTCCCGTCACCATGGCCGCCGCTATAGCCCCATTGTCGCCGCCGACCGCCTGATTGACCCGCAGGGCGAGCGTGTTGCGGGCGCGGTCGATGGCGGCGAAAAGGCGCAGGCTCCAGGGGGCGGTTTCCGGCGGGTCGATCTTCTCCGCCGCGCCCAAAACGCCGCCGACGCCGCCGATGCGGG
>NZ_NHSJ01000078.1 GCF_002937075.1 Rhodoblastus sphagnicola
ATGAAAATGCTCTAGATTCTTGTTTTAACGCATTTTCTTCACGCGAACCGGTGTCCCCTTCGCTTGAAAATGCTCTACTCCGCCGCTTCTGGCAAAAACCTCCCCGCCAGCGCATCCGCGATCAGCGCCCGCGTGTTGTCCAGCCCGTAAAGCGCGGCGAAGGAGCCGAAGCGCGGGCCGCGATCCTCGCCCAACAGCACTTGGTAGAGCATGTTGAACCAGTCGTTCGAAACGCCGGGACGTTCGGGCGTCGCGCCTTTGGCGTTCAAATTCTGATAACGCGGAATCGGACGGGCGACGTCGTAAAGCAGCGTCTGAATCTGTTCGGCGCTGGCCTCGGCCGGCAGGGTCGCCAGGGCGTCGCAGAGTTTTTGCAGCGCCGCGCGCTCCACCTCGTCGGCGGCGCGATAAACCTTCTTCGGCTTCACGAAATCTCGGAAATACAGCACCGCATAGCCGATCATCTTGTCGAGGCGCGGGTATTTTTCCGGGCTGGCGGCGGGCGCGTAGCGGCGCAGGAAACCCCAGAGCACAGAAGGGTCTTCGCTGTTGGCCACGGCGGCGAGGTTGAGCAGCATGGCGAAGGAAATCGCCATTCTCTTTGCCTCGCCGGCGGGCTGCCCTTTGGCCCCTTCCTCATGCGCGATGAATTCTGGCGCCGGCGGCTCGCCCGTGTGGATGTGCCAGACGGCGTTGCCGAGCCGGTTCCTGGCGTCCTGGCGCGGATAGGCGTCGAGAAAGGCCAGATATTCGTCCACGGCGCGCGGGATCACGTCGAAATAGAGCTTTTTCGCCTCGCGCGGCTTCCAGTACATGAAGAAGGCGAGGCTTTCCGGGCTGGCGTAAGTCAGCCATTGATCGATGGTCAGGCCATTGCCCTTGGATTTTGAAATCTTCTGGCCGCTCTCGTCGAGGAAGAGTTCATAATTGAAACCCTCCGGGGCCGCGCCATCGAGCGCGCGGGCGATCTGCCCGGAAAGTTTCACGGAATCGATCAAATCCTTGCCGGCCATTTCGTAATCGACGCCAAGCGCGCACCAGCGCATGGCCCAGTCGGGCTTCCATTGCAGCTTGCAGGCGCCGCCGGTCACCGGGGTCTCGAACCGCTCGCCCGTATCGGGATCGCGCCAGGCGATCAGGCCGCGCGCGACATCCACCTCCTCCAGCGCCACCTGCATCACGATCCGCGTGCGCGGATGGATCGGCAGGAAGGGGGAGTAGGTGGACGCGCGCTCGGCCCGCAGCGACGGCAGCATGATTTTCTGCACCGCTTCGTAACGCGCCAACATCTTTAACAGCGTCGCGTCGAACCGGCCGGACGTATAATATTCGGTCGAGGAGCCGAATTCGTATCGAAAACCGAAATGGTCGAGAAAAGACCTGAGACGCGCATTATTGTGCGCGCCAAAGCTCGGATATTCGCCGAACGGGTCGGGAACTTCGGTGAGCGGCTTGCCGAGATGGGCGGCGACCAGCTCCTTGTTGGGAATATTGTCCGGGACTTTGCGCAGACCGTCGAGATCGTCGGAAAAGGCCAGCAGCCGCGTGGCGATCCGCCCTTCGGTGAGGGTTTCAAAGGCGTGGCGCACCATCGTCGTGCGCGCGACCTCGCCGAACGTGCCGATATGCGGCAGACCCGAGGGGCCATAGCCGGTCTCGAACAAGACCTGTTTCTGACCGGTGCGCTCGATTCTCGCCACGAGTTTCTTCGCCTCCTCGAACGGCCAGGCGTTCGAGGTTTTTGCGAATTGGACGAGTTCGGACGCAAGATCGGTCATTTGCAAGATATTCCGCGTGCAAGCTGGAGGAGAGGACAGCTTTTTTAGAACGGCGGCGCGCCGGTGGAAACCCGCATCTTGCGCCGCGCCGCAATATCGTCGAAAAATCGCCTTGATCTCAGCCGTGGGGATAAACTTGGCCCTCGTCTATAAAATCACGCCCCGTGACGAATGGGCCGCCGCCACGCAGCGCGGCCTCTACGAGGGCGCGCCGGTCGATCTGCGCGACGGCTTCATCCATTTCTCCACGGCGGGACAGGTCGAGGAGACGGCGGCGCGGCATTTCGCCGGCCAGACCAACCTGCTGCTGGTCGCCTTCGACGAGACCGACCTCGGCGAAAAGCTTGTTTTCGAACCTTCGCGCGGCGGCGCGCTGTTTCCTCATCTTTACGCGCCGCTGAACCCCGCTTTGGCGCGATCCGTCCATCCCCTGCCCCTGCGCGACGGCGCCCACGATTTTTCCGGATTGCTGCCATGACGGGTTTGTTCGATTCCCTCGCCCTCCCCCTCCTGCATGGCATGGACGCCGAGCGGGCGCATAATCTCACCCTGTTCGCGCTCTCGACCTTTCCGCTGCCGCCGGCGCCGGACGACGATCCGATCCTGGCGCAAAATGTGTTCGGGCTGGATTTTCCCAATCCCGTGGGCATGGCGGCGGGCTTCGACAAGGAGGCCAAGGTTCCGGACGCGCTGCTGAAACTCGGCTTCGGTTTCGCCGAAGTCGGCACGCTCACGCCGCGCCCGCAAGCCGGCAATGAAAAACCGCGCCTGTTCCGCCTGCACGAGGATCGCGGCGTCATCAACCGCTTCGGCTTCAACAACGCCGGCCACGAAAAAGCGCGCGAAAAATTGTTGCGCCGCGCGTCCCGTGGCGGCGTGGTCGGCGTCAACATCGGCGCCAACAAGGATTCGACCGACCGCGCCGCCGACTATGTCGCGGGCGTGAAGAATTTCGCCGATCTCGCCAGCTATTTCACCGTCAACATTTCCTCGCCCAACACGCCCGGCCTGCGCGATCTCCAGCAGGCGGACGCGCTCGACGACCTTCTGGCGCGGGTGCTCGCCGCCCGCGACGAGGCGGCGGAAGACCTGCCGCGCCGCCCGGTGCTGCTGAAAATCGCGCCGGACCTGACGCTCGCCGATCTCGACGACGTGGTGCGGGTGGCGCGTGAACGCGGCGTGGACGGCATGATCGTCTCCAACACAACGCTGGCGCGGCCGGACTCGCTGCGCGACGAACTGTCAAACGAAACCGGCGGCCTCTCGGGGGCGCCGCTGTTCGCGCTCTCCACCCAAATGCTGGCCCAGACCTTTTTGCGAGTCGAAAACCAGTTTCCCCTGATCGGCGTCGGCGGCGTGGATTCGCCTGAAGCCGCCTGGGCCAAGATCAAGGCCGGCGCGAGCCTGATCCAGCTCTATTCGGCGCTGGTCTATGAGGGCCTCGGCCTGGTCGCGCGGATCAAGCAGGGCCTCGTCGAGCATTTGCGCAGCCGCGCGCTGAGCGGCATTGGTCAGGCGATCGGGTCCGGCGCAAAAGACTGGTTGTGAGCGCGCCAGCGGCCAAATCCTCGATGGCTCGACCGCCTCCGGCTACGACATCATGCTCGGGTTCTATCAGGCTTTGTGCCCCTCCTCGGCGCCGAAGCCCAAAAAATGAGGCGCGAGCGCGTCAACTCTCATTGAGCGCCCTGGTCGCGGCGGCGACCTTCGCCGTGGCCTTGTCCAGCGTCTTCGCGGCCCATTCGGCCCGCTCCAACTCGCGCAGCCGCGCCTTTCCGGCTTCGGCCCGGCCCGTCTCGATGGTGACTTTCGCCTCCGCCAATTGTTTTTGCGCCACATGCAATTCGTCGGCGAGGGAGATCGCCGCCATCACCACGATGCGCTGCTCGCCGATTTCGCCGAACGCGCCGCGCAGATCGCCGATCCTGGCCTCCAGCGACCGCGCGAGATTTTCGATATGCGGCTGCTCGCCCTCCTCGCAATTCATGCGATAGGTGCGACCGGCTATGGTCACCACCGCCTGCGCCATCATGCTTCTCCCGGCGCGGACGCGAGGATCGACCGCACGGCGGCGCTGGCGCGCGCGACCCGCCGCGCCGCCTCGATCTGGTTGTCCTGAAGGGTCTCGATGCGCCCGTTGGCGGCGTCGAGCGCCCGCGCCAGCCGCGAACGATCCTCCTGCAAGGTGGAATATTCGGCCTCCTGATCGGCCAGTTGCGTCCGGCGGTCGGTTTGCATCCCCACGGCGCGGTCGAGCGCCTCCAAAGCCGTTTCGAGCCGCCCGATCGCGGCGCTCACCAATTGTTCGGCCGAAACAGGCGGCTCAGGCAAGGCGAGTTGCTTGCCGGGGCGAGACTCGTGCCGGGACTCTTGCCGGGGCTCGTGCCGGGACTCTTGCCGGGACTCTTGGCCAGACGCGGGACGCGACTCATGGCCAGACTGCTGGCCAGGCTCCTGACCAGGCTCTTGGCCAGGCTCTTGACCAGGCGCGGGTCCTGGACGCGGACTGCGAGGATCTATCGGCAATGGGGACAAGTTCAAGCTTTCGTCACGAATCCTCAGGCGAGGATATCAGATTCAATTTAGCAAAGTCGCGCGCCGCGCCAAGAGGCGGCGCGCGCCATTCCGCAGGAGAGCCGCTCAAATCCGAGCGGCGCCTATTTCCTGAGCAAAAACGCGCTGCGGAATGATGCGCCCAAGACGTCGCGATTTGCTATTATAATCCCCTTGGATGCGTTGACAGTCAGGGGCGACCTGCTATCAACCCGGTTGAACTTTCGTTTATGCCGATGATCTCGCAGCAAGCAAAATCCGCCCCCTATGATCAAACCGGCGGCAATTCTCCGGCCTGGACCGATGGACGCCGTTGCGTCAGGCCACGCAAACGGATTAAAGGCCAATCAGCAACAGAAGCGCTGAACCCCGCGCTTCGCGGGCGGACCGCCCGCCCATACCCTAACGGGAAACTCGAGGAGCGAAACGCATGACTGTCAAAGTTGCCATTAACGGATTTGGACGTATCGGCCGCAACGTGCTCCGCGCGATTGTCGAATCCGGCCGCAAGGACATTCAGGTCGTCGCGCTCAACGATCTCGGCTCGGTCGAGACCAACGCCCATCTGCTGCGCTACGATTCCGTCCACGGCCGCTTCCCCGGCGTGGTCAAGGTCGAGGGCGACTCGATCGATGTCGGAACCGGCCCGATCAAGGTGCTCGCGGTCCGCAACCCGGCCGAACTGCCCTGGGGCGCGCTCGGCGTCGATATCGTGATGGAATGCACCGGCATTTTCACCGCCCGCGACAAGGCCGCCATCCATCTCGCCGGCGGCGCCAAGCGCGTGCTGGTCTCCGCCCCCTCCGAGGGCGCCGACCTCACCGTGGTCTATGGCGTGAACCATTCCAAGCTGACCAAGGACCATATCGTCGTCTCCAATGCGTCATGCACCACCAATTGCCTCGCCCCGGTCGCCAAGGCGCTCAATGACGCCATCGGCATCGACAAGGGCATCATGACGACGATCCATTCCTACACCGGCGACCAGCCGACGCTGGACACCTATCACAAGGATCTCTATCGCGGCCGCGCCGCCGCTCTGTCGATGATCCCGACCTCGACCGGCGCCGCCAAGGCGGTGGGCCTGGTGCTGCCCGAACTGAACGGCCGTCTCGATGGCTTCGCCCTGCGCGTGCCGACCCCGAACGTCTCGGTGGTGGATTTGAAGTTCCTCGCCAAGCGCGCCACCACCAAGGACGAAGTTAACGCCACGATCAAGGCGGCGGCGGAAGGCCCGCTCAAGGGCATTCTCGGCTACACCACCGAGAAGAACGTCTCCGTCGATTTCAACCACGACCCCCATTCCTCGATCTTCCACATGGACCAGACCAAGGTGCTGGACGGGAACCTTGTTTCGGTCCTGTCCTGGTACGACAACGAATGGGGCTTCTCCAACCGCATGGCGGACACCGCCTTGGCGATGGCCAAGCTGATCTGAGCCTGATTTTCAGGGCGCGTCCTTTGGGACGCGCCTTTTTTCTGCCCCGCTCCCCAGTCGCCGTGAGTTTTTCATGTCCGCTTTCCGCACCCTCGATTCCGCCGATCTCAAGGGCAAGCGCGTGCTTGTCCGCGTCGACCTCAATCTGCCCATGGAAAACGGCAAGGTCACCGACGCCACCCGCATCGAGCGCATTCTGCCGACCCTGAACGAGATTTCGCAAAAGGGCGGCAAGGTCATCCTGCTCGCCCATTTCGGTCGCCCCAAGAATGGCCCGGACGAGGCCAATTCTTTGAAACATGTGGTCGGCGCGCTGGAACAGCATCTCGGCAAGCCCGTGGCTTTCGCCTCCGACTGCATCGGGCCGGTCGCCGCCGAAGCCGTCGCCAAATTGAAGGACGGCGACTTCCTGCTGCTGGAAAACACCCGCTTCCACAAGGGCGAGGAAAAGAACGACCCGGCTTTGGTCGATGCCTTGGCCCTGCTCGGCGACATCTATGTCAACGACGCCTTTTCGGCCGCGCATCGCGCCCATGCCTCGACCGAGGGCGTGGCCCACAAGCTGCCGGCCTATGCCGGACGCACCATGCAGGCCGAAGTCGAGGCTTTGTCCAAGGCTTTGGACCATCCGCAGCGCCCGGTGGCGGCCGTCGTCGGCGGCGCAAAAGTTTCGACCAAGCTGGAACTGCTGGGCAATCTCACCAAGAAAGTGGATTTCCTCATCATCGGCGGCGGCATGGCCAACACTTTTCTCGCCGCGCAAGGCAAAAAGGTGGGCAAGTCGCTGTGCGAGCATGACCTGCTCGACACCGCCCGCGAAATCCTGAAAACCGCCACCGAAAACAAATGCCGGATCGTGCTGCCGGTGGACGTTGTGGTGGCGCAGGAGTTCAAGGCCCATGCGCCGTCGCGCGTCGTTGCGGTGGAAGCGGTTGGCGACGCCGACATGATCCTCGACGCCGGGCCGAAATCGGTCGCGGAAGTGGAAAAGGTTTTGGGCGAGGCCAAGACCCTGGTGTGGAACGGCCCGTTCGGCGCCTTCGAACTGGAGCCTTTCGACGCGGCCACCAATGCCGTAGCGAAATTCGCCGCCCGCCTGACCGGCGAGGGCAAACTGCTGACGGTCGCCGGCGGCGGCGATACCGTGGCGGCGCTGAACCACGCCGGCGTGGCGGAACAATTCACCTATGTCTCGACGGCGGGCGGCGCCTTCCTCGAATGGCTCGAGGGCAAAGTGCTTCCCGGCGTCGAAGCCATCCGGGCATAATAATGCTGCCGCCGCGCCTGACACATTCGGAACTTGGCGAGTTCATCGGGCTTTGCCTGGCGTCCGCATCGCATGTGGTCGCCAATGCAGGGCAGATCCGCCCTCCGATATTGATCGAGCGCGAGGTGAGTTTTCTGTCGGGCGCCAAGATCAACTCCAGAGGCATAAGCGTGCGCGACGCCCCCAATCCGGAGGTCGCGGCCAGCCAAAGCATGTTGATCGCGCAAGCGGAATATTCCAAACGCTTCCCGAAGGCGCGTTGTCTGGCCGCCGTGTTGTTTGTCGCACATCGTGAGTTGGGCGAAGGCGCCTGGCGGCCGGCGATCCTCGTCAGGGCGGGCAGCGCGAAATTGGGTAAAGAATATCTGGCTGTCCTGAACTTCAGCCAGAGTTGCTCAGGACAACTTCAAGGCTTCGAACCTCTGACGCTCGAGATACCAAAAGAACTCGGGCGCGGTTTTGAGGCCGGCGAGCACGACGCTCTGATGCAGAGCATACGAAAAGGCAAGGACGGCGCGCCCGTAAACCTGCGAGAGGCCGCCGCCTGGTGAACCGACATCCGTCAAGGAGGAACTCTTATGGCCCGCATTACCCTTCGCCAATTGCTCGACCACGCCGCCGAGCACGACTATGGCGTTCCCGCCTTCAACATCAACAATATGGAGCAGGCCCTGGCCATCCTGGCCGCGGCGTCCGAAGTGGACGCTCCCGTCATCATCCAGGCCTCGCGCGGCGCCCGGCAATATGCCAATGACGTCATGCTCAAGCACATGATGGACGCGCTGGTCGAAATCTATCCGCAGATTCCGATCTGCGTGCATCAGGACCATGGCAACGGCCCCTCCACCTGCTTCACCGCCATGCAGGCCGGTTTTACGTCCGTGATGATGGACGGCTCGCTCAAGGAAGACGGCAAGACCCCGGCCGACTGGGACTATAACGTCCACATCACCAAATATGTGGCGGATATGGCCCATCTCGGCGGCATTTCCGTCGAGGGCGAGTTCGGCGTGCTCGGCTCGCTGGAAACCGGCGAGGGCGAGAAGGAAGACGGCCACGGTTTCGAGGGCAAGCTCTCCCACGACCAGCTTGTCACCAACCCCGCCGACGCCATCAAATTCGTCAAGGCGACCGGCGTGGACGCGCTGGCCATCGCCATGGGCACCTCGCACGGCGCCTATAAATTCACGCGCAAGCCCGACGGCGCCATCCTCGCGATGAACGTCATCGAGGAAATTCACCAGAAGGCGCCGGGCCTGCACATGGTCATGCACGGCTCCTCCTCGGTGCCGCAGGAGCTTCAGGACATCATCAACGCCTATGGCGGCAAAATGCCGCAGACCTGGGGCGTGCCGGTCGAGGAAATCCAGCGCGGCATCAAGCACGGCGTGCGGAAAATCAACATCGACACCGACAACCGCATGGCCATCACCGGCGCGATCCGCAAGGTCTTGACGCAAAACCCGGCCGAATTCGACCCGCGCAAATATCTGAAACCCGCCAGCGACGCCATGCAGAAGATCTGCAAGCAGCGCATGGAGGAATTCAACACGGCGGGCCAGGCCTCAAAGATCAAGAAGGTGCTCACGCTCGGCGAAATGGCCAAGCGCTACGCCTCCGGCGAACTGGCCCCCAAGACGGCCTGAACTTCGCCTGTTCAGCATGACATGGGGTCGCGGTTGCCGCGGCCCCATTTTTGCCGTCAAATGGCGTCACGCATCCGTTCCCTGTTCCCGCCAAGCCCGTCGATGGACGGGCGTCCCCCGCGGGGAGAGGGGACGACCAGCGCCCATCCCTCACGACTGTGCCGATGACCGACTTCATACGACCGCGCCTCTACCTCATCTCCCCGCCGCTGTCCTCGGCGGAGGACTTCGCCCCCAAGCTGGAAAAAGCCCTGGCTTCTGGCGACGTCGCCTGCGTTCTGCTGCGTTTCGCCACGCCGGACGAGGGAACGCGCAAGAAAATCGCAAAGGCCTTGGCGCCGGCGATCCAGCAGGCCGAAGCCGCCGCGCTCGTGCTGGATGACCCGCAACTCGTCGCCCGCGCCGGCCTCGACGGCGCTCATATCACCGGCATTGGCGAGAATTTCGAGGGCGCGCTGGACAGCCTGAAGCCCGAACGCATTGTCGGCGTGGGCGGTCTGGACAGCCGCGACGCCGCCATGGCCGCCGGCGAGACCGAGGTCGATTACCTGCTGTTCGGCGCCCTGGACGCGCAAGACAACGAGGCCGAAGCCACGCTGGAATGGACGTCCTGGTGGGCGGAAGTTTTCAACGTGCCCTGCGTCGGCGTCGCCCATGCGGCCGAGGAGGTCGAGGCGCTGGCGAAATCCGGCGCGGAATTCGTCGGGCTTGGCGCCAGCTTCTTCGACGATCCCGAAAAAATCGCCGCCGCCCAGGCTCTGATCGACGCCCTGGAGCCGACCGCTTGATGTTGCGAAGGGCCGCGCTGTTGCTCGCGCTTTTGGCCGCGCCCGGCGCCGCGCCGGCCCGGGCGGACGGCCCGGCGCCGGATCTGGCTTTCGGCGCCTACCAGCGCGGCTATTACCAGACCGCCTTCGCCGAGGCGATGAAGCGCCTCGACAAGGACAAGAGCGACGCCGCCGCCATGACGCTGGTCGCCGAATTGGAGGCGCAAGGCCTGGGCGTGAAGCAGAACATGCCGGAGGCGCTGCGCTGGTATCGGCTCGCGGCGGCGCAGGGCGACAAGAACGCGCAATTCGCCCTCGCGCTGGCCAAGCTCGCCGGCAAGGAAGGTCCCAAGGACGTCGCCGGCGCGCGCGATCTGCTGGAGAAGGCGGCGGCGCGCAACCATGCCGGCGCCTGGATGCAACTGGGCATATTGGCGCTGGAGGGCAATGGCGTCGCCTCGGATTTCGCCAAGGCGGCCGAAAACTTTCGGCGGGCGGCGGACCTCGCCGACCCCGAAGCCGCCTATTCGCTGGGCCTGCTCTACCGCGAGGGCCGGGGCGTGGAAAAAGACCCGCAACAGGCCGCCTATTGGCTGAAAAGGGCGGCCGAGGGCGGATTCCTGGCCGCGCAGGTCGAATATGGCATCCTGCTGTTCAACGGCGACGGCATCCCCGCCGACGAGTCCGGCGGCGCCAAATGGCTGGTGCGCGCGGCCAACCGCGACAACCCCGTGGCGCAGAACCGCCTGTCGCGGCTGCTGTTTTTCGGACGCGGCGTCAAACAGGACCGGGTCGAGGCCGCCAAATGGAACATTCTCGCCGCGAGCGCCGGCCTGCGCGATCCCCGGCTCGACGGCGAATCCAACAAGCTCACCCCGCAGGAGCGGGCCCGCGTGGAAAAGTCCCTGCGCGATTATCTCGGAAAATAAGTCATGACCGGAGCCAATGAAGCGACCTTGCGCGCCTATGACGACCATGTGCGCGCCTATGTCGAGGGCACGGCGCATGAGGTCGGCGGCGCGCCGCGCGACTGGATCGATCGCGCGCTCGACGGCTTGCCGGCGACGGCGCGAATTATCGAGATCGGCAGCGCCTTCGGCCGCGACGCCGCCTATGTCGCGTCAAAAAACTTCGCCGTCGAATGCACCGACGCCGCGTCCGGCTTTGTCGCGGAATTGCGCGCGCGGGGGTTCGACGCCCGACAGTTCAACCTGCTCACCGACGATTTCGGCGCAACTTATGACCTGATCCTCGCCAATGCGGTGCTGCTGCATTTCAACCGCGAGGACCTGCCGCGCGTGCTGGCGAAAGCGCGGGCCGCGCTCAACCCCGGCGGGCGGCTGGCCTTCAGCCTCAAGGGCGGAGAGGGCGAGGGCTGGTCCAGCGCCAAGCTCGGGGCGCCCCGCTATTTCTGCTACTGGCGCGCCGAGCCGCTTGCGGCGCTGCTGGCGGGCGCCGGATTCGCGCGCTGGTCCATCGTGGAAGCGCAGACCAACCGCGCCCACGCCGACTGGATCTTCACCATCGCAACGGCGCCGTGAGCCAATGTCCTTGACGCCGCCGCCCCCGCTTGGCACACAACCTCCAACTTTCGTTCAATCCCCCCGGACCTCCCCATGATCAATTCCGCCCTGATGAATGTGATGACCGCCGCCGCGTTCAAGGCCGGGCGCGGGCTGAAACGCGATTTCGGCGAGGTCGAGAATTTGCAGGTCTCGGTCAAGGGCCCCGGCGATTTCGTCACCATCGCCGACAAGAAGTCGGAAAAGACCCTGTTCGACGAACTGTCCAAGGCGCGTCCGGGCTATGGCTTCATTCTTGAGGAAGGCGGCGTGGTCGAGGGCTCGGACAAGAGCCACGTCTGGCACATCGACCCGCTCGACGGCACCACCAACTTCCTGCACGGCCTGCCGATCTTCGCCATTTCCATCGGCCTGGAGCGCGACGGCCAGATCGTCGCCGGCCTGGTCTACAATCCCGCCACCGACGATATTTTCGTCGCGGAAAAGGGCCAGGGCGCCTATTACAACAACCGCCGCATCCGCGTCTCCGCGCGCCGCGACATGGCGGAGGGCCTGATCGCCACCGGCATTCCGCCGCTGGCCAACGCCAAGATCCACCCGACATTCAAGGCCGAACTGGCTTGCGTCATGACCCGCGCCGGCGGCGTGCGGCGCCTCGGCGCGGCCGCGATCGATCTCGCCTTCGTCGCCGCCGGCCGTTTCGACGGCTACTGGGAGCGCGGCCTGAAAAGCTGGGACATGGCGGCGGGCCTGCTCTTGATCCGCGAGGCCGGCGGCTATGTGTCCGACGCCGATGGCGGACAGGCCATGCTGACGACCGGCGGCGTCTGCGCCGGCAACGAATTCATCCACCGGCAATTGCTGGATTTGCTCAAGAAGGCGTGAGGCCTCACTTGACCTTGTCGCCCGGCGTGTCCCTTGATAGACCGGCGAATGAATGGAGAGCCGACCATGACGTCAAGCGACCCATACCGCCTGACACCGCCCACAATGTTCCTGGTGCGGATGGCGGTGTTCCTGACTCTTGTCGGCTTCGTCGGCTTTATCCTGAACAAGCAGATCAAGCTGGCCTTTTTCGCCAATCCCGGCCTCAACGGCCTGATCGTCGGCGTCGAACTGTTCGGGATCATTCTGTCGATCATGCAGGTGACGCGGCTTTACCGTGAAATCGCCTGGGTCGGCGGCGAAGGCGCGCGCGATCCCATACTGCTCGCCCCGATGGCGCGCATCCTGTCCTCGCGCGGCGACGCGCCGCTCACGCAAGCCTTGCTGCGACATGTGCTGGATTCGCTGGCCACGCGCCTCGACGAATCGCGCGAGACCTCGCGCTACCTCACGGGCCTGATGGTGTTCCTCGGCCTGCTCGGCACGTTCTGGGGCCTGCTGGAAACGGTGGGCTCGATCAGCGGCGTGATCAGCTCGCTTCAGGGCGGTTCGGAAATGGCGTCGCTGTTCAACGACCTCAAGAGCGGGCTGGCGCGCCCGCTGTCAGGCATGAGCCTCGCCTTCACCTCCTCGCTGTTCGGCCTCGCCGGTTCGCTGGTGCTCGGCTTCCTCGACCTTCAGGCGGGGCAGGCGCAGAACCGCTTCTTCATCGAGCTTGAGGACCGGCTGTCGGACGAGGTGGACACCGAGGTCTACGCGCCGGTCGCGCCCGGCCACGATTCGATCCAGCATCTCGCCGCCGGCGTGCAATCGATGGTGCAGCACATGCGCCAGGAGCAGCAGTTGATTCGCGACTGGGTCGAGGCGCAGGCCGAGCGGCAGGAACTGCTCCAGTCCTCCCTCGACCAGTTGTTCGCCGCGCAGGACAGGGAGCCGCGCTGATGGCGCTGTCGCGCGCGCGTCGGCGCGAGCCAATGAATTACTGGCCGGGCTTCGTCGATGCGCTTTCGACCCTGCTGCTGGTGTTCACCTTCCTGCTGTCCGTGTTCGTGATGGCGCAATATTTCCTGTCGCGCGACGTCGGCGGCAAGGACAAGGCGCTCGCCAAGCTCAACCGCCAGCTCGAAGAGCTGACCGATCTGCTGACGCTGGAAAAGAGCAGCACGACGGAAGCGCACAAGAAGATCGCCACGCTGAACGCCACGCTGGAGGCGACCAGGCGCGACCGCGACGCGCTGATGGCCAGCGCCGCCGCCGGCGCCGGCAGCGCGGCGGAGGTGATCGACGCGCAAAAACAGCTTTCCGCCAAGGCGCAATCCACCGTCGATCTGCTCAACCAGCAGATCGCCGCGCTGCGCAGCCAGTTGGCCGCAGTGCAGGAGGCGCTGTCGGCGCAGGAGGCCAAGGACAAGGACAGCCAGGCGCGCATCGCCGATCTGGGGTCGCGGCTCAATGTCGCGCTTGCGCAAAAGGTGCAGGAGCTGGCGCGCTACCGTTCAGATTTCTTCGGGCGCCTGCGCGAAGTCCTCGGCGACCGCCCCGATGTCAAAGTGGTCGGCGACCGTTTCGTGCTGACCTCCGAAGTGCTGTTCGACCGGGCGCGGGCCACGCTGTCGCCGCAGGGCAAGGCCGAGATCGACAAGGTCGCCGCCGCCCTGGCCGATGTGGTGAAGGAAATTCCGCCGGAAATTCCCTGGGTGCTCAGGGTTGACGGCCACACCGACAAGACGCGGATCCGCTCGGCGCCGTTCAAGTCCAACTGGGAGCTGTCGGCGGCGCGCAGTCTGGCCGTGGTCGAGTATCTGGTCGACAAGGGGTTCGATCCCCACCACATTCTCGCCGGCGCTTTCGGCGACCAGCAGCCGATCGACGATGGCGACAGCGAGGAAGCCCTGCGCCGCAACCGCCGCATCGAACTGAAGATCACGGATCGGTGACGACAAGACTGCGGCGGTACGAGGACTCCGATTGGCCGGAGCTTCTGGCGCTGTGGATCGCGGCCTGGACGCAGGCGCGGTCCGACATCGATTTCACCGCGCGCGCAAACTGGCTGGCGGAGCTGTTCGCCAGATCGCGAGAACACGGCGCGGACATTATCGTCGCCGAGGACGAGGGCCTTGCGGGCTTCGTCCTGTTCGATCCCGCCCGGAAATGGCTGGAGCAGATTGCGGTCCACCCGCGCGCGCAGGGCGCGGGCGTGGCGCGCCTGCTGGTCGGCCATGTGAAAAAAGCCTGCCCCGAGGGGGTGGCGCTTTCGGTGAACACAGACAACGCGCGCGCCCTGGCCTTTTACCGCCGCGAAGGTTTTACGCTCGACGGCGAGGGGAGCAATCCGCTGTCAGGCTTGCCGACCCGCCGGCTGCGCTGGGCGCCCGACCTCACGCCAAGGCCAGCGCCTCCACCCCGGCGTTGAACTGCAACCGCGCCAGTCGCGCGTAAAGCCCGTCGCGGGCGACGAGGTCCGCATGGCTTCCCTGTTCGACAATGCGCCCGCCCTGCATCACCAGAATGCGGTCGGCGGCCAGCACTGTGGCGAGGCGGTGGGCGATCACCAGCGTGGTGCGGCCCTGCATCACATGGTCGAGCGCTTCCTGCACCAGCATTTCGTTTTCAGCGTCGAGCGCGGAGGTGGCTTCGTCGAGCAGCAGGATCGGCGCGTCTTTCAAAATGGCGCGGGCGATGGCGAGGCGCTGGCGCTGGCCGCCCGACAGGGTGACGCCGCGCTCCCCCAGCCGGGTCTCCAGCCCCTCGGGCAAGGCGCGTAAAAAATCCAGCGCCACCGCCTGTTCGGCCGCCGCCTCGATCTGCTTCAAACTGGCGCCCGGCGCGCCATAGGCGATGTTCTCAGCCGCATTGGTGGCGAAGATCACCGGCTCCTGCGGCACCAGCGCGATGCGTCGGCGCCAGTCGCCGGGATCGGCGTCGCGGGCCTCGACCCCGTCGATGCGGATGGTCCCGGACAGCGGATCGTAGAAACGCATCAACAGTTGGAACAGGGTCGATTTGCCGGCGCCGGAGGGACCGACGATGGCGACCTTCTCGCCCGGCGCGATTCTGAAACTGAGGTCGGTGAAGACCGCGCGATCTGGACGGCCGGGATAGGCGAAGCTCACGTTTTCGAACGCGATCTCGCCGCGCGGCGGCTGCGGCAGGGCGAGCGGGCGCGCCGGCGCCGTGATGAGCGGCTGGGTCGCCAGGATTTCGGCGAGGCGGCCGGCGGCGCCGGCGGCGGCGGAAATTTCGCTCCAGACTTCCGAAAGCTGGCCGAGCGACGACGCGCCGAGCACGGCGTAAAGCAGGAATTGCGACAATTCGCCGCCGGTCATGCGTCCCGACAGCACGTCATGGGCGCCGAGCCAGAGCACGCCGACCACGCTGGCGGTGGACAGGAACACGGCAAAGCCGGAGAGCACGGCGCGGGCGCGCAACGCGTCGCGCGCCGCCGCATAGGCGCCCTCGGCGGCGGCGGTGAACCGCGCCTGCGTCGCCGGTTCGGCGCCGAAGGCCTGCATGATGCGGATGGCGGACAGATTTTCGGTGGCGAAGGCGTTGGCTACGGCGAGCGTGTCCTGCGCGTCCCGCGAGCGGGCGCGCACGGCGCGACCCGAGGCGAACAGCGGCAGGATGATCACGGGAATGCCGACCAGGACCAGAGCCGACAGTTTCGTGCTGGTGAAGATCATCAGGCCGATGGCGCCGATGAACATGAACAGGCTGCGCAGCGCGATGGAGGCGGTGGAGCCGAAGGCGGACTTGATCTGGGTGGTGTCGGCGGACAGCCGCGAGGCCAGTTCGCCGGTTTGCGCCGTATCGTAAAAGGCGGGGTCGAGCCTTGTGAGATGGGCGAACACATCGGCGCGCAGGTCGGCGACGATGCGCTCGCCAAGCGTCATCACCAGCAGATAGCGGCTCGCCGAGGACACAGCGAGCACGCCGACCACCGCGATCAAGGCGAGAAAGTAGAAATTGATGGTGTCGGCGTGATCGGCGGCAAAGCCGTTGTCGATCATGCCGCGCACCGCCAGCGGCATCACCAGCGTCGCGGCGGAGGCGACGGTCAGCGCCGCCAGCGCGGCGAGCGCCCAGCCGAGGCGCTTGCGGGCATAGGGCAGAATCGGGGCGAGGCTTCGGAGGGAATCGCGCGGCGAGCTTTTCGGCGGAACATCGGTCATGAGGCCTATATAGGCGACGCCCAACCAAAAGACAGTCCTACGTCCTGGCGGTGAAGGGCGCGGGCGATTCAGCGCTTTCCGCTTGCTCCGGCGGCCATTGTGGTATACGAGACGCCCTCTCAAATCTTGAGCGCGGAAACGCGCCGATCCGGTTCCAAGGCGGCGATCCGTCACGGGACGAAGCCGCAGGGTGCAACCATGAAGTCCGACATCCATCCCGAATACCATGTGATCAAGGTCGTCATGACCAATGGGACCGAGTTCCTGACCCGTTCGACCTACGGCAAGGAAGGCGACACCCTGAACCTCGACATCGACCCGATCACGCATCCGGCCTGGACCGGCGGCTCGCAGCAGCTGCTCGACCGCGGCGGCCGTCTGTCGCGCTTCAACTCGCGCTTTGGCGGGCTGTCGTTCGGCAAGAAGCAAGCCTGATCCTTCTTCCGAAGATTCAAAGGCGGCCAATTGGCCGCCTTTTTCATGCCGCATATTTTTCTGTCGCCGCCGCGATCGGCGCCGTGAACCGCAGGCCGGCGAAACCGTCGCGCAGCCAGACGACCTGCGCGGGAATCCGCGCCTTGTCCTCGAATTCCAGTTCGAGCCGCTCGCCATCGCACAGGTCCGGCGGCGCGACCACGCGCACGCCGGTGTCGGAAATATCGACCAGCCGCGTTTGCGCCGTGCGTCCCTGGGCGAAGATCAGCACGCCCTGGGTAGAGGCCTTGCGCACCATCACCCGGCGATCCCTGACGTCCTGCTCCATGGCGGAGAGAAAATCCTCCAACGCATCGCCAAGCTTGCGCGAGGACTTGATGATAAAGCCGGTGGCGGTGGTGACGCAATCGGCGTCGCGGCTGGTCTCGACCACGATCTCGGTCATATGGGCGACTGAAGCGCTCGAACGCGTCGTGCTGTCGGCGGCGGCGGAAATGGCATGGGCGATTTCGCTGGTCGCCATGCTCTGCTGTTCCACCGAATTGGAGACGGCGCTCGCGAGTTGATCGACCTCCTCGACCGAACGCGCGATCTTGCGGATATCATCCACGGTCGCCTGCGTGGCTTGCTGGATGCTCCCGATCTGCTCCGCGATCTCGTCCGTCGCGCGCGACGCCTGAGCAGCGAGCGTCTTGACCTCAGCGGCGACGACGGCGAAGCCCCGACCCGCTTCACCGGCGCGGGCGGACTCGATGGTGGCGTTGAGCGCGAGCAGATTGGTCTGCGCGCTGATGGACTTGATGGCGCCCACAATGGCGCCGATCTTCTCCGCCATCTCGGCCAAGCCGCTTACACGAGCGTCGGCGCCGCGCGCCGCTTCGGCCGCATGGCCGATCTGGGCGCTGGCGCCGCGAATTTGGCCGCTGACCTCAGCCAGCGAAGCGGACAGTTCCTCCGCCGCCGCCGAAACAGTCTGGACGTTCTGCGACGAGTCCGCCACTTGGCCAATCGCGACGGCGCCCGCCCGTTCCGCATTATGCGCGGCCTCATTCAGTTGCACCGCCGAGAAGCTCATATCCGTCGTTTCGCGCGCCAGAGCGTCGACGACCTCGACGATGCGGGCCTGGAACTGCCCGATGGATCGGCTCAGGGTTTCCTGCCGCTCCAGTTCCTTTTGCCGTTCGGATCGGGCCTGTGCTTCCAGGTTCCCGCGCATGCTCGTCTCCGCGCGGAACACCACCATGGCGCGGGCCAGCACCCCAATCTCATCGCGCCGATTGGGGTCAACGCTGATTTCGCTCGCCTTGAGATCGCCGAGGGCGAGCGCCGACATGGCCTTGGTGATCTGGCCCAGAGGCAGGGAGAGCGACCGCGCGACGGCGCGGCTGAACAAGCCGACCGCCAGCGCAACGCCAAGGATCAGCAGCGTCGCCGCGAACAGGGCGGCGCGCGCGGCATTCGACTGCGCCGCCACATGGGTGGTCAGTTCTCCCGCGAGGGCGTCCTCAAGGCCTTTCATGGCGTCGATCCTTGCCGTGGCGGCGGCGAACCAGACGGCGTTGGTCACTCCCGTCTGACCGTGCAGCGCAGCGGCCTCGGCGCGCGCGCGCATCTCGGCGATGGCCGTGTTCGCCTGCGAGTCGAGAAAGCTCTTGATGCGCTGTTCGGCCCCCGCGCCGCCAAAACGCTGGGCCACGCGCAATTGCTGGTCCTGCATGGCCCCCAACGCCGCAAAGCGCGTGTAGACATCGGGATCGAACCCCTGCGCGGAGAAGGCGCGCGCGCCGTTGGCCCGCTCCTGTCCGGCATATTCCTTGGCGCGCAACAGGGCGCCATAGGCGATGACGCCGCGCGTGGTGGCGTTCAGGGAGGCCTGTTGCGTCATGTCCTCGACCGGCGCGAGACCGGCGGCGATGACCTCGGTATAGGCGCGCACGGCCTCGTCGGCCTTGATGCTGTCACGATCGACCTCCCCCCGCACTTGCGGCAAACGGTCGAGTTGCGCGGAGATCCCGGCGGTCTGCGTGTCGGACCGGTCGCTGAGCGCCGCGCGCAGGGCGCGAATGGCGGCGTCGGTGCGCGCCATCTGCGCCGACCGTTTCGGGGGAATCGCGGGGTCGTCGCGATTTTTCAGCACGCTCGCGGTGAGGCCGCGCTCGATCTGCGTCTCATGCACGAAGGCGCCGAGCAGGGGCCCGACATCCACCGTCCGCGCGATCTGTCGCGCTTCGCCGAGGTCTTTTGCATCCTGAAAAATGATAAAGGCGCCAAAGGCGATCAAGGCGAGCAGCGGCGCCCCCGCGATCAGGGCGATGCGGCGAGGAATGGTCAAATGGTCGAAGCGAAACATGGCCTGTCCTGACTGCGGAAACCCGCAACCAGAGAACAGGCCGACTGGTTAACGAAGTTAACAATTCCGTTGGGGCCGTCGGTAAGGATTCCGCCGGCTCATTGTTTCATCACAAACAAGCCATCGGCGACCTGGAAGCTCGTCAGCTTCTTCAGGAAACTCATGCCGAGCAGGGTGATCGACGCCTTGCCGGGCTGGGCGACGGCGGCCTCCACGTCGTAAACCACAACGCCGCCGACGCGAATTTCCCGCAGCCGCGCCGGCGCGACGCGGCCCTCGCCGTTCGCGGTCTGGCTACGCACCGTATAGGCCGATGCGGGCGGATCGATGTTGAGCAGCCGCGCGTCCTCGGCGGTGAGGAGAACATGGCTTGCGCCGGTGTCCACCAGCGCGTCGATGCGCGCGCCATTGATTTCCACGCGCGCGCGATATTGCGCCGCGGCGTCCGGCGCGAGTTCGACCCGCCCCCAACCGGAGCGGGTCGGCGCGGGTTTCTCGGCGGACACGACATTGGCGGCGGAAACGGGGGGCGGAGGCGCGACCGGGAAGAAACGCGCGAACCAGTGATCCTTGAGGGCGCTGACGGCCAACAGCGATATGACCACGAGCGCCACAGCCATTTTCATCACATCGCCAAGCATGAATGTCCGTCCCGCGTCCTGCCTTCGCGGGCGATTATGCGTCCGATACGTCAAGCAGGGGTAAATGACGCGACGTTCAAGCGCATGTGTGCACGCGCATGTGTGAACGAAAGGTCATCGGATGAGTCCGTCGGCGCTTACGCCGTGTTCACATTGATCGCGAAAACCCCGACGAAGGAGAATAACCCAGCGTCATTTACACGGATTTTAAGGCTCACGCTGCGACGTTCGCTTTAT
The DNA here is from genome assembly GCF_002937075.1 of Rhodoblastus sphagnicola. GTDB lineage: Bacteria > Pseudomonadota > Alphaproteobacteria > Rhizobiales > Beijerinckiaceae > Rhodoblastus > Rhodoblastus sphagnicola. The sequence continues at coordinate 19,693 of NZ_NHSJ01000078.1, forward strand.
GCGCAATTGTGCGCGTCGAATTGACGAGAAAACAATGTTTGCAACGCCACGCGGAATTATGCGCCCAAAGGCCGCGACTTGGCGCCTGGCGGCCGCCGCCCGGCGCCTGATGGTCGCGCGGGACGGATCGACGGCGGTCGAGTTCGCCCTGATCGCCATGCCATTTCTGGTCGTTCTGATCGCGATTTTCCAGGTCGCCGTGATATTTCTCGCGCAGCACGAACTTGAAACGGCGGTCGAAAAGACCGCGCGCGGCCTGCTGACCGGCCAAACCCAATCGGCCGGCCTGACGCGGAGCCAGTTCGCCAGTTCGGTCTGCGCGAAGCTGCCGGCCTTGTTCGACTGCTCCAAACTCATGATCGATCTGCAGACGGCCGGCGCTTTTTCCGCCGCCGATACGACCGCGCCGACGCTCACCTACGATGCGAGCGGCAATGTCACCAACGCCTGGCAGTTCAATCTGGGCGCGTCCGGCAACATCATGGTGCTCAGGGTGATGTACCAGTTCCCGGTCCTGCCCGGCCTGATGAATTTCAATCTGTCGAATCTCGGCAATGGCGCGCGGCTGTTGATGGCGAGCGCGGTGTTCCAGGCGGAGTCCTACTGATGAGGCGCTTTCCCCAAATCCTGAGGACATTCTGGCGCGCGCGCGGCGGCGCTTTCTGGCGCGCGCGCGGCGGAGCTTTCTGGCGCGCGCGCGGCGGCTTGGCCGCGATCGAATTCGCCCTGATCCTGCCGATCGCCATCGCCATGCTGTTCGGCGAATTCGTGCTCGGCGAGGCCCTCAGCATCAACCGCAAGGTGTCGATCGCCTCGCGCACCATCGCCGATCTGGTCGCGCGCAAATCGTCGCTGACGAGCGCCAACCTGTCGACGATCCTGACCGCCTCCACGCAGATCGCCGCGCCCTATAGCAACGGAATGACCGTGGTGGTGGCGGAAGTCACCACAGACGCCAACCTCGTGACGACCGTCACCTGGAACCAGGCGCTCAACACGACGGGGCTCACCAATGGCGCCGTCGTCGCCCTGCCCGCCGGCATGGCCCAGGCCAACACGTCCCTGATCTACGCCAGGGTGGTCTACGCCTACACCCCGCTGGACGGGAAGACCATGTTCGGGACCATTCCGATTTCCAACACGTTTTACATGCCGCCTCGCACCTCGGCCACCGTGACCTGCATCGGCTGCTGAAGCCATTTGGGGAAAACAGATGAATCGACTTAAACCCTTCAAACTCAAGGCCATGCTCGCCGACCGGAATGGCAATGTCGCCATTCTCTTCGCCCTGGCGGCGATTCCGCTGTTCATCGCCCTGGCCGCCGCCGTCGATTACGCCCGCGCCGCCAAGGCGCGCGGCGAAATAACCGCGATCGCCGACGCCGCCGTGCTGACCGGCACAACGCCGGCTATGATGGCCCAGACCGCCGCGACCGCCACGACCGCCGTCACGAATATGTTCACGGCTCAGGCGCAAGGGATCAGCGGGTTGAGCTACGATCCAACCAAGTTGACCGTGAGCGTGGTTGACACGCCGATGGCGAACTACGTCCAGCGAACAATCAATGTGGCGTATCTGGCTCAGGTGCCGAATGTGTTTGGCGCCTTCACGCGGGCGCAATCCGGCTTCACCGTCACGTCGGCGGCGACCACAAGCAGCGCGCCCAATATCGACTTTTACATGCTGGTGGACACTTCGCCGTCGATGGAGCTGCCCGCGACCACGCAGGGCGTGACCGACATGGTCAACCAAACCCACTGCGCCTTCGCCTGCCACGAGACCAATATGGCCGACACAGAATCCAAGGGTTATGTCGGTTACGGCAAGATCGACAGCTACACCTATGCCGAGAAAAACGGCATCGCCCTGCGCATCGACAATGTGCGCGCCGCCGTCAAGAATGTTGCAACGTCAGCCTATTCGACGATGACAAGCAATGGCGCCAATTACCGCATGGCGGTTTACGGGTTCAATTACAATTTCAGCCAGTTCCAAGGTCTGATCGACACGACCAGCGCAAATGTTGCAACCATCCAGGGAAATGTGAGCGGCTTGATCCCGCCGCTGATGGCCAGCAACAACAATCTTGCGGGCAATCAGACCTATCTCTATCCAACCAGCGCCTCAACCTATAACTCCGTCGTCCTGGGCAATTCTCCGCTTGCCAATGACGACGCCATGACCGACTTCAGCTATGCGATGAAGCAGATCAACACGGTCATGCCGAACCCCGGCAATGGCACCAATGTGAGCGGCGACACGCCACAGGGCGTGCTGGTGATCATTACAGACGGCGTGGTGGACGCAAGCTTGTATTCGTCTACATCCTGCAACGTAAACACGACCTTGCCCTACTCCAACACTTATGGCTCATTCACCCGCTGTCAGGCGCCGATCGACACGGCCATGTGCACGACGATCAAGAACCGCGGCATTCGTATCGCGGTGCTCTACACCACCTATCAGCCTATCAATGGGCAGTACTGGTACGACACCTACGTCGGCCCCTATATCTCGCAAGTGCCAGCCAATCTGCAGGCCTGCGCCTCCTCGCCGGCGCTTTACAAAGAGGTGACGACCGACGGCGACATCAAGACGGAGCTGAACAATCTGTTCAAGAAAGCTGTGTCCACGGCGCCGCGCCTGACGAACTGAACGCGCGATCACGTTCCGCGCGGTTTCGCGCGCGTCGTGGGGACGGCGCGCGCGGGATCGTCGGGCCAGAGGTGGCGGGGATAGCGCCCCTTCATCTCGGCCTTTACCGCCGCCCAGGAGCCGCGCCAAAAGCCGGGCAGGTCGCGGGTGATCTGGATCGGCCGATGCGCCGGCGACAGCAGATGCAGGGTGAGCGCCACCCGTCCGCCCGCGATTTTCGGATGGTCGGCGAGGCCGTAAAGCTCCTGCGCGCGCACGGCGAGGACCGGCCCCTCCGGGCTGGAATAATCCAGCGCGACGCTCGAGCCGGCGGGCGTGAGGAAATGGGTCGGCGCCTCCGCGTCGAGCCGCCGCGACAGCTCCCAGGGCAACAGCGCCGCAAGCGCGGCGTCGAGTTTTTCCGGGCCGATGTCGTCGAGCTTGCCGCAGCCCTCTATATAGGGCGCCAGCCAGGTTTCCGCATCGGATAGCCCGGCCTCACTCAAATCGGGCCAGGGATTCGCGTCCGCGCCGGCGCAGCCGAAGGCCTCGCGCAAAAAACCGACGCGCGCGCGCAATTGCGCCTGCCCCTTGCTCCAGTTCAGCCGGTCGACGCCGCGCTCGGCGGCGCCGCGCGCCAGAAGCGCCGCCTCCTCGGAAGAGCCGGTGAGCGGCAGGGTCTTTTCCGCCAGCGTCAGGGCGTGGTAGCGCCGGGTTTCGCGCCGGCGCAGGGCGCCGCTGGCGGCGTCGAAACGGGTTTCCGCGTTCGTCGAGATTTCGGACGCGAACAGGGCCTCGAATTCGGCCTCGTCGAGCGCGGCGGCGGCGAGGATGCGGCTGGCGCCGGCGCGGCCCGTGACTTCGGCGATGGCGAGGAATTTTTCACGCGCCAGGGCCAGATGCGGTTCGAGGCTGGCGGCGCGGCCGTTGGCCATCAGGAATTCGCCGGGTTTTCCGCGCGCGCGGGCCACGCGGTCGGGAAAGGCCAAGGCGATCAGCGCGCCCGGCGAGAGATCGCGCGGCGCCGCCGTTTCGCCGAGAACGCGCGCGGCGTCGCGCAACCCATGTTTCCAGCCCTGCGCCAGCCGCCGCGCATCTTTCGCACGAGGGCCGGCCTCCCTTGACCAGCGGTCCAGCCGTTCAGCGAGGTCGGCGGCGTCGCCACCCAGCCCGCGCTCGGTAAGCAGCACCGCCAGTTCGCAAGCCTCCTCGCCACGCCCAAAGGTTTGCGCGCGTAAAACCATGCGGGCGAGGCGCGGCGGCAGCGGCATTTTCCGCATGGCTTTTCCGCGCGGCGTGATCGCGCCCTCGGCGTCCAGCGCGCCGAGGTCTTGCAGCAGGGCGCGGGCCTCGGCGCTGGCGGCGGGCGGCGGCAGATCGAGCCAGCGCAGTTCGTTGGGGTCGCGGGCGCCCCAGGCGGCGAGATCGAGCAGCAGGCCGGCGAGATCGGCGGCGAGGATTTCCGGCTGGGCGTAGGCGGGCAACGATCCGGTCGCCGCCTCCTCCCAAAGCCGGTAGCAAATTCCGGGCTGGGTGCGGCCGGCGCGGCCCCGGCGCTGGTCGGCGGCGGCCCGCGAAGCGCGAAACGTTTCGAGACGGGTCAGGCCGAGGTCGGGCTCGAATCGCGGCGCGCGGACGAGGCCGCAATCCACCACCACGCGCACGCCGTCGATGGTGATCGAGGTTTCGGCGATGGAGGTGGCCAACACCACCTTGCGCCGCCCCGGAACCGCCGGACGTATCGCCCGGTCCTGCGCCCCGCGCTCCATGGCGCCAAAGAGCGGGCAGAGATCGACGCCGGGGTCGCGCAGTCTATCCTTGAGCAGGGTTTCCGTGCGCATGATCTCGCCCTGCCCCGGCAGGAAGACGAGGACGGAGCCATCCTGCTCGCCCAAGGCGCGCAAGACGGCGCGGGCGGCGGCCTCCTCGATCCGCTCGCGCGGATCGCGGCCGAGATAGAGCGTTTCGACCGGAAAGGCGCGGCCCAGCGATTCCACCACCGGCGCGTCGTCCAGCAGCGCCGCGACCCGCGCGCCGTCGAGCGTCGCCGACATCACCAGCAGGCGCAGGTCCGGCCGCAGCGCGTCCTGTGCGTCGAGAGCGAGCGCGAGGCCGAAATCCGCGTCAAGAGAGCGTTCGTGGAATTCGTCGAACAGGACGGCGGCGACGCCGTCCAGCGCGGGATCGTCGAGGATCATGCGCGCGAACACGCCTTCGGTGACGACCTCTATGCGGGTGCGCGGTCCGGCCAGGGTTTGCATGCGCACGCGCAGGCCGACCGTTCCCCCGATCTGCTCGCCCAGGGTCTCCGCCATGCGCTCGGCGGCGGCGCGGGCGGCGAGGCGGCGCGGCTCCAGAACGATGATTTTGCCATCTTCTCGCCACGTTTCTTGCAAAAGCGCCAGCGGAACGCGCGTGGTCTTGCCGGCGCCGGGCGGCGCGACCAGCACGGCGCGATTGTGCGCCGCAAGACGATCCCGCAGACGCGGCAGGGCCTCATCGATCGGCAAGGGGGACGGTGAGGGAGACGGGGCGACGACCATATCGCCTCATGCCAGCAATTCGCGCCATTCTCAACCTTTTGGCGCATTAACGCGAGGCCGCTCAGGGCAATCGGGCGAATGAAGAAGGGGCGCGCGCGGTCGCGTTCCCTTCTCCCGCCAAAGGGCGTCGGCGCCAGCCGAAGAAAAACGCCTTTGTTCTTGCGTTTGGACCCCTCATCCGCCCCCTTCGGAGCCGCCTTCTCCCACAAGGCCGCCGCTACAGCCATTCACCCGATTGCCCCGCGAGGCCCCTTCTCTCTCCTTGAGGAAAGGTCTATAGACCGGCTTGGTCGGCCATTTTCAGGCCAAGCCAGGATGCGTTCATGTCGCAAGACGCCGTACAGCCTTCCACCCCCGCTCCTCAGACCCCAGCGCAATCGCCCGCCGCTCCAGAACGCCACGATGGCTTCTGGACGATGATGCTCGGCTCGATGGGCGTGGTCTATGGCGACATCGGCACCAGCCCGCTCTACGCGCTGAAGACCGCGCTCGACCATATGAAGACCGACGGCGTGGTGGAATCCGAGGTGATCGGCATTGTCTCGCTGCTGATCTGGGCCTTGTTCATCACCGTCACGCTCAAATACGTGTTCTTCCTGATGTGGGCGGACAACAAGGGCGAAGGCGGCACGCTTTCGCTGATGGCGCTGGCGCGCAAGTCGCTCGGCCGCGGGTCGAAAACCATCTTCCTGCTCGGCGTCGCCGGCGCGGCCCTGTTCGCGGGCGACGCCGTGATCACGCCGGCCATTTCCGTGCTGTCGGCGGTCGAAGGCCTCAACACCGCCTCGCCGGCGTTCCAGCCCTATGTGCTGCCGATCTCCGTCGTGATCCTGGTGTCGCTGTTTGTCGTGCAGAGCGGCGGCACCGCGCGGGTGGCGTCCTTTTTCGGCCCGATCATGGTGGTGTTCTTCGGCCTGCTCGGCCTGCTCGGCCTGACCCATATCGCCGACGCCCCTCGCATCCTCACGGCCTTCGACCCACGGATGGGCTTGAGTTTCCTGTTCGGCCACGGCGCCGCCGGCTTCATCACGCTCGGCCTCGTCTTTCTGGCGGTGACCGGCGCCGAGGCGCTTTACGCGGACATGGGCCATTTCGGCCGCAAGCCGATCCAGATCGCTTGGCTGTTCTTCGTGCTGCCGTCGCTGATCTGCAATTATCTCGGCCAGGGCGCGCTGGTGCTGAAGGACCCGGAAGCGGTCAAGGATCCCTTCTACCTGATGTCGCCGCAATGGGCGCTGATTCCCTTCGTGATTCTCGCCACGGTGGCGACGGTCATCGCCTCCCAGGCGGTGATCACCGGCGCCTTTTCGCTGTCGCGCCAGGCCATCCAGCTCGGCCTGTTGCCGCGTCTCGAAATCCAGCACACCTCCGCCAGCACGGAAGGCCAGATCTACGTCCCGCGCGTGAACCGGACCTTGCTGATCGGCGTGTTGATGCTGGTCTTCCTGTTCCGCTCGTCCGACAATCTCGCCAACGCCTACGGCATAGCCGTGACCGGCACCATGCTGGTCACCACCAGCCTGGCCTTTTTCGTGGTGCGCAAATTGTGGGGATGGCCGCTCTGGCTCGCCATTCCCGTCATCGGCTTCTTCCTGACGGTCGATCTGGCCTTCATGGCCGCCAATCTGATCAAGGTTCTGGAAGGCGGCTGGGTGCCGCTGACCATGGGCGCCATGGCCATGGTGGTGATGTGGAGCTGGGTGCGCGGCACCGACCTGCTGCACAAGAAGACCGCGCGCGATTCCATCCCGACCGCCGATCTCATCCGCATGCTGGAGAAATCCAAGCCGCATCGCGTCGCCGGCACGGCGGTTTTCCTCACCGGCGATCCGATGGTCGCCCCCTCGGCGCTGATGCACAATCTCAAGCACAACAAGGTCGTGCATGAGCGGGTGGTGATCATGAACATCGTCACCGAGCCGATGCCGCGCGTGGCCGAGGCCAGTCGGTTCGACATCGAGAAGCTGTCGGAGGATTTCCTGCGGGTCACACTGCATTTCGGCTATATGGAAAGCCCGCGCGTGCCGGCCGCCATGGCGCTGATGCGCAAGGCCGGCTACAAGTTCGACATCATGACGACGTCATTCTTCCTCGGCAAGCGGACGCTGAAGACCTCGCCCGCGTCCGGCATGCCGCAATGGCAGGACAAGCTGTTCGTCACCTTGTCGAAACAATCGGCCAACGCCACGGACTTCTTCTCGATCCCCTCGGATCGCGTGGTCGAACTGGGCGCGCAGGTCACGATCTGACGCGCGCCAGCAAAGCCATGGACCGCCCTCGCCCTTCGAGACGCCTGCCGCGCAGGCCCAGGATGAGGGCTAATGGATCGTCGCTGATATAGAGAGACCCCTCATGGTGAGGAGGCCCCGACAGGGGCCGTCTCGAACCATGGCCATCGCAACAGCGCCTTGCATTCAATGCACGCTGACGGTCGCCAGCTTGTTTTCCCAGGCGTTGGCCAGGGCGGCGTCGCGGCTGTCGGCGAGCAGGATTGGCGCGCCGCTGGCGCCCAGCAGGGCGTAAAGCTGCTGTCCCGGCTCAAGGCCGCGAATCTGCGGAAACAGCGCCTGCGCTTCCTCCGACTTGATCGGGCGCACATAGGCGATGGCGCCCTCGCCCAGATGGGCGAGTTGGTCCGTGGTGAACCCTTCGGCCCCGTGTTCGACTTGACGTATAGTCATGATCTTCACCCTTTCAGCGCTCTTTGAGACGCGCTCGTCTGGCGGACTGAAGTTCAGCTCCACTATGTGATCTCAATTGTCTTAACGATTCGCTCTGGCTCGGGGCGAACCAGATCGACGGACAGGAGTCCGTCGGCAAGATCGGCGCCCAGAACCTGCATGCCCTCGGCCAGCAGGAAACTGCGCTGGAACTGCCGCGCGGCTATGCCGCGATGAAGATATTGCCGCTCCCGGTCGTCCTGCTGCCGACCGCGGATCACCAATTGCCCCTCTTCCAGCGTGATGGACAATTGCTCGCGGCTGAAGCCGGCGACGGCGAGGGTGATGCGCAAGCGATCCGGCGCGACCTCATCGCTGGCGATGCGTTCGATATTATAGGGCGGATAGCCATCCGAGGCGGATCGCGTCACGCGCTCCAGAGCCTTCTCGATCTCGTCGAAGCCCAACAAGAATGGGGAGTTCATCAAGGTCGGACGCGACATTGCGAAGCCCTTTCAGGCGCCTCGTGGATCTCGGGGGCCCGAAGCGCCCCCCGGCTCATCGCCGTATGGGCGATATGGCGTTCGCCCGGACAAGTTTCAAGCCCCCGGCGCAGCTTGCGTCAGGCGCCTTCCCTTTACAGCATCGAGGGCAACACGCGGTCCGGCGGACGGTGGCCATCGGCGAAGGTCTTTATGTTGATGATGACCTTTTCACCCATGTCGACGCGGCCCTCGATGGTGCAGGATCCCATGTGGGGCAGCAGGGTCACCTTGCCTTCCCGCGCCAGCGTCATCAATTTCGCGGAGACGGCGGGCTCGTGCGAGAACACGTCGAGCCCGGCGCCCGCCAGTTCCCCGCCTTCAAGCATGCGCACCAGCGCGTTTTCGTCGATGATGTCGCCGCGCGAGGTGTTGACGATCACCGCGTCGGGATGGAGATGTTTCAGACGGCGCGGCGACAGGAGATGGAAGGTCGCGGGCGTGTGCGGGCAGTTGATCGAGACGATGTCGACCCGCGACAGCAATATGTCGAGCGAATCAAAATAGGTCGCGCCCAGCTCCCGCTCGACCGCCTCCGACACGCGGCGGCGGTTGTGATAGGCGATGGAAAGCCCGAACGCCTTGGCGCGGCGGGCCAAGGCCTGGCCGATGCGGCCCATCCCGATGATGCCGAGTCTCTTGCCGGTGAGGCGATGGCCGAGCATCCAGGTCGGCGACCAGCCGCCCCAGTGGCCGTCGGCGAGCGCGCCGGCGCCTTCGACAAGGCGGCGCGACACGGCGATGATCAGGCCCATGGCCATGTCGGCGGTGTCTTCGGTGAGGACGCCGGGCGTGTTGGTGACGGTGACGCCACGCCGCAAGGCGGAGGTCACGTCGATATGGTCGACGCCATTGCCGAAATTGGCGATCAGCTTGAGACCGTCGCCGGCCTTGGCGATCAGATGGGCGTCGATGCGATCGGTGATGGTGGGAACCAGCACGTCGGCGGTCGCCATCGCCTCCGCCAGTTCCGCCGGGGTCATCGGGCGGTCGGTCTCGTTGAAGCGCGCGTCGAACAATTCGCGCATCCGCTCTTCCACCACATCCGGCAATTTGCGGGTCACGATGACGAGCGGTTTCCTGTTGCCCATGGTCTTCCCCTGCCGGCCGCCGCGAATTTGGCTAAACCGATCATTAACTCTGGCGGAGCGACAACAGATTGACCAGCATCAAACCCCGTGCGCCCCGTCCTTGCTTCCTAGCAGATGCTTTGGCAAAGGCAAGGCAGGGGAGCCTCAAGTCGAGAGACCGTCCCGCCATGCCGCCCCGTTTCAGCGCCTTCGCCGTCGTTATTCTGTGCGCGCTCCCCGCCCTGATGACTTTTGACGTTCCGGCGCGCGCGCAGCAGGCGAAGGGCTCGGTCACGGGCCTGCCGCTGCCGCGCTACGTCAGCCTCAAGTCGAGCGCGGTCAATCTGCGGGAAGGGCCGTCCAAGGACCACGCCACCAAATGGATCTACCAGCGGATCGGCCTGCCGGTGGAGATCATCGCCGAATTTGCGACATGGCGTCGCATCCGCGATTCCGAGGGCGCCGACGGCTGGGTTCTGCATTCGCTGCTGTCGGGCAAGCGCACCGCGCTGGTCCAGCCCTGGAAGAAGGACGCCCCGCCGCTGCCCTTGCGCGCCCGCCCGGACAAGGACGCCAACCTCACCGCGAAACTCGCGCCCGGCGTCATCGCCAATGTGAAGAAATGCGACGAGGGCTGGTGCCGGTTGCAGGGGTCAGGTTTCGACGGCTACATGCAGCAGAACGACCTTTGGGGCGTCTATCCCGGCGAAAAGGTGGAGTGAGGATTTAAAAGCGCAACCGGTGAGCACACGTTCACCGATTGCGCTCTAAATTTTTGTTTTTAAGCATTTTCTTCACGCGATCCGGCATCCGCTTCGCTTGAAAACGCTCTGGCCGCGCTCCGAGATTTCGCCGGTCTGTTTTCGCGGATTGTGAAGCGATCTCTCGGAAACCGTCTTACGCCGCGATATCGGCCATGAAGCGGTCCACTTCGGCCCGCAATTTCTGCGCCTGTTCGTCGAGCTCCTCGGATTCCGTGCGCACGGTCTCGGCCGCCTTGCGCGCTTCCTGCGCCGAATCCTCGACGCCGCCGACCGAGCGCGCCACCTGGCCCGTGGCTTCCGCCGCGCCGCGCGCGCCGCGCGAGATTTCCTCCGTCGCCCGGTTCTGCTCTTCCATCGCCTGCGCGATGGCGTTGGCGTGTTCGTCCACCACATTCATCGCGCCGGATATGGCGTGAATGATGTCCACCGTCTCGACCGTGGCGTTGCGGATGTTGGCGATATGCTCGGAGACCTCCTCGGTCGCGCGCTGGGTCTGTTCGGCCAGCGCCTTCACTTCCGAGGCCACCACGGCAAAGCCCTTGCCGGCCTCGCCGGCGCGCGCCGATTCTATGGTGGCGTTGAGCGCGAGCAAGTTGGTCTTCTGGGCGATGGACTGAATCAGCGACACCACCGCGCCGATCCGCTCCGCCGCCTCGCTCAACAGCGACACCTGCCGCGCCGAGGCGTCGGCGCGCGCGGCGGCGTCGCGCACCGCCGCCGAGGTTTCCGCGATCTGGCCGGACATGCGATGCAGGGCTTCGGCGATCTGGTCGGAGGCGGTGGCCACCGAGCGCACCTCGGTGTCGGACGAGGACGAGGCGTGAGCCGCGCTGGCCGCGAGCTGGGACGTGGTCTGCGCGATATCCGCCAGCGAATGCGCCGAACCGGACATGGCGTGCGCGCCCTTCAGGACGGCGACGATCACGCCGTCGACGCGGGCCTTGAAGGCGTCGGCCACATCGGCCATGCGCTGCTTGCGCTCCTCTTCATTGGCATTCGCCATCTGTTCGCGCTCGCCCGACAGCTTTTCGGTTTCCCGCTTGGCTGAAAAGGCCTCCGTGAGGGCTTCATCCACGCGCTCGGCGGCATTGTGCAGATTGTTGAGCATCCAGCCCACGCCCTCCACCGCCAGCGCGGCGACGACAATGCGCGCGGCCAGGCGCGTGAGGCTCGGCTCGCCCGCCATCACCCAGGACGGCTCGGTGGCGTAGGCGAAAATGTGCCAGACGACGATCAGCCCCGCGCCCGCCGCCGACACGCGGCGGTCGCACCAGCCCGACAGCAGCGCGATAATGGCGATGAAGATCATCGACGCGTCGGCCTGGGTCGGCTGGTGTTGCAGCGCGGCCGTCAACGCCGCGCCTATGGCGACCAGACCGAAGGCGCTGGCGATGCGCGCCGCCAGCGACAGCGGATTTCGAATCAGCAAGACCGTCGCCGTGAGGGCGCCGACCAGCGCCATGCCGACCGGCCAAGTAAATATGCCGGGGCCGACGATGGCGGACAAGACCGCAACCGGCGCGACCCCCACCCAGATCAGCAGCATGACGAAAGGCGCAAAGCGTTTTCGAAGAATATCGAGATCCATCAGAGGCCTTTCACAAACACGGTACATGGGTTGTTGCGCGGGAAGCTTGTGGTTGGCTTGTTAGAGAAATTTAAAATTTATCGAGTTGCGACGACGTCTAGAGCGCGAAGCGTTTCCACGGAAACGCTTCGCGCTCTAGACTCTTTGTTTTCGCATGATCTTTTCCAAAAACCGGTGTCCGCTTTTTGGGATCATGCTCGGGCCGAAAACCGGCGCGCGGCGCGGCGCAAGCTTCGCAAAACGCCCGGGCGCGAGGATGGCGGGCCGCCCGTGCGAGCGGCGCCAGGAGCGCGGTGTGACAGACATATCTGATGACGATCTCGCCGCGCAGCGCGCGCTCATGTTCAGCGAAAGCGCCGGAATCCGCGAGAGCCAGGAAATCCAGACGGCGGTGCTGGTCTATGAGGTTCCGGTTCGTCTGTGGCACTGGATGAATTTCTTCGCCATCCTCGCGCTGTTCGTCACCGGCTATCTCATCGCCATTCCCACGCCCTCGTTGGGCGGCGAGGCGAGCGCCCACTTCCTGTTCGGCAATATCCGGCTGATCCACTATGCCGCCGGGCAGGTGTTCGCCTGGGGCTTCCTCGCCCGCGCGCTGTTCGCCCTGATCGGCAATCACACCTCGCGCGAGATTTTCTACGTGCCGTTCTGGCGGCAAGAATGGCGCAAGGGCTTTTTCCGCATGCTGCGCTGGTACTGCTTCATGGAGAAGCGCGCGCCGCGCTTCATCGGCCATAATCCCGTCGCGCAGATGATGATGTTCGGCGCTTTCGTTTTGCCGAGCCTGGTGGTGATCTCCACCGGAGTCGCGCTTTATGTCGAGGCGCTGGGGATGGACCACCCGCTGCGCGTCATCACGGATTTCGTCTTCTCCATCACGGGCGGCTCGCTCCAGACCCATGTCTGGCATCATCTCGCCATGTGGATGATGGTCGTGTTCGCGATCCTGCACATCTATGCCGCGATCCGCGAGGAAATCATGAGCCGCCAGTCGATGATCTCGACCATGATCTCCGGCTGGCGCATGTTCAAGGATTGAGGGCTGATACGAAATCCGAATGATTTCATTTTTGATTTCGTATTCCGTTCGCGCGGAATTCCGCCTTCCCGATCTAAGGAATTCCGCGCGAGTTGTTTTCGCGGATCGCGAAGCGATCTCGCGGAAACCGCATGAAACGACGCGCCGCCGGCTCCCGCATCGGGGAGGCGGCGGCAGGGGCCGTCTCAATCCGCGGCGTCGAACGCGCCGCGATCCACCCCGCCTCCGACGAGGATCTGGCGTTTTCCGGCGTGGTTGGCGGGGCCGACCACGCCTTCCTTCTCCATGCGCTCGACCAGCGAGGCCGCCTTGTTGTAGCCGACCGAAAGCCGGCGCTGCACATAGGAGGTCGAGCATTTCTTGTCGCGCAGCACCACCGCCACCGCGCGGTCGTAGAGATCGGCCCCCTCGTCGTCGCCCGTAGACAGCGACGCGGACTCGTCGTCCTCGCCATCGTCCTCGA
>NZ_NHSJ01000079.1 GCF_002937075.1 Rhodoblastus sphagnicola
TCGCAGGCGATCCTGTTCACGGTTTCCGCCTGGGACGCCAATTGTCCGCAGCATATCCCGCAAAAAATCGACGCCGCCGATGTGGCTGCGGCCCTGGCCGAACGCGACGCCCGCATTCTCGCGCTGGAAGCGGAGCTGGCGGCGTTGCGGAACGGTTGAACGCGCTGATCCTTTTGAAACCATCAGGCTGAACCGAATTTGTTTTCTTATTTGGCCAGCCATGAGCGCCGGATTGCGCTACAGTCGCGCCTTGCATGACTTTCATGCGGACTCGGAGCGGCGCCATGATCACTCTATGCGGTTTCGGCGTCAGCAATTATTACAACAAGCTCAAGCTCTGCATGTTGGAAAAGGGCGTCCCCTTCACGGAGAAGCTGGCCTATCCCTGGGAGCGCGCAAGTTTTTCGCACGCCTCGCCGCTGGGACGGATTCCCTTTGTCGAGACCGCGAAGGGCGGCCTGTCGGAGACGCAGGCCATACTCGAATATCTTGAGGATGAATTCCGCGACAAGCCGCTCTTTCCCGCCGCGCCCTTCGCCCGGGCGAAATGCCGCGAACTGCTCCAGCATCTCGAACTCAATGTCGAATGGGTGGTTCGCCGCCTCTATCGCGAAGCCTTTTTCGGCGGCGCCGTCTCAGCCGAAACCAAAAGCGATGTCCGCGCCAAACTGGCGGCGGGACTGGAGGCCTTGGCGCGGCTCGCCGGCTTCTCGCCCCATATTTGCGGCGCGGATTTCACCGCCGCCGATTGCGCCGCGATTTTCCATCTCGATTATGTCCGGCAGGCGAGCCTGAAAATCTACGGCGAGGATTTTTTGGCGGCGCATCTGCCGGGCGCCAGCGCCTATCTCGCCGACATGGCCAAGCGCCCGCATGTCCAGACCACGATGGCCGACCGCGCCGCGGCTTTGGCCGCCTTTCAGGCGCTCAAGATCGATTACGCCGGCTGAAGAGACTCAAATCCCCGCGTACCATTCATAGCCGCGATCCGGCCAGAAGCCGCCCTTGCCGCGCCCCAAAAGGTCGAGCCTGTCGGTCAGTTCGATCCGCATCACATATCTGGCCTGCTTGTAGCCGAGTTGCCGCTCGACCCGCAGTCGCAGCGGCGCGCCATGGCCGACCGACAGCGGCTCGTCGTTGAGACGATGGGCGAGGATGGTTTGGGGATGAAAGGCGTCGATCAGGTCGATGCTTTCGTAATATTGGCCGGTTCCATCGGCGGCGCGTTCATAAAAATCGGCGCAATGAAACACGGCGAAACGCGCGGCCGGCTGAACGCCGGCGCTCTTCAATACATCGCCAAGCGTCGGCCCCTGCCATTTGCCGATGGCGCTCCAGCCTTCGACGCAATCGTGACGGGTGATTTGCGTTCTTTGCGGCAGCGCGCGCAGATCGGCCAGCGACAGGTCGAGCGGCTTGACCACCAGACCATCGACGCGCAGCCGCCAATTGGCGAAGCCGGTCTCCTGAAAGGCGGCATATTCAGGCGTATCCGGCGCCTGCGTGCCATTGACCTTGAAATCGGGCGACAGATCGGCGGCGGAAAATTCGCGCGCCAGCGCATTGCCGCCGAGAAGCCGCTGCATGCGATATGTCAGCCCTTCCGCCGAGCCGAGCAGATCCAGAAATTGTGGCGCTTCCGAAAGACGGTCGCAGCCGCCGAGCAAAGTCGCGCCAAGACCGGCCATGCTGAGGCCGAGAAATTTTCGGCGGCCGATCCGTTTAGGGGTGGGGAGCAGAATGCGGCTCATGGTCATCCTCCTTTGAAATCGCCAGCTTGCCGGTGATCATGGCGCGCACGCCATTGATCGGCCCGGCGAGCACAACCATCGCCAGATGGACGACCACGAACAGCAGCAACAGACTGGCGGCGATGAAATGGATTGTGCGCGCCGATTGCCTGCCGCCGAACAGATCGACCAGCCAGGGCGCGATGGCGTCCATCCCCGGCGACATGGTGAGACCCGTCAGGATCATGGTCGGCGGCAGCACGGCGATGACGCCGAGATAAGCGAGTTTCTGCAACGGGTTGTAATGCAGCGCCGCCTCGCCCTTGGGAAACTTCAGCCGCAGGTGATCGCCGATGTCGCGCAAGATTGCGCGCGGACTTAACTGGGCGCGCGTCGGCGCGAGGTCGCGCCGCAGATGTTTGTTGACGAGACCGAACAGGTAATAGGCGGTGATATTGGCGACGAACAGCCAGGCGAAGAAGAAGTGCCAGCGCCGTCCGAGCGCGAGGCTGCGCCAGCCGGGAATGGTCGCCCAGCGCGGAAAGGCGCGCGCGCTCAGGCCGCCATCGGCGCCGGGCACAAGGCCGAGCGCGCCTGTGGTTTCAAGGGTGGCGGAGCCAAGGCGCACATAGCCGCGCTGGGCGCCGTCCTTGACCGTCTCGGCGCCGATTTCAAAGGCGGGGCGGTCGGCGTCGGCGCCGAACGGACCCCAGTAAAGCGCGGGATGCGCGAGAAAAATCTGCAATCCGCTCATCAGCAGCACGGTCACGCAAAGCGCGTTGATCCAATGGGTGACGCGCGTCGCCAGGGCGTGACGATGAACCAGCTTGCGGCCGGCATTCGCCGGC
>NZ_NHSJ01000080.1 GCF_002937075.1 Rhodoblastus sphagnicola
CCCAGGCGCCTTCGACGAGCGCCCGCCGAGCCCGGCGGTTGCCCGCCAGCGTGAGGCCGCCTCGCTTGACGCTGTCGCCTGTCGAGCGCTCCGACGGAACCAAGCCGAGAAAGGCCATCAATTGGCGTGGATTGTCAAAGCGCCTGACGTCGCCGATTTCGACGGCGAAAATGACCGCGACGATCAAGGAAACTCCGCGCAGAGCTTGATAGGCCGCCACGAACGGCGCCATCGACCAGACCGGGACGAGTTCCTCGATGTGGCGTTCAAATCTGGCGAGACGGTCGGTTGCGTCGCGTACCGCATCGACCAAATCCTGAAAGACAATCTGTTGGGCTGGATGGTCGAACTTTTGCTCAGCCAGCCACCGCAAGCAGGCTGCGCTTCCCTGCCGGCGGCCCTTGAAGATCCGCCCGTGTCGCAAAAGGAAAGACTGCAACTGCTGGCGTTTCTTGCGTAAATCCTCACTCGCGGCTTCGCGGGCTCGCACAAGATCTCGCATCGCCTCATGCACATCGTCGGGGACCCAAAGCCGCCGTCGTCTTCGGACGCGCCGGGACCGACCGCAATCTATTGCGGCAATCTCGGCTCGGGCATTCTGTTCCCTCGCGCAACGCCCGGTCCATGCGACGAATTCGTCGATCTCGAAATCACCGGCCCATGCTCAGACGACGAGCTTGCCCTGATCCAGCGCCTCGCCCAGGCCGATTGCCCGCGCCTCCTGGTCGCGCCGGCGTGGCGCCGAAATCTCGGCAATGCCTCGAAAAACCTGGAGGCGGCATAGGAAAAAGAAAAGAGAAATCCAGCACGGGCGGCGCGTCCGCCGCAAAGGGTGGGTTCGTCCGGCCGCTGACGCTGGGCCGTCCGAATCCCGGCGCAAGCGCCGCCTTTGCCCCGCCCGCGCCTCCGCGCTCCCGCGACTTTGTTTCGGAGAAGACTACCGAAACAAAAAACCACAGGAGCGAGAAAATGGAATTGAGAATCGTCGATCCAAAAACCCTGGAATTCAAGGACACCAAGGATCCCCGCACAATCGCCGCCGACAAAACGTCCGACGACGCCCTCAAGGCCAGCGCCAAGGCCATCGGCATCATCGAGCCGCCGCTGTTTTCCGAGGCTGAAGACGGATCGCTGACGATCATCACCGGCCGCCGCCGCCTGCGCACCGCGATCGCCAACAAGGTCAAAGAATTCGCGATCCTGGTCAAACCCGCCGATCCGCTCGACAACATGCGCGCCGTCGCGGAAAACGTCATCCGGGCGCCGATGTCGCCGGTCGATCTGTGGCGCGCCATCGAATCCCTCGCTTCCGAAAACTGGACCGAGGAAGCCATTGCGAAAAGCCTCGCCATCCCGGTCCGCCAGGTCAAGCAATTGCGCCTGCTCGCCAAGGTGCTCCCGGAAATTCTGGAGCGCATCGGCCAGGGCGACATGCCCCAGATCCATTTCCTGCGCACCATCGCGTCCGCGCCGCTTTCCGAACAAGCCGAGGCCTGGGAGGCGAACAAGCCGAAGAAAAAGGACGGCGTCTCCTGGCACGCCATCGCCAACGCGCTGTCCCGCCGCCAGATGTTCGCGCGCGACGCCAAATTCGGCGCAACGGAACAGCAAGCCTTCGGGATCGCCTGGAGCGAGGACCTGTTCGCGCCGGCCAAGGAAGATTCCCGCTACACGACGGACACCGATGCGTTCCTCGCCGCGCAACGCGCGTGGCTTGAAGCCAATCTGGGCGAAAACGGAACGATCATCGAACTCGAACAATACGGCAACCCGAAACTGCCCAAAGGCGCCGAACGCATCTGGTCGACACCAACGGCCGATGACCGCATCGGCTACTACATCGACACGCACTCGGGCGCCATCAAATCCATCGCCTACCGAATAGCGAAAAAGGCCTCTGCCAGCGTCGGCGGCCACGCCACCGAGGACGGCGAAGACGTGGTTCAGCCGAAGACGCGCCCCGACATAACCGGGAAGGGCATGGAAATAATCGGCGAAATGCGGACCGAGGCGCTGCATAAGGCGCTGTCTCGCCCCGATCTCGGCGACCAGACCCTGATCGCCTTGCTGATCCTCGCGCTCGCCGCCGACAATGTGACGGTTCGCACCGGCAACACCACGCCGATGCGCACTCTAGTTTCGAAGATCGTCGAAGGCGGCAAGATCACGGCCGACACCGACCTGATCCGCGCGATCGCCGTCCAGGCATTGCAGGCCACGCTCAGCTGCCAGTTGAAATACAACGGATCGGGCGCGGCGGCGCGCATCGCCGGCGATGCGATCGGCGCCGACGCCGAACTGCCGACCATGGCCACAGAAGACTTCTTGCCGTCGCTGTCGCGCGCCGCGTTGGAAAAGCTCGGTTCGAGCATGGGCGTCCTGCCGCGCGGCAAGGTCAAGGACACTCGCGCCGCCGTCATCGAGCAGGCGCGCGAAACCCGCGTCGTCCTTCCTGAAGCCCAATTCGCCCTCAGCGAAGAGGAAGCCGCGAGATTCTCGCGCGACTACTACCAGTATTCGGCAGAAGTGGATGAGGGCGACGGCGAGGACGAAGAACTCTCGGAATCCGGCAAATTGACAGAGGATTCGCAAGACGAGCCCGACGATTCCTCCGCGCCTGATTCCGACAACGAAGATGAAGATCACGCCGCAGCGGCGTGACGTCCCCAAGACAGTGTGGCGCGCCGCCGCCACACTGATCGGGCCTCCCAACACCCATCCTTTGACATCCCCGCACGCGCCGGCTTCGCCGCGCGCGCATCCTCCTAGAGAAATCCATGACTCACATCGCTTTCGCCAATCGCGCCGGCGTCATCGGGTTTGGCCGCCGATGCCCTGCGGGCGCGCTGCCCATCGCGCAACATGACGACCGCGACCTCCTGAAATCCAAGGTCTCTGTCGTCGCCCTCCTGGCGCACGACAACAAAACCCTGCTCGTTCCCGGCGTTCCCGAAGCCGAAGACGGCGATCAGGCGCTCAGCGCCCTGACGAAATTCGCCGAGAGGATTCGCTCGCGATTGCGGGAGGCCTCGGCATGAACATCGATCCGATCAAACAGCGCCTCGCCGCGCGCAAATTGGTCGCCGACCGGCTCGCGACCGATCTGATCATGGACTGCGAACGCGCCGCCTCCGGTCGCAACAGCGGGCGCGTCAATCCGGCGCAATGGAACGGAACGGATTGGCGGCGATACGTTCACGCCGCCGCCCATTCTCCGGCCGCCCTCCACCTTCCCGCGCTCTACGCCTCGATCGGCGAGATCGAGACC
This sequence comes from Rhodoblastus sphagnicola, assembly GCF_002937075.1. Taxonomy (GTDB): domain Bacteria; phylum Pseudomonadota; class Alphaproteobacteria; order Rhizobiales; family Beijerinckiaceae; genus Rhodoblastus; species Rhodoblastus sphagnicola. Next base: position 3,269 of record NZ_NHSJ01000080.1, read on the forward strand.
ACGCTCGTTCACGGCTGACCGCCGGAACAATTGCCGCAGGGCCGAGCCACGCGCTCATGCGCCGGCGCCCGCGTGGCTGTTTCCGTCCCGAAGAAAGGAGACCAAACCCATGATCGAAACAGACGAAGCCATTTGCGCCGCTCGCGTGCGTGAACTGAACGACGCGTTTCGCAAAGCCCCGCACTCACGCGGCAAAGTCTGCCTGACCCGCAGTATCGCCGCCCTGCCCCTGAGCGCTCAACTCGCGATCCTCCATCGCGTGATGAATTTCGACGCGTTCACCGAAGATAACGATCCGTATCAGGAGCACAATTTCGGAGCGATCGAATTCGACGGCGAGAAGATATTCTGGAAGATCGACTACTACGATCTCGCCTGCGAATACGGCTCTGACGATCCCTCCGATCCGGCCCAGACAACGCGCGTCATGACGATCATGCGCGCCAACGAATACTGACGCGCATTTCACCAAAACTTCCCACATTCACCCACGGAGCGCCACCATGATCGCGCAGCAAACCCCAGGCCCCTACGCCATCCATCCCGCCTTCAACCGCAGGCATGTTCTGATCATTTCCGAAGTCACCCGCGAACCGCTCGCCCAGGTTTATCACCAGGCGAACGCGCCGCTGTTCGCCGCCGCGCCGCTTTTGCTGGCTCAGCTCACATTTGCCGCCGCTCGCGTCGAGCTTGCCAACAACGAAGGCGACGCGATCCTTTCGGCCTGGTTGCCGGACGCGCGAACCGCGATCGCCAGCGCCAAGCGCGAGGTCCATTCCAGCGTGAACCTGCCCGACGTAAGACTCATCGCAAAAGAAACGCTGGTGGCGCTGAAAAAAGCCACCGCCGCCCTGGCGATCTGCGCCAACTATGCGCCTGAAGAACAAAAGGCCACGATCCTCAGTTGGTTCGACGCAGCGCGGGCGCAAATCAGAAAAGCGGAGGTCGTCGGAGCATGACCGCCCTCAGCGCCCCGACCAGTTTTGACTATTCCCGTTGGCGCCATGGCGGCTGGTACGTCGGGAACGTCCGCTATCCCTCTGGCGCATGCGGTTGTGTCAGCCGCAACTACGTCGACCGAAAATGGCGCATTGCCTGCGATCCTCGCCCCTTCGAAACGCAACCGACATTCCGAACGCGCGACGCCGCGGCGTTGGGCGAATGGCATTTGATCCAGGAGATCGCCGACGCAGGCGGCGAAGCCGCCTATCTGGCCACCCTCAAAACAAAAGGCGCGACCCATGTACAACCCGCAGCTTGAAGACGATGACACCGTCGCGTTCGACGACGCCGAGGCCAAAGCCGCTCGCGCCAGGACGTTTGACATCACGACGGCCGAGGGCGACGGCGACGGCCGCTGGTACGAAATCTTCGTGCGCAACCCGATCGACCGGGCCGCGCTCGTCGGCGCCAATCCGGAGGAATTCGAGTTTGGTCATCGCGCCGACGACCCGAGTTATGTGCTTGTCCACTACGATGCGGCGAGCGACACGCTCGATCCGTCGTTCGGCTACGAAGAAGGGTCCGACCCATATGAAACGGAGCGCGCCATCTTCGAGGAATTCAAGGAGGAGCTTCTTGCCGAAGCCCGCGAGGATGAGGGCCTCCGCACGGCCCCGGTCGCTGAAATCCTCGCAGAGGCCGATGCGGCGATCGCCCAGACCCGGCTCATCCTCGCCGAGGACAGGCGGCCACGGGCCGTCAGCGCGCGCCGCCTGCGCGTTCGCGCCCGACGCCTCCAGAATAAGATTCTGGCCTACTATCGCTAGAAACCGGCCAAGGGGAGCGTATGCGTCGCGCGCTCTAAATCAGCGGAATCCGCATTTGTGCCCTCCCAAACGGCACGCCGCTCGCCCCGGCCGCTGGATCATCCACCAGCATCAGTTCAGAAGGCCGCTCGCCGCAGTTCTGACATTTCAGCCGGGGCAACACTTCACCAAGTCGCGTCGAGGGTCCGGCCCGCTCTGAAAGCCTTGCCAGCGGCATATACGAGAGCTTGCAGCGGCATCGCGTCTGTAGCCAATAGTCATGAAGCAGGGACAACGGGGCGTCGAGAGGCGGCTTGAACATGCAGACATCTCGCATGAGAACATGACGAGAACAAGCCGGAGCGCGTCGTTGTCAACGGTCGGTTACGACGTTTTCGTCACTGACCGCCGAAGTTCGCAATGCACTCCTTCGAGGCTGAAGCTCGACAGGGGATGCTGCAAGAGCGGGCGACCGGCGGTCGGAGCGCGGGCGGCCGGGCTTTCGCCCTGGTCGCGTCGCTTGTTGACAGAAGAGGCCGGAGGCGCGTTCCCCGACCGTGGTTCACGCAGTTCACATCATTGCTTGCACTGGAACACTAAGCCGCCGTTATACGTCAGCTCACAGGAACCCGTGACATCCGGTAGCTTGAACGCCTCATTCGGTCGGCCCTTGTAACGGCACAACAGCGTCAGCGGGCGATGCGCGGCGCGCAAATTGCGCCACCCCTGGCGGATCAGCTTCTCGGGAAAGGAGCCACCCTCCTTATACTTTTCGTCGTCCGGAACCAAAAACGCCGGCGGATTGCTCCTCCCTTCAATCAAATCGATTCCGGTGACATCAGGCTTGCACAGCGACGCCGCTTCAGCCGTCTGCCCAATAAAACAGACGCCGATCACAGCAACAAAGAGTTTAGTGCGATACAACATAAAATTGGCTCCCGCTCTCATACGAATTGCTCGTTGTCCAATTAATAGTGCGATACCTGGCAGGCGCGTTCGCCCACTGATCCATAACCTGAATACCTTGAGCGTTCTGCCCAAGGTAAATCGCCGTATGGCTCTGTCCAACCGTGTTGGTGTAGGTTCCGTCAGAGCCGAATGTCGCAATGACCGTGCCCGCCGCGATGTCCGTGTTCCCCTGCACCTGCGTCCCAGGAACCCACGTTGACGTCAATCCAACGTTCGACGTCGCCTGAGCCAGCGCCACACACTGACCGGAGCCGACGGACTGACCGAGCATGCTGTCATAGCCGGACGCGACCGTCGCGCCTGACACGCCGCTTCCGTTTCCGGTGAATGATTGCGGCGTCGTACCGTCCGTTGGAATATCCACGGCGCCGGAAACCGCTCCCGTGTCGATCAACAAGCCGCTTTGCGGGTAGGTGTAAGCCGGCAGAGTTGGTTCCGGATAGGTTGGAACAACCTGCTGCGGCAAACCGCTCGGCGTCACGATCTGCGGATCCGCGCGGCTCTCAACCGCTCCCAACGCGACCAGCGCCATCGCGATCAGCGCGCCTGCTCGCCCGCTCAATCGTGCCTTGCCGGCAATGGCGCGTCGCCAAAGCCGCCTCAATGTTCTCTCTTCGCTCAAAGTGCTCTCCCAGTTTCGAGGACACTTCAAAAGAGAGCCAGCCACCGGCGCGAATTCGAACAGCGGATTGTCGATGCCGCTGAAATTTTCAGAACTCACCCGAGAATGAACGGAAACGGCAATTGCAGGGGCGGCTCAACGCGCTCCCTTCGCTTTGGCTCGACGCCATAGACCGGCCAGACGGCGCGCCAACCGCTGCGCGCGACGATTTTCTCCTTCGCCCTGACGGGCGAATTCCTCGCGCGCCAAAATCGCCGCGCGCCGCAGTCCTCCGCCAGCGTCGGCCCGCGCAAGCGCGGGTTCTGCGCCGTCCCTCGGCCGGTCTCGATCGGCGTCGCCAGGGCAGCGCGTTGAGCCGCCCTGGCGACCAGAGGAAAGAACGATCATGGAATATGAAATCAGCTACACCGGAATGGATGGTCTGGACCACACGGAAACCTATGTCGGCGACGAGATGTCCAAGAACCAACACGTCACATTCCTCGAAGAACATGGCGCCCACTGCATCAACGTTGACGAAGTCTCGGACGCGTGAGGCCAATCGTTCTGGCTGGAGCTCTCCGGCCTGGAGAAACCCGGCAAGATGCCCTTTTCTTTCAAACTATGATAGGATCGAACCATGGCAGCCCAAGTCCTGTTCAACCCCCTCCCCTATATCGACCGCCTCACGCGAGGAGGCTTTACGCCGGACCAAGCCCGCGCGCACGCCGAAGCCCTTGAAACCGCTTTCGCCGAAAGCGTCGCCACCAAACGCGACCTCATCGACGTCAAAAACGAGCTTCAGCGGGAAATTTCCGAAGTCAAAAACGAGCTTCAACAGGACATCGTCGCCGTCAAGCATGAGCTCAAACAGGAGATATCCAGCGTCAGGCAGGAACTCGCCGCTGTCAAACACGAGCTCAAGCAGGATATTGCCGGCGTCAGACAAGAAGTCGCCGCTGTCAAAAACGATGTTCTGCGGTGGACATTCGGTTTCAATCTCGTGATGCTCGGCGCAATCTTCACAATGCTGAAATTCCTGCACTGACTTGGTTGTGGAGGTGCTTGCGCATCAGGCACTGCTCGGTCCATGCTTTGCGCTGGCGCTGCGCCTCCCCCCGATTGCCCAATATCGTCGATTTCGCACCTGATCCGCGCGCCTGGCATTAGGCCCGGCTAACTTCGCAACCTGCAGCCAGGAGCCGTTGTTATCTTTCATTCTATAAACTTCATCTCGTGGTAAGCTTCAGGAAAGCTGATTACATCATCATGGCGATGGAATTAATATCTCGAAGTAACAATGCTCAGGCGGATTTCGCTTCTTATTGATCATTGATTTTACCTCGGCGGCGAGGCTGGAGGGGGAAAGATGTCCACCGTCGCATCCATTGGATCGAGCCTGAGCATTTTGTCAGGGGCGAGCGCGTCGAGCAGAGCAATGACCGCGACCGCATCGACGAAAACAACCGCAGCCTCGCAGGCGGCGGCATCAAGCAGCGTTTCGTCAACCGCGACCGCAATGGCTTCGTCGCAGGCTTTGGAAGACGAGTCGATAGATGATCAAACATATACTGCGAACGCGGGCCATCAAGGCGGCTTTAGCGTAGCTGGCGCTGCAAATACGTCAGCAACGTCTGTTGGACTTGGATCAACGTCTTACTATTCGCAGTTCATGCCGACACGCCCCGGATTTAGCGCGGACGCTCTCGCCAATGCCGTGAGCAATCCGGGACTGGAAACGATATCCAGCGGTTTGTCTTCCGCCGATTCAGCCAGCGCCGCGCGCGCGAGCCTTGACAGCAAATATGCCGCAATGGCGGCAAGCGGTCAGCCGTTCGACGTCAATAGTCCCGAAGGCAAGGATTGGTACACCGCGTTCGGAAGCCTCGACCGGAACGCGCTGAATGCGGCCATGAACAATCAGGGCGGTCTTTTCACCAAGCAGGAACAAGACATAGCCCAGTCGATCATGTCGCAGCAACAGGGCTTGGCGATGGGCCTGTATAGCGGACCTTCAAGCCAAGCGTCCAAGTTCGTTGACCCCTTCGCAGGACAAGACTCTTCCGCCCGCATGAAGGCCGGCGCGAAATGGCTCGATCAGGTCAGCAACGACGAAAAGAAGACCGTGGCCTGGGCTTTCAGCCGCGCCTCCGCGCAAACGTCCTACAAGAACAGCGGTTCGGCGGCAGCCGATTCCGAGAACCTCAACAGCGACAGCCCGCTTGTCAGCCTGATCGCATCCGCGATGAACACCATGTCGAGCGCACCGTCACGTTCCTACACAATCGGAAACGTGACCACGATTTCTGACCTGTTGGCGCAGCCGTGGTTCATGGGGTTCACATCGCAACTCAACGGAGCCATTGAGCAGACGCAAAACCTTTACAGCTGAAGGGGGGTGAGCACGGTCTGCCCAAGTTTCCAAAAGTCTTGGCTTTACGAATTTGGGGGTTTGAAATGTCCGCCGTCGCAAACTTTGGATCGAGCCTGAGTTTTTTGTTCGGGGCGAGCGCGTCGAGCAAAACGACGACCGCGACTACATCCGCAAAAACAACCACGACCTCGCAGGCGACTTCTTCAACCTCGGAAAAGTCATTCGCGCAAGTGACCCTCGACGCCAGAGCGGCGCTCGACGCCGGCTATCAAAAGCTCGGCAAGACCGCTGACTATGAGACCACTGGGGCGCAGTGGAGCGATACACTGGGGTTGAAAAGCCTTGATCGGCGCACGCTCTATGCGATTTCCAGCAATCAAGGCGGCATGTTTTCCCAGGTCGAGATGGATGCCGCCAAGATTTTCATGGAGAAGCAGGAAGGCGACGTCATAACGGCCGCCGATCCGCTGCATACCAACCCATCTGCAGCCTACAAGGCCGCGACTGACTTTCTCGACTCCGTGAGCAGTGAAGAGAAATCTTCGCTCGAATGGGCGCAGGAGCGCGGAACCGCTCAAGCAGGCTATCTCTTGACCATGAAGAACGCAGGCCGCGCGGCGGCAAATGTTGATACAGGGAATCCGATCGTCAACCTGTTCGCCAAATCCTATGCCGAATTGGCCGCGACGAAAAATGCATCCTTGGACCCGCGCAACATGCCCTCCTGGCAGCAGGCTGTCGATCTCTGGACTTTCCAAGCCGAGGAAACACCATCGATTTCGTGGACCGTTTGAGCGCCGGGAAAATGCCGCCGCCGTAAATATTGTTTCAGCATCAGCGTAACCAAAAAATAACAGCTTCGGACAAGGAGCAGATGGTAATCGGGTAGGCTAAATACAAAGCGTATGAGTATGGAATTTATCGGAGACAAACCATGCTTGTCAGCGGAAATAATTATCTGCCTACACCAGTCGGTTATAACGCAAAAACGAACGACAAAAAACTCGCGGATGAACTTCAGAAAGTCTGTGATTACGCAGCACGTGATAATCAGCTATTTGAGAATATTATCAACGATAAAGACGCTCAATCGAGAATTAAGCTGGACGATGATGGCAAATATTCTGTTGTGGAAGGTGCAGGGCGGAATTTGAGTCCGCAAGCCTCATTGACGAGGCTTCTGGTTAAACAACAGAATGGCTATCAGGAGCCAGCATCGAACACGACATTCTCCGAGGCTGACATCGCAAACTTCAGACAGCTGACTGGATATAACATTTTCCAAGCGGGTGGGATTGAAACCGTCTGCGATGACAACGGCGATCCTCCCTCGCCCGCAGACCAAGCCAAGGCTCAAGCGGCGTGGGATATGTTTGGGCTTGCAAAGCGCCAGGAAAAACAATCTGGGTCTACAGGAGACATCACCGCTTCACAGCTCATTGACGCGGCAACTTGCCTGAGAAGCCAGGTCGGCGCTAACACCGCGATCATTGACGGACTCGTAAAGTCCATCAATTCGCAAACCGGCTATTTCGGAAGCTCCCGCGCGACCCTGGATTCCGTCATGGCGAGCGGCGGCACTGTAAACGTCCTGTCCTATTTAACTTCGTCGGATATTGATCTGATCCAAAAAACGACAGGAGTATCGATAAAAGAGGGAGGCTATTACGACAGCGACGGTAAAGAAGTGGGGCTGAACTACGATAGTCAGGGAAATCTTTCGGAGCCTAATGCCGCCAAAACGATTGCTGCATTCAATCTCGCGCAGACTCTTTCTGAAATGAGAATAAGCGGCGGCCCTCAAGGCGACGCAAGCCTCAAATCTGGCCGAGCGATCACAGCAGAGGATTTGGAGACATATGTGAAATATTATGCCGCCGCGAACGCCAGCGACAAAAATGTCTACATGCCTGACATAGATGCCATCAAGCAGGCGGAAAAGACACTCAGGAATAATACATCGGCGTAAATAACGAAGCGAGAGCGGTGCGCCTGCGGATTGACGCTTATTCGACCCAATTCGACATGATGTGAGGGCTTCAATCACGCCAGCTATTGTAATGAGTTTATTGAGTTTATTGAGTTTATTGAGTTTATTGAGTTTATTGCGTTTATTCGTCGGCGCGCCACGTATGGGCGTTCGCGAGCAAGCTCGCGCCGCGCTCTCGTAAACGGAGCCCCCTCCGCTGCGCTTCGCGGTCTCCGCCCTTCGGGCTTCGATCGCATAACGCGCACACGGTCACCGACGACCTCCTTCGACGCCGACGAGGCGACGGCTTCGCCTGGCGCCGACGCCGATCTCGCCACGAGCCAACCTCCCGGGCGTCCCTTTTCTGCCAGGTCTCATGTCCGATCCATGTCGAGGAGCGCGGAAGCCCCGGAGGGCTCCCGCTGTGCCTGAAAGCTCAAAGACGATCATGCCTCTCGAAGGCGCACTGCTCGAGCGAGGCAATCTGCCTCGATCAGGCCGCGGTGGTTTCCACTGTTCCGGTTTGATCGCCTCGTAGCCAACGATCGCTTCCGAGGCGGGGCGGTCGTATTGATGCCGGGGCCATATTCAGCTTGGCGATCACCGGGATGCGGCGCGCTGTTTTCGTTCGCCCCGCCGGAAGCGCCGCGTCCTCGCCGCTTTCATCGAGGGCGCAAGGGGCCGCTCGTTCCGGTCCTCGACCTTTTGTCCAAATAACGCCAGCCGCAGCCAAACCGCCGAACCAACCAGCGCGCCGATGCGACAGCGCATGCGGTGTCGTCGCCTTCCCGTTGAGGGCCGCGCGCGTTTCCACTACGTCGACCAGGCGGGACGCGCCGAGATCCCGGTTTCGTCGTCGTCAGCGGCGAGACGTTCGAAGTCCGGCGATCGGCGTCGTCATGCCCCCGGCCTGGATCATCGTTGCTTCGGTCGTCTCAATGTAAGCCGGGCCGGACAGGCTTAGCCGAGGCGGACGAAGGGGAGCCTTTGCATTGCGATTGAAAGCCATTCGCTAGATCCCTTCATCTGGACGCCAGCAAATGGGCCGTCACCCGTGTCAAACGCAATCCCCTCGGTTTGAGTGACGCCTAGACCGGCCAGCCAGCGCGTCAACCGTGGATCGAAACGATTTTCCCCGGCCGCAAGCGGCCTCCTCGCGGAACAAAATCGCCCCGATCTCACGGTCCTCCGCAAGCGTCGGCCCGCTCAAGCGCGCGGGCCTCGCCGATTTTCCCCTTCGCCCTGCGGGCGAATTCCTCGCGAAACAAAATCGGCGAGCCCGCGATGCACGCTTGGCGGGTTCTGCGCCGGCTCTAAGCCGGTCTCTCTCGGCGTCACCGAGGGGAACGCGTTGACACAGGGTCAACGGCCCCCGGCGCCCAGAAGGATCGACGAAAATGGCTAACAATCGCAAGGCTCCCGCCCAGTCCGCCA
>NZ_NHSJ01000081.1 GCF_002937075.1 Rhodoblastus sphagnicola
GCACCGATTGCGGCGATGTCGAAGCCTGCGCGATTCGCGACGTCATGCTCGACGTCCGCGACGCCATGGCCCTCATCCTCGACAAAACCTCCATCGCAACCATGCGCGCAAGAGGACTTAGAGCCGCTGCCCCAGGGCCGTAATCCTTCTCGTTTAGTCGGCTTACACCGCTTCGACCCGGGACTCCCGCTCCAAGCCGCCCTGGTTTCACTTGAGGTCGAAGGCGACGGTCCCGATGGTTCCGGTGAAGGCGAACGGGCTTTCGTAGGCCGGGCTGACGGGCGTGCCCAGATCCTTGCCGACGTCGAGGGTTTCGCGGAACGTGTTGGCGAAATTGCCCCATCCGCCCTCGCCGGCCGGCTTGCCGTTGATCGACAGCAGCGCCTTGCCGGGCGCCTGCTCCGGCTTGTCGACTGTGACCTCGACCGTGATCTCGGACTTTCCGGTCGGCAGGGGCTCGGACCCGACGATCCTGACCACTTGATGCTGGGCGGCGGTCACCTCGTAAACCACCTTGCCCTGCTTGACATAGAGCGCGAAGCCGCCCTCCCGTCCGCCTTCGGCGACGATCACCCCCTCGGCGCCGCCGGAGGGAATTTCGATGCCGGCGGTGATGGTATGGGAGCGCCCGCGCACGTTCGGCGCCAGCCGGACCGGCACGCGCTCGACGCCGTCGCGCAGCACGACATGGCCGCGCTCGGGCGAAGCCAGGGGCTGCGTTCCCTTGTGGGGAGCCAGCGGATAGACGTTGTTGCGTCTGGCCTCGCTGTCGAACAGTTCGACCAGCTCTTTCAGCTTTTCGGGATTTTTCGCGGCGAGATCGTGGGCCTGGCTGTAGTCCTCGTTGAGATTGTAGAGTTCCCAGGGATGCTGCCCGATTTCGGCCGTCTCCCAGGCGTCTCTTTGCCAGGGCAGCAGGTGGCGGGCGCCGGCCCACCAGCCGTCCTTGTAAATGCCGCGGTTCCCGACCATTTCGAAATACTGCACGGGATGGGTGGAGGGCGCCTTGGCGTCGAAGAAGCTGGCGGCGAGGCTCTTGCCTTCCAGCGGCAATTGCTCGACGCCATCGACGGTTTTTGGCGGCGTGATCCCGGCGAGTTCATAGATCGTGGGCGCGATATCGGTGACATGCTGGAACTGGCTGCGGATGGCGCCATGGTCCTTGATCTTCGCCGGCCAGGACACCACCAGCGGATCGGTCGTGCCGCCGAGATGCGAGGCGACCTGCTTGGTCCACTGGAACGGCGCGTCCAGGCCCCAGGCCCATCCCGCCGCATAGTGGTTGAAGTAGAGATCGCTGCCCAGTTCGGTGGCGATTTTGGCGCGATTTTCGAGCGTTTCGGGCTTGCCCTCGATCGTGCGGATATCGGTTCCCTCAAGCCCGCCTTCGGCGCTGGCGCCGTTGTCGCCCACGATATAGAGCACCAGCGTGTTGTCGCCCTGGCCCTCGTCGCGGATCGCCTGCAAAACCCGGCCGATCTCGTAGTCGGTGTGTTCAAGGAAGCCGGCATAGACTTCGGCCTGATGGGCCAGCAGTTTCTTCTGCTCGGGCGACAGCGAATCCCAGGCCGGCAGTTCCGCCGGGCGCGACGTCAGCTCGGCATTGGCGGGGATCAAGCCCTGCGCTTTCTGCCGCGCGAAAGTCTGTTCGCGCAACTTGTCCCAACCCTGGTCGAACTCGCCCTTGTGCTTGTCGATCCACACTTGCGGCACGTGATGCGGCGTATGCGTGGCCCCGGTGGCGAAATAGAGGAAGAAGGGTTTGTCCGGCGTGACGGCGTCGTGCTGGTGCAGCCATTTGATGGCGTCATTGGCCAGATCGGTGGTCAGGTGATAGCCGCTCGCGGGTGTGGCGGACGGCTCGGCGGCGACCGTGTTGCGGAAAAGGCGGGGCTCCCACTGGTTGTCGGCGCCGCCCTGGAAGCCATACCAATATTCAAATCCGAGCGAGGTCGGCCAATGCTCGAACGGGCCGGTCGGTCCGGCCTCCCAGGCGGGCGTGTTGTGCCATTTGCCGAAGGCCGCCGTGCTGTAGCCGTTGTCCTTCAGCACTTCGGCCACGGAGGCGGCGCTTTTCGGCCAGCTCGCATTGTAGCCGGGATAGCCGGTCGCGCCCTCGATCACCGTGCCGAAACCGATCTCGTGATTGTTGCGCCCCGACAGCAGCGAGGCGCGGGTCGGCGAGCACAGCGAATTGACGTGAAAACTGTTGTAGCGCAGACCCTCGGCGGCCAGCTTTTCGAGCGCGGGCGCCTTGACGGGGCCGCCGGTGATGGAGGTGGCGCCGAAGCCGACATCGTCGAGCAACACCAGCAGAACGTTGGGCGCGCCGGGCCTGGCCTTCGCTTGTTGGCGCCAGTCCGGCGTGGATTTGTCCCGGTCGGCGTCGATCTTGCCGGCAAAGGGCGGCGGCGCTTTTGGCAGCGCCTCCTGCGCCCGCCCGCCTGAGGCCGCAAGGAGCGCGATGGCGCTGACGGTCAGGGCGCCGGTCCACGGGCGTTTGCGAAGTCTCATAATCGTCTCCAAGCGTGCGGGCGCAAGCGCCTCGATTGCGAGCGCGACGCCTTGGGGTGTCGGCCGGGGCGGCGCGCCAATTCGGGAGGCCGTCGCAGGGGCGCGGTCGGCGCCGGGTCGATGACCCAACGCGTCAAGTCTATATATAAAAATATAATTTGCATCGGATTATTATTCTTTTTGCGCGGTGTTTTGGAGCACGCCATCCTCTTCCGCGCGGCGGCGCGTTTCGGGGGCCGCGCGCCGCCATGAGATGCGCATGAAACGCGCGGCCCCTTACGGAGCGCGCCCCTTTGGAGCGTTGACAAGACAAGCTATTGAATACTAGTCTTTACGTAGTCTTTAAGGGAGTTTCGCCGTGCGCGCGCCCGTTCTCGCCCTCGCCGCCTCCTGGCGAAACATCCTGCCCCTTCGGCCCAAGGCCGTGACCGTTCGCGAGGCGGAGGTTTTGGAGTTCCGGACCGACATGCTGGAGATCACCCGGCTGTTTTACGCCGAGGAGCTGATGGCTTTGGCGGGCGCGAAAAATCCCGCGCTGCTCTCGGCTTTCGCCCGCGTCCCCCGCGAGCTTTTCCTCGGTCCAGGCCCGTGGCGGGTAATCAGCGAGCAGGCGCCGTCGGGACTCCGCACCACCGATGATGACGATCCGCGCCACATCTATCACAATCTCCTCGTCGCCCTCGACGAGACGCGCGGCGTCAATAACGGGCTGCCGAGTCTTTGGGCCTTGCTGATCGACCGGCTTGCGCTTTCGCCCGGCGAGACGGTTTTGCATCTCGGCTGCGGCTCCGGTTATTATTCGGCGATCATGGCCGAAATGGTCGGCGACTCCGGCAAGGTGACGGCGGTCGAGATCGACGGCGACTTGTTCAGGCGCGCCCAGGCCGTCCTGAAGCGCTGGCGACAGGCCGAACCCATCCACGCGGACGGTTCGGCTTTTCGGGGGGAAAAGTACGACGCCGTGGTCGTCAGCGCCGGCGTGGCCTATCCGCCGCGCGCCTGGCTTGACTCGCTCAAACCTCGCGGTCGCCTGCTGTTTCCGCTGACCGCGGACGAGGGGCGGGGCGCGATGGTTCTGGCGCGGCGGCGCGACGACGGCGATTGCGACATCGATATCCTCGGCGCCGTTCGTTTCATCGGGTTCTCCGGATTGCGCGACGCCGAGGCCAACGACCGTCTGGCGCGGGCTTTCGCCCGCGCGCCGGCGAGCGACATCAAGTCATTGCGGCGCGACGCCCATGCCGAGGACACGAGTTGCTGGCTGCATGGCGAGGATTTCTGCCTGTCGCGGCGCGAACCGACTCCGGGTGGATCGACGCGGTGATCGTCCTGTTCGATCTTGATGGAACGCTGTTCGATCACGCCGGCGCCGACCACGAGGCGGCGCTGGCCCTGCGCGCCGTCCTTGCGCCAAAACTCCCCGAAAAAGCCTTCCTGACGGAGTGGCGGATGGCGGAGATCCGGCACTATTCCCGTTATCTGGCCGGCGAAATTTCCTTCGCCGAACAAAGGCGCGCGCGTGTGCGCGCCGTCGCCGGCGAGCGGTTGAGCGACGCTGAAGCCGATCTGGCGTTCAACTTCTATTTTTCCGCCTACCGCAACGCCTGGCGGCTGTTCGAGGACGTTCGACCCTGCCTTGCGGCCCTGTCCGGGCTGCGCCTCGGCCTCGTCACCAATGGCGACGGCGCCGTGCAGCGACGCAAGATCGAGGCGCTCGGCCTCGCCGAGTTTTTCGACGCCGTGGTGATTTCCGGCGAGGTCGGTCTGGCCAAGCCGGACCCGCGCATTTTTGCGCTGGCTTGCGCGCGGCTTGGCGCGGAGCCCGCCTCGGCCCTGTTCATCGGCGACGACCGCCGCCTCGACGCCGAAGCCGCCAGCGCCGCCGGCCTGCGCGGGCTTTGGCTCGACCGGCTGGGCGCGGACGCGCCGGACCCAATTCGCGTTGCAAGCCTCGTTGAAATTCCGGCGCTGTGCGCGGCGGCCGGCTGAAGCCTGCGGAGTTGGAGACAATCATGTGAAGCGGTCGTTCTCGCGCAGGCGGCGGACGGGCCGGCCCTGGCTTTAAGACGCTCGCTTCCGGGCGCCCGCCGCTTCGCGCGCCTTGGCGAGAAAGCTGGCGACGGATTGGTCGAGCCGACCGGATTCACTGGCCAGCGTTCCGGAAATGGAGGCGACGCGATCGGCGGCGACGCCACTGTCGTTGGCGGCTTTCATCACTTCATCCGCGTTGACCGTCACCGCCGCCGTCGCATTCGAGACGGTGTGCATGGTGCGGGCGATTTCCTGCGTCGCCGACGTCTGTTGCTCGGTCGCCGTTGAAATCGCCGTGGCGATGTCGAGAACGCGCGAGGACGTATGCGCGATATCCTCGATCGACAGCGTGCTCACATCGGCTTTCTGCTGGATTTCGGCGATTCGATTGCGAATCTGATCCGTCGCCTCGGCTGTTTGCTGCGCCAGCGCCTTGACCTCGTTGGCGACGACGGCGAAGCCGCGTCCGCCTTCGCCGGCGCGCGCCGCCTCGATGCTGGCGTTGAGCGCCAAGGTGCGGGTCTGGTTGGAAACGGAGGTGATCAGATCGACCACGCCGGCGATTTCCGCAATGGCGGCGACGAGACCGGACACCGCCTGACGCGCCACATCGGTCTTCTCCTCCGCCGAACGCGCGACGTCCAGCGCGAGCGACGTCTGTTGCGCGATTTCGGCGGCCGAAGCCGTCAATTGCTCCGCCGCTGAAGAAACCGTCGAAACGCTTTGCGACGTTTCGCCGGCTTGCAGCGTGATGTCGCCGGTGCGGGTTCGCGTGTTGGAAACAGTGGCCAGCATGCTTTGCGCCGCGCTGTCGAGCACGCCGACGTCACGCGACACGGCGCCGGTGACCGCGCCGACCGTCTGCTCGAAATCGACGATCACCCGCGAGAATTCCTCCTTGCGCTTGCGGATCGCGTCCACCGCCTCGTTCATCGTTCGGGCGGCCAGCGCATAGGAGCCGGCGAGGCCCCGCTCGACGATGAGGCGATGCAGCAGGTCGTCGCGCACACTGGCCAGGGTCGCGCTCGCTTCGCGCGCGAAGGCGTCGGTGAGGTCGAGAGCGCGGTTGAGATTGTCGGCGGCGACCCGCAAATCGCCCCCTTCATCAAGGAGAACGATGCGCGCTTCGAGGTCGCCCTTCGCGGCGCGGCCCAATGCGTCGCTGATGGCGCGGATCGTCAACTTGGTCTGGTTCAATCGCCACAGGGCGAGGATCAGCGCGGCCGCCGTCGCGCCGACGAAAATTCCGGGGCCAAATTCGTTGGAAGCGAGACAGATCGAAGCGACCACAGCGGAGGCGAACGCGGCGGCGCGGACGAGTCCGTCAGCTTGCGAGAGAGAAGACATACTGATCATAGGAAACACCGGCGTCTCGGAGAATGGAGTTCAGGCGCTCGACGGAACTTTTCAGCCCGTCGGCGCGGTTGGCGGCGCGATCCTCGATCGCCTTCAATTCGCGATAGATCGGCGCGACCGTATCGACCGCGGACCGATCCGGGACCCGGCGGTTGGAATGATAACCGATGATCTGGCCGTCGGCGCCAAAGCTTGGCGTCACATGCGCATGCACCCAGTAGTGATCGCCGCATGACGTCATGTTGAGGACATAGGCGAAAATCTCCTGTCCTGCTTGCAGCCGCGACCACATCAAAGCGAAGACCGCGCGCGGCATGTCGGGATGGCGCACGACGGAATGCGCCGCTCCGACGACTTGAGACTCCGTCAGTCGCGCGACATCCAGGAAGACTTTGTTCGCATAGGTGATGACGCCTTTTGGACAGGTCTTGGACACGATGATGTCGCTGGGCGGGAAGGTTCTCTCGACGCCGGTTAACGCGACATGGGTGTGGAGTTTTTGTCGGAGCGGCCCCGGCTTGGAGCGGAAGGGGATCAACTTGAGCATGCGGTGGAATTCCAGAAACGATTCGATTGCGCCGCAGACCAACGTAAGCGCCGAAACTTGTGTGCAACTTGAGAGGTTTAGCCCCTTCAGGGCCATGGCGGGACGGTCGCCGACCGCGTCGGAGAGGTCAGCCATGCGCTCCGCCGCCATCCGCGTCGCGTTCACGCCTCCCGCCCTTGTGGCGACAAAAGTCTTGCCGTGCGTTCATCGAACGCCGCGCCGCGCAACGCGCCGTTAAACCACATCCCCTACCATGCCCGGAAACATCTGTTTCCGAAGCCGCCATGACAGACGCTCTTCACCAGTTCCAAACCACTTGTGACCAGACCGGAGCCTCCCCCACCGCCGACATCCGCCGGATCGTCGCCGACCTCGGCTATCCCGCGCGTTGGAACTGGTGCTGGGAAAACTACAAGCCGACCGTGATCGAACTGTCCCGCGCGCGGGGCTTGCGCCGCCATCTCGAAATCGGCGCCGGCCGCGATCCGCTGTTCCAACCGGACGAAGCCACGCAACTCGACCTGGACATCACGCTGAACGACATTTCGGCGCATGAGCTTTCCCTGGCGCCGTCAGGCTATGGCAAGGTGCTCTGCGACATCGCCGCGCCCGACGCCCCCGACATCGTCGGGCGCGGCGCCTATGATCTCGCCTATTGCCGCATGGTGATGGAGCATGTGCCCGATGTCGCGGCGATGTGGCGCAATATCGGGGAAGCGCTCACGCCCAACGGCGTCGCGCTCGCGTTTTTTCCGACGCTCTACGCCCTGCCCTATGTGATGAACCGCCTGATACCGGAAAAGCTGTCGCGTGTCCTGCTGGAAACCGTGTTTCCCGAGCGCAAGCCCGATGGCGACGACCCGAAATTCCCCGCCCATTACGATTTCTGCTTCAGCGGCGAGGACAGGCTGATGCCGATGCTGCGGCGGGCGGGTTTCTCCAACGCCGTCATCCTGCCGTTCTGGGGCTATTCATATTTCTCCAAATTTCCCATCCTTCGCGACGTGGACGCGGCGTTCAACCGATTGGCGGAGCGGCGCGACTGGCGCGCGGCGTCAAGCTTCGCCTATGTGGTCGCGACCAAGTAGCGAGGCCTAAGGCGGCAGCCTTCGATTGATTTCCTGCGTCAGCGCGGCAAAACCCTGTTGGTTGAGTTTCAGCCCGTTACGGCCCCAGATGTGCGGCGTCCGGCGGTCGTCGCCGCCGAGCAGGCGGGGAATGTCCAGAAGCGCGATGCCCTGGCGGTCGATCTCGGCCTGCCGGGCGCGCAACGCGGCATTGGCCTGCGCGGTGAAATCGCGGATGCTCTCATGCCAGAACGGCCGGCGCAGCGCTTCCGGCTCGAACGGCGGCAGCACCGTGGTCACGATGACCTGGCCGCCGGCGGCGCTCGCCATCCGCGCGAGGCGCAGCAGGCGCTCCGCCGCCTTGGCGGCATAATCCGGCAGGCGCTCGGGCGCGGCGAAGGACGCGCCAACCGCGTCGTAAACGCCGGAGGTCAGCACCACCACATCGCCGGGACGCAGAAAATCGAAACGGTCGAACCTTTGTTCGAGCTGCGCCGTGGTCTCGGCGAACATGCCGCAATCGACCGCCTCGTAGCGCGGGTCAAAACCCTCCAGCGGCCATTCGTGGGCGGCGGAATCGCCGACGATGTAGATGCGCGCCCGCCGCGCCTCGCTGGCCGGCTCCACGTCGAAACATTTGTTCGACGCGGGATCGAAGCCGTCGAGATAGGCGACTTTTCGCGCGATCCAGGCGTCGCGCCCGATGTCGGCGACGACGGTCAACGCCAATGCGCCGACGAGGCCCAACAGCGCGCGCCGCGAAACCATCACGCCGCCACAAGCGCCGCACGGACCGCGCCACGGCGCTCGACAGGACGTTCGAGCGTCGGCGGATTGGCCCGGAAGGCGCTGTAGGCGGCTTGCGACATGGCGCCGATCATGACCTCGTCCCTGGCTTTACGCAAGGCGCCGGAGCCGACGACGACGCCGTGGAACTTTTCTTCCGAAGTCATGTTGGCTCCGCTGACTTCGCGCCGCATAGTGTCGCCAAATGCTTTCGCAAAAACAAGAGTCCACGCCATGAGCAAAATAAACGCGACTTTGGCCGCATGGGCGGGCCTGATGGGGGCCTGCGGCGTCGCTTCCGCCGCCGTCGCCGCCCATCTCGCCGGCGCGGAAAAATTGTCCAGCGTCGCCCTCATCCTGCTCGCGCACGCCGCCGCCCTGCTGGCGCTCACCCAGCGCGCGGGTCGGCTCTTCCTCGTCGCCGCATGGGCGATGGCCTGTGGCGCGACGCTGTTTTCACTGGACGTTTGTCTGTTCACGCTGCGTGGCGCGCATCTGTTTCCGATGGCCGCGCCGACCGGAGGGACCATTCTTATTCTCGCCTGGCTGACGGTTTTTATCGCCGCCGCAGCGGAACTTGGCAGGAAATGAGCGGAACGCTTCCTTAACGGCGCCCCCCTGGAGCGTAAGCCTCGGCGACAAGGAATGGCGCGCGCGTTCATTTTTCGTTAGCCGCGAATTTCAATCATCTTTGCGCTCCTTGAGCGCGCGGGCGCACTTTTTGCCCAACATCCACTTGAATTTGCCAGGGGATGCTCCAAACTACGTAACAAGGAGACCATCATGATCCTTGCCGCAGCCACCGCACTCGCCCTCCTGTTGCTCGCCGCCTCGCGTCGGCCCGCGCCCGTGCGCGTCGCCGTCAAGGCGCGGCGCCCGCGAAACCGATGAACTGTCCGCCAGCGCTCTGGCCTTGGCCCGCATGAACGCGATCTCCGGCGCATAAATCTGTTTTCCTCGGCAAGGGGCGCGTCTATCCTGCGGCGATGACATTCAGCTTAACGATCAAATCGGTTCTCGCGGCGGCGGCGCTGGCGCTTCTGGGGCTGGCGGTCGCGCCTTGGACGGTGTCGCAGAGCGCGCAGGTCGTGGCTCTGGAGCAGCAGATCCGAGACCGCGCCGGCCTCGACCTCGTCAGCTACGGTCGCTCGGTGTTCGCCGTGCTGCCGCGCCCGCACATCCGCATCTACGACCCGCAATTGCGCGACGCCGACGGCGAACTGACCGTTTCCGCAAGCTCGATCCGGGTCGATCTCGGTTTCGGCGGCTTGCTGATGGGGGGACTCGACCTCGCGCGGGTGGAGCTGACGGATGCGGCGCTCACCCTGGACGCGACGCGCCTGCCCGCCACGATCATCGCCGCCTCCGCCCGGCCGAAGGGCGGACTCGGCGATGTCGAGATCGTTCGCGGCAAGGTTTATCTGCGGCGCGCCTGCGTCGAACGGCCAGAACTCGTGGCCGACGACGTCACGGCGCGGCTGGACTGGAGCCGCGTCGGGGCGCCGCTGTCGCTCACGGGCCACGCCCGTCTGCCCGCGATCGGCGAGGATCATCAACCCTCGCGTTTCGCGCTGTGGTCGGCGCAGCCGGACCACTTGCTCGGCGCGGGAACCAGCGCGCTCACCCTCCGATTCGAGGATGAGGGGCTGCAGATCATCCTCAACGGCGCGCTGACGCTGGCGCCAAGGCCGCGTTTCGAAGGGCAGGTCACCGCCTCCGCCGCCTCGCTGCGCACGGCGGCCGGCTGGTTCGGCGTGCCCATGCCGCTGCCCGGACCCTATCGCGACGCCCTGATCAAGGCCGACGCCACGCTGGACTCCGGGCAACTCGGCCTCACCAACCTGACGCTTTCCGTGGACGGCAATGCGCTTGACGGCGCCGCCTCGATCCGATTCGACGGCCAGCGGCCCTCCGCCTCCGCGACGCTCGCCAGCGCCTCGATCAATTTCGCGCCCATGTTCGAGGACTATCCGAGCGCCGCGGCCAACGGCGCGTGGAATCGGGACGCCTTTCCGCCCGCGCGTCTCGGCGCAGCCGATCTCGATCTGCGGCTGTCCGCCCGGCGCGCCCGGCTCGGCGACCTCCAGCTCGAGGACGCCGCGCTCTCCGTCATCCTGAAAAGCGGCCGGCTCGACCTGTCGCTCGCCCAGGCGCGCGCCTATTCCGGCGTGGCGCGGGCGCGCGCGGTGATCACCGACACCGAGCAGGGGCTGGACATACGCGGCGCGCTGGCGGCCGAAAAGCTCGACATCGCGCCGCTGCTCTGGGACACCGCCAAACGCCAGATTCTGAACGGCGCGGCGGGGGTGACGGCCAGTTTCGAGACCAGCGGCAATTCCTTCGCCGATCTCGCCTCCCATCTCGACGCGCGTGGCGATTTTTCGGTGGCCGCCGGGGAAATCTACGGCCTCGACCTCGACCTGGCCTTCCGCCGGATGGAGCGCCGGCCGCTTTCGGTCGGCGCCGACCTGCGCTCGGGACGCACGTCGTTCGACCTGCTGTCGGGCAAGTTCAACATGGCGCAGGGCGTCGCCGACGTCGAGGAGGGCGCCGTGCGGGGCGGCGCGATCACGCTGTTCTACTCCGGAAGATTGAATTTCGCCGAGCGTTCGGTCGAGTTGCACGCCAACGCCAATCGCGCCGAAGCCGAACTGCAACCCCTTGCCGTCGGCTTCGGCGC
>NZ_NHSJ01000082.1 GCF_002937075.1 Rhodoblastus sphagnicola
GGCGTCCGCGCAAACGCTCGACGAATTGCGCGACCGCCTCGCCGCCTTCAACGGCTGCGCGCTGAAAGTGTCGGCGACGCAACTGGTGTTCGCCGACGGCGCGCCGGATGCGCGGGTGATGCTGGTCGGCGAGGGGCCGGGCGCCGATGAGGATCGCCAGGGAAAGCCTTTCGTTGGTCGCGCCGGGCAATTGCTCGACAAGATGCTCGCCGCCATCGGCCTCGACCGCACCAAAGTCTATATCGCCAATGTCGTGCCCTGGCGCCCGCCCGGCAACCGCACGCCCACGCCGCAGGAATTGGCTCTATGTCTGCCGTTCGTGCGGCGCCAGATCGAACTGGTCGCCCCGGATTTTCTCGTCCTGCTCGGCGCGTCGGCGGCGCAGACCCTGCTCGGCGAGAAAGAGGGAATCATGCGGCTGCGCGGCCATTGGCGCGACTATGCCTGCGCCGACAAGACGATTCGCGCCCTGCCCATGCTGCATCCGGCCTATCTGCTGCGCGCGCCGCTCGCCAAGGCGCAAGCCTGGCGCGACCTGCGCGCCCTGAAGAAAGCGCTCGACCATGCCGGCGACGTTTGAGCTGGAGCGCGACCTGATCGCGCAAGGGCTGTGGCCCGTGGCCGGCGTTGACGAGGTCGGGCGCGGCCCGCTGGCGGGGCCGGTCTGCGTCGCGGCGGTGATTCTCGACCGCGACAACTTGCCGCAGGGGCTGGACGATTCGAAAAAACTCACCGCGAAGCGCCGGGCGGCGCTGGCCGAGGAGATTTACGCGTCGGCGCTGGCGATTTCCGTGGTGATGGCCCCGGCGGCTGAGGTGGACGCGCTCAACATTCGGGGCGCGACGCTCAAGGCCATGGCGCGCGCGGCGGCCGCCCTCGCGCTTCCCCCTGCTTTCGCGCTGATCGACGGCCGCGACGCGCCAAAACTGGTCTGTCCGGCCCGCGCGGTCATCCATGGCGACGCGATTTCCATGTCGATCGCCGCCGCCTCCATCGTGGCCAAGGTCGCGCGCGACCGGCTGATGGCGCGCCTGGATCGGATCTACCCTGGTTATGGTTTCGCCGGCCACGCCGGCTATGGGACGCCAGCGCATCTGGCGGCGCTGCGACAACACGGCCCCTGTCCCGAACACCGCCGCTCTTTCGCGCCGGTGCGCGCCCTGTCGGCAAGCTGACGCTGCTGCTGTCTCAGGACATCTTGTCACAATTCGTCACAATTCGCCGCCACGCGCCGGTTTGTTCACTTCGTCTTAACGCGCGGGGCATAAAGGCGCGCGCTCCAGAGTAAGCCGTAGAATCCGCTAAGTCTTCCGTCCGGAAAAGGGACACGAAAATGCGCTGTTTCTAAACTCCGTCTTTACCCTGGTGGCGCTAGTTTCAAATTGTCAGTCAGTCGCGTCAGGTTTGAGTACATGCGTATCCAACGCGCCGGGGCGGCCGGCTCAAGAGTCCAGAAACTGGTTTCGCGTACTGGACTCCAGCCGGTTCCCCGCCCGGGCGCGTTTGGTCCCTCGGCGGCTTCCAGAGACGAGGCGTCCCAGGAAAAGCTGGCGGCGGCTCTGGACCAGATCCTGGTCGGCGATTGCATCGATAGCCTGCGAGGCTTGCCCGAAGCCAGCGTCGATCTGGTGTTCGCCGATCCGCCCTATAATCTCCAGCTCGAAGGCGGCCTGACCCGGCCCGACCAGAGCGAAGTCGATGCGGTGGACGACGACTGGGACAAGTTCGCCTCCTTCGCCGATTACGATCGCTTCACCCGCGACTGGCTCACCGCCGCGCGCCGGGCGATGAAGCCGGACGCCACTCTGTTCGTGATCGGCTCCTACCATAATATTTTCCGCGTCGGCGCGATTCTGCAGGATCTCGGCTTCTGGATCCTCAACGACATCGTCTGGCGCAAGGCCAATCCCATGCCCAATTTTCGCGGGCGGCGCTTTACCAACGCCCACGAAACCCTGATCTGGGCGAGCCGCAGCGCCAACGCCAAGGGCTACACCTTCAACTATGACGCCCTGAAGGCCGGCAACGAGGATTGCCAGCCGCGCTCCGACTGGTTCTTCCCGATCTGCACCGGCGCCGAGCGGCTGAAGGACGACAACGGCCGCAAGACCCACCCGACTCAGAAGCCCGAGGCCCTGCTCGCCCGCGCGATCATGGCGGCGTCAAAACCCGGCGATGTCGTGCTCGATCCGTTCTTCGGCACAGGCACCACCGGCGCGGTGGCGAAAAGGCTGGGGCGCCATTTCATCGGCTGCGAGCGCGACCCCGATTACATCAGGGCGGCGCGCGCGCGAATCGCCGCCGTCGAGCCCTTGCCGGGCGCCGCCGTTCATACGCCCGTCG
This sequence comes from Rhodoblastus sphagnicola, assembly GCF_002937075.1. Taxonomy (GTDB): domain Bacteria; phylum Pseudomonadota; class Alphaproteobacteria; order Rhizobiales; family Beijerinckiaceae; genus Rhodoblastus; species Rhodoblastus sphagnicola. The sequence goes on from NZ_NHSJ01000082.1 coordinate 2,344, forward strand.
CCAAACGCCAGGAAAAGCGCGTCGCCTTCGCCAGTCTGGTCGAGGCCGGCATGATCGCCGCCGGCTCGGAACTTCATGATGAAAAGAAGCGCTGGCGCGTGGTCGTGCGCGCCGACGGCGCCGTCGCGCTCGGCGACATTGTCGGCTCGATCCACAAGATCGGCGCGCTGGCGCAGGGCTTGCCGGCCTGCAACGGCTGGACGTTCTGGCGTTGCGTGGAAGGGGGCAAGTCCATTTGCATCGACGATCTGCGCGCGCGTTATCGCGCGACGGCGCCGGGCGAGGATTGAGCGAGAATCTTCGCGCCTTAAGTAAGCCTTAACCCTGTCCTTGACACTCTGCGGCGAAACCATCGACCCAGAGACCGCATGACCTATCTTCATCCGCCGCCAGGCGACGTCCCGGTGATCGTCACCAAGGATGTTGGCGGCTATGTCAATGAATATGCCGACATGACCCGTCTCTATGCCGAGACCGGGCGGGAGGTGCGGCTGCACGAATGCCGCTCCGCCTGCACGCTGGCGCTGAGCCTGCCCAATGTCTGCGTCTATCCCGGCAGCCTGCTAAAATTCCACAAGGCCTATAATCCGGAGACAAAGGTCGCCAACGACGAGGTCTCCGACCAGTTGATGGCGTCCTATCCGGCGGCCGTGCGCGAGCGTCTGGGCGATCTGACGCGAACTTACAAGGTGCTCACCGGCTCCGAACTGATTCGGCTGGGCGTGCGCGATTGCAACCGGCCGTCCGGCCCGGCCTATGCCGTGGCCCGCGCCAAACCGAAGCCCGCCGCGCCCGAGCCGGGCTATTTCAGCCAGCTCGCCGAGGTGTTCTCGTCGGCGACGCCGACCGCCACCCAGGTCAAGCCGCAACGCGTGCAGGTCGCCGCCGTGCGCCTCAATCCGCCAAAGCCGGAAGCGGCGCCGCCGACTGAAGCGCCGGCGGCCGAACCGCCGCCGCCCGTGACGCCCGACACGCCGCCGCTGCCCCCGTCACGCCCCGCCGACCTGTCGCGGCCCGCCGCCTCGCCTCAAGTCGCCTCGCCTCAAGTCGTCTTGCCTCAAGTCGTCTTGCCGCCTCCGCCGGCTCCGCCCCAAGCCGAGGCGCCGCCGGTTGCGCCGCCGCCGCGTCCGCCGGAACTCAGGATCACCTCGGCCTGGGGCCAGAGAATCGTGGGTTCGGCGCCGATTCTGGCGACGAGGCAATTCACGCCCTTTCCCTACCGCGTGGTTCGAAAGGGCTGATGGAGCCAAGGGCGTCGGGCGAGTCGCGACTCACCGCCGCCGAAAAACCCCGGTCAATTGCGGCGCGCCCTCGGTCTCCACCAACGCCCTCTCGTGCAAATCCTCGAGATGGGCGAGGGTGGAGAGGGCGGCGGCCCCTTTCAGGCGGGGATCGAGCTTTTCATAGACTTTCTCGACAATGTCCGAAATCGCGCGCGGCCCCGCGTCCAGCGCGGCCAGAATCGAGATTTCGCGCGCGCGCCGGTGCTGCAGCACCGCGCGGACAAAACGCTGCGGCTGCGTCACCGGCCCGCCATGACCCGGCCAGTACAGCGCGTGATCGGCGTCGCGCAGTCTCGACAGCGAATCGAGATAGGGCCGCATGGCGCCGTCCGGCGGCGCCACGATCGAGGTGGACCAGGCCATGATGTGGTCGCCGGTGAACAGACCTTTTTCCTCGACCAGTTCGAAACAGACATGGTTCATGGTGTGGCCGGGCGTGGCCAAAGCCCTGATGGTGAAACCGGCGCCGGCGATGAGTTCGCCCTCTGACAGCGCCCTGTCAGGGGCATAATCCATATCGTTGGAGGCGTCGAGCTTGTTGGCTTCGCCCAGGGCGAGGTCGCGGGCTGCGAAATGCGGCGCGCAACCCAGAATTTCCGCGCCGGTCGCCTGTTGCAGCAGGCGCGCGGCGGGCGAATGGTCGCGATGGGTGTGGGTCACGAGGATTTTTGCGACGCGCTCGCCCGACAGCCCCTTCAGCAGCGCGTCGATATGCGCGGGAAGGTCGGGGCCGGGGTCGATCACAACAACCTCGCCGGCGCCGACGACATAGGTGCAGGTGCCGGTAAAAGTGAAGGGTCCGGGATTGGGCGCGACCAGCCGCCGCACCAGCGGCGAGACGCGCTGCATCTCGCCGGCGGGCGCGGTGAAAGTCAGGTCGAAGCGCGGCTCCTCACCGTCGGGCTGGGCAATGTCGGTCATGCCGACACTGTGCGATGCCGCGGCGCGCGCGCCAAGCCTTAATTGGCCCGTGTCGCGGTCCAGCGGCCGCCGCAATAATCGGTGTTGGCCGACCAGGCGCCGGAGGCGCTGTCGCCCTTCACCGCGCCATTGGCGCGCATCGCCCGCTCACCCTGCGAAAACCGCCCGACGACGGTGTTGGCTGCGTCGATATAGCCCCAGGAATCGATGCCTCCGGCGCTGACGGCGACGATTTTGGCGTCCTTGACGGTGACGACCACATCGGTCGCAGGCGCGCAATCTCCCACCGTGGTCTGCACGGCGACGCGCCACTTGCCGTCATAGGCTTTTGAGGCGAGGCCGCCATCCTGGGCCAAGGCGGCGAACGGGAGAAGAACAAGAAGCGGAACGAGCCGGCGGACAGCGCGCACGGGAAACCTCCGAGATGGACATTTGCCGCATCGCTGCCATGTTTTGGCCCGATTGCAAAGAGAGATCTGGCTCCGAGGCGCCGTTTTTCCGGCGCCTCGGCAAATCGGTCACGCCGAAGTTACGCTGCGGCAAGCGCGGCCGTCAGTTGCGTCAACAGGTCGCTGCCGACATAGACGAAATCGGCGACCCCGGCCTCGCGCAAACCCGCTTCCAACTCTCCGGGACGGCCGGCGAAATAGACCGTCGCGCCGGCCTCCTTCAAAGCCTTCGCCGCCGCGACCCCGCTTTCGCCATAGAGCGCGTCGGACGAGCAGAGCACGGCGAGTTTCGCGCCGGACGCCTTGAAGCCCGCCGCGAGCGCGGTCGCGTCGCCAAATCCGTCGTTGGACAAAGCCTCGATGCCGCCGGCCTCGAAGAAATTCTTGGCGAAAGTCGCGCGCGCGGTGAAGGCGGCGATCGGGCCGAGATTGGCCAGGAAAATCTTCGGATGCGCGCCGGCGGCCTCCGCTCTGTCGCGCAAAGCCTCGAAAGGTTCGGCGACGCGCCGCGGCGCGAGGCCGTTGGCGTTGGCGGCGAGCGCCGGCGCCGGGATCAGCACCGTGACCGGCTTTTCATGAATGTTGGGGAATTCGCTGGCGCCGGTCAGCGGCTCCTTGCGCCGCGCGACGGCCTTGGCGCGCTCGGCCGCCACCTTGGCGATTTCGCTGGCGATCAGCCCGCTGGCCAGGGCCTTGGCGAGGCCGCCGGCCTTTTCAATGTCCTGGAACAGGGCGTAGGCGCGCTCAACCAGCGCGTCGGTGAGGGCTTCCACGCCGCCGGAGCCGGCCGCCGGGTCGGCCACCTTGCCGAGGTTGGATTCCTCCAGCAGCACCAGTTGCGTGTTGCGGGCGATGCGGCGGGCGAGCGCGTCGGGCAGGCCGAGCGCCTGGGTGAACGGCAGGACGGAAATGCTGTCGGCGCCGCCGAGCCCGGCGGAAAACACCGCGACGGTCGCGCGCAACAGGTTCACCCAGGGGTCGCGGCGGGTCATCATGCGCCAGGCGGTCTCGCCATGGACGCGAATCGGACGCGGCGTCAGGCCGCAGGCCTGTTCGATGCTCGCCCACAACCGCCGCAAAGCGCGGAATTTCGCCAGGGTCAAGAATTCGTCGGCGTCGGCGGCGAGCCGGAAGTCGATTTTTTCGCGCGCCGTCTCAAGCGGCAAACCGCCGGCTTCCAGCGCGCGCAAATAATCGACGCCCGCCGCCAGCGTAAAGGCGAGTTCCTGCGCCGGCGAGCCCCCGGCGGCGTGGACGATGCGGCCATCGGCGGCGACGATTCCGGCAAAACCCTTGTCGGCCAAGATTTTGGCCTTGGCGGCGAGCGCCGCGCCCGCCGTGGTCCAATCCAGCGTCGCGCCGGACAAAGCGGCGGCGCCCAGCGGATCGAGTCCGAGCGAGAGGTCGAGCTTCGCCACATCGTAGCCACGCGCGGCGACGAGGGCTTCGATCGCCGTGACAATCGCGTCGGCCTCGCCGGGCAGGTCGAAGATCACCCGCAAGCCGGCGTCGAGATGCGCGTTCTCCAGCGCCGGGGCGAGGGCGGCGGCGTCCTTCAGGCCGAAACCGCAGGCGCCGGCCGAACCGGCGAACACCACATGCAGGCCGTTGGCGCCGTTTTCCAGATCGGCCAGCGCCAGTTTGTTGGCTTGCGCGCCATCGGGGTGATCGACCCGCGCCGTCACCGCCCAGTCGCCGGCGCCGCGAAAGGCGCGCGGCTTGCCGGAGGCGCGGGCATAGAGCGGCTGAATGTCGAACCCGTCATAGGTCTTGGAGATCAGACGGGAAAATGGCGCGCCCTTGAGGGCGAGTTCGGCCTTCTGGCGCCATTGCTCTTCGGTGGCGGGGGCGAAAACATCGGCGAAAGGCGTGGCGGTTTCGGTCGCTGCCATGAGAAGTCTCCTCGAATCTATCGCTCTTTTGCCACGTGACGCGGCGACGCGCACCTTGTCTTTTGGCGAAGGGGCGCGAGCCAGATGTCGCGACCAATGTGTTAACGAGTCTTAAGTCTTTTGCGCTCAAAACCTAGGGCGGGTTCGTGGCGGGCTGGCGACAAGGTCCCATTGTCGCCGTCTTTATCGCGCAAGAACGGCGAAGATTCTGCTTTTAGGAAAAAGATTCCTTGATGATTGTGAGAAAGATAACGGCGAATTTCGCCCTGCTCGGCTTGCTCGGCTCCGGCCTCGCGCCGCTGTCGGGCTGCTCGACCGTGGGCGTGGCCGAGGCCAGCTCGAATCTTGGCTCGAACATGCATAACAGTTTTTCGGGCGGCGTCGCCAATGTCGGCGGCATGTTTTCCGGCGGCCCGGACAGGCCGGCCTATTCGACGCGCATCTTCATCGCCTCCACCCGCAAGGGCGGCACGCATTCGACCGAACTGACCCCGGGCGCCGAGGCGCGCTATTCGCTGGACACGATCACGGTGCCGCCGGGCCACGAGGCCGGCGACGTCGAGCGTCCCAACTGGGGTTCGCCCGATCCGAGCCGCCATATCGCGGTCGCCAGCCATTCGGCGCTGGAGGACAATGAATTCAAAAGCCAGCTTGCGGCGCAGATTTCCGGCCGCGTCGGCGTCTCCCGCGACGTGCTGGTCTACGTCCATGGCTTCAACACCTCGCTCGACGACGCAAGGTTCCGGCTGGCGCAACTGGTGGTGGACGGCAATTTCACCGGCGTCCCCGTGCTGTTCACCTGGCCGTCGAAATCGGCGCTGCTGGCCTATGGCGCCGACAAGGAAAGCGCCACCGCCTCGCGCGACGCCTATCTGAAGCTGCTCAACGATATAGCGGCGACCCCCGGCGTCGGCCGCGTCCACATTCTCGCCCATAGCATGGGCACCTGGCTCACCATGGAAACCCTGCGCGAAGCGGCGCTGTCCGGCTCGCCAGACCTCAACGGCCGCCTCGGCCAGGTGCTGCTGGCGGCGCCGGACATCGACCTGTCCGTGTTCAAGCAGCAGATCGCCCGGCTCGACGCCTCGCGGTTTTCGGTGTTCGTCTCCAAGGGCGACCGCGCGCTGCAATTGTCGGCGGGTCTTCAGGGCGACCGCCGTCTCGGCTCGCTCGATCCCGGCTCCGACAGGGACCGCGAGCTGATCGAAAAGCTGGGCGTGGGCGTCTATGACATTTCGTCGTTTTCCAGCGGCCTGATCGGCCACGACAACTACGCCAACGCGCCGCAGGTGGTCAGCCAGATCGGCGCGCGGCTCAGCACGCCTTCGGGCGAAGCGAGTCAGGCGGTGATCGACGCCGGAGCCGACCGCAGCGTGCGGCCCGATCCCAAGATGATTACGGCAAGCGACCTGCCGCCGGTGGGAGCGGATGGGGCGGCGCAGGCAAAAACGGATGCTGCGCCGCAGGCAAAATAAGCCGCGAGTATTTCCGCGGAATTGATTTCACGGCGCCGGCGGCGCGTGAGTTGATTGAGTCTCGCGGCCGGAATCGCTTGCGGCTTCGGGTAATGAAGTGTCGGCGATTTCAGTATTTTCTCGCGGAGATTCCGCGCCCACAACAGGTTGTGTGTCGCGCGGCGGCAAGTCGGCTTCTTCTTGCTTTGTGGTTGAGCCTTCGTCTCCCAGCAGCGCCTTCAGCTTCTCGCTCTCTTCCGCCGACAGCGGCGCGGCGGGAGCGGCTTCCGCTTTCCTCCTCCGACTGTTGCGCCAGAGCAACAAGCCGGCGACGCCAAACAGCGCGAAGGGGGAAAGCCACAGCGCCGCCGTGTCCCATTCGAACGGCGGTTTCAGCAGCACGAAATTGCCGTAGCGGGCGACCAGGAACGCCTTGATGTCCTGATCGCTCTTGCCCGCCGTCAATTGCTCGCGCACCAGCATGCGCAAATCCTTGGCGAGGGAAGCGTCGGAATCGTCGATCGACTGGTTCTGGCAGACGAGGCAGCGCAAGTCCGCCGAAATGCTGCGCGCGCGCGATTCCAGCTTGGGGTCGGGCAGGATTTCGTCCGGTTGCACGGCATGGGCCGGCAAAGCGAGGGCGGCGAGGGCGAACAGGGTCAGAAGAGTCTTGCGCATGAATCACTCCGCCGCTTGAACGCCGGCCGGCAGTTTCGCCCGCCGCGCCACGCCGACGCGCAGGCGCCGGTCGGCCAGCGACAGCGATCCGCCCAGCGCCATCACCAGCGCGCCCAGCCAGATCAGCGAAACCAAAGGTTTCCAGTACATGCGGGCGTCGAAGGAGCCGTCCGCGTTCTGCTCGGCGACGGCGACATAGACCTGGCCCAGGTTGAGCGTGACGATGCCGGCCTGCGAGGTGGCCATCTGCCGCGTCTTGAAGAAGCGTTTCGAGGGGTCAATTTTCGCCAGAATTTTCCCGTCGCGCGAGATCGCCATGTGGACGATGGCCTCGCGGTAGTTCGGGCCTTCGCCAGAGTCGACCGAGGTCGCCTGCAACGCATAGGGGCCGACGGCAAAACTCTCGTTTGGATGGATGGTGGCGATCTTTTCCACGCCCCAGCCGGTCGCAGCGAGGCCGAGCAGGGTGACGCCGAGCCCGGCATGGGCCAGCGCCCCGCCCCAGGCCGACAGCGGCAGGCCGGTCAAGCGGCCGAACGCATTGGCGCGGCGCCGGAACCCTTGCGGGAACACGCGGCTCCAAATCTCCGCGAAGGCGGCGACCATCAGATAAACCGCGACGCCCGCGCCGATCACCGCCACCGCCGGCCCGCCCTGAAAGGCATAAAAACCGAGCATGGCGACGAGGCCGAGCACGGCGACGGCAAACAGCCGTTGCGCCGCCGCGAAAAGATCGCCGCGCTTCCACGCCAGCAATTGCCCGAGCGGGGCCAGGATCAGGATTGGCGCGAACAAAGGCCCGAAAGTGAGATTGAAAAAGGGCGCGCCCACGGTGATTTTCGAGCCGTTCCAGGCCTCCAGCGCCAGCGGATAGAGCGTGCCGATGAAGACGGCGGCGCAGGAGGCGGTGAGCAGCAGGTTGTTGACGACCAGAAAACCCTCGCGGGAGATCGGCGCGAACAGGCCGCCGCTGGTGAGCGTCGGCGCGCGCAGCATGAACAGGAACAGCGCGCCGCCGATGAACAGCACGAGAATGCCGAGGATGAACAGGCCGCGCTGGGGATCGCTAGCGAAGGCGTGCACCGAGGTCAGCACGCCCGAACGCACCAGGAAAGTGCCGAGCAGCGACAGCGAGAAGGTGAGGATGGCGAGGAAAATCGTCCAGATTTTCAGCGAATCGCGCTTTTCCATCACGGCCGCGGAATGGAGCAGGGCGGTTCCCGCCAGCCACGGCAAAAGCGAAGCGTTTTCAACCGGATCCCAAAACCAGAACCCGCCCCAGCCCAGCGTGTAATAGGCCCAGTACGAGCCCATGGCGATGCCGAGCGTCAGAAAGATCCAGGCGGCGAGGGTCCACGGCCGGATGAAGCGGGCGAAGGCGGCGTCGGTGCGCCCGCCGATCAGCGCGCCGGCCGCCAGCGAGAACACGATGGAGAAGCCGACATAGCCGATGTAGAGCAGGGGCGGGTGGATGGCGAGGCCGGGGTCTTGCAGGATCGGATTGAGATCGTTGCCCTCGATCGGCAGCGTATCGAGCCGGACGAACGGGTCGGAGGTCAGCAGGATGAACAATAGGAAGGCGACGCTCAGCAAGCCCTGCACCGAGGTGGCGTCGGCGAGCAGGCGCGGCGGGATCGCGCGCGAAAACAGCGCCATGGCCGCGCCGCTCAACGTCAGGATCAAGGCCCACAGCATCATGGAGCCTTCGTGATTGCCCCAGACGCCCGAAATTTTATACAGCATCGGCTTGGTCGAATGCGAATTCTCGACCACATTGACCAGCGAGAAATCCGAAACGACATGGGCGTAGGTCAGCGCGGCATAGGCCAGCGCGACCAAGGCGAATTGTGTCAGCGCCAGCGGCCGGGCGGTCGCCATCAGGCGCCCGTCATGCGCCCGCGCGCCCCAGAACGGCAGGATGACCTGCATCAGCGCCAGGGCCAGCGCCAAAGCCAGCGCGAAATGTCCGGTTTCGACGATCATTTGGGCGCTCCGGCGGGGGCGGTCTCGCCCTCTTTCCAAACGCCCTGCTTTTTCAGGGCGTCGGCGACTTCGCGCGGCATGTAGCGCTCGTCATGCTTGGCGAGGATGGAATCGGCCTTGAACACGCCGGCGCTGTCAAGCGCGCCCTCGGCCACCACGCCTTGCCCCTCCTTGAACAGGTCGGGCAGCAGGCCGGTATAGGAAACGGGCACGTCGGCCTTGCCGTCGGTCACTTGGAATTTCACGCTCTTGCCTTCGAGATGGGTCAGCGTGCCGGTCTTCACCAGACCGCCGATGCGCAGCCGCGTCCCCTGACCGACATGCTTTTCCACCATTTCGGTCGGCCCGTAGAAGAACACCACATTGTCGCGCAAGGCGAACAGAATCAGCCCCACAGCCAGCGCCAGCACGCCGAGGGCGGAGCCAATCAGAGCCAGTCTCTTCTGCTTGCGCGTCATTTGCCGTCCACTCCCAACTCTTTTGCCTGCGCGTCGATCGTTTCCAGTCCTGCCGCGTCTTGCGCCAGCGCCTTTCGGGCGCCGTCGAGCGCGGTCTTCGCTTTTTCGTCTTCGTTCAACACTTTATAGGCGCGAATGAGGCGCGCCCATTCGTCCGGCGTCCCGCCTTTTTCCGCGAGGCGGGCGGCCAGCCCCTCGACCATGGCGCGAATGGTTTGCTGCTGCTGCGCCGGCGCCTGTTGCGCCACGGCCTGCGCGGCTTCGCCTTGCGGCGCGTCGAGTTCGGCGATGCGTTCCTCGACCGCCTTGCGGGCGGGGACGCTCTCGGGCAGGTCGGCGACGAGCGCCTTCCACACCGCGCGCGCCTTGTCGACATCGCCCATTTGCGCGGCGGCGAGGCCGCGGAAATAGCGCCCCTCCGGCGATTTCGGGTCGAGTTCCAGGGCGCGGTCGATCTGTTCGACCGCCTGCGGCGAAAACGCGCCCTCATTGGCGGCGGCCAGCGCATCGGCGAGCCTGAGGCGGCGCTCCGGCGTCTCGCCCAGCAGGCGGATGATGTCTTCGCGCGCTTGAACGGCTTTCGCAAAATTGTTCATGCGCTGCCAGATCGGGGCCATCAGCTCCAGCGCCTTGGCGTCGTCGGGATGGGCGGCGAGATGCGCCTCCATCTTGGCGACGGCGACCATTAAATCGCCCCGCGCCGGCGCGGCCTTCAGGCGGGCCTCCAGCGGCGCGTCCGGCTGGTCGGGATGGCCGACCTTGCTGTAAAGGCCGAGCGCAACCAGGGGGATGAACACCAGCGCCAGCGCCGCCGCGATCTTGCGGTTTCCTGTCGCGCCAGTTCCCGACGTGCTTGGCTTCACGGCCTCCTGGGGCGCGGTCGCGAGCAGGCGGCGCGCGGCCTGCGCTTTCGCGGCCTCCGCCTGATCGGCGTCTATGGCGCCGCGTTCGCGTTCCGCGTCGATCTCGGCGATCTGGGCGCGATAGAAGGCGAGGTCGGCGGCGTCCTCCGCAAGTTTTGGCGCGGGACGGGACAGGGGCCAGAGAGCGCTGAACACGGCGGCTCCGGTCAGAAGGGCGAAAACGATCCAGATCATGGCTGCGTTCTTAACGGTTTCCGCGCGTTAAAGGAAGGGCGCGCGGCGGCCAGCGCCCGTTTGTCGGTCGATCTTGCCTTCGCGCCTGCGGCGGCTCATCTTCGCGCGAAACCGAAAGAGGCGCCGATGGCCGATCCCCAAAATGTTCCCGGAAAAGTTCTGGTCGGCAAGGCCGAGGACTTCATTTATCTGCTGCTGCATTACGGCAATCGCCACGGCCTGATCGCCGGCGCCACCGGCGGCGGCAAGACCGTGACCTTGCAGACCCTGGCCGAGGGGTTCGCCAATGCCGGAACCTGCGTGTTCGCGGCCGACGTCAAGGGCGACCTCTCCGGCATCGCCATGCAGGGCGAGGAAAAGCCGTTCATCGCCAAGCGCGCCGGGGAACTCGGCCTCGATTGGCAGCCAAACCTTTTCCGCGCGGTGTTCTGGGACGTTTTTGGCGAAAACGGCCATCCCGTGCGCGCCACCGTCGCGGAAATGGGGCCGCTGCTGCTGTCGCGCATCCTGCAACTCAACGATGTGCAGGAGGGCGTGCTCAACATCGCCTTCCGCGTCGCCGACGAACAGGGGCTGGCCCTGCTCGACATGAAGGATCTGCGCGCCATCCTGACTTACATTTCGGAAAACGCATCGGACCTGCAACAGCGCTACGGCAATGTCGCCGCCGCCAGCATTGGCGCGATCCAGCGGCAATTGCTGGTGCTGGAAAACCAGGGCGCCGAAAAATTCTTCGGCGAGCCGGCGCTCGACATCATGGATCTGCTGCAACCCGACATTGACGGGCGCGGCTTCATCCATGTGCTGAAAGCCGAAAAGCTGATCCTCAGCCCCAATCTCTACGCCACTTTCCTGTTCTGGCTGCTGTCGGAACTGTTCGCGCGCCTGCCGGAAGTCGGCGATCTCGACAAGCCCAAACTCGTCTTCTTCTTCGACGAGGCGCATTTCCTGTTCGACGAGGCGCCCAAACCGCTTTTGCGCGCGATTGAACAAGTCGTGAGGCTGATCCGCTCCAAGGGGGTGGGCGTCTATTTCGTCACGCAAAGCCCGCTCGATATTCCCGATATCGTGCTGGGACAACTCGGGAATCGCGTCCAGCACGCCCTGCGCGCCTTCACCCCACGCGACCAGAAGGCGGTCAAGGTGGCGGCCGAAACGTTTCGGCAGAATCCGGCGCTCGACACGGCTGATGTCATCACCAAGCTCAAGGTCGGCGAAGCGCTGGTCTCCATGCTCGACGACGGCGGCTCCCCGACCATGGTCGAGCGCGTGAAAATCGCGCCGCCGGCCACGCGCGTCGGGCCGATCACCGCCGCCGAACTCCAGGAGGTGCAGGCGTCCAGCCCGCTCAAGGGCAAATACGACACGGCGGTGGACCGCGAATCCGCCTTCGAAATTCTTCAGGCGCGGGCGCAGGGGCGCGCCAGCGGGGCGCCGGTTGGCGCGCAGCAGGACGGCGGCGACATTTTGTCGCGGATCGGCTCGGGATTGGGAGAATTGTTCAAGCCGCAGGGCCGGCGCATGTCGCTCGGCCAGGCGGCGATGCGCTCGGCCGCCACCTCCGCCGCGCGCACCGTGGGGTCCGCCATAGCCAGGGAAATCGTGCGCGGCATCACCGGCGTGATGAAATAGCCGGAGCAATAATTACCAAAAATTCATTCTCCCGCCACAGCGAGGCAAGACGGGGTCCTCCATATTGCAGGAACAAACGGCGTGGCCCATCGCCGCCAGCACCTCCCATGGAGCCCAGGACAATGTCATTGCCCATCCCGGTGAAATCCCAAGCTTCAGACCGCGCCCCGCGCGTGGCGTCGCGCGGGTTGCTGCTCGGCGCCGTCGCCGCGCTGGCGCTTTCCACGGCAATGACGCTGCCTCTGTCCGTCCGCGCCGAGGCCCCTGTGACGCAGGGCATGGCGGCGGTCGGTCCGGCCTCCTTCGCCGACATGGTCGATCGGGTCAAGGGCGCCGTGGTTTCGGTCAAGGTCACGACCGTTGACAAGGCGGAAGCCGACATGGGCGAAGGCCCCGGCCTGCCTCCGGGCATGCCGCCGCTGTCGCCCGACGATCCGCTCTATCGCTTCTTCAAGCGCTTCGGCGGTCCGAACGGCCCGCACGGCGAGCAGCGACCCCACAAGGGACAGGCGCAGGGCTCCGGCTTCATCATCTCCGCCGACGGCTATGTCGTCACCAACAATCACGTGGTCGAAAACGCCACCGACGTCTCCGTGACCATTGACGGCGGCAAGACCGTCTCCGCGAAAGTGATCGGCGCGGACAAGAAGACCGATCTGGCCCTGCTCAAGATCAGCGCCGCCGGAACCTACCCTTACGTGCAGTTCTCCAGCGACACCCCTCGCGTCGGCGACTGGGTGATCGCGGTCGGCAATCCCTTCGGACTCGGCGGCACGGTCACGGCCGGCATTGTTTCGGCGCGGGGCCGCGACATCGGCTCCGGTCCCTATGACGACTATCTCCAGATCGACGCGCCGGTGAACCGCGGCAATTCCGGCGGCCCGACCTTCAACACCAAGGGCGATGTCGTCGGCGTCAACACCGCGATCTTCTCGCCGTCGGGCGGCAGCGTCGGCATAGGTTTCGCTATTCCCTCCGAAGTCGCCAAGGACGTGGTCGCGGCGCTGAAGGACAAGGGTTCGGTGTCGCGCGGCTATATCGGCGTGCAGATACAGCCGGTGACCCAGGACATCGCCGACAGCCTCGGCCTGAAATCGACCAAGGGCGCGCTGGTTGCGCAAACCCAGCCCAACACCCCCGCCGGCAAGGCCGGCATCGCCTCGGGCGACGTCATCATCGCCGTCAACGGCGAAAAGGTCGATGGCCCCCGCGAATTGTCGAGAAAGATCGCCGGCCTCGGCCCCGACGCCTCTGCGCAACTGACCTTCATTCACAACGGTTCCGAAAAGACCGCCTCCGTCAAGCTCGGGCAATTGCCCGCCGAAAAGGAAGCCATTCTCGACGCGCCCAAGGCGCGAGCGGGCCGGACCGAACTGGCCAAATTCGGCATGAGCCTGATTCCCGCCTCCGACTTGCCCAATTCGGGCGCTGAAGGCGCGGCGGTGGCCGATCTCGATCCCGAGGGCGTCGCGGCGCAAAAAGGCCTTCGCACAGGCGACGTCATCCTCGATGCCGGCGGCAAGCCGGTCGCGACTCCCGAAGACATTGTCAACGCGCTCGACACCGCGCGCAAGGACGGCCGCAGCGCCGTTCTGCTGCGGGTCAAGACCGGCGACAACACCCATTTTCTCGCGCTCCCCACCAATCCCTCGTGAGCGCAACTTAGTCTCAAGGACGCCCTCAGCCAGCGTCCACCTCACGGCAGGCCGGGAACCACCCTCTCACCCGGCCTGCCGTTTTTTATTTGCTCTGCTATACTCCGGTCATGCGAATCCTGATTATTGAAGACGACCCCCAGGCCTCGGCCTATCTGGTCAAGGCGTTTAGGGAGGCCGGCCACATGGCGGAGGCGGCGGGCGACGGGGTCACCGGCTACGCCCGCGCCGAAGCCGGTGGTTTCGATGTGCTGGTCGTTGACCGCATGCTCCCGAAAATGGACGGACTGACCGTGATCGTGGGCTTGCGGGCGCAAAAAATCGACACGCCCGTGCTGATTCTCTCAGCGCTCGGGCAGGTCGATGACCGGGTCAAGGGTTTGCGCGCCGGCGGCGACGATTACCTGCCCAAACCCTATTCCTTCGCGGAACTGCTGGCCCGCGTCGAAATCCTGGCGCGCCGGCGCCCCAGCGGCGCAGCCGAAGACTCCATCTATCGCGTCGCCGATCTCGAAATGGACCGTCTCAAACACAAGGTCTTCCGCGCCGGCAAGGAAATCGTGCTGCAACCGCGCGAATTCCGCCTGCTGGAATATCTGATGCGCCACGCCGGACAGGTGGTGACGCGCACCATGCTGCTGGAAAACGTCTGGGACTACCATTTCGACCCCCAGACCAATGTGATCGACGTCCACATCAGCAGACTGCGCGGCAAGATCGACAAGGGTTTCGAGCCGCCGCTGCTGCAAACGGTGCGCGGCGCCGGCTATTCGCTGCGCGAGGGCAATTTTTAGCGCGCCGCTTCCACCACGCCGATGGCGAATCCATCCCAGCCCTTGGCGCCGACCGTCTGCAAGGCGGTGGCGGTCCAGCGCTTTTCCGCGCTCGCGGCGTCAAAAAACCGCCTCGTCCCCTCCACTGTGGGACTCCGGTCGGCGGGATCGACAATCGCGCCCTTGCGCACGACGTTATCGACAATGACGGTCGCGCCGACCCGCGCCAGTTTCAGCGCCCATTGCAGATAGGCGGCGTTGTTCTCCTTGTCGGCGTCGATGAAGACGAAATCGAACTGTTCGCCCTCCGCCTGCAACACAGGCAGCAGGTCGAGCGCGGCGCCGACGCGCAGATCGACTTTTTCCGCCACGCCGGCCGCCGCGAGATTTTTCCGCGCCACCTCCGCGTGATCGGCCAGAAATTCCAGAGTCACGACCCTGCCGCCCTCGGGCAGGGCGCGGGCGAGCCACAGGGTGGAATAGCCGCCGAGCGTTCCGATTTCCAATATGCGCCTCGCCCCGGCGATGCGCGCGAGGACATGAAGGAACTTTCCCTGAAGCGGCGACACGTCGATGGAGGGCAGGCCGGCGGCGCGGTTGGCCTCCAACGCGCCGTCAAGCGCGGCGTCGCGCGACAGCAGTTTTTCGCCGATATAGGCGTCGACAGCGCCCCAGTCCGTTTCCGCCATGCGTTCCCCCAAATTCTCATAAGAGTTGGGGCGTGTGCGCGCTGGCGTCAACCGCGCGGCCTTATTTACCGTCCTCGACCTCCGGGGGCCGTCGCCGGATCGCCGGCAACATCGGTTGCGCCGCCAGCATCCACGGCATCCACATCAAGCGCGAGGCCCGCGCCCACAGCGAAAACACGTCGCTCGCCGCAAGCGAACGCCCGAGCGCTTCGAAGGATGGCGACGCGCGCAAGGTGATCGACACCTCCTCCCACGCGCCGCTTGGCGATTTCTGATGGGTGACGTCGATGTCGAGGCCGTTCAGACGCGCGCGCGCCGTGGTGACATCGTTTCCGGGGTCGCTTTGTGTCCATTCAGGCATTGGCTTACGCCTCCCGCAAGACCTTCCCAAGCCGCCCGCCGCGACGGGCAGGGCGCATCATCTCATTTTGCGGCGGGAAGCGAAAGAGATCAGGCCGAGCGCTCGCGGAAGAACCGCATCATCTCGCGGCTGGCGTCGGGACCGCGCGGTTCGGTGAAAGAGCCGGAGGGGTCGCCGCCCGACCAGGCGTGCCCGGCGCCGTGCAGCACCCATTGCTCATGCGCCGGCCGGCCGGAGGCGTCCATATGCACGGTGCGGGTGTAGCGAATGCCGCCGCTGGAGACGCCGCGCTCCGACCGCGCCCGCAGATCCGCCGCGGCTTTGGCCTGCGCGATGACGTGATCGCCGTTGACGGGATGCACCGTCGTGTCGCCATCGCCATGGAAGACGATGGTCGGAACGGCGGTCCCGCGCCCTGGCGCCGGCGCGCCGGTCTTCATGGCGATGAAGCCCGAGGGCATGTCGCGCGCCGCGCCGCAGGCGAGGCCCGAATGCACGCCAATCCCCTTGAACAGGTCCGGGTAAGTCGCGCCGAGCACCGCCGCCGCCGCGCCGCCCGCCGACAGGCCCGCGACATAGACGCGCTTGGGATCGACGGAAAATTCGGCCATGACCTCGTGGGCGATGCCCGCGATCAGCGACGGCTCGCCCTGTCCGCGCTGCTGGTCGGCCGCGTTGAACCAGTTCCAGCATTTCGACATGTTGGCGGATCGGGGCTGCGCCGGATAGGCGACGAGAAAGGTCTGCTCCTCGGCCAGTTCGTTCATGCGCGTGCCCCTGGCGAAATCGTCGGGAGACTGGCTACAGCCATGCAGCATCACCAGCAGCGCGACGGGTTTGCCGCGATAGCCGGAGGGAATGTAGAGCTTGTAAGTCCGGCTGCCCGCCGCCCCGGCGTGGACGCGCGCCTCGAATCTCGCATCGCCGGGAACGAAAGGCGCGGGCTTGGGGCCGTGCTCGAACAGCCCTTCCAATCCGCCCAGCCGTTGCGTCAGGCCGTGCAGCAGGCCCTTCGCCGCCGCCCCCAAATCGGGCGCATGAGTCGCGGGCGCCGCATCGGGCGCGCCGCCGGGCAAGGCGCCTTTCAGTGCCGCCAGCGCCTCCTTGAGGCGTCCGGCGCGGGTCAGGCGGGTCGCCTCGCTTAGGTCGATATTTTTAAACATTTTCATGGACATGCGTCCTTTTCTGATTGGAGGCTGGCGTCAGGACATGCGGTCGCGCAGCGCCGCCTTGACCTCGGGGCTGGCCTGCAAGGCGCCGAGGACATGGAGCGAGCCGATGGCCTCGCGCGCCAGTTCGGGCGAGACCTCCGCCGCGATGACGGCAAGCCCGAGCACGTGTATGTGCAGCTTTTCGCCACCCGCGCGCGCGGCCTCAAGCTCGCGCCGACCGTAAGAGCGCAGGCCGAGGTCGAGCTTGTGCCGCGCCACCGATTGTTTGACGGCGTCGGTGTGGCGATCGATCTGGTTGCGGATGGCCGTGCGAATGAAATCGGTGCGGTTGGAGAAAAAGCCCTCCTGCACGAGCAGGTCGATCTGGCCGAGATCGACATAGCCGAGATTGATGGTGATCTTCTCGCTCTCCGCCCTGGGCCGCAACTCCTGGCCTTTGTCCGTCATGATTCCCATCCCAATACCATCCGTCTGGATGGTAAGATGGGCGCCGCCGGCGGCGCGCGCAAGACCTGACGGCTCGCTTTGGCCAAGATAATGCGGCGGCGCATGGTCGGGACCCGGGAGGGGGCCGGCGCGCCGGGAGATCGCAAGCAGGTTTGCAATGTCGAAAACGGGCCATAGGCCGAGCGCACGCGGCGTCCGTCACGGCCAACCGGCGATCATCCCCGTCGAGGTCTCGACCGAGAACCAAGCGCGCGGCGGTGCGCCCGCGCAGGCGCAAAGTCCTGTTCGCGCGCTCCAGTCCTTCGCTCTACCCGGCGCGGCCGCGCACGCCCAGCCAGCGCGGCGTCGCCGCCGCATAGGCGGTCCACTCGGCCCCGAACCGCGCCGCCAGATGGGCCTCCTCGCGCCGGATCGCCAGGCGCTCGACCAGAACGGCGGCGGCAACGGCCAGGGGGATGAACCACAGCGCGTCCAGACCCAGGCCGATTCCGAGCGTGACCAGCGTGTTGCCGAGATAGATCGGGTTGCGCGTCAGGGCGAAGGGACCGGAGGTCACCAGCCGCCGCGCGCCGTGGTTCGGCATGATGTTGGTGTGCGCCGCCGTCATGACGGCCATGGCCCACAGGTCGAGCGCGATGCCCGCGGCCGCGACGACGCGCCCGCAGAGCAGAACCCAGCGGGGGAGGGCATCGCCGATCGGCGCGACGTTCTGGAGCGCGAAGCCAAGGATCCAGGCCGCCGCGAAAATGAGCGGGGGCCACGGCAGGGTGTTGGGGCGGGTGAAAACATCTTCAGTCAAAGGACACCGCCTTTCACCTCCGCGCTTGTCGCCAGAGCATGATCCCAAAAAGTGGATACCGGTTTTTGGACAAGATCATGCGAAAACAAAGACTCTAGAGCGTGATGTGTTTCCGTGGAAACGCATCACGCTCCAAGGCGTCGGAGGCGACATCAGCATCGCGCCAAAGTCGCCTGAAAATCAAGCGACCAGCGCAAGCTTTGCGGGCGCTGGTGCAAAGTTCACAGCGCGAGTTTGATCAGGCCCAGAACGGTGACGCTGATGAAGGCCGAGGCGAACAGGCCCAGCGCCAGCGGGCGCAGCCCCGCCGAGAACACGTGGCGCAAATTGGTGTGCAACCCCATCGCCGCCATGGCCATCGACAACAGGAAGGCGGTGGCGGCGCCGACGGGCGCGCTGACCTCGACCGGGATGGCGACAAGGCTGTTGAGCGCGGCCAGCGCCAGAAAACCGACCAGGAACCAGGGGAACGGCGGCTTGCCGCGCTCGCCGCCGCCGACGAGGCCGAGGCGGTCATAGATTTCGCCCAGCGCGATGATCACCGGCGCCATCATGGCGACGCGGGTAAGCTTGGCGATGGTCCCGATCTGCAACGCCTCCGGTCCGCCCTGGCCCGAGGCGAACACGGCCTGCGCGACCTCGTGGACCGAGGCGCCGGCCCACAGCCCGAACTGGCTTTGCGACAGGTGCAGCGGGCCGGCGAGCGCGGGATAGAGGAACATGGCGATCGTGCCGAACAGGGTGACGCCGGCGACGGCGTAAGCCGCGTCGTCGTCCTCGCCGCCGGTGGCCGCCTTGGCCGCGACAATGGCCGAGGCGCCGCAGATCGACGTGCCCACGCCGATCAGCAGGGCGACGCCGCGCGGCACGCCCAAGGCCCGCCCGACCAGAAGCGTGGCGCTCAGCGTGGCGAGCAGCCCGAAAGCGATGATGGCGACGCCGCCGAACCCGACCTCGGCCGCCTGCTGCGCGGAGATTTGCAGGCCGATCAGCATGATCGCCAGCCTGAGGATGCGGCGCAGCGAGAAATTCACGCCCGCGCCGGTCCCGGCGATCTGTCCCAGCGTATTGTGGATCACCGCGCCGATCAGCACCGACAGGATCATCGGGCTGAGCGCGGCGACGCCGGGAAACAGCCGCAGACCATAGGCGCAGACGGCGATGCCGGTGGTCAGCGCCAGGCCGGGCGCCAAGTCGGCAGCCAAGCCGAGCAGGGGCGTTTTCCGGCTTGTGGCGCCGGTTGTGATCGATGTCATGTGCGGCCTTTCTTGAAGTTGGCGCACCATCGGCCACATGATCTATTCGATCCAACGCATATTTCGTGTCGGAACATTCGATTTTATTGATAGGTCTTAACGGCGGGCGCCGGCGCGCACCCGGGCCACCACTTTGGCGAAGCCGTCGCGGTCGAGCGCCTGCGCGATCTTGTAAGGTCCGATCAGGAAGACGGGCGTCCCCTCCAGGCCAAGCGCCTCCGCCTGCGCGCGATTGCGCTGCAACAGCGCGCTGATCTCGGCGTCATGGGCGTCGAGATCGGCTTGCAGGCGCGCCATGTCGATCCCGGCGGCGGCGACGGCGGCGGTCATGTCGTCCTCGGTCCGCCCTTTGCCGGTCAGGCCCATCAGCGCCGCATGGGCGGCGCCATATTTGCCTTGGTAGCGCGCGGCCAAAGCGAGTTTCGCGCCATGGACCGAAGCCTGCGACAGGATCGGCCAGTCCTTGTAGATCAACCGGATGTGGCCGTCGCCGCGCGCGAGCTTTTCCAGTTCCGGCGAGGCTTTCTTGCAGAACGGGCAGTTGTAATCGAGGAAGGCGACGATGGTGACGTCGCCCTTGGGGTCGCCCGCCATGGGCGCGTCGGGATCGTCGAGGATCGCCTTGACATCGACCTGCGCATGAAGCGCGGAGGCGCCGGCAAGCAGGGCGAGGCCAAGGCCGCCGAGACGGATGAACAAGCGACGGCGCATCATTTTCCCCTTTTACCGAAACGGCTCAATCACAATATTCGAATTCATGCGAATGTCGAGAGCAGGGCGGGCGTTTGCCGTCGGGCTGGCTCCTCGTCTATGCTGCGCGTTTCCGCCGCCGGATCGACGCATGACCCTGGAGCAATTGCGCATTTTCATCGCCGTCGCGGAACGCGAGCACGTCACCCAGGCGGCGCAAGCGCTGCATCTCACCCAATCGGCGGTGTCCTCGGCCATTGGCGCGCTGGAAGCGCGTCACGACGTGCTCCTGTTCAAACGCATCGGCCGCCGCGTCGCCCTGACCGAATTGGGAAAACTGTTCCTCCCGGAGGCGCAGGCCCTGCTGCGCGCCAGCCTGCGCACAGAACGCTTCCTGGCCGATCTCGGCGAGATGAACGCCGGCGCGGTCGCCGTCGCCGCCAGCCAGACCATCGGCAATTATTGGCTGCCGGAGCGGCTGGCGCGCTTCAAGACCGCGCATCCCGGCGTCGCGGTGCGGCTGACCATCGGCAATACGGAGGAGGTGGCGGCGCTGACCGCCTCGGGCGATGTGGATTTCGGCCTGGTCGAAGGCGAGGTTCGCCATGACCTGCTCGACAGCGAAACGATCGACCACGACGATCTGGTTGTGGTGGCCGCGCCGGACATGGCCGCCCGGATCGAGACCGGCGCGCTCGCGCTGGCTTGCGCCCCCTGGGTCGCCCGCGAAAAAGGTTCGGGCACGCGCGCGGCCTTCGAGCAGGCCTTGCGCCAGTTGGCGCCGGAGCTTTGCGAGCAGCCGCCCGCGCTGGAATTGCCCTCGAACGAGGCCGTGCTGTCGGCGGTGGCGGCGGGGGCGGGCGTGACCGTGGTGTCGCGGCTGGTCGCCGGCCCCTATTTGCGCGCCGGCGCGTTGCGGCAAGTCCCGGCGGCGCTGCCGCGCCGTCCGTTCTATTTGCTGCGGCACAGGGAGATCCGTCAGTCGCGCGCCGCGCTGGCCTTGTTTGGCGCGTGCCGCCCCGGCGAAAATCCCTGACGGGTGATGGCGACGCCGTGTCGCCGCGCCGGATTGTTTTTCATGTTTCCACGATACGTGGAACGGTTGGAAAGCAGCGGATTTCGAAGAGTTATTCAGGAATCGTCGGCCGCGCGCCATTCAAGCCCGGTTGCGCGGCGCGGCCTTGTTGCCGCCGGATTGTTTGGCGAATACACTCGCGCCGACGTTAACGAGGCTTTGATGAGATTCGCCGCACTGCTCGTTCTGTTGCTGTCCACGTCCGTTCAGGCGGAGGAAGTGCTGCCGTTTTTCGCCAATGACGCGGCGCTCTCCGCCAAGACGCCCTGGGACAGCCGCGACGACAACGCCCGTCGTTGGGAAGGCCTGACCATGGGCACGGAGGTTTTCGCCGGCTCGGGCGGGGGCAGGCATGGGCGCGGCGGCTTCGGCGGCGACCTGCATATCGGCTATCTCAAGGAACTCGACAACAATGTCGTGGTCGGCGTCGGCGCCGCCATGGGCTACACGCCGTCCTTCAGCAGTTTTGGTCCGAAAGGCTATAATTTCGGCATGGCCGATCTGAAGGTCGGCTATGACATGGGCCGCTTCATGCCCTATGTCACCGTCGGCGTCGGAACGCTCAGCGCCACCACCAACGGGCGCGGTTGGCAGGGCCTCGACAGCGCCAACAACACGTTCGGGCTGGGCGGGAACTCCACAACCCTCACCAAGGTCGGGGCGGGTTTCAATTACGAAGTCAACGAGCACCTGCACATCGGCGCCGAAATCAACGCCGTGCAGGTTCACGGCAATGGCTTCGGCGCGCCGCTGGTTCCCCAGCCCGGCGCGCTGCCCTGAGTCGAAAGGTTTCGCAAAAAAAGGAGCCGCCGCCCTCGGGCGCCAGCTCCTTCTCATTGTGACAGGGAACGCTTATTCCGCGTTGGCGCGCGCGACTTCCTGCGCGATCGAGAACGCACTGGTCAGCGTGAAGCCGATCTTGGCGTCCGGCTTGTTCAGCGGGCGAACCTGAACCATGTGGGCGCCCGCGATCTCGTCGCCATACTGGTAGATCAGGGCGACCTTGGCGCCCGCCGGCAGTTGCGCGCAATGGACGCGCGAGGCTTCCGCCTTGACGGGGTCGTTCAGTCGGTTGAGCTGATAGTTCAGGATCAGCGTCCGGGACGGGCACAGCAGAGCGGGTTCCGAGCCGACGATGGCGTTCTTGAACTTCGGGCCAGCATAGGCGGGAAGGGCTGCGAGAGCGAGCATGGTCGTAAGGATAAGGCGGCGCATGAGCTTCTCCATTGGGCTAGACTTTTGTCTAGCGCAAAGCAAAGAAGCTGACCTGCGTAATTGACGCACATCTGACCTGCGTGGCAAACAGCGGCATTTCGCCACACTGCGCCAAATCTCGCGGCCGGAATTTGAAATGAACTTCGAGTCCGCGTCAATAGAGACTTTCGTCTTGCGACACCGCCCCCGTCCCGCCGCCGCAAGTCGCGCTTTCCTCCTTTTTCCAGCCCGCCTATAGAAGCGCCATGATCGCTCATCCCCGCTCCATCGACATTGCCGTCCTCGCCGAAAAACTGCGCGGCGGTGACCGCGCCGCGCTGGCGCGCGCCATCACGCTGGTCGAAAGCGTCAAGCCCGATCACCAGACACAGGCGAGAGAACTGGTGCAAGAGCTGCTGCCCTACACCGGCGGGGCCATGCGCGTCGGCATCACCGGCGTGCCCGGCGTGGGCAAATCCACCACCATCGACACGCTCGGCCACAATCTGGTGCAATCGGGCCAAAAGGTCGCGGTGCTCGCGGTCGATCCGTCCTCGACCCGCACCGGCGGTTCGATCCTCGGCGACAAGACCCGCATGGCCAAGCTTTCGCCGGAGCGCAACGCCTTCATCCGGCCCTCGCCGTCCTCCGGCACGCTCGGCGGCGTCGCGGCCAAAACCCGCGAGACCATGCTGCTGTGCGAAGCCGCCGGTTTCGATGTGGTGATCGTCGAGACCGTCGGCATCGGGCAATCCGAAACGACGGTCGCCGATATGACCGATTTCTTTCTCGTCCTGATGCTGCCGGGCGCCGGCGACGAATTGCAGGGCATCAAGAAGGGCGTGCTGGAAATCGCCGACATGATCGCCGTCAACAAATCCGAAGGCGAGGGCCGCAAGCGCGCGGTGGCCGCGGCCGGCGAATATCGCGCCGCCCTGCACATCATGCAGGCGGCCTCGCCGAACTGGTCGCCGCCGGTCGTGCTGATTTCCGGCCTCGACAATATCGGCCTCGACGAGATGTGGGCGCAGGTCGTGGAGCATCGCCGCCTGTTCGAGGCGTCCGGCGAATTCGCGCAAAAGCGTCGGGCGCAACAGGTCAAATGGATGTGGACCATGCTGGAGGAGCGCCTGCATTCCCGGTTGCGCAAGGATCCGAAGGTCAAGGCGCGCCTGCCCGAACTCGAACGGCGTGTGGCCGAGGGCGCGCTCTCGCCCACGCTCGCGGTCGAGGATATCGCCGCGCTGCTGGGATTATGACGCGCTCCCTGCTCGTCGTCGGCTTCGGCGCCTTTCCCGGCCAGCGGGTCAATCCCGCGCAACAGGCGGCGTCCGCCCTGGCGCGGCGGCGCGCGGCCTTTGCTCTGTCGGGAATCGACCTGCGCGTTGAAATCCTGCCGGTCGAGCATCTCGAATTGTCGCGCCGCCTGTGCAAGGCCTTCGCCGAGACCGCGCCCGACGCCGTGCTGCTGCTCGGCGTCGCGGCGCGGCGCACAAAACTTTCCATCGAGACGCGGGCGCGCAATCGCATCACGCAATTGCGCCCGGACGCGGCCAAGCAAATCCCATGGAGCCGGGACATCGTCCACGGCGCGCCGGAATTTTTCGTCACCCCGGCCCCGGCGGCGCTGCTGGCCGCCAAGGCGCGCGCGTGCGGCGTCGTCGCGCAAACTTCCGGCGACGCCGGCGCCTATCTCTGCAACGAAGCCTATTATCTCGCGCTGCTGATGGATCGCCGCGCCGTCTTCGTCCATCTCCCGGCTTGGCGGGGTTTTACCCTGGCGCGGGCGATTCCCGCGCTCGAAAGCGTGGCCAAGACGCTCGTCTTGGCGTAAAGCTGAGACGAAACGGGGGCTGGCGATGGACGGCAATCTGGCGCTCACGACAGCGGCGATCGAAGTCGTCTGGCTCAATCTGCTGCTGGCGGGCGACGGCGCCATGGTGCTCGCCGTGGCGACCCGCTCCCTGCCGCACGCGCAGCGCCGCCTCGGCCTCAATCTCGGCGGCCTCCTGCTGATGGTTTCACGCGCGGCGGTCCTGTTCGCGGCGTTCGCCTGCGCCGACCTGCCGGGCTTTGGCTTCTTTGGCGCGGCGGCGCTGATTTTCGCCGCCTGGCTCTCCGCCCGGCGCGGCGAGGACGGGCAGGTCGTCCTCAAATCGCCCACCCGCGCCCTTTCGACGCTGCTGCTGGCGGTTGTGGCGCAGGACGCGCCGGCCGCGCTCACCAACATGCTGGCGGTGCAGGCGGCGGCGCAAGGCCATCACGTTTTGGCCGGGCTGGGGCTGGGGATGTCGCTGCCCATGCTCGCGCTGGGCGCCGCGCCCTTCGTCGGCCTGTTGCGCAAGCCGCCGCTGATCTGGGTCGGCGCGCTGCTGCTCGGCTGGCTGGCCGGGCAGTCCGCCGCCGCCGACGCCTTTGTCGCGTTAACCCCCATGCCGCCGGACCTGATGCGCGATTTCGCGCCGCCGATCGGCGCGGCGCTTGCGCTTCTCGTCGTTTACGTCACGCTCCGGCGCCGGCATTTCCGGCCATTGCCGGACGAAAACCATGAGCAATGAGGAGGCCCCCATGTCCCGTATGCAAATAATTGTTATTGGCTCCGCTTTGCTGGCTTTCGCCGCCGCTCCGGCGCTGGCCGAGGGAATCGAGGTCACGGGAGCCTGGTCTCGCGCCACGGTGCGCGGCGCCAGCGTCGGCGTCGGCTACATGACCATCGACAACGAGACCGGCGCGACCGACACATTTACAGGCGCCGCCAGCGACCGCGCCGACCGCGCCGAGATCCACGAATCCCGCGAGCAGGACGGGGTCATGACCATGCGCGCCGTCCCCAAGGGCGTCGAGATCAAGGCCGGCAAGCGCCTGGAGCTCAAGCCGGGCGGCTATCACGTCATGCTCATCGGCCTGAAATCGGCCCTCCTGCCCGGCGAAACCGTGCATGTGACGCTGCATTTCGCCAAGGCGGGCGATGTCGGCGCCGATTTGCAAGTGGAAGGCTTTGGCGCGCAAGGCCCCGCCAACCCGCCGGCCGCGACGAAACCGGCGGCGAAGGAAAAACGCTGACGCGCGCCGCGCGCTAAACTCTTTGTTTTCGCATGATCCCAAAAACCGGTGTCCACTTTTTGGGATCATGCGCTATGCGGCGCGCAAGTGCTGAAGCACGGAATGCATTTCCTGCCTCAGGTGATCGGCTTGCTCCGCCAGGGCTCCGGCGGCGGAGCGCAAGCGCCCGCAGGCGTCCCGTGACGTGGTCGTCGCTTCCTGGACGCTGGTGATGTTGACGGCGATGGCGCGGACATCGAGTGAAGTCTGCGACGCATTGGCGGCGATTTCCTGCGTGGCGGCGCTTTGTTGTTCGACGACCGCGGCGATGCTTGCGGACAGGCGGTTGGCGACCTCCGTCGTCTCGGCGATGGCGCAAATCGAGCGGGTTGCGGTCTGGGTCGCCTGCTGCACGGCGAGCATTTGATGGCCAATCGATTCCGTCGCGTCTCCGGTCTGGGTCGCGAGCGCCTTGACCTCCTGGGCCACGACAGCGAAGCCTCGGCCGGCGTCGCCCGCGCGCGCCGCTTCGATGGTGGCGTTCAGCGCCAGCATGTTGGTCTGTTGCGCGATTGAGTTGATGAGGCGGGTGGCGCCGCCAATCTGGTCGGCGGCGAGGCTCATCGCGTCGAATTGTGTCTTGCTTTGCTCCGCTTCCTGGGCGGCTGCGGCGGAGGCGACCTGCGTCTGGGCGAATTGTTGCGCGATTTCCGCGATGGACGCGCTCAATTGTTCGGAAGCCGCCGCCATGGCGTTGACCTTGGCGGCCGCGGCCTGGGTGGCGGAGGTGACGGAGGTGGCCTGCGCCGCGCTGTCTTCCATGGCGTGCGAGAGCGCTTCGACGGAAGCGCTGAGCTGTTCCGCCGCCGTGCCGATGCTGGCGATGACGCCGCCGACGGCCTGTTCGAAGTGATCGCTGAGCGCGATGGTCTGAGCGCGCTGCGCCTGCCGCGACTGGGCTTCCTTGTCGAGGGCGTCCTGACGGAGCTTGGCGTTCTCTTCGAGATTTTGTTCGAACACAGCGACGGCGCGCGCCATCTTGCCGACCTCGTCGGTGCGCTCGGCGTAGGGAATGGCCGCGATGCTCTTGCCGTTGGCGAGCAGCTCCATGACGGCGGTCATCGCATTGATTGGCTTGGAAATCGTGCGTCCAACGCCATAGGCGATCGCCAGGCCGCCGCCGATGCCCAGGCCCAGGGCAAGCAGGATGTTGCGCAAGGCGGCGTCTATCAGCTCGCCGGTGCTCCGCGTGATCTCGACCTCGTCGGCGCGCAGACCCGCGACCAGGGCCGAAGCGTCGGCGCCCAGTTCATCGCTTTGACGGGCGATATCGGCCGCGAGATTTTCAATTGGATTGCCCATCGCCGCGCCGCCGACAGTCTCGCTTTGATGACCGTCGGCCGCGGCCCCGCGCAATTCAAAAATATCCGACACTTTCTGCGCCAGTTCCTGGTTCTTCTGGTCGGCCCGGTCGAGGAGAGGAATCCTGTCGGCCTTGTGGATCGCCTTACGCAAGGTCGCTACGTCTTCGTTGACGACGCCGCCGATCTCGGACGACTTGTCCATCAACGCCTCGTCGCCGGTGCGCGCATAGGTCTGGGCGACGAAGCCGTAAGACGTCATGTCCTGGAGCAGCTTGTCGGCCAGCGTCATCACGTCCGCCTTGTCGCGGTATTCGGCGAACAAGGCGTCGATACGGGACATCGACACGTAATTCCAGGTCGAGGCCGCGGCGAGCAAGCCGAGGACTCCGGCGATGCCAAGCGATATTTTCGTGAAAATACGGAGGTTGGCTATGGCGGCGAACATGGTGGCGTCCCGGTTCCTAGCTTCTTGTTCTTGAAGACCGGACGCCGCCATCATAGCGGCATGGAGGGTCGGAGCATATTGGGCGGCTACATCGTCGCGCCGTGAAAACCCGAATGCGTCCGGTTATGCCACCGCAACCCTAAATATCTTTTAAATAAACCTAATGCGTTGGACTTCTTGACGTTTCGAAAAGAGTTGCCGGCAGGCGTCGGGAAGATGACGCCGATCATGGGTTGCGTCCTTTGTTCAAGCAGGATTTTTAGCCGAGAACCGGCGACCGCTCCTCGGCAATCCCGCTCAGGCGGCGCGCGGGGCGTCAAGCCGCGCCAGCCGCGCCCCCGCCAAGTCCGTGACTTCCGCAAAACGCGGCGACAGCAGGAAAGCCAGTTCTTTCTCGCGCGAGGCGGTGACGGGGTCGAGCCGCGCCAGCTCTGCGTCAATATGTCCGGGATGGCACATGACGAGCTGTCTTGCGCCGGGCGCCAACAGATAGCTGGCGAAATCCGCTCCATAATCGGCGCCGGCGTCGAAATCGGAAAAGCCGGAAAACCCATCGTTCAGCGCAAAGCCAGCCGCCCTGGCCTTGGCGCGGAACCCGCGCGCCAGCCCGGCCACGGTGAGCGCCTTGCCCCAATGCTTTCCGCGTGAAAAAATCCGTTTGGGCCGGTCGGCCGAATCGCGCAGCCAGCATTTGCCGGCGAGCCCTCGCGCGGAAAGCTCGGCCAGCAGGGTTTCGGCGATTCCGGGCAGACCCTGCACATGCTGATGGCCATCGACAAAATCGGGGCCTGAGCCGTGGGCCTGCTCAAAAGCGTCGAGTTGCCGGCGCAATTCGTCGCGGATTTCCTCGAGCGGCAGCGCGCCCCGCCAGGCGGCGGGCACGATGGCGTTCATGGCCGGAAACGCGCCGGAGGGGGCGAAGCGCGGCATGGCGCCCAAAGGGCCGCCCAGGGTCAGGTTGAAGTGCAGGCCGAGGTCGGCGTTATCCGCCTGGTCGCGAAAAGCCCGCGCCGCCTCCGGCCAGCCGGGCCGCGTGGTCATGGCGCAGGTCGCGCTGAGTCGCCCGGCGGCCAAGGCTTCGAGAATGCCGGCGGTCACGGCGGGCGAGAGCGCGAAATCGTCGGCGCAGAGGGTGAAGGCGAAGGTCATGCGGCGGCCTTTCCGGCAGGTCGAAAATCCGCCCCTTTCTTGCGCATTTTTGTCGGGCAAACTAGACCTGCGGATCATCGGCCGCGCTTGGGACGGGACATATGTCGAATCAAACGGACGAAACGCCCGAGCTTTCGGTGATCATTCCCGTCTTCAACGAGGGCGACAATCTGCGCCCGTTGGTGGAGCGCCTGATTCCCGCGCTCGCCTGCGTAAAAAGTTTCGAGATCGTCCTGGTCGACGACGGCTCCAGCGACAGCACCATGGAGGTGGCGCGCGCCCTCAACGCCGCCGATCCCCGCGTCACCGCCGTCTCGTTTTCGCGCAATTTCGGCAAGGAGATCGCGATAGCGGCCGGCGTCGATGCGGCGCGCGGCAAGGGCGCGGTGATCATGGACGCCGATCTCCAGCATCCGCCCGAAGCCATCGCCCTGTTCGTGGAAAAATGGCGCGAGGGCTACCAGAATATTTTTGGCGTGCGCCGCTCGCGCGAGACCGATTCGGCGGCGCGCAAATGGCTCACCGGCCACTTTTATCGGTTGTTCGCCGCCTTTGGCGAGATCGGCCTGCCCGAGGGCGCCGGCGATTTCCGCCTGCTCGACCGCGTCGCGCTCGACGCGCTGAAAACCCTGCGCGAACAGGCGCGCTTCTCCAAGGGCCTGTACGCCTGGATCGGTTTCAAGAGCATTGGCGTGCCGTTCGACGTCGCCGAGCGCAACGCCGGCCAATCGAAATTTTCTTACAGAAAACTCACCCGTTTCGCCCTGGACGGCCTGGTCTCCTTCAGCACGGCGCCGCTGAAGGTCTGGACCTATATCGGCATGGCCATCGCCGCCTTCGCGCTCGCCAACGCCCTGTATTACGTGCTGGAAACGCTGATTTTTGGCGTGTCCGCGCCCGGCTTCGCCACCCTGGTCGTCTCCATCACCTTCTTCGCGGGGGTGCAGTTGATTTCGCTCGGCGTGCTCGGCGAATATATCGGCCGCGTCTTCGCCGAAGTGAAGGGCCGTCCGCTCTATCTGGTGCAAGAGCGGGTCGGGACACAGCGAGTCGGGGCGGCGCCCGCCGCGCCGACCGCCGGTCTGTCCGCCCGGACCGAACAGGCGAAATTTTAATCAAGCTTGATCTATTGCTTTTGACGAGCCCACCCGCACCGCCCGGAGCCCGATGTACAAGAACTTCCTTTCGGTCAGCGGTCTCACTCTGCTTTCGCGGCTGACCGGATTCCTGCGCGACGTCGTCCTGAGCGGGGTGCTCGGCGCCGGCATGATGATGGACGCCTTCGCCGTCGCCCAAAGACTGCCCAATCATTTCCGCGCCATTTTTGGCGAGGGCGCCTTCAACGCCGCCTATGTGCCGACCTATCTGCGCGTCCTTGAACAGGAGGGCGAGTCGCGCGCGAGGAATTTCGCCAACCAGATTTTCACGCTGCTGCTGCTGTCGCAGGTGGTGATCCTGGCGCTGGGCTGGCTGTTCATGCCGGCTTTCGTCGATCTGCTGGCGCCCGGTTTTTCCGCCGATCCGGAAAAATTCGCGCTTGCCGTGACGCTGACCCGCATCACCTTTCCCTATTTGTTGTGCGTCACCCTGGTCACCATGCACACGGCGACGCTCAACGCCCACGGCGCCTTCGCCGTCGGCGCCTTCGCGCCGGTGCTGCTCAATGTCGTGACCATCGCCTTTTTGGCCCTGAGCTTCCTTTTCCCCAGCGCGGCCTATGCGGCGGCGACCGGCGTCACCGCGTCCGGCGTGGCGCAACTCGCCTTGCTCGTCGTCGCCGCCCGCAAACATGGCGTGCTGGAAAAAATCGCGCGGCCCGGCTGGGGCGCGGACGTCAGCGCCTTCTTCCGCATGTTCGGGCCGGCGGTGATCGGCTCGTCGGGCTTGCAGATCGCCATGTTCGCCGACACGATCATCGGTTCGCTGCTGCAAACCGGCGGCCTGTCGTCGCTCTATTACGCCGAGCGGCTCTACCAATTGCCGATCGGCCTGGTCGGCGTGGCGGCGGGCACGGTGCTGCTGCCGGAAATGAGCCGCTGTTTCGCCCGCGAGGACTGGGAAGGGGCGTTCACCGCGCAAAACCGCACGCTGGCGATGAGCCTCGCCCTGACCGCGCCTTTCGTGATCGCCTTCATGGTGATCCCGGACTTCGTCGTGCGCGCCCTGTTCGAGCACGGGCGCTTCCACGTCGAGGATTCGCTGGCGACCGCCGCCGTGCTGCGCGCCTATGGCGCGGGGCTGCTGGCCATGGTGGCGATCAACGCTCTGCGCTCGGGCTTCCAGGCCATGGGCGACACCAAGACGCCGATGTATGTCGCCCTCGGCGCGCTGGCCGTCAATCTGCTGCTGAAAATCGTACTCTACAAGTCGCTCGGCGCCGTCGGCATCGCCGTGGCGACGTCCGTCAACGCCTGGATCAATGTGGCGCTGCTGGCCGTTCTGGCGATGCGCCGCTTCCTGTTCCAGCCGGACCAGACGTTCCGCTCCATCCTGCTGGCCACGGCGACCGCCGGCGTCATCCTCGCCAATGTCGCGCTGTGGCTACAGGGTCCGTTCCTGTCCTTGGCGCGCGTCCTTGGCGGCGTTCCCGGCCTGCTCGCCGCCCTGGCCGGACTTGGCCTGCTCGGGGCGCTGGCCTATGGCGCGGCCCTGCTCGCGGGGGCGCGCGCGCTCGGCGTCACCGCGGCGGCGATGGGCCTGTCTCGTTCGATGCGCCGGAAATGATCTTGTCGATGCCGGCGCGCATGGTCGCGCGCACCAGATCGGACAGGCAATCGGCCCCGAGCTTGGCCATGACGCTGGCGCGCAAGGCCTCCACCGTCCGCAGGCTGACGCTCATTTCAAAGGCGGCGGTCTTGTTGAGCTTGCCTTCGAGCAGGCCGACCAGCACGCGCCGCTCGGCGGATGTCAGCGTCTGGAAACGGCGGCCCATTTCCAGCCTGTCGGCGGCGCGCGCTTCGGCGTCGGCGGCCTCGTCGAGCGCGCCGCGCACCGCTGCGATGAAATCCCCCTCCGAATAGGGCTTTTCCAGGAAATCGCGCGCGCCGAGCTTCATCGCCTCCACCGCCAGGGCGACGTCGCCGTAAGCGGTGATCATCACCACCGGAAGCTGCGGCGCCGCTTGCTTGACCCGCGTCAGCAACTCCATGCCGGACATCTCGCCCATGCGGATATCCGTCACCAGGCAGCCACGCCATGTTTCCGGCCCGGCGGCGAGAAACTCTTGCGCCGAGGCGAAGGCCCGCGCCAGCAATCCTTCCGTTTCCATCAGAAGGGTCAGGGACTCTCGGACCGCCTGATCGTCATCGACGATGTAAACCGCGGGCGCGACCCCGTTCATTCCTGTTTCCCGCTGATGTCGTCCTTGTCAACAAGGGGCAAGCTGAAGTTGAGCACCGTTTCCTCCGCGGGACCGTTTTCCGGCCATATTTTTCCATAATGAGCCTCGACGATCGCCTTGGACATGGCGAGACCCACGCCCATGCCGGAACCCTTGGTCGTCCAGAACAGTTCAAACAAATGGCGCCATGCATCTTCCGACAGTCCCGATCCACAATCAATGACAGATGTAATAATGTTCTTGTCGTCATTTCGGCTGGCGACCACGACGACGCGCGACCCCGCCGGCAAGGAGGCCTGCCAGGCGTTGCGGAGCAGGTTGACCAGAACCTCCGCGATCTGGGTGCGGTCGATCAGCACGGCGTCGCGGGCGGCTTCGAGTCTTGTCTTGATCTCAAGTCCCGCGAAGCTCGCATCGGCCTCGACGCTCGCGATCGCCTCGCGGATGGTGTCGTGCAGCCCGCGGAACGTCTTGTCGGGCTCGCCATGGCGCGAGAATTCGCGCACCCGCGAAACGATCTGGCCGGCGCGCAACATCTGGCTGGCGGCTTTGTCCAGAGCCTGCGCCGTCCCCTCCAGATCGACGCCGTTCTGGCGCGCGGGCGCCAGCCGGCGGCGGGCGACGGCCAGCAGGGTCGCCCCGGCGGCGAGCGGCTGGTTGACTTCATGGGCGAGGCGCGCGGCGATTCTTTCCAGCGCGGCCAATCGCTCGTCTCTTAGCGCGCGAACACGCGCCTCGCTGTCGGCCAGGGCGTGGGCGGCGGTCTCGCGCGCGGTCACGTCATTGAGATAGCCATGCCAGACCATCGCGCCGTCGTCGCGGCGAGCGGGCCGCGCATGGGCTTCAAGCCAGATCTCGCCTCTTTTCGGGTGATCGTAGCGACACTTGGCCTGCCAGAGCGTCTTGCTCCGGGCGGATTCGGCGATCGACGCCCTTATGTCGGACATATCGTCGCGATGAACGCGCGCCGCCGCCGCGCCGACATCGCGGCTGAGCATGTCCGGGCCGAAGCCGAGCAGGGTCTCGATCTGGGGCGCGGCATAGGGGAGATAACCGGCGCCGTCGGGTCGAATGGCGAACGTATAGATCGCGCCGGGCAGGGCGCTGGCCAGCAGGGTCAATTGCTCCGCCAGCCGCGCCTTTTCTTCCAGCGCGGTCAGGCGCTCGTCCTTGAGCGCGCGCACATGCGCCTCGCTTTCGGCCAGGGCGCGGGTGGCGGTCTTGCGCGCGGTGACATCCTGCAAATAACCGTGCCAGACCGTGACGCCGTCGTCGCGCCACACGGGCTTGCCGTCGCCCTCGATCCAGACCGCGCCGCGTTGCGGGTGATTGTAACGAAACACCACACGCCAAGGGACGGGTTCGCGCGCCGAGGACTCATCCGCCGCGATCATGCGCGCGACGTCCTCGGGATGGATGCGCTCGACGACGACGGTCAGATCGCGTTGGCAGACGGCGGGACTGAAACCCAGCAGCCTCTCGACATTGGGCGAGGCGTAGGAGAAGGAGCGGTGTCCGTCCGCCGTCCGCACATAGGTATAGATCGCCCCCGGCAGGGCCTCGGCCAGCAGGGTCAGCCGCTCGGCGAGCCCCGCCTTTTCCTTGAGCGCGGCGGCGGCTTCGACCTCGTCGGTGACGTCGCGGTGGACGCCGCGCACATGGACCGGCGCGCCATCCTTGAAATACATCCGCCCCCGGGCGTCGATCCAGCGCAGCGCCCCGTCGCCGGCGCGATGAATGCGGTATCGGCAGGCGAAATATCCCGATGAGGCCGGTTCGGCCGCCCGGAGGTGCGCCGCCCGGCGGTTCGGCCGGTCTTCCTCAAGCACCAGTGCGTCGACGTTTCGGGCCGTGACGCGCGCGCCTGGGGCGAAGCCCATGATTTCAAACCACTTCTCGTTGACGACAGGCGCTCCATCGGGCAGATCGACCTCGAACAGGCCGATGGCGCCGGCTTCCAGCGCCAATTTCAGGCGCTGCTGCTCCAGCGCGAGTTGCTCGGCTCGGGCGCGGTCCTGTTCCGCCAGCCGCGCCTTCTCTTCGAGCGCGGCGGCAGCCTCCATGTCGTCGGTGACGTCGCGCGCGACCCCGAACACGCGAACCGGCCTGTCGCCATCGAAACAGACCCGCGCGCGCGTGTCGACATGGCGCAACGCCCCATCATTGGCGCGGCGAATGCGAAACCGCGAGCGGAACAGCCCATCTCCACTTAATGCGCGCGCCCGCGCCTCATGAAGCGCCGCGAGATCCTCCTCGACAATCAGAGCATCCAGCATGGCGAGCTTTTCGGGCAGTTCGCCGGTCCAGCCCCAGATTTCATGGTTTTTTTCGCTGAGGCGCATGTCGTCATCGACAAGGTCGATCTCGAACGTGCCGATGGCGCCGGCTTCCAGCGCCAGGGCGAGGCGCTGCTGCTCCAGCGCGAGTTCCTCGGCCCGGAGGCGGGCCTGTTCCGCCAGCCGCGCCTTCTCCTCGAGCGCGGCCGCCGCTTCGACCTCGTCGGTGACGTCGCGGGTGACTCCGAGCACGCGAACCGGCGCGCCGCCATCGAATTGCACCTGTCCGCGCGTGTCGATCCAGCGCAAGGCGCCGTCGTTGGCGCGACGGATGCGGAACCGCGCGCGGTAGCGCCCATTGCCCGCGCGCGCCAACGCCTCGTTCCGCGCCGCCTGGTCCTCCTCGACAACCAGGGTGTCGAGGACGCCGGCCTTCACCGGCGTTTCGCTTGTCCAACCCCAGATGTCCCGCAATTTGTCGCTGAGGTGGATTTGGTTGGCGACAAGATCGGCCTCGAACGCGCCGATGGCGCCGGCCTCAAGCGCCAGGGCGAGGCGCTGCTGCTCCAGCCCGCGTTCGTCGGCGCGCAGGCGGGCCTGTTCCGCCAGCGTCGCTTTTTCCTCGAGCGCGGCGGCGACCTCCATTTCATCGGTGATGTCGCGGGTGACGCCGAGCATGCGGACGGGAACGCCCTGCTTGAAATAGACCGCGCCGCGCGACTTGACCCAGCGCAACGCGCCGTCATTGTGGCGGCGAATGCGGAACCGCGCCTCGTAGAGGCCGGAGCCATGCGGGTCGAGCGCGCGCGCCTGCGCTTGCGCGCGCGCAGCCCTGTCGTCCTCGAACACCATGGCGTCGACGCTGTCGGTCGTCACGGCGTCGGCGGAGCCCAGGCCCCAGATCTCCCGCCATTGTTCGCTGGCCGTGACCGCGCCCGACTCGAAATCGAACGCGCCGATCCCGATCGCGCCCGCCTCAAGGGCGAACCGCAGCCAGTCGGCCTCTGTACGGTCGCCCTCTGCTCGGTCGCTCTTGGACCGGTCGCTCTTGGACCGGTCGCGCGCGGCTCCGGCGTCGGGCTGGTTTTTTGCGGGAAACAGGCGCCGCAGCAAACGGTTCAAAAGCCCTGGCGCCAAGCGCATGGTTGGAGTCCTCGACGGTCAGCGCAGTTCGACGATCGCGCCGTCTCCACCGCCGCGCTCGGCCGCGTCGGTCGTCGCCACGGCTCGCGGCCTCAGCTCCAGGCTCGCCCGGCGCGCATGGGCCGATTTC
Source organism: Rhodoblastus sphagnicola (assembly GCF_002937075.1). Lineage (GTDB taxonomy): Bacteria > Pseudomonadota > Alphaproteobacteria > Rhizobiales > Beijerinckiaceae > Rhodoblastus > Rhodoblastus sphagnicola. The sequence goes on from NZ_NHSJ01000082.1 coordinate 37,191, forward strand.
ATCAGCACCTCGATGCCGCCGAGCGTTTCGGCGGCCTTGTGGGTCAACTGGTCCGGCCGCTTGACGGGGGCGTTGACATCGCCGCCGACGACCGCCAGCGGACCGCGTTCGGCGACCAGGGTTCCGCCCGGCAGCGGTTTCAGATCGACGCCGCTATGGGCGAATTGCATGATGTCATGCCAGGTCGCCGCCGGCAGCGTGCCGCCGGTCAGCCGCTCCATCGACTGGTCGTCGTCATTGCCATACCAGACGGCGCCGACGAAATTGCCGGAAAAGCCGCAGAACCACGCATCCTTGTAATCGTTGGTGGTGCCGGTCTTGCCGGCCACCTTGACGCCGTCGAGCATGGCGCGGCGCGCCGTGCCCTGCTCCACCACTTGCGTCATCATGAAGTCGAGCATTTCGATGAAGCGCTGTTCGACCACCTGCTGCGGCTGTTCGCCGTCGCGATCGTGGCTGTAGATCAATTCGCCCCGGCTGTTGGAAATCTCCAGCGCGGCGAAAGGTTTTATCCTCTTGCCGCCATTGGCGAAGGCGGCATAGGCGGTGGCCTGGTCCATCACGCTGACGTCGTCGGCGCCCAGCGGCAGCGATTGCGTGTCGGGCAGCGGCGCGGTGACGCCGAGGCGCCGCGCCGTGGCGATGATTTTTTGCCGGCCGCGCTTGGCGTCGCCGTCGCCGATCGCGACAGACAGCCGCACCGCCACCGTGTTGAGCGAATGCGCCAGCGCGTTCCACATCGGCATCGAGCCGGAATAGGAGCCGCCATAATTCTTCGGGCACCAGTTGCCGAGGCAGATCGGCGCATCGACCACGGTGGTCTGCGGCGTGAATTTGCCCGACATCAGCGCGGTCAGATAGACGTAGGGCTTGAACGACGAACCGGGCTGGCGCCGCGCGTCCACGGCGCGGTTGAACTGGCTGGCGCCATAGTCGCGCCCGCCGACCAGCGCCCGCACCGCCCCGGTCGGTTCGAGGATGATGGTCGCGCCCTGGTGGACGTTATAGGTCTTGCCGCTCTCGCGCAGCATGGCGTCGATGGTGGTCTCCGCCTTCTTCTGCAAGGCCGAATCCAGCGCGAGACGCACGGTGAAGACGCGGTCGGAGCCGAGCTTGCCGGCATCAACCAGCGCCTTGATCTCGTTGAAGGCCCAGTCGAGATACCAGTCGGGCGGCGTCTTCAGATCGCTGCGCTCGACCGAAGCGGCCGGAGTGCGCCGGGCGTCGGCGACCTGGTTCTCGCTCATGTAGCCGGCGGTGACGAGATTGCTCAGCACGTCGTTGGCGCGGGCGCGGGCCGCCGGCAGGTTGACATGCGGGGCGAATTTGGTCGGCGCCTTGAACAGGCCGGCGAGCATGGCGGCCTGCGCCAGGGAGACATCCTTGATCGAGCGGCCGAAATAGAACTGCGCGGCGGCCTGGATGCCGAAGGCGCCGCCGCCCATATAGGCGCGGTCGAGATAAAGCTGCAAAATCTGGCGCTTGGTCATGTGGCTTTCCAGCCAGAACGACAGAAACGCCTCGTTGATCTTGCGGGTGACGGTGCGCTCGTTGGACAGGAACAGGTTTTTCGCCAATTGCTGGGTCAGGGTCGATCCGCCCTGCACCACGCCCGACGAGCGCGCGTTGACGGTGAGCGCGCGGGCAAGCCCGATGGGATCGACGCCCCAATGGTCGAAAAAGCGCCGGTCCTCGGTCGCCAGCACCGCCTGGATCACATAATCCGGGTACTGGTCGAGCGCCACGGCGTCGTCGTGGAGAATGCCGCGCCGCCCCACCTCGGCGCCGAACCGGTCCTGAAACGTGATGGCGACATCGGTCTTTTTCATCCAGTCGTCGCCGGCGGTCAGTTTGAAGGCGGGCTGCGCCAGCACCACCAGCACCATGCCGCCGAACACGCCAAGCGTCATCGCCTCGCCCGCCGCCTCGCTCGCAAGGCGCGACACGCCGCGCACGTGAAAATTCTCCATGAAGCCGGAAAAATCGCGCCACAATTCGCCGGCTTCGGTCTGGGCCGAATAGATAAACGAATCGATCCAGGAATCCGTGGCCAGCAGAGCGTGGCGCACCCGGCGCAACAGGGCGGACGTATCCCGATTGAAACGCAATGCAAACCTCATCGGCGCCATGGGGGCGCGGGGTGCTTCTTAACACTTTTTTAAGGCGCTTGACGAGCGCGAGACTCATTTAAGGCGCTTGATGCGCGCGACCTTTTCCCAAGTCGCTTGACGCGCGCCCCACGGCGGCGCATTTCGGCGTCGCCACGGCGCGCGGCGCAAGGCCCGCGCCAGTCGCGGCGTGTCAATCTGAGACAATAGGGGAAATTTTGGCGCGCAAGGGCGAGAAATTCTGGCTCGACCGGACTCTGGCGGAGCTGTCCCGATCCGAGTGGGAGAGCCTGTGCGACGGCTGCGGCCGCTGCTGTCTGGTCAAGCTGGAGGAGGAGGACACCGGGGAAATCTTCTTCACCGACGTCGGCTGCCGGCTGCTCGACGCCAAGACGGCGCGCTGCTCCGATTACGGCCACCGCTCGCGCCGGGTCAAGGACTGCATCCGCCTCGACCCCGACAGCGCCGGCGCGCTGGACTGGCTGCCGCCAACCTGCGCCTACCGCCTGATCGCAAAAGGCAAGGACCTGCCGCGCTGGCACCCGCTGGTGAGCGGCCGCCCGGACAGCGTGATCGAGGCCGGCGTCTCGGTGATCGGCCGCGTTTCCGCGCTGGAGGACGACCTCTCCATCGACGAACAGATCGACCGCGTGGTCAGTTGGCCTGGAAAAGTTCCAAAGGCCGCGAAGCAGAAGTGAACGCAGCCGGCGCTGTCATGCCGCGCCGATCCGGTCAAGCGCCGGACGTCTTGGTGGAGGCCGGTTCCGGGGGGTGATGCGGCGCAACGGCGGCCTCTCCCGTTGCTGACGTGTCATTCGCACTGCTGCGCGCTTGAGAGAATCGCGTTCACAGCATCGGTGGCCATCCCGGCGGCTGTCGCGCGGTCCTTGCCGAGATAGGCGACGTAATAGGCCGTCAGTTCAGTCCGGGCGGCTTGCATGTCCGTCGCGGCGACGCCACGACGACGCGGAGCGGCGGCCTTCAGGTCATGTTTGACGACGCCCAACCGGGCCGCATTCAGAGCGGATTCAAACATGCGATAGGCGGCGAAACGAATCGTCCCGTCGCAGTTGGGCCAAGCCTTGTTCAATTTTGCGCTCAGCGCGTCAACGGCGGGGGTCGGAGGCAAGGTCTCGGCGCAATCCGTGTCCAGGACGAAATTGTCCATCGTTGAACCGAACACCGCGTCCGTCGCCGCCAACAGCGCGGGATGGCGGACGATCGCGGCGCAGGGCAATGAACGGCGTGCGGAAGGATTGCGCCCAGGCCAGGCCTCGTCGGTCAGATACGGACCCAATATGTTGAGAAAAGTCGCAAAATGACGTTCCGAGATGAAGACGTCCTCGATGCGTTTGACCGCGATGGCGTCGCCCGAGGCGGTCGTGAGGATGTCTCGTCCATACGACTGATCGTCCTTCGTCAACAGGTCCGTCATGAAGGGGCGGAGCCGTTCGAGAATACGCGCCCGTTTTTGGGCGCGGTCGGGACTTGCCCAGTCCGCATCCCTCGGTTCCGACGCCCAGACCTGAACCGCCTCCGCGACGGGCGCGTAGGCCGGGTCGGTCTTGCGGATCACCGACAAGGCCCGATCGGGTGAATCCATCAGGGTCGCAAGAGCAAGAGCGCTGTTGCGCCGCGCATATTGGTCGGCGAGACAAGCGGCGATGGTTTCCTTGCCGCCCGGTTTGGCGCAGCCGCGCATGTCATTGAGCGCTTCGCGTTGAAACGCCAACTCATTTGAAGGGCCGGCGCCGAAGGCGCTGACGCCAGCCGCCGCGTATAATTCCGCCAATTGCCTGTCGGCGGCGGACAGGGTCGGACTCGCGCAAATCGCCGCTTCAATCGGGCCTTGCGGCTTGGCGCAGGAAAAGCTGGGCTCCGCCGGCGTCGGAGCCTGGGCTTGCGCCGCACGGAGCGAGGAAAAAGCGAGAGCCGCAAGCGCCGCGACGAAAAGGAAAAAGTATCGTTTCACTTAGGCTCCAAGCTCCAGCCTTCACTGGCGCGCTAACGCGGGGGCCTTGAGCGGTAAAGCAGATCGCAGGCGCCGTCCAATCTGTTCGTGCGGCCGGCGCGCGGACTGACCGGACAGGCGCGCTTCACGCCACCGCAACCCATTCAAACTCCGGCAATTGTGTCCGCGCAAACGTGACTTGCCGCTTGGCATATTGCCGGCTGTCGCGTTTTCCACGCGCGACAGCCTCGTCCAGCGAACACACCCCGTCGAGAAAATCCAGCAAGCCGGGCACGCCCACCGCGCGCAAGGCGGGCAAAGCGCGATCAAGGCCGCGCGCGCGCAAGCGGATAACCTCCTCAACCGCGCCGGCCGCGATCATCCGGTCGAATCGGGCGTCGATGCGCGCATTCAAAACCGGACGCTCCGGCGCCAGAAACACGCATTGGCAGCGCGCCGCGTCCAGCAGCGGCGGCTGTCGCGCCCCTTGCAAGCGCGCCAGCGGCGTCTGGAACGCCTCGAAAATTTCCAGCGCCCGGATCAGCCGCTGCGGATCGGTCGGGCGCAGCCGCGCCGCCGTCTCCGGGTCCACCCGCGACAAACGCGCGTGCAAATCGGCGGGCGCCACGCCCTCGCAGTCCGCCCGCACCCGCGCGCGAACCTCCGGCGGTACGGCGGGGATGTCGGACAGGCCCTGAAGCAAAGCCTTGAAATAGAGGCCGGTTCCCCCGACAAACACGGGCAGGCGGTTTTCCGCGACACAGGCGGCGAACGCGGCGCGCGCGTCAAAAAGCCATTGGCCGACGGAATAATTGCGTTCCGCTCCGATATGTCCGAAAAGCATATGCGGCGCGGCGGCTTGTTCCGCCGCGGTCGGCTGCGCTGAAAGGACGGGCAGATCGGCGTAAACTTGCATCGAATCGGCGTTGATCGCGGCGGCGCCTAATTTTTCCGCGAGTTCGGCGGCCAGCGCCGTCTTGCCGCTGGCGGTCGGACCCGCGATGAGCGCCGCCTGCAAGTTGGGACTCTTGAGTTTGAAAGCGTTCAACACCTTATGACCCATGTCGCGACTCTGGTCGGCGCCGCCGACGCCCAGACGATCAGCCCCGATCTGCTCGCGGCGGCCGCGCGCCGCCTGCCGGGCGCGGGCGAGGCGGAAAGTCTCGCGCCGGGTCGCGCGGCGGATATTCCTTTCGCACCGGGCGCCGCCCATGGCAATCCCGCCGACGGCTCCTTCGCCGACACCGGCTATTGCCGCGCGGCCGCCGACGTGCTGCGCATGGCGCTGAGCGGCGCGCCGGTCGATATTTTCGTGCAGCCGCTGGCGGGCCGCCGCAAGAAACTGTTTCTCGCCGACATGGATTCGACCATGATCGGCCAGGAATGCATCGACGAACTCGCCGATTTCGTCGGCCTCAAGGCGCAAGTCTCCGAGATCACCGAACGCGCCATGCGCGGCGAAATCGCCTTCGCGCCGGCTTTGCGCGCGCGCGTGGCGCTGCTGCGGGGCCTCGACGCCGCCGTGGTGGACGAGGCCATAGCCAACCGCATTACGCTCACCCCCGGCGGGCGCGAACTGGTGATGACCATGCGCGCCAACGGCGCCTATGCCGCGCTGGTGTCCGGCGGCTTCACCGTCTTCACCTCGGTCATAGCGGAAAAGCTCGGCTTTCAGGAAAACCGCGCCAATATCCTGAAGGTCGAGGACGGCAAATTTTTGGGCGAGGTCGAGGAGCCGGTGCTCGGCAAGGCCGCCAAGCTCGCGGCGCTGAAGGAACTGACCGCGCTGCATGAGCTGGCGCCGAGCGAAACCCTGGCGGTGGGCGACGGCGCCAACGATCTCGACATGCTGGAAGCGGCGGGATTTGGCGTCGCCTATCGCGCCAAGCCGGCGGTGGCGAGCGCGGCCCACGCCCGCATCGAACATTCCGACCTCACCGCGCTCCTGTTCGCGCAAGGCTATCGGCTCGACGAATTCGTGAGCTGACAGCGCCATGGCGGGCAACGAAGGGCAGACGTTCGAGTACCGCCTGCAACGCCTGCCGCTGGGCGCGGTCATGCTCGACCGACAGCGCCGTGTGCTCGCCGCCAGCGGCGCGGTGCAAAAGCTGCTGGGCGCCGAGGGCGGAAAAATCTTCGGCGTCGATATTTTGGACCTTCACCCGCCGGAGGCGCGGCTCAAGGTCGGCGGGCTGATCGCCAGCGCCAGCGATTCTCCGCTGGGCGCCTCGATGCTGGTCGCCACCCGCATGGGCAACCTGTTGGCCCGCGCCATCGCGCTGGCGACGGGTCCGGGGCCGGGGCCGGACGACGCCGCCACGCTGTTGATGTTCTTCATGCTCGGCGATCTCGCCGCCTCCCCGGAGCCGGAGGCCGAACCCGAGTCCTATCTGGTGAAACTGCCGATCCAGAAGGGCATGGGCGACGTCACCGCGCTGATCGACATCGACCAGGTCGCGGTCCTTTCCGCGCAGGGCCATTATTCGGAGGCCCTCACGCTGGATTTCACCGCCTTCTGCCCGCGCGCGCTGGCGGCGCTGGAAGCGCGGCTCGACCCGGCGCTGTTCGTGCGGGTGCATCGCCGCCACATCGTCAACCTCAGCCACGTGCGCGCCGCCGAGCGCCTCGACGGCGCCTGGTTCCTGCGTATGGCGGACAAGGGGGCGACGCGGATTCCGGTCGGACGCCGGCAAGTCGAGCGCCTGAGGAAACTGCTGGCTTTTTAGGCTTGCCGTTTATTCGGGCAAACGACCGTTCGTGCAAGGGCGCCGCCGGTCGCGTGTTGGCCGTTGCGCCGTCTGACAAGCTCGCGTTCACTGGCGCGAAGTCCAATTCCCCGGAGCCGCCCATGAACGCCGCCGCCCAGCCCGACCGCTATGTCAGCTTTCTCGACATCGATTTCGAAGGCAATATGGCGTGCGTTCTCACCCACCTGCGCCGCTACATCGACAATCCCGAGACCGGCAACGCCTTCTGGGACCGCTTCAAGACCCGCCTTGCCGCGATCGAGGCGGGCAAGAACTCCATCACCGACAAGCTGCTGCTGCTTCATTCGCACGTCTATTACATGGTCGAGCTTTTCGAGGACCATGACGACGAACAGGCGCTGAAGGATTTGAAGAAGCTTGAGGAAGAGTGCTTTTAGCAAAAAAAGGCGGCGACGGCGCGGACGCCTTCGCCGCCCGGCGGTTTACGCCGCGCCGATCTCGCAGGTCGTTTCCGCGCCTTCGTCCCAGCCGTCCCAAAGAAAATCATTGTGACGCCCGTCGGCGATGAGGCGCAGCGCGTAGCGCGTCTGTTCCTTGTAGAAGTCGCAGAACGCGCCCTTCTGCTTCATGCCGCCGTTCATCTCATGGGCTTCCGCCGGACAGGGCGAGCCGCAGAAATGGCGGATGGCGCAGGTGTCGCATTCCGCGATGTCCTCGACCTTGCGGCCGATCACCAGCCGGAACGGGTCGCTTTCGAGCACGTCCGCGATCTCGTCCCGGAACAGATTGCCGCCGGCGAAGGCGGGCAGGCCGATGAACTCGCTGCACGGAAACAGATCGCCGCCGGGCGCGAGGGCGAAAAAGCTGCGGCCGCCGCCGCAAGGCGAAATGTCGCACATCAGCCGCCGCGCCGTCGGCGCCTGAATGGCGATCAGGATGTTGGCGAAATTGGCCACCACCAGTTTTCTGCCGGTCTCCCGGTAAAGCTCATGCGTGCGCTCCAAGGCCGCGATGAATGCCTTGGCCACATCCGCTTCGCCGCCATTGACGGCGCGCGCGCCCGGCATGGTGCAGCGGGTGACGTTGAGCATGCAGGCGGGCACGCGGTTCTCGTGGAAAAACTCCACCAGTTCCGTCAGGTAGGGCAGGTTCTCCGAAGTCATCGTGCAGATGACGTTGTAGCCGGGATAACCGTCGAGCATTTTCATGGCGCGCACGACATGATCGAACACGCCCTCGCCGCTCCAGCGCTTGCGCGTCCGGTTGGCGATATCGGCGACCGGCCCGTCCAGCGACAGGCCGATGCCGACGCCCCGCTCGGTCAGGAATTTCACCGCCGCCTCGTCGAGCAGGGTGGCGTTGGTCTGGACGCCGAAGCGGAATTTGTCGCGGAAGGCGTCGATGCCGGCGAAAATGGCCTCGCGCGCCAGCATGGGTTCGGCGCCGTGGAAGATCACCTGCGGCAAGCGATCCTCCGGCATGTGGCCGCGAAAATAGCTGTGCAGCCGCTCCAGCGCGTCGAGCAGTTCGCGCGTGTCCATCTGCTTGCCGCGCTTGCGCATTTCGCCGGGAATGTAGCAATAGGAGCAGTTGAGGTTGCAGCGCTCGGTGGCGTTGAAATAGACCGCCGACGGTTTGAGATGGAACCGCAGCATCTCCATTTCGCGCGCGAAATCGGCGCCCTTTTCGCGCAATGTGTCGCGCAAAATCCCGCCCGAAAGGGCCTGGTCCAGATTGTCCTTGCGCACCAGCCCCCAGAACGCGGTGTCCGGCTCGACCAGGGCGATATGGGTGGGATGGTCGATCTCGAACGGTTGCAGGGGCGAAAGAGGGCTCCTTTCGGAGCCCTCCACGACAGAGCGCGGGGAAATCGCGCTCAACGCTTCACCTGCTTGTCCATGAGGACGTAATGCGACAGGCCCGTGCCTTCCGCATTGCAGGTCTTGCGGATGGCGATCACCGCCGGGCGAGTCTTGTCCGAGGTTTCGTTGGGCTTGTTGCTGGGCGATGTCATCACGATCTACTCCGATGCACAATGAAGGACGTCGGCGCAGCGCGAAGCCTCGCCGAAATCCTTTCCATCGGATTTCGCCCCTCGTGAATCAGATCCAGCAGGTCTTCTGGCTCTCGGATCGTCCGCCGCAGACGGCCTTCCCAGCGGGGTGGACCCCGCCAGTGGCTGGCTTTCGCCAAAATGGCGATCGCCTTGTCTCCGACGTCCCCGATTACAGCGGCGGGACCGCCGCGGAATTTCACCGCGTTCCGGGATACTGGATGGAGCGCGGATTAAAACCGATCCGCGCCGCTGTCAAGATATCGCGCCCTCGATCACACCACCTCATCCGGCGCGAGAACGCAGGCAGACGAGGGATCGACCTCGATCTGTACGGTCGCATGCTCGATGCCGAAATCATGCGCCAAATCTTCGGCGAGTTCGTGCAGAAAGGCGTCGCCGGGATGGCCCGAGGGCATCACCAGATGGCAGGTCAGCGCCACATGGGTCGTGCTCATCGGCCAGATATGCAGGTCGTGCAGCGCCGCCACGCCGGGACGGCCGCACAGCAAGGCGCGCACCTTGTCGGGATCGATCCGCGGCGGCACGGCGGCCAGCGACATGCCCAGCGATTCGATCAGCAGCCGCCATGTGCCCCAGATGATGAGTCCGCTGATGACGAGACTCACCACCGGGTCGAGCCAGAGCGCGCCGGTGAACGCGATGACCAGACCGGCGACGACCACGCCGGCGGAAACCAGGGCGTCGGAGGCCATATGCAAAAAGGCGCCGCGCACATTGATGTCGGTCTTGCCGCCCGAGGCGAACAGCCAGGCCGTAAACCCGTTGACGACGATGCCGGCGGCGGCGACCGCCATCACCACGCCGCCCTGCACCGGCTGGGGCGCGCCGAGCCGCCACACCGCCTCCCAGGCGATGGCGCCCACGGCCACCAGCAGGAACACGGCGTTGAACAAAGCGGCGAGAATGGAGGAGCCGCGCAGGCCATAGGTGAAGCGCGGACTCGGCGCCCTTTTGACCAGTTCGCTGGCGATCCAGGCGACGACGAGGCCGAGCACGTCGCCGAGATTGTGCCCGGCGTCGGCCAGCAGCGACATGGAATTGGCGAAAAAGCCGCTGGCGGCCTCGATAATCACGAAGGCGCTGTTCAGCCCTATGCCCAGGGCGAAGGCCCGGCCGAAATTTTTCGGAGCGTGCGCGTGGCCATGATCATGGTCGTGGTCGTGGTCGTGATCATGGTCTTGGGCGTCGTGATCGTGGTCGTGATCATGTTCGTGGGTGTGTTCGTGCGCGTGGGCCATGACGTCTCCGGCTATTGCCGGCAATCTAAACGTCTCTTGATCGGAAGCAAGTTTATGCGCTCTTGACGCCATGCGACGAAACCCGCATGTTGCCGGCCATGACGCCGCCAAAAAATCTTTGCCGGATTTCGATTATCAGCTAGCTGCAAAGCTGGCTGGCGCCGTCATGTCTCCTTGAAAATTCGCGAGATCGACGCCCCGGCCAGAGCAGGGAGACTCATGTCCGCCGTCCTGAAGCTTTACAACACCCTGACCCGCGAGCGCGAAATCTTCGCGCCGATCGACCCTGCGCGTATCAGGCTCTACGTCTGCGGCCCGACGGTCTACGATTTCGCCCATATCGGCAATGCGCGCCCGCTGATCGTGTTCGACACGCTCTATCGCGTTTTGCGCGAACTCTACGGCGCAGATCACGTCAAATATGTCCGCAACATCACCGACGTTGACGACAAGATCAATGCGCGCGCCGCCGAGCGGAAAATCTCCATCCGCGAACTGACCGAGGCCACCAATGCTGTGTTCCAGCAGGACGTGGCGGATCTGAACTGCCTGCCCCCGGACGTGCAGCCGCGCGCCACCGAGCACATCGCGGAAATGATCGCCCTTGTCGAAAAACTGATCGCCAATGGCCACGCCTATGCCGCCGACGGCCACGTCCTGTTCGACGTGCCCTCGATGAAGGATTACGGCGGCCTGTCGCGCCGTCCGCTCGACGACATGATCGCCGGCGCCCGCGTCGATGTCGCGCCCTACAAGCGCGGCGAGATGGATTTTGTGCTGTGGAAACCCTCGAAAGAGGGCGAACCCGGTTGGGACAGCCCGTGGGGGTTCGGTCGCCCCGGCTGGCATCTCGAATGCTCGGCCATGTCGCACAAGCATTTGGGCGAAGTGTTCGACATCCACGGCGGCGGCATCGATCTGGTGTTCCCGCACCACGAAAACGAGATCGCCCAGACCCGCTGCGCCTTCGGTCACGACGTGATGGCGAATGTCTGGATGCACAACGGGTTCTTGCAGGTGGAAGGCGAGAAAATGTCCAAAAGCCTGGGCAATTTCATCACCATCCACGAATTGCTGCATGAGGACAAATTCGGCGGTCGCGCCTGGAAGGGCGAGGTGTTGCGCCTCGCCATGCTGCGCGGCGCCTACCGCCAGCCGATCGACTGGACGGTGAAGGCGCTGGAAGAGGCCGAGAAAACTCTGCAACGCTGGTACGCGCTGCTGCGCGAGCAAAAACCGGAGGCGGGCGAGTTGTCGGAGCCTTTCCTCGACGCCCTGTGCGACGACCTCAACACGCCGAAAGCCATCGCTGAACTGCATCAACTGGCCGGGGCGGGGGAGGCGGACAAGCTTTTACGCGCCGCGAATCTGTTGGGCCTGCTGCACGACGATCCCGCGAGCTGGACCAAAACCGCCGCCGACATCGACGCCGCCCTGGTGGAAAAGCTGATCGCGGAACGGCTCGACGCGCGTCGCGCCAAAAACTTCGCCGAATCCGACCGCTTGCGCGATCTGATCGTGGCCATGGGCGTGAAGATCATGGATGCGAAGGACAAGCAGACCGGCGAACTCTCCACCCGATGGGAGGTGGGCTGACGATCGCCTACAACCTCACGGGCGCCTTCCTTCTCCCCTTGCGGGAGAAGGTGGCGCGAAGCGCCGGATGAGGGGGGCGTCCCTCGCAACCGGCGCCCCCTCATCCGTCTCGCGCTTCGCGCGAGCCACCTTCTCCCGCAAGGGGAGAAGGAGTCCGCTGAACCGCTTCGGCTTCGATAAGAATCTGTCATGACCCAACCCGACGACCGCGAAAAGAACTGGCGCGACTCTCTTCCCTTCCCGCCGCATTGGCTGTGGTATCTCGCGGCCAAGATCCTCGTGCTCGCGCTGGCGGTCTTGATCGGCCTGCGCTGGAACGGGCTGATCTGATGGCCGACACCATCGCCTTGCGGCCCGCGCTGCCAGCCGACGCGCCCGCGCTCGCCGCCCTTTTTCGCGCCAGCGTCGAAACGCTCGGCGTCGAGGATTATTCGCAAGCCCAGGTCGAGGCCTGGAGCGCGCTCGCCGATGACGAGGCGGCGTTCGCGCAAAAACTCGCCGAAAAACTCACCATCGTCGCGCTCGCCAACGGCGCGCTCGCGGGCTTTGCCGCGCTGAAGGGGACGGACGCCCTGGACATGCTCTATGTCCACCCCAATTTCGCCCGGCGCGGCGTCGCCACCGCGCTGTGCGACGCGCTGGAAAAACTCTCGAGCGCCCGCCACGCCAAAAAACTGACCGTGGACGCCAGCGACAGCGCCGAGCCGTTTTTCGCCCGTCGCGGCTATGTGGCGCAGCAACGCAACATGGTCTTCCTCGGCGACGAAGTTTTGGGCAACACCACCATGACCAAGGATTTGCCGGCTATGACGGGACCGACGCAATGAACCGCGACCGCGTTTATCTGTTCGACACCACCCTGCGCGACGGCGCCCAGACCACCGGCGTCGATTTCTCGCTCGACGACAAGAAACAGATCGCCGGCCTGCTCGACGCGCTCGGCATTGATTATGTCGAGGGCGGCTACCCCGGCGCCAATCCGCTCGACACCGAGTTTTTCGCCGCCAAGCGCACGCGCAAAGCCCAATTCACCGCCTTCGGCATGACCAAGCGCGCCGGCCGCTCGGCCGCCAACGATCCCGGCGTCGCCGCTCTCATCGGCAGCGCCGCCGGCGCCATCGCCTTCGTCGCCAAGGCCTGGGATTATCAGGTCCATGTCGCGCTCGGCTGCACGCTGGAGGAAAATCTCGAGGGCATAGACGACAGCGTCAAGGCGGCGGTGGCGGCTGGCCGCGAGGTGATCGTCGATTGCGAGCATTTCTTCGACGGCTTTAAAGACAACCGCGACTATGCCCTGCAATGCGCTGAAACGGCCTATAAAGCCGGCGCGCGCTGGATCGCCCTGTGCGACACCAATGGCGGCACGCTCCCCCACGAGGTCGAGGACATCGTGCGCAAGGTGGCCGAACGGGTGCCGGGCGCAAACCTCGGCATCCACGCCCACAACGACACCGAACAGGCGGTGGCGAACTCCTTCGCGGCGCTGCGCGGCGGGGCACGGCAGATTCACGGCGCGCTCAACGGTCTGGGTGAGCGTTGCGGCAACGCCAATCTCTGCTCGATCATCCCGACCCTGCTGCTGAAGAAGGAGATGACCGACCGCTACGAAATCGGCGTTTCGCTCGACTCGCTCAGAGGGCTGACAAAGCTCTCTCATACCCTTGACGAGCTGTTGAACCGCGCGCCGGATCGCCACGCCCCCTATGTCGGCGCCTCGGCCTTCGCCACCAAGGCGGGCATCCACGCCTCGGCCGTGCTGAAGGATCCGCGCACCTACGAGCATGTCACGCCCGAAAGCGTCGGCAACCAGCGTCGCGTGCTGGTGTCCGACCAGGCCGGCAAATCCAACATCCTCGCCGAACTGGAGCGTTTGGGCGTCACGGTGTCGCGCGATGATCCGAGGGTCAACCGACTGCTGCACAAGGTGAAGGAGAAGGAGGCGCAGGGCTACGCCTATGAGGGCGCCGACGCCTCCTTCGAACTTCTCGCACGGCGCATTCTGGGGCACGTTCCCGGTTACTTCGATGTCGAGCGCTTCCGCGTCGATGTCGAGCGCCGCCACAACGCCCACGGCGAACTGGAGACGTTTTCGGAAGCCACCGTCAGGGTCAATGTCGATGGCGTCAGCCTGATTTCGGCAGCGGAGGGCAATGGCCCGGTTCACGCGCTGTACATGGCGCTGTGCAAGGATCTCGGCAAATACCAGCAACTCATCGAAGACATCGAATTGCTGGACTTCCGCGTCCGCGTGTTCCAGGGCGGCGCCGACGCCGTCACGCGGGTTCTCATCGAATTTGGCGACCGCGACGGCGAGCGCTGGTCCACGGTCGGGGTGTCGGCCAATCTGATCGACGCCTCGTTCCAGGCCCTGCTCGACGCCATCGACTACAAATTGCTCAAGGCCGGCGCCTCCTGAATGCGAAGCTTTAAAGCAATGTTAAGACGGGGGGTGCAACTTAAGATTGTGTAGTTCGATTGAGTGACCCGATGCGCTTGCGCGACCTTTCCTTGTCGAAGAAGCTGTTTGCCGTGCTTGGAATACTGATGATTCCAAGCGTGATGCTGCTCTATTTCGTGGTCACCGAAAACGATGCGCTGATTCGTTTCGCGCGCGCGGAAATGGCCGGGGTGACCTATCTGCGCGCCCTGCAGCAGGGATACCAGTCCGCCCTGTCGGAGGAGAGTTCCGGCTCCGCCGGGGCGCTGGAGCGCGCCGAAGCCGCCGATGGCGGCGTTCTCGGCCTCACGGACAAGACGAAAGCCGCCGTCGCCGCGCTCAAGTCCAGGAATTACGACGAAGCCGCGTCCCAATTGAGCGACGCCATCAGTCTGGCCTCGGACAATTCCAACATCACGCTCGATCCGGAAACCGAGACCTATTTTGTCGGCGACATTCTGGTCAACCAGGCCGAGGCCATTTTGAAGCGGTCGAGCGATCTGGTCGCGGCGGCGCGCGACCTGCGTCAGAACGCCAGCGAAGAAAAGGTCGTCGCCTTCGCGGTGGCGCGCGATGGCTTGAACGGCGTGGTCGGCAATTTCACCACGGATTGGTCCAAGGCGGTCAAGGCGGATCGGGGTTTCATCCAGGGGACCGCCTTGAGCGGCATGGGCGATAAATTGCTCCAGTTGACGGCAGCCTTGACCGAGGCGGCCAAGGACAGTCGCTACGATCGGGTTCTCACGCTTGCGCCGGAAATCGACTCCGCTTTCATCGCTTTCCTGCCAAAAATCGACGACGCCATGGCGGACATGCTGGCCGCCCGGATCGCCGGCTATCAGATCACGATCGCGCAGCGCGTTGGCGGAACGGCGATCGCCATCCTGCTGGGCCTCATCGGCGCGATCCTGCTGATTCGCTCGATCGCGCGGCCCCTGAATGAAATCGTCCGGGTGCTCGACGCCATCCAGCGCGATCCCGACGCCGTTGAAATTCCCCAGGCCGACCGAAGCGACGAAATCGGGCGATTGATCCATGCGGCGCGGCGTTATCGCGACGCCGCGTCCAACGCGCTCACGATCGAGCGGCAAGACCGGGCGCGGCGCGAAGAGGAGGCGAGCGATCACGCTCTGGCGCGCGAGATCAGCGCCACGTTCACCGCCGAGGTCCATGGCGCCATCGGCAATTTGAGCGGCCACCTCAAACAGGCCGATGAGAGCGTCGCGCAAATCGCCAGCGAAACCGACGCCTCCCTGGTGCAGTCCGATCTGATCGGCGAGGCCGCGCGGCAGTCGTCCGCGCATGCGCAATCGGTCGCGCAGGCGGTGGAGGAATTGTCGACATCGATCGGCGAGATCGCCGCCACCTCCAGCCTGGCTTCGAGCATCGCGGCCGAGGCCACCCGGGAATCGCAGCAGGCGCGGACCCTGGTGCGCGGCCTGTCCGAAGCCGCCGCCAAGATCGACGCCGTGGTGCAATTGATCAACGCCATCGCCGCCCAGACCAATCTGCTGGCGCTGAACGCCACCATCGAGGCGGCCCGCGCCGGGGATGCCGGCAAGGGATTCGCGGTCGTCGCGGCCGAGGTGAAAACCCTCGCCGACCAGACCGCGAGCGCCACCAAGGACATTGTCGAGCATGTCGGCGCGGTTCAGGCGTCGGTCGGCCAGGTCTCGCAGGTGATCGGCGGCATTGGCGGCGCGATCGAACGCGTCAACGCGGTGTCCGCGACCATAGCCGGATCGGTCGAGCGGCAAAGCGCCGCGACGGATGAAATCGCCAGGAATGTGCAGATGACCGCGCGCGGCGCCGAACAGATGACGGCTTCCATCGGCCACGTGCTGGCCGCCGCCGAAAAATCGCGTTCGGTCTCCGCGCAGGTGCGCGCCCGCATCGCCGACCTGGAGCGCGAGGCGGCGAAATTGCATCAAAACATCGAGGCTTATGTCAAGCAGAGCGCGGTTTAGACCAGCGTCGTCAAGCCGGGCGGGCGCCGGTTGGCGCAATCTTTTTACGGTAAGCAAGCTTTTTACGGTAATATGACAACGTCGCCAGAAATCCGGGCGCTGACCCGGTTGAGAGGATTTGCGCGTGAACGAAGCCGCCCCGCCGCCGGAAGCCGCCAAAAAAATCGCCACCGAGGCTTCCTCAAACAAGTCGTCCGCCGCTAATAAAGGCGCGCCGGAGGCGAAGGCGCCTGATCATGCCGCGGTCGCGCCGGACGAAGCGCACCGTCGCCTCGCGCAAATGCGCCACGATCCCGCCGCGATCCGCCGGGTGTTCGAAACCGGCGAATATCCTTACGCGCAGCACATGCGCCCGGGGCCTTATGAAGAGCACATGCTGAAATTGCAGCAGGAACTGCTCAAGGCGCAGCGTTGGGTGGAGTCTGTTGGCGAAAAGATCGTCATGGTGTTCGAGGGGCGCGACGCCGCCGGCAAGGGCGGCACGATCAAGCGCTTCATGGAGCACATGAATCCGCGCACGGCGCGCGTCGTCGCGCTGCAAAAGCCGACCGAGCGCGAGCGCACGCAATGGTTCTTCCAGCGCTACATCTCGCAATTGCCCTCAGGCGGCGAGATCTGCCTGTTCGACCGCTCCTGGTACAATCGCGCCGGCGTCGAGCGTGTGATGGGGTTCTGCACGCCCACCGAATATCTCGAATTCATGCGGCAATGCCCGGAGGTCGAGCGCATGCTGGCGCGCTCGGGCGTTCGCCTGTTCAAATACTGGTTCTCGGTGTCGCGCGAGGAGCAGCGCCGCCGCTTCGAGGCCCGCAAGGACGACCCGTTGAAACAGTGGAAGCTGTCGCCGATCGATCTGGCGTCGCTGGGCAAGTGGGACGATTACACCGAGGCCAAGGAGGCGATGTTCTTCTATACCGACACCGCCGATGCGCCCTGGATCATCATCAAATCCGACGACAAGAAGCGGGCGCGCCTCAATTGCATGACCCATTTCCTGTGGTCGCTGCCCTATCCCAACAAGGATTTGTCGATCATCCACGCCCCGGACCCGCTGATCGTCGGTTCGACCGAACACGTCATCGGCCGCGACTCGCACATTATCGAGAAGACCGTGCATCCCGACCTGAAACGGGGGTAGAGCATTTTCGCGCGAAACGGAGAGAGGTTCGCGCGAAAAAATGCGTCAAAACAAAAGATTGGACCCCAGTCGGCGAACGGGCGTTCCCCGAACGGGGGGCGTGCGTCGATTCGCGCCTCCGTCCGGAGATGGCTTAGAAAAATCAGGCGGTTGCATTGCACAAAAGGGCCGGATGCCACGGATAGGACAGGAAATTTTAATATAAGTTTAAAATAAGATGCGCTAACTAGGCCCGACATCCGCCTTTCGACCTCCGCCGTGGAGGCCTTTGGGAACAATGGAGACTGGCCATGGTTGAGGTTCTCGTCAAATACAACAATCGGCATGTGCCGGAAACCGAAATCGACTGGCTGCTCAACAAGTTGCCGGCGATGGTGGCGCCCATGTTCGACACGCCCCAGGATCCCGAAGCCCGCGTGTTCGAAACCGACGTTCAGCCGAAGATCGAGGAGGGCGTTCCGAGCGAGTCGCACGCCCACATCGAAATTCGCCTCAAGGCGAAGCACAACGAGACCCACGACCTGCGCGCCGGGCACATCGTCTACGCGCTGCGCCATGGCATCCGCCTGCTCGCCCACAGCGAAGGCCACGCGCCCAGCATTCATGTGCTGGACGAACGTCGCCTGCTGATGGGAATCGAATTCATCGACTCGGCCGAAGCCGCCTGACTTTTACGCGTCATCACAGCGCAGCCAGAAATGGCTGCGCTGAAATTTTAGAGACGAATACTGATCCGGGCCACGAGCCTGCGGGACTCGCTGATCGTCGGTTTGACCGAACGAGCCATCGGCCGCGTCATACTCACATCTCCAGCGGCCCGCGCGTGATCGCGGCTATGCCGGTGCGCGAGACTTCCACCAGCCCGATCGGCCGCATCAGCTCGACGAAATCGTCGATTTTCTTCGGCGCGCCGGTCAGTTCGAAAATAAAGCTCTCGGTGGTGGCGTCGATGACGCGGGCGCGAAACGCTTCGGCGAGGCGCAGGGCCTCGGTGCGGCTTTCGCCCTTGCCGCGCACCTTGATCATCGCCAGTTCGCGCTGGACGAACGCGTCCGCGAGGCTCAAATCGGTGACGGTGTGGATCGGCACGATGCGTTCGAGCTGGTGGGAGATCTGCTCGATGGTCTCAGGCGCGCCGGAAGTGACGACGGTGATGCGCGACAGGCCCTGAAGATGGGCGACCTCGGCCACCGTCAGGCTTTCGATATTGTAGCCGCGGCCGGAAAACAGGCCGACGACGCGGGCGAGCACGCCGGGCTCATTGTCGACCAGCACCGAAAGCACATGGGTTTCGCGGCGCTCGGTCTTGCCGGCGGAGGAGGAATAGGGCGAAAGGGCGGCCTGAGCGTTCATGATGGGCGTTCCGTTCCTGAAATCTGTTCTCAATCCTGGGCGTTGGCGTCCCCTCTCCCCGTGAACGGGGAGAGGGACAAGGGTGAGGGGGAGTCGGGGATTTGGCCTTGGCGCTTGTTGCCGCGGCTAGTCGAAAGCCGAGGCCAACGCCGGTGTCCCCCTCACCCCAACCCTCTCCCCGCAAGCGGGGAGAGGGGGCTAAACTCACACCAGCATCTTGCCCTTGTCGTCGATCACCGACCCGATGTCTTCGCCGGTATCGGGCAGGATCATGTCATTGTGGGCCTTGCCCGACGGGATCATCGGCAGGCAGTTTTCCGCCTTGTCCACCAGGCAGTCGAAGATCACCGCGCCGGGATGGTCGATCATCTCCTGAATGGCGGCGTCGAGTTGCGCCGGGTCCGAGCAGCGAATCCCCTTCATGCCATAGGCTTCCGCCAGCTTGACGAAATCGGGCAGGGCCTCCGAGTAGGAGGAGGAATAGCGCCCGCCATGCAGCAGTTCCTGCCACTGGCGCACCATGCCCATATATTCGTTGTTGAGGATGAAGATCTTCACCGGCGCCAAAAACTGCTTGGCGGTCGAAAGCTCCTGGATGTTCATCAGGATCGAGGCCTCGCCGGCGATGTCGATCACCAGCGAGTCGGGATGGGCGAGCTGCGTGCCGATGGCGGCGGGCAGGCCATAGCCCATGGTGCCCAGGCCGCCGGAGGTCATCCAGCGGTTCGGCTCCTCGAACTTGTAGTGCTGCGCCGCCCACATCTGGTGTTGGCCGACTTCGGTGGTGATATAGGTGTCGCGGTCCTTGGTCAGCGCATAGAGCCGCTCGACCGCCAGTTGCGGTTTTATGGTCGTGTCGGACTTCTTGTAGCCGAAACTGTTGCGCGCGCGCCATTTGTTGATCTGCGCCCACCACGCCGCCATCGCCTTCTTGTCGGGCTGGTGCGCCTCCGTGCGCCACAGCCGCACGATGTCTTCGAGCACATGGCCGCAGTCGCCGATGATGGCCAAATCCACCGCCACGGTCTTGTTGATCGAGGACGGGTCGATGTCGATGTGGATTTTCTTGGAGCCGGGCGAGAAGGCGTCGAGGCGGCCGGTGATGCGGTCGTCGAAACGCGCGCCGACGCAGATCATCAGATCGCAGTCGTGCATGGCGTTATTGGCCTCGTAGGAGCCGTGCATGCCGAGCATGCCCAGCCAGTTCGGGCCGGAGCCGGGATAGGCGCCCAATCCCATCAGCGTCGAGGTGATGGGGAAGTTGGTCTGCTGCACCAGTTCGCGCAACAAGGCCGAGGCGGCCGGTCCGGCGTTGATCACGCCGCCGCCGGTGTAGAGGATCGGCTTTTTCGCCTTGGCCATCATGGCCACGGCCTGCTTGATCTTGGCCAGATCGCCCTTGACCTGGGGCTGATAGGTCTTGTGCTGGATGTTCTTGGGCGGCGCATAGGTTCCGCTGGCGAACTGCACGTCCTTGGGCACGTCGATCACCACCGGGCCGGGACGGCCGGAGCGGGCGATGTAGAAGGCCTCGTGCAGGATGCGCGGCAGATCCTCGATGCTGCGCACGAGGTAATTGTGCTTGGTGCAATGCCGGGTCAGGCCAACCGTGTCGCATTCCTGGAAGGCGTCGGAGCCGATCAGATGGGTCGGCACCTGTCCGGTGATGCACACCAGCGGGATGGAATCCATCAAGGCGTCGGTGAGGCCGGTGATGGCGTTGGTGGCGCCGGGGCCGGAGGTCACCAGCACGGCGCCGACCTTGCCGGTCGAGCGGGCGTAGCCTTCGGCGGCATGGGCCGCGCCCTGCTCGTGGCGAACGAGGACGTGCTTGACCTTGGTCTGATGGAACAGGGCGTCATAGATCGGAAGCACCGCGCCGCCGGGATAACCGAACAAATGCGTCACGCCCTGATCGGTCAGGGCTTGCACCACCATTTCGGCACCGGTCATGATCTTCGACATTTTCCGTTCCACCTCTTCTCGCAATTGGCCTGTTGTCTTGCTTGGTCTGTTGCTTGGGCCTGTCGTCACGAAACCGGAAATAAAAAAGGCCCCTTTCGGGACCCGGATCAAGCGCCAGCTTCAGGAGTCCGGGTCAGCCCCGGCCTGTTTCTGGCGCTTTCGCTACTACGACGAGGATTTTGGCCACGTGTTCCATTCTCCTGGGAATACGGAGATTTTTCTATGACAGCCGCGCGTTCCGGTCAAGGGCTTGCCGTCAAAATCGCCGGCGACCGCCGCCAAACTACAGCTTGACGGCGCCGGGGAGCTAAATTAACTATTTTTCAAATTGTTCAAATCTATCTTATGCTTTCCTTGAATAAATTGGCAAGCGAATGACGAAAGTTGCTGGCGGGTGACGAAGTTGCGGAATTGTGACGGTTGCGAAATCACGAACGCTTGGACGCGACGACTTTCAGCCTTCCGCGTTGCATTGGCGGTGACGCCGAGAAAGGCGCGCCCGCGATGAGCGACGACAAGCCCAGCGCCGATGTTTTCCAGCTTCTCACGGCGTCCACGACGCGCCGGTTGTTGCAAACCATGCGGGACGCCTGCGCGGAGGCCGAGGACGATCCGTTTGTCACAAGGGCGGCGCCCGAAGTCGTATTGTCCGCCGGCGCGGCAAAGACGGCGGGCCGCAGCGTGATTTTCGCCTCAGACGGGGCGGTCGCCGCGCCCGACTGGCTGGTGCTGTGCGAAACGCGCGCGGCGCGCGAAGGCGCGGGCGCGGTGTTCGGCTTCGCCAGGCGCCTGCCGGGCGCGGCCGAACCGCGAGAATTCGCGCGTCTCGCCCATGCGGTTCTGTTCGCGCGCGCCGCCACCCCCGCCGAACTCGATCATTATGCCGGCGAAGTGTCGCGTCGCGCGATGAGCCGGCAGGGCTTCCTGACCGAATTGTTGTCCTCGCCGGAAGCGATGGCGCGCCGCTGGCGCTTCGCCCTGCTTCCGCTCGACGGAGAGCTGAGCGCCGTGTTTGGCGTGGAAGGGTTCGACGATCTGGCGCCGCCGCGCTTCGTGATCGAGGATTGAAGATGGCGAGCACGGATTTGGCGCGCAAGGATTTGGCGCGCAAGCCTCGGGCCTTGGTTCTCTGCTTCTTCCCGGCGTTTTCGCCGCCGTCGAGCGGCGGCGAAATGCGTCTGGGCGGGCTCTATCGCGAATTCGCGCGGCATTATGACGTCACGCTGCTGACATCGACCGATTTCGGCGCGCGTTTCGAGGAAATCCACCACGGCGCGGGATTCCGCGAATTGCGCTTTCCCAAGGACGAGTTCTGGCGCAAGGCTTATGCGACGCTCGACGCCTCCGGCCTGTCGGGCGACCTGTCGCCGCTCGCCTTCGCGCTTGCCGTGAGCGATCCCGCCTGCGAATTGCGGCGGGTCGCGTGCGAACTGGCCGTGGGCGCCGATGTCATCATCCATGATTTCCCCTATTCGGAGCCGATCTTTTCCGACGGCGCGCCGGCGCCGGAAATCTACAATTCGCACAATGTCGAGGCGAGCCTGCTGTCCTCGATCGCGCGCGGGTCCGGTTTCGAGGCCGCCTGGCTGAAACTGCTGCGCATCGAGGGCAATCTCATCCGTCGCGCCCAAAAAGTGTTCGCGACCAGCGCGGCAGATGCGGAAATCTTTCGGCTTCTGTACGGCGCCGCGCCGGAAAAGCTGTTCCTGTGCCCGAACGGCTATTGCGAGGATGAAATCGACGCAACGGCGGCGTCTCGGGTCGAGGCGGCGCGCGAACCCGGCGAGCGGCCAGTGCTGCTGTTCACCGGTTCGGGCCATCATCCCAATGTCGAGGCGGCGGAAAGCCTGCTGTCGCTCGCGCGCTACATGCCGGATTGCCGGTTCGTGGTGGCCGGCGGCGTGTGTGGCGCGCTCGCGCATCGGCCGAGGGGCGAAAACGTCGAGCTGTTCGGACCGTTCACGCCGAAACAAAAGAAGGATCTGCTGGTCGAGGCCGATATCTATATCAATCCGGTGGTGCTCGGCTCCGGCACCAGCCTCAAGGCGGTCGAGGCGCTCGCCGCTCATCTGCCGATGGTTTCGACGCCCGAGGGCGTGCGGGGACTGGATCTCACGCCGGACGATCATGCGGTGATCGTGCAGCGCGAGGAATTCGTCCTGGCGATCCGGCGGGTTCTCGCCGACGCGCCGCTGCGGGCGCGCATCGCGGCCGATGGCCGCAAGCTCGCGGAGGCGCGGCTGTGCTGGCGCGCCATCGCGGACCGGCTGGCGGCGGATTTGGCCTCGGATGTGGCGGCGGAAGCGTCGCGACCGGCGCCGCGCCCGCTGGCGCTGGCGTTCAACGATTATTCCCTGACCGGACTGCAATCCGGCGGCGCCGCGCGTGTCGGCAATCTGCTGGCCAATCTCGATTGCGACGTCGTTCTCACGACCTTTGCCGCGACGGCGCAAATCGCCCTGCTCGACAAGGGGGTGTTGCAGATCGGCGCGCCCAAGAGCGCGGATCACGCCGCTTTCGAGGCGGCGGTGAACCGGGGGCAGGCGGTTTCGGTCAACGACGGCGTGGCCGCCCTGTTCGTCGCGGGCAACCGCGCCCTGCGCGAGATCGTCGCTTCCCTGGCGTGGCGCGCCGAAGCGCTCATCTTCGAGCATCCCTATATGGCGCCGGCGCTGGACGAGCTGCGGCGGCTGCGGCCCGAACTTTCCGTGATTTACAGCGCCCACAATGTCGAAGCGCAGTTGAAGCGCAAGCTTTTACGCGGACATCCCCTCGCGCGCAGTCTGGTTGGCTTCATCGCGGAACTGGAGCGCCGACTGGTCGCCAAAGCCGACCTGATCGTGTGCTGCACCGAAGCGGATCGCCAAAGCTTCGCCGCCATGACGGACGCGCCGATCGTGCTCAGCCCCAACGGCTGCCGGATCGCGCCGCTCGAACGCAAGGCCGCGCCCGCCGGAGCGCCGAAACGGATCGGGTTCCTGGGCTCCAGCCATGGCCCGAACGTCGCCGCCGCCGAATTTATCGTCGCCCGACTGGCGCCGTTGTTTCCCAAGGCGCGCTTCGAACTGATCGGCTCGGTCTGCGGCGCGCTGAAAGCGCCGCCTCCCGACAATGTCGTGCTGCACGGCGTCGCGCCGGAGCGCATGAAAACCTTCCTGATGCAGCAATGGGATCTGGCGCTGAACCCGCTGACCGCAGGCGGCGGCTCCAGCCTGAAGCTGCCCGACTATATGGCGCATGGCCTGCCGACGCTGAACACGGCGGAAGGCGCGCGCGGCTTCGCGGTGGCCGCGCGCGGCGCGGGGCGCGTCGTCGATCTGGCCGACTTTCCCGCCGCCCTGAGGCAGATGCTGGCGGAGTCCGCCGCGCTCGCCGACCAGGGCGCCCGCGCCCGCGCCTATGCGGAGGAGGAGTTGTCCTGGGCCGCCGCGGCAAACGACTATCGGGCGGCGTTGCGGTCGCTGTTGCGCGTCCCCGCGCCGCGCGCGCCGCGCCGCCTCCTCGTGGTGACCTATCGCTATACCGAACCGTCGCGCGGCGGCGCCGAAGAATATCTGATCGAAACGCTCAAGCGGCTGCGCGGCCGGTTTTCTCGCATCGATCTTGCGGCTGTCGATGTCGAGCGGATCGAGAACCGCCATCATTTCGGCTGCGAATTGACCGAAGGTCCGGGCGCGGCCGGACGCCTCGGCGAATTGTTCGACACCGCCCGGTATTTTCCCAGCGAGGAACTGGGCGAGGCGGAAATGCGCGAACGCGCCAGCGATCTCGAACGCATCTGGGCGAGCGAGGAATTTCATCTGCTCGCGCCCTTCGCCAAGGTCCTGGCCGACCCGGAGGCGCCCAGCCTGTTTTCCGGCTTTTTCGGGCCGGAGGCCGAGGGCGGCGTCATCCGGCGCTGGACGGCGCCCGATTTCTCCTTCCTGCTTCCACAGGAGGCGCGGCTGTTCCAGTTGCGCGGTTTCGCCTCGGTCGAGAAGACCCTCTCCCTGATCCTGCTGCAGGCGCCGCGCGATGGTTCGCCGATTGTCAGCATCACCTGCGAGACGCCGATCCCGCCGCATTTCGATGTGCATTTCGCCCTGCCGAAAGCGCCCGAGAATTGCGTGCGCATCCTGCTGTGCCGGACGCAAGAACACCAGGCGCCCGGCGATTACCGCCCGTTCGGCGTTCTGATCGAGGCGGCCGGCGTTCAGTGTGGCGATCTCGACGCGTTCTCGCCCCTGAAGACGCATCGGGTCGATCTCAGCCTGGCGCCGACCGAAATGCTGCGCTCCCAGCACTTCGACGCCTGGGTCGATGCGCTGCGCCAGATCGCGCTGCGGCGCGAACCGGAGATTGACGCGACCTTTGCGTCGGTGCGAGGCCCGCACGCCCCGGCTCTGCAGGACTGGCTCAAATCTCATGGCGGCGATTACGATGCCGTGCTGGTGCAGGGCATCCCCTTCGACGTCATTCCCAGCTCCGTGGCGACGCTGACCAAATCTTCGGAGGTCAAATCTTCGGCTCCCGCGCCGGACCGGCCGCGCGTCGTCACCCTGCCGCATTTCCATGGCGACGACCGCTTTTACCATTGGCGCACCTATTACGATGCGTTCGCGGCGGCCGACAGGACCTTGCTGTTCTCGGCGTCGCTGGCGCTCAGGCTCGGCGAGGCCGAAAAGTTCGCCGTGGTTCCCGGCGGCGGCGTCAGCGTCGAGGATCTCGGCGGTCCCGGCGTCGAAGGCGCGTTCCGCGCGGTCTGTCCCGCGGCGAACCCGTTCTTCCTCGTGCTCGGCCGCAAGACCGGATCGAAGGGCTACCAGGATGTGATCGAAGCCCATTGCCGGCTGCGGCGCGCGCGCGCCGATCTCGATCTGGTGCTGATCGGGCCGGATGACGATGGCGCGCCGGTGGAGGCGCCCGGCCTCCACGCGCTTGGACGGCAAAGCCGCGAGGTGGCGCGCGGGGCGCTCGCCTCCTGCCTCGGGCTGATCAGCATGAGTCGCAGCGAGAGTTTTGGCATCGTGCTGTGCGAAGCCTGGCTGTTCGGCAAGCCCGTGATCGCCAACGCCAATTGCTATTCGTTCCGCGATCTCGTGAAAAACGAGGCGACGGGGCTGCTGGTGTCCGGCGTGGACGAACTCGCCGGCGCGATGGCGCGGCTCGCCGACGAGTCCGAGACGCGGCGCCGCATGGGTCGCGCCGGATTTATCGACGTTGTGGCGACTTATTCCTGGGAACGCTGCGTCGACGCCATCGACGCGGAGCTGTAAGCGCGTCGCGGCGATCGACGCGGTAACCATTTCAAGCAGGCTACCGTTGGGTTGCGCCGATCGCGCAAACGCAACGCAATAATTTTTTAAATTAATATGAACGCAATGGTCACGTCTTTGTCAAAACACGAGAATTCCTGAAAGACTTACGCGCCTTGCATGTGAAGTTTCGATCCATTATAAATAGAGTGTATCCAAGGGAATTTGGGAAGCTCATGGCCAGCACCGAGATTTTGCCTGCGACCGCCTCCGAGCGTACAAAAGGGTCGCATGAACAAGGCTTCCACGGCGCGGACGAAAAGCACAAGTCCGCGCTCGAATGTCTGGTCATGGTGGCCACCCATCACGCCATAACGCTGACGGTTGCGGAGATCGTGCGCGACAACGGCTTGCCCGACCCGGTCGTCGATTATGACGCGCTCGTCCATTGCGCGAGACATGCCGGACTGAAGGCCAAGCTGGTGCATCTCGACTGGGCCGGGCTGACACAGATCAAGAAAGCCGTTCCCGCCATCATCCGCCTCAAGACCGGCGCGAGCCTGGTGCTGGCGCGCGTGATCGTCGATGGCGGGCCGCTTGGCGTGGTGCTGCACGACCCCAACGCGGCCGAAGGCGCCGAGCTCTTTGTCGATTGGCTCCGATTCCAGGAGATCTGGACCGGCGAAGTTCTGCTGGTCCGCCGCAATTACGATTTGAAGGACGAAGAACAGCCGTTCAGCATCAGTCTCATCGCCTCGCTGATCTTCCGCGAGCGCAAGCTCGCCCGCGACATCGCCATTTGCGCCTTGCTTTTGAGTCTGCTCGCGCTGGCGCCGATCATTTACTGGACGCTGATCGGCCAGAAGGTGATCGCCTATCACGCCATGAACACGTTCACCGTGCTGACGGTGGGCATGCTCGTGCTGATCGTGTTCGAAACCATCTTCAGCTTTCTGCGCTCCTACCTGCTGCAATTCCTTACGTCCCGCGTCGATGTTCGCCTGTCGGAATATATGTTCGACCGGCTGCTGGCGTTGCCGATCGATTTCTACGAGCGCACCGAGATCGGCGTTGTCATGCACGACGTGCAGGAATTGTGGAAAATCCGAAATTTCCTGAGCGGTCAATTGTTCGGCACCGTGCTCGACTCGATGACGTTGCTGTTCTTCCTGCCGGTGATGTTCGCGTTCAGCCCACTGCTCACCTTCATCGTGCTGGCCTTTTGTGGCCTGATCGTGCTGTGGCTTCTCGCCATGCTGCCGGCCTTGCGCGCGGCGACCGGCAAGGTCATCATAGCGGAGACGGCGCGCGGGTCGTTCCTGTATCAGACGCTCGCCGGCATGCGCACGGTGAAGTCGCTGGCGCTGGAGAGCCGCCAGCGCCGCGAATGGGATGTGCTGGTGGCCCGCGCGGCCAAGGCTGTCGACAATCAGGCCAGGGTCGCCTCCATTGTCCAGACCGGCGTGCGCCCGCTGGAGCGTCTCGCGGTCACGGGCAGCTACGCCGTCGGCGTCTATATGGCGCTGAGCACCAATGACCCGCTCTACATCAGCGCGCTGTTCGCCTTTCTGATGTTATCGCAGCGCGTCGCGGGACCGCTGATGCAGATCGCGCAGTTGATCAACCAGGGCGACGAGGCGCGCGCCGCCGTCGATGTGGTGAAACAGCTCCTCAACCAACCGCGCGAGGAAGGCATTGGCGACGGCGGCGTGCGCAAGCCGCTCGCTGGCCATGTCGAATTCTCCAAGGTGCTGTTCACCTACAAGGGCGCGCTGATGCCGGCGATCGACGGGGTGTCCTTCGAGATCCCGGTTGGCATGACCTTGGGCGTGGTCGGACGTTCCGGTTCGGGCAAGACCACGTTGACGCGCCTGCTGCAGCGGCTGCATTCCGAATATGAAGGCCTGATCAAAATCGACGGCGTTGATGTGCGCGAATACAATATCGCGCATTTGCGCCGCAATCTTGGGGTGGTTCTACAGGAGAACTTCCTGTTCCGCGGCACGATCCGCGAAAACATCATGGCGGCCAAGCCCAACGCCACCTTCGACGAAGTGGTGCGCGCGGCGCGGCTTTCCGGCGCGGAGGAGTTCATCGACCGCCTGCCGCGCGGTTACGACACCTACATCTACGAAGGCTCGCCCAACCTTTCGGGCGGCCAGCGCCAGCGCCTCGCCATCGCGCGTTGCATGATCCTCGATCCGAAGATCCTGATCTTCGACGAAGCGACCAGCGCGCTCGATCCAGATTCGGAAAATATTGTCAACGAAAACATCCGCAAGATCGCCAAGGGCCGGACGGTGATCGTGATCTCGCACCGCCTGTCCTCCCTGGTGAACTCCGACGCCATCCTGGTGCTCGAGCGCGGCAAGTTCCTCGACATGGCGCCGCACCAGACGCTGATTGAGCGATGCGAAATCTACCGCAGCCTGTGGTTGCAGCAGAACGGTCATATCGAAGCCGCCGCGACCAGTCGCGCGTCCGGACGGGGGACAACCCTTGTCTAAGAACGCGCTCGCGACCGTCCGGTCTTACCAGTCCGAAATCGCCGCCATCCGTGAGGCGCCGGAGCCGCTGGCCGCCCGGATCACGCTTTACGTGCTGGTGGCCATGGTGCTGTCCATGGCCACTGTCCTCGTCTTGATGAAAATGGATCGCGTCGTCGCCAGCACCGGCGGCAAGATCACGCTGAGCAGTTCGTCCCGCAACGTATTCCAGGCGCTGGACCCGTCGATCATCAAGTCGATCGACGTTCATCCCGGAGATCTGGTGAAAAAGGGACAGGTGCTGGCGACGCTCGATCCCACCTTCGCCAATGCCGATGTTTCGCAATTGAGCCAGCAGATCGCCAGCCTCAATCCCCAGATCCTGCGCGACGAGGCCGAATTGTCCGGCAAGGCCCCGGTTTTTCCTGCGACCTCCGAAGCGACGGAAGCAAAATACAATGAACTGCAGAAGTCGTTGTACACGCAGCGCGTCGCGCAATATACGGCGCAGATCAACAGCTTCAAGGAGAAGGAAAACCAGATCCACGCGACCATCTTCAAGACCCAGGGCGATATCGCCCGGATGAAGGAGCGCGTGGAGATCGCCGGCAAGGTCGAGGAAATGCGCAACAAGCTGCTGGCCAGCGGCGCTGGCTCCCTGCTCAACCAGTTGTCGTCGAAGGATCAACGCGTCGAACAGGCGCGGATGCTGGAAAATCTCATCAACAGTCTGAAGGAGGCGCAGGCGCAGGAGTCGTCGCTGCGCGCCGACCGCGAGGCCTTCGTTCAGCAATGGTCGTCCGCGCTCAGCCAGGATCTGGTGACCGCCCGCAACAATCGCGACAACGCGCGCGCGCAGTTGGAAAAGGCGCAGAAGCACCATGACCTCGTCCAGATCCTGGCGCGGGAAGATTCCATCATCCTGACCGCAGCCAAGCTCTCGGTCGGCTCCGTCCTCAAGGAGGGAGAAGAACTCATGACCGCCATGCCCGTCGGCGTTCCGGTCGAGGCCGAGGTTCGCATCTCAACACGCGACATCGGTTTCATACGGATTGGCGATCCAACAACGCTGAAGGTCGATGCGTTTGACTTCACGGCTCACGGTTATGCCGACGGGCACGTCAAGTGGATCACCGAAGGCGCCTTCTCGACCGACGAAGACACAGGTCAAGTGGTGGAGACTTATTATCGCGTCGGCATTGCGTTCGACGACTACCATTTCATCAACGTTCCATCAAACTTTCGCCTCATGCCCGGCATGACGCTGACGGCGGACATCAAGGTCGGAACCCGTTCGGTCGGCGCCTATATGGTTGAAGGACTTATCAAGAGCGTAAGCGGAGCGATGCGCGAGCCATGAGGAAGAGCTTGCGATCTGCGGCAACCCAACTGCGGCGGCTCGCCGATGGACAAATGCTTCCTTGGCTGCGCCGCCGCGCCGAGAGCGCAGGCGATGCGGGCGAGCATCAGAAGGCGTTCCGTCTGTGGCTGCGCGCCTACGAGGCCGGCGACGTGGAAAGCGCCTTCCACATCGCGGAATGTTATGAGCATGGGCGCGGCGTGGCGTGGAATCTGGCCGACGCGATCAACTGGCACCGGCGCGCGGCCGAACGCGGTCATGTCGAAGCCCAGTTCCGGCTCGGACGCGCGCTGCTGGACGGGGCCAGGGCGCCTCTGCCGGAATTCTGGCGACGCACGACGCGCGACGCGGACACGGCGGCGCGCGTGTCGGAGGCGCTCTACGCCGGCGGAGGTCGGCATGCGGCCGATCCCGAACAGGCGATCTATTGGCTGCAAGAAGCGGCGGACGCCGGGCTGGCGCAGGCGGACGCTCTGCTCGGCGTGATCCATGTGCTCGGCAAGCATGCGCCGCAGGATTACAACAAGGGGATGTTCCATTTCGAGCGCGGCGCGCAACGGGGCGATGCGTCCGCGCAATTCGGACTCGCCGACATCGTTTATCGCGGACTTGACGGCGTCCCGGATCAGGCGCGGGGCGCCGACTGGTACGAGAAGGCCGCCGACCAGGGCCATTCGAGCGCGCAGGTCGCCATGGCGACGATTTATCGCAAGGGCGCCGGCCGCGCCGCCGATCCCGAACGCGCCGCCCACTACATGGAAATGGCTGCGGAAAGCGGCGACGCCTACGCGCAATTCGAATTCGCCATGATGCTTCAACGCGGCGAAGGGATCGAAAGCGATCCGAGCCGTGTCGAGACCTACCTGCGCAAGTCGGCCAAGCGCGACCATTTCCCGGCCGTGGTCGCGCTGGCGGATTTTTGCAGCCAGGGCGGCCCGGTCGAGCCGGACTGGCGCGAGGCCGCGCGCTGGCGGTTGCGGGCGGCCGAACTCGGCGACGTCAACGCAATGTTCATCTATGGCCGCCATGCGGCCAATGGCCTGGGGATGCCGGTCAACCTCAATGAGGCGGCGCGCTGGTTCCTCAAGGCTGCGGAGCAGGGTCACGCCACGGCGGCCTTCAACGTGGCCGTGTTTTACCAGCACGGCCAGGGGGTCGAACAGAACCTCAGCGAGGCCTTGCGCTGGTGCCAATACGCGGCCGACCAGGGTCTGCGCGAAGCCAAGGTGAAACTTGCGGAATTGCATCTCGCCGGCGCTGGCGGCGCGCGCAACGCGCCCCGCGCCGTCGAGCTTCTGAAGGAGGCGTCCGAGGCCGGCGACGGCTACGCCAAGACCCAGTTGGCGATGATCTACCTTGAGGGCCGCGACGTCTTCAAGGACACGCGCAAGGCTGAACAATTGCTGCGGGATGCGCTGGATTCAGGCTATGTCGCGGCCTCCTTGCAACTCGGGCATCTCTATGCCGGTCATTACGATCCCGCGCGCTCCAGGCCGGAAGACGCGCTCAGCGCTTATCTCGTCGCGGCGCAGGCGGGCAACCCGATCGCGCAGCATCTCGTCGGCAATCAGCTGCTGGCCCGCAAGGATGAGGCGGCGACGCGGGAAGGCGTCCACTGGCTGCACAATGCCGCGGAAGCCGGTTTCGTCCCGGCGCAATTCCAGCTCGGCGTCTTGTTCTGCCAGGGCGAGGTTGTGGAGAAGAATCTGACCGAGGCCGTTCGCTGGTATGAAATGGCGGCGCGGCAAGGCCACGCCCTCGCGCTTTACAATCTCGGTGTGATGGTGATGAAGGGGCTCGGCGTCGAGGCCGATGCCGAGAAGGGCATGGAGATGATCAAGCGCGCTGAGGCGCAGGGCGCGCTCGGCGCGGTCAAAGCCGCGCCCGATCCGGCCAAGCCCTCGCCCGACCTCGCCCGTCCGGCGCCCGGTTCGGCCAAACCCGGGCCGGTCACGCTCAACACCGCGCTCGCAGCGAGCAGGCCAGCGCTCAGCGCGATCAAGCCGGCTGGTTAGCGCGATCGCTCAGGTGAAGGCAAGGATGAGGGACGCAGCGCGCGACACGGGGTCTTGGCGGATTGGCCTGCATTTGGCCCGATGCGCGCGCCAGTTTCTGCGCGAGGGCGAGAACCCGCGCGACATTTTCTTCAAACCCGTCGACGCGCTGTCGACGGACCGCAGTCCGCTGCTCGCCGTCAGCGTCGGCATCTGGCTGATGCGCTCCGACCTGCAAGCCGAGTTCGATCTCGAAACCGTCGAGGGCCGGACGCGCTATCTTGGCTGGCAAGTGGATCATGGCGTTCACGAATATGTGGCGCTGCGCGAAGCCTTCGCCCGGCCGGACGTGCGCAGCCTCTATCTCGGCACGCCGCCCGAACCGCCGCCGCCAGAGCCTCCGGCCGCCGCGACGGGCGGCGTCAATGTGGTCGGTCACCTGCATGCGCGCCTCGGCATTGGCGAGGACGCGCGCTGCGCCGCCGCCGCCCTGACCGCCGCCGCCATTCCCCATGTGCTGATCGACGCGCCGGTGGGCGCGGACATCGGGACCGAGCCGCACGCTTTCGCCGCGGCGACGGTGTCCGCGCCGATCCATCCGACCAATCTGCTGTTCATGTCGGCCTGGGAAACGTTCCGCTATTTCTGCGTCAACGGTTCGTCGCTGTGGCGCGGACGGAAAACCATTTGCGTCTGGCCCTGGGAGTTGCCGCAATGGCCGGAGCCGCTGGACTTCTGCTATTTGCTCGCCGACGAAATCTGGGCGATCAGCTCCTTCGTGCGCGGCGCCCACGAACTGCGCGCGCCCGTCCCGGTTGTCCATATGCCCTCGGCCGTGGTGGCGGCGGCGCGGCCGGATCGCGACGCCTACGGCCTGCCTGGCGACGCCTTTGTCTTCGCCTGTTTTTTCGACGGCAATTCGTCGTTCGAGCGCAAGAATCCCGCCGCCGCCATCGCCGCTTTCCGCCGGGCCTTTCCGGTTTCCGACCTTTCGGTCCGGCTCGTCGTCAAGGCGATGCGCGCGGGGGCGTCGTCGCAGGGCTGGCGCGACCTCCAGGCCAGCGCGGAGGACGACCCGAGGATCGCCTTCGTCGATGAGGAATGGAGTCGCGAGGAGGCGCTTGGCCTGATCGCCAGTTGCGATGGCCTGATTTCCCTGCACCGCGCTGAGGGTTTCGGGCGGCCGATCGCCGAGGCCGTCTTGCTGCGCCGCCCGGTGGTGGCGACGAAATGGTCGGGCAATCTCGATTTCCGTGACAGCGGCCGTCAATTGCTGGTCGAAGCGGCCTTGCGGCCCGTCCCCGCCGGCGCTTATGCCTGGGGCGAGGGGCAGGTCTGGGCTGAACCAGACTTGGCCGCCGCCGCCGAAGCCCTGCGCGCAACCGTGCGGCTTGGGCCTCAGCCCGCGCCGCCCGCCGGCGCCATTTTCACCCCGGAAATTGTCGGCGCCCGTTATCGGGCGCGGCTCGAGGCGCTCGGTGTGCTCGGATCCTGACGTTAGCGCAAAAACCAACGCCGATCGTCAAAGCCACACGCCGACGATCGGAATCGGCTCGAAAGAGCCCGACCCGAGATCACCAGCGGTCGATTCATGTCGAGCTGGAAATTCAAACCTGTCTCATCGGTCGGGCGGAGCGCGGCATATAGCGAATCTCCGCCACGAAGCCGCTTCGCTCGGTCATGGACGGTCGTCTCGGTCATGGACTTGACACGTTCGAACACGGTCGATATCACTTGCGAACACGGTCGGTATCACTTGGACACCGACCGGAAGTGTTCGGCTTCATACGCTTGACCAATGCCTGATAACGTGGGTCAAGCCATTTGAAGAAGCGTAGCTTGACTGTGAAACTGTGCTATTCGACCGACTCTGTTAGCGGCGGTGGACACATCGCATGCAGTGTGGTTTCGTTTGCCGCTGGCGCGACCAAATCAGGCCGGCCTCCCCTTATGACAGAGCAGCTTCACAAGCTGAGCTAACGCCAGATCTCGCCAACCTCTCAGTTGGCGGATATGTTGCTCGGTAGCGAAGCGACCGGGGCCTGGGCGTTTTCGACCGCGGCGGCCTTCTTGTTCCCGCCCTGAAAATATGCGGGGTACCAAGTGGTGTGCGTCAGGACGGCGACGTGAACCAGCAGAGCGGTGATGGCGACGGAGCCCAGAAACAGCGGAAGGCCAACGCTCGGCGGAACGACAGTCCAGATTTTAGCTTGATTTGCCATAGGCTTGATCCTTCTTAGTGCAGCCAGGGGGAGAGCGCGAAAGCGAGAACGTGCGCGACGAGCGCGATCACGAAGAAGACGCGCGCGCCATCGATCACATGTTTATGAAGCTCTTCAGCTTCCGCTACGGTCAAGCCGGTCAGGCTCTTGACGTCATCAGCCATTGTACACCTCTTAGAATAAGCCACGGATCTTCTCGTGCTCAACCTGCACGCAGGTCCTGCGCCCCAGTGGCTGGGCGACGGAAATGCGCGTCAAATCAGTGAGATATCGCCGTCGCACCCCGCAATCATGACTATATATTGACGCTTGATGCTGTCAACATCGCCTGACACGGCCGGCGTTGGTCGCGGCTGCATGTCGAGGTCGTCGGTGAAACGGCTTATTTCCTATATATCACACCGATTTAGTAGACAATTAGACAGATCAACGGAGCGTGCTGGATCGCCCCTTGCGGATATTACGTAGGTATAATTACGGATAAGACGAGCCGAGGTCCATCACGGTTGAAAGGAGGCGGAAAGCCCCCGTACGCTCGGCCTGAATCGCACAAGAGAATGAGAAAAAGACCTTCTCTGGCAATAGGATAATGTAACGCCCCGCGCCCGACGCCAATTCCGAAGCTGAAGGAATAAGCCGTGCTCCCCGTGTCATGCGACCGTTTGTCGCATTGGAGCGAGCGCTCGCCGTCCGAGCCGCAATGAAGCATGCTTCGTCTGTTTTTCCGACGGCAAGTCGTCGTTCGAGCGCAAGAATCCCGCCGTCGCCATCGCCGCCCTTCTCTCGACCAAGTCCTTTTATCGGCAGAATTCTTATAATCTTAAGCGATTGGCTACAAGAATCTGCATTGAATAAAAAATGTCTATATCGAAGGAACTGCAATGCGACTGGATGGACTGACAATTGGCGCGCGCTTGACGCTGGTCATATCGCTGAGCGCGCTCAGTGTGGCGGCTGCGACCGTTCTTGTTCTTCTTACGATGCGGCAACAGATGATGGATGATCGAAAGAGCATTCTGGGCGACACTTTGGAACAGACCTTGGCGATTGGCCGCGCCGCAATGACGAAGGCGGGAGGCCCGGGCAGCGAGACGGGCCGCAAGGCTTTCCTGGAAACCATGGCTTCCGCCCGCTTCGGCAAGGAGCAGGATCTCGTCTATGTGTTCGTCCACACGATGGACGGCGTCACGCTGGTTCACGCCAACCCCAAGAAAGTCGGGCTCAACCGCCTCAAGGACGATACGCCTGTCGATGCGGCGAACATAAGGGAGCAAATCGACATCGTTTCCCGGCCCGGGGGGCGCGGCGTCCAGTTTTATTCCCAGGTGAGGCTAGGCCAGGACAAATTCCTGCCAAAGATGGCGGTGCTCCAGAAAGTAGACGAGCTGGGGTTGCTTGCGGGGCTGGGTGTTTATATCGATGATGTGGACACGGTGTTCTGGAGCAAGGCGAAGTGGGCTTCCGCTTTCCTGTTGGTTCTGCTTGCCCTGTCAAGCGCGCTGGGCTTGGCTATTGTCCGCTCGATCACTTCACCGCTCATGTCGCTGCAAAAATCCATGAACGCCTTGGCGAAAGGCGACACGTCGATCGAAATCTCCGGCCAAGGCCACAAGACGGAATTGGGCGCCTTCGCGCGCGCTCTGGAGGTGTTTCGCGACGACGAAGTCGAGCGTGAAAAGGCGCTGAGGCGCGAAAAGGAGGAAGATCAAAAACGAATGGCGCGCGCGCAACTGGTCGAGCAACTGGCCAGCCGCTTCGATGCGGATGTCACCGCTTTGCTGAGCGTCGTTGACAACAAGGTGCGTGACTTCCTCGCCGCTTCCAAGACGCTGGAGACCGCGGCGGAAGAGAGCACCCACAGGATCGTCACTGTCGCCTCGGCGTCGGAGCAGTCGTCGGTCAATGTGCGGACAGCCGCCTCGGCCACGGAAGAACTTTCCGCCAGCATCACTGAAATCGGCCAACAAGCGAAAACCTCTTCGGCAATGACCAGCGACGCATTGCGACAGGCGCATGTGACAGACCAGCAGATCGCCGGGCTCGCCAGCGCGACCGGCCGCATTGGCGAAGTCGTCGAGTTGATTTCCAGCATCGCTGCGCAAACAAATCTCCTGGCGCTGAACGCAACCATCGAAGCCGCGCGCGCGGGAGAGGCTGGCCGGGGTTTCGCGGTCGTCGCCTCCGAAGTCAAGAATCTTGCGAGCCAGACCGCCCGGGCGACCCAGGAGATTTCCAGCCAGATCGCCGATATTCAGGCGGGGACGGGAGGCGCCGTCTCCGCGGTCGCAGCCATCACCAAGGTCATCGAGGATATCGACCGGGTCAGCGCCGGGATCGCGGCGGCGACCGAACAACAGACGGCGGCGACGCAGGAAATCGCGCAAAACTCCAGCGAGGCGGCTCTTGGCGCCGGCGAGGTTGCGCGGAACGTCTCCATGGTCGCCGACGCCGTCCAGCGAACCCGTCAAACCTCGTTCGATCTTGGCGCCGGAGCAGAAACGCTCCAGCAGGAAGCGATGAAACTCAGAAAGTCCGTCCAGGACTTCCTGTCCAGTGTCCGCGCCGCCTGAAGCCCGACGTCTTCATGGCGTCCGCCAGTCCAAGGCCGGGCCATCATCCTCCGGTCAGGCTCATGGGCCGGTGGTGCGGCGCCATGGCCCCGTGAGCCTGCGCCACGAAATCGTGGCCGCGCTTTTTCGCCGCCAGCGCCTTGTCGATGGCGGCGTCAAGCAGGTCGTCGCCGGCCGAGGCGCGCAGCGGCGCGCGCAAATCGGCGCGATCCTCCTGACCCAGACAGGTGTAAAGCTCGCCGGTGCAGGTGACGCGCACGCGGTTACAGGTCTCGCAGAAGTTATGGCTGAGCGGCGTGATGAAGCCGACGCGCCCGCCCGTTTCCGCCAGATCGAAATAACGCGCGGGGCCGCCGCTGCAATGGTGTGACGGCGCCAGCGAAAAAGTCTCGGCCAGCCGCGCGGCGACTTCGCTCAAGGATAGAAAATGCGCGATATTGCTGACGGCGTCCTCGCCGAGCGGCATGGCTTCGATGAAGGTGAGGTCCATCCCGCGCCCATGCGCCCATCCGACCAATCCGACGAAATCGTCCTCGTTGATCTCCTTCAGCGCCACGCAGTTGATTTTCACGCGCAAGCCGGCGGCTTGGGCCGCGTCTATCCCCTTGAGCACGCGGGGCAAGTCGCCCCAGCGGGTGATGGAGCGGAATTTTTCCGGGTCGAGCGTATCAAGCGACACATTGATGCGCTTGACGCCGCAAGCCGCCAATTCGGCGGCGTAGCGCTCCAGTTGCGATCCGTTGGTGGTCAGCGTCAGTTCACGCAAGGCCCCCGTTTCAAGCTGGCGCGACAGCCCGCGAAACAGGCTCATGACGCCGCGCCGCACCAGCGGCTCGCCGCCGGTCAGCCGGATTTTTTTCACCCCCCGCGCGATGAACGCGCCAGCGAGCCGCTCCAGTTCCTCCAGCGACAGCAAGTCCGCCTTGGGCAGGAAATGCACATGCTCCGACATGCAATACTGGCAGCGGAAATCGCAGCGATCGGTCACGGACACGCGAATATAATCAATTCGGCGCGCGAATCCGTCCACCAGCGGCGGCGGACGGGTTGTGGTCAAGCTTGCGTGGTCGATGCTCATCTTTGTTATATAGACGAGGACGGCGCGGGTGACAGCATCTCGCGCGAACAACGACGAGACTCTTTCATGCGCCAGCCTGTTTCAGACGAAATCCCGATTGAAGTCCGCTTGGCCGACGCCGGCGCGACGCTCCACCTGGTCTATGCGCAAGGCGAGGCTTTCGCCCTGCCAGCCGAATTCTTGCGCGTGCTCACGCCCAGCGCCGAGGCGCGCGGCCATAACGGGCAGGGCGGCCACACCGTTTCGGGCAAGGCCAAGGTCCGCGTCACCGGCGTCGATCCCGTCGGCAATTACGCGCTGAGGCTGACCTTCGACGACGGTCACCACACCGGCCTGTACACATGGGAATACCTGCGCGAACTGAGCCTCGACCAGACGGCGAAATGGCTCGCCTATCTCGAAGAGCTGGCGGCGCAGGGGCTGTCGCGGTGATGACCCTGGTGGACGAAACGGCGGAAGCGCTGCGGTTTTTCTCGCGCCTGCCCATCCCGCGTCGCGCCGGCGCGACCACGGCCAGCGGCGCGGCCTTTGGCCTCGCGCTGCGCCGGGCGCCTTTCGCCGGCGCCGTATTGGGGTTGGCGTCGGGGCTGGTCCTGCTCGCCGCGACGCAGGCCGGCGCGCCGAACGCGGTCGCGGCCTGGCTGGTGGTCGGCCTCGCCGCCTTCGTGACCGGCGCCATGCACGAGGATGGTTTCGCCGATGTCGCCGACGGTTTTGGCGGCGGATACACCAAGGAAAGACGGCTGGAGATCATGCGCGACAGCCGCATCGGCGCGTTTGGCGCGGCGGCGCTGATCCTGTCGTTCGGCCTGCGCGTCGCGGCGCTGACCGCGCTCGCCGCCGCGCCGGGAAAGGCCCTTTTCGTTCTCGTCGCGGCGGGCGCGGTCTCGCGCGCCGCTTGCCTCGCGCCCGTGATCCTGCTGCCGCCGGCGCGGGCGGATGGATTGGGCCGCGCGGCGGTGTTGAGTCGCGCGCGGGGGCGCGAGGTGTTGTGGACGACCCTGGTCTTCGCCGCGACGCCGCTGCTCGCCGGATTTTCACTGGGGGTTTGCGTGCTGGCCTTGCTGCTCGCGGGCGTGGCGGTGCGCGGGCTTTGCGTCTGGGCGCAAAAAATGATCGGCGGCCAGACCGGAGATGTCGCCGGCGCCGCGCAACAGGCGGCGGAAATCGCCATGCTCGCCGTGTTCTCCGGCGCGCTGGCATGATCTGAAAAAGGAGCCAGAGCAAGTTCAGCGAACTCCCGTTCACCGAACTTGCTCTGGCTCATTGGTTTTGCGCATATTCCTTTCCGAAAACCGCGCACACTTTTCGAGAATATGCGCTAATTCAGCCCGTTATCCACGGGAATGAACATGGCGTTGACCTTGCTGCCAATCGCGTTGAAGGACAGGATAAGGCCAATTGAGATGAAGCCGCCGATCAGGGCGTATTCCGTTATGGTCGAGCCCGTGTCATCGCGCCAGAACCGCAGCAAAAGCCGCATCGCCATCCCCCGTCTGACTTGCGACGGGTCATCCGTCGGCCGAGTGCACCATACGCGAGACCTCTGTCCGCAATCGTAAATGTATTTGTTCCTTTTGGTAATGTGCGCGTAATAAGCAAACAGTACCTTAACGCTCATGGAGAGTCATTGTCGGTCTCGGCGCGAACGTTTGGGAAATCCCGCCAGGTCCGGTCGAGTTCGCGCAGCGCGTCGCGCACGACTTCAGGTCCGGCGCCGCGTCGCACGGCTTCGGTGGCGAGATGCCTGCGGAAGGCGCGCGC
The DNA here is from genome assembly GCF_002937075.1 of Rhodoblastus sphagnicola. Lineage (GTDB taxonomy): Bacteria > Pseudomonadota > Alphaproteobacteria > Rhizobiales > Beijerinckiaceae > Rhodoblastus > Rhodoblastus sphagnicola. The sequence goes on from NZ_NHSJ01000082.1 coordinate 76,437, forward strand.
GCCCGGCCGGCCGGCGAACAGGCCGAGCATGTGGCGGGTGATGTCGGCGAGGCGGACGCCTTCGCCAAGCTTGCGTTCTACATAGGGCAGGAAGGCTTCGACCGCCGCGCGCGCGTTTTCGTGGGGCGGCGCTTCGCCGAAAAGTATCGGATCGACGTCGATCAATTGCGAGAAATCGTGATAGGCGGCGCGTCCGACCATGACGCCGTCCAGTCCTTCGAGCTGCGCGCGATAGGCGGGAAAATTCTCAAGGCCGCCGTTGATGGCGATCGGAACGGCGGGGAGGGCGCGCTTCAATTCATGCACGAGCGGATAATCGAGGGGGGGAACATCACGGTTCTCCCGGGGCGAAAGCCCCTTGAGCCAAGCTTTCCGCGCATGGACGATCAGGGCGTCCACGCCGGCTTCGCCGCATTTTTCGGCGATTTCGAACAAAGCGGCGCGCGGCTCCTGGTCATCGACGCCGATGCGGCATTTCACCGTGACGGGCAGTGCGACCGCCGCCTTCATCGCCTGGACGCAAGCGGCGACCAGATCGGGTTCGCGCATCAGGCAGGCGCCGAAAGCCCCGTTTTGCACCCGGTCGGAGGGGCAGCCGACATTGAGATTGATCTCGTCATAGCCATAAGCGGCGCAAATTTCCGCAGCCTTGGCCAATGCGTCGGGATCGCTGCCGCCCAGTTGCACCGCGAGGGGATGTTCGGTTTCGTCAAAGCCGAGCAGGCGGTCGCGGTCGCCATGGATGACGGCGGCGGAGGTCACCATTTCCGTATAGAGCCGGACATGACGCGAATGCAGCCGCGCCAGCACGCGATAATGCCGGTCAGTCCATTCCATCATCGGGGCGACGCAGAAACGCCATGGGCTGAAATGTCCTTTCGTTTCGCTCATGAAACCTTGTTCCGTGCTCCGGCGGGAGTCGCCGGACATGCGCATCGCGCCCGACAGCGGGAAAGTCAACAGCGCGGCCAACATGCGGCCGGCGGCCGCTTGCGCTGGATCCCAACTTGAAAGTTATTCATGATAACCTTTGACCTCCGTCAAAAAATTGGGAATGGAAAGGGGGGCGCTGGAGGCGAAAGTGGTTGAGCGGAAGCAGAGAGCAAGGCGCGTCGGCGCGACGGGCCCGCAAGGCGGCGCGCGCGCGCTGGCGGCGGAGGAGGCCGACCTGTTCGACCTCGGCGGCCTGGAAACCACGACGGGTTATGTCATGCGTCGCGCGCAAATGGCCATATTCGGCGATTTCCTCGCGCGCTTCGCTGAACTGGACCTAAAACCCGCCCAGTTCGCGACCCTGCAACTCATTGCCGCCAATCCCGGCCAGAACCAATCGGCGATTGGCGCGGCTTTGGGCATCCTGCGCCCCAATTTCGTCGCCCTTCTCGATGAACTGGAGCGGCGCGGCCTGGCGCGCCGCGAAAAATCCGACGCCGACCGCCGCTCGCACGCTGTCACGCTCACCGACGCCGGGCAAAGCCTGCTCCAGCGCGCCCGCGCCGCCCAGGCCGCGCAGGAACAGCGCATCCGCGAAATTCTCGGCGAGGAGGCGCGCGAAAGCCTGATCGCGCTCTCCACCCGGTTGTGGCGCGGGCTGAGCTGAACGGGACCGCCTTCGTCGAGACCGACGCGCGGGGGCCGAGTCAAAAGGCTTGGCCTTAACGAAGTCTTGAGCTTAACGCTTGATTAAGCAGCAGAAACGGTACGGCTCGACCGGATCGGGAACAAAGCGCGCGCGAATCGCATTCTCGACGCTCTGACTTGCGGGGACACGAACGACTTGCGCCCGTTCATTCGGGCAAAGCGAACCCTGTCGGCGCGCGCTCGACCATGTCCCCGAATCCCCATCAGTTCGCCAAGGCGTCGAGAATGCGCGCCCAGCTGCGCGCGCCCTTCTGGAACGACGACAGTTCGTATTTCTCGTTGGGCGAGTGAATCCGGTCGTCGTCGAGTCCGAATCCGACCATCAGCGAATCCATCTTCAGCTCGCGCTTGAAAATGCCGACAATGGGGACCGAGCCGCCGGAAGCCGCCAGCACCGGCGCCTTGCCCCATTCGGCCTGCAAGGCGCGGCTGGCGCGCTGGATCGCCTCGGACTGGAAGGGGAGGGTGATGGCGGCGCTGGCGCCATGATTAAGGAATTCCGCCTCGCAATCGTCGGGAAGGTTCGCCTTCACATAGGCGCGGAAATTTTCCAGGATTTCCTTTGGGTTTTGCTTGCCCACCAGACGGAACGAAAATTTGGCGTGGGCCTGCGCCGGCAGCACGGTTTTCGAGCCCGGCGCGGTATAGCCGCCCCAGATTCCGTTGACGTCGCAGGTCGGGCGCGCCCAGATCTGTTCGAGCACGGAATAATTGGCTTCGCCAGCGGGAACGCTGAGTCCGACGTCGCCCAGAAAGGCGGCTTCGTCGAATTTCAGCGCGGCCCATTGCGCCTTGATATCCGCCGGCAGTTCCGCGACGCCGTCGTAAAAATTCGGCAGGGTGATGGCGCCGTCCTTGTCGCGCAGGCCGGCGATCACCTGCGCCAGCACATGGATCGGATTGACCGCCGCGCCGCCGAACATGCCGGAATGCAGGTCGCGGCTGGCGGCCTTGATCGTCACTTCTTCCTGCGCCAACCCGCGCAGCATGCAGGTGATCAGCGGCGTGTCGCGGCTCCACATGTTGGTGTCGCACACCAGCATGAGATCGGCCTTCAGCGCCTTGGCGTTCTCGGCCAGGAAGGCGGGCAGGGAGGTCGAGCCGGATTCCTCCTCGCCTTCAAGCAGAATCGTGACATGGCAGGGCAGCCCGCCATTGGCCTTGAAGGCGCGACACGCCTCGACGAAGGTCATCACCTGGCCCTTGTCGTCGCCGGCGCCGCGCGCCAGAATCTGGCTCCAGCCCGGCTCGATTTCCTTCAGGCTCGGCGCGAACGGATCGGTCTCCCACAGCTCCAGCGGATCGACCGGCTGCACGTCGTAATGGCCATAAAACAGCACGTGGGGCGCATCGGCCCGCGCCGCCTTGGCCTTGGCGACGACGATGGGGTGGCCGGGAGTTTTTCGCGCGGAGGCCTCGAAGCCGAGCGCGTTGAGATGCGAGGCCAGCCAGTCCGCCGTCGCGGCGACATCGCCCTTGAAAGCGGGATCGGTCGAAATGCTTTTGAAGCGCAGCAGTTCGAACAGACGGTCAAGCGCGCCCTGACGGTCGGCGTCGAGCAGGCTAAGGGCTTTTTCCAGCGAGGGCATGGGGTATCCAGTTCTTGAGTCTCTGGCGTGAAACTATCAGGGGCGGGCGCGCGCTCCAAGGAGGGGATGCAGAACTGAATGGCGCGCGGACTTTGTTCAACTCACGAGGGCATGTCCAGCGAGCCATGGCATGGATTGCCGCAAATTTTGCCAAAGTGGCTTTCCGGTGTATGTTTGCAAGAAATCCTGAGTGTTCGATTCGGCAAATGCTCGGTTCGAGATGACAGTTGTCAGCTTATCGATGTACGCTGCCCTCAGAGTAGATCGCAAATCCAGAGAATAGTGACTGAGAGTGTATTTATAATTGATCAATTTGAGGTGAAGCTTAAGATGGAAATATTACATAAATTCTTGCGTAGTATAAACGATAATATCGATTGGAATGCCGGGGTTATCTGTAGTCGGCCAACAAAGTTCGGAGGTGACTGTGTTTCTTGTACTAGTCGCCAGTATTTTGGAGGGCGGTCGATTGATTACTCTTGCGATCAGCGCAGAATGGTTTATGTGCTCAAATACCTAACCGTACACCTCCGAGAGGTGTACGGTGCCTTTGTTGCCCTTCGTGAGCACGACGATCAGTTACCGGAATGGGTGGGCACAGTTAGAGTTTTGTCGATCGGGGGGGGGGCTGGTTCAGATATCGCTGGATTTAAAAATTTCGTTGTGGACGAAGATGAGGGTTTTTATTCCGCATCGGCTAAACAGTTCGATATCACTCGCCTTGAGCGAGTAACCGAATGGGACACGTTGGCCGCCAAGGTAGTCCATATATTTTCATCAGAGGGTATAAATTTTAGGCAGTTCTGCATCCATAATGACATTAATGAGTTCGATCCATCGAAATATCCTCCATATGACATAATCATGATGTCATATGTAATTTCGGAATTGGATGATGATGCCCTTGATGTGCTGGTGAACGTCATCAGCAGTGCGTTAGCTGCGCGGGGCGTGTTGGTCATTAATGACCGCAACGAGCTTGCAGTGGTCGCGAAAATCGAGAGGTTACTAAGCAACTTTAATGTGGTGGCGCGGTCCCAGGATAAGGATGAGTGTTGGTGCGGCATTAAGTACCCGGACGAGCTCCGCGAGCTTTTTAAGCCGAAGTTGAACATGAAATCGGTTCGCCTCGGAGCGATAGTGGAGCGCTTATGATTATCAGCGCCAGTCGAAGAACGGATATCCCTGCTTTTTATGCCGAATGGTTCATGAATAGAGTCCGTGAGGAGTATTTACTCGTCCGGAACCCGTTCAACGCAAAGCAGATTCGCAGAGTCTCATTGGCTCCTAAGGACGTCGAAGCTATTGTGTTCTGGACGCGAAATCCAGAAAAATTGATAAAATACCTTGATGAATTAAATTGTCGTGGCCATCGTTATTACTTTCAATACACGATCACGGGCTATCCACGCTCGTTCGAGCGATCCGTGCCGCGCCCGCAGTCTGCAATTGAAACGTTCATCCGGTTGAGCAAGATTGTCGGCCCGGATAGGGTCATATGGCGCTTTGATCCAATTCTAATTTCATCGCTGGTGGACATCGCCGAACACGAGAGATTGTTCGCAAAAATCGCGTCCTCGTTGCGAGGAAATGCAAAGCGGGTCGTTATCAGTTTTGCAGACATATATGCGAAGGTAACGAGAAATCTAGCCAAGATTCCGAACCTTTCTATACACGATCTGATGGCAAAACGCGAGGAGGCGCTTCAACTTGCGCGTAATCTCGTTGCAATTGCCGGTGTGAATGGCCTTGAGGTCCAAAGCTGCTCAGAGGAAATTGACCTGTCCCCCGCCGGAGTTGCTCACGGAAAATGTATCGACGATCAACTCATATCCAGGTTATTTGCAGTCTCTCTCAAAACTCGCAAGGACAAGGGGCAACGAGAAGCGTGCGGCTGCATCGAGAGTGTCGACATTGGTCAATATAACTCTTGCCTACATGGATGTGCGTACTGTTATGCTACTGCAAATAAGGAATTGGCGTTGCGCAACTATGATCGGCATGATCCATTGAGTCCCTTTCTCATCGGAAACGCAGCGCAGGGCGAAATCAATGCAGATAGTCAATCAAAAGAGCAGGATCCTGCGCAAGGCTCGCTGTTCTGAGGCGATCTCGAGGCGGATCGAATCAACCTTGTATTTTCAAGGCTCCACTCAGCCTTAAAAAAGGCCACGGCAAAAACCGTGGCCTTCAATGCTCTGCTTGTGGCGCGCGAAAAACTTACGCGAGCTTGCCGCGCACGCGCGCGACCAGCAGTTCCACATTCTCAATCGGGGTTTCCGGCAGAATGCCGTGGCCGAGGTTGAAGATGTGGCGGAAATCCTGATAGCTTTCGCGAACAAAATCGATCTCGCGGCGCAGCGCGTCGCCGCCGGCGATCAGCACCAGCGGATCGAGATTGCCCTGCACGACCTGATTCTTCGACAGGGCTTTGCTGGCCCAGCTATTGTTCAGGCTGGTGTCGAGGCCGATGGCGTCCGCGCCGACGCGGTCGCCAAAACCCGGCAAGGAGGTATGGGCCGCGCGCGGAAAAGCGATGACCTTGGCCTGCGGATTGACCGCCTTGACGCCGGCGACAATGCGCGCGACCGGCTTTTCGCACCACAGCTCGAATTCCTTGGCCGGCAGCACGCCCGCCCAGGAGTCGAAGATTTGCACGACTTCGGCGCCGTTCTTGATCTGCTCATTGAGATAGACGATGGAGGCGTCCACGATCCGGTCGATCAGTTTCTGGAACGCGGCGGGATGGCGGTAAGCAAAACCGCGCGCCGGGGCCTGATCCGGCGTGCCCTTGCCAGCGATCATGTAGCTGGCGATGGTCCAGGGCGCGCCGCAGAAGCCGATCAGCGCGGTTTCGGCGGGCAGGGCGCTTTTTACGCGGCGCAGGGCTTCAAAAACCGGCTCCAGATGCGACAGCTTGAATTCGCCGAGGCGGTCAACGCCGTCGGGCGTGGTGATCGCCTCCATGCGCGGGCCTTCGCCGGTGTCGAAGCGGACCTTGTGGCCCATGGCGTCGGGCACGACCAGAATGTCGGAAAAAATGATGGCGGCGTCGAAGCCGAAACGGCGGATCGGCTGAAGAGTCGCTTCCACCGTGAGGTCGGGATTCCAGCAGAAGTCCATGAAGGACGGCGCGGTGGCGCGGATCTGCCGGTATTCCGGCAGGTAACGGCCGGCCTGACGCATCAGCCACATCGGGGGGCTGTCGGGGATCGGAGCCTCGAAGACTTTCAGGAATTTCTTGGTCGTATCGGTCATGAGGCCTCACAGGCGTGAAAAATTTCGGACGCAGGGGCGCGCGCGCGATTTCTATTGCAGTCGATTGCCGTAACGGTCAAGACAGCGGCGCTGTTTCACGGTGTCGCGCTTAAGACCATCGCCGCATAGCTGAAATGTGGCGCCTCGGGGCGCGCCGCAGTATAACAGGGGCAACCAAAGCCCAAGAACCTATGACGGACGCCCGGATGACCCGTATTCCCGATTTCTCCACCCTCGCCCTCGATCTGGCCGCGAGCGCGCCCGCTCCGGCCTTTGCCGCCGCGCCGTGGCTGACCCCGGAAGGCATTGCGGTGCGAAGCGTCTACGGGCCGGAGGATGTCGAGGGCCTGCCGGCGGTGGACTCGTTCCCCGGCTCCGCGCCCTTCCTGCGCGGTCCCTATCCGACCATGTATGTGAACCAGCCCTGGACCGTGCGCCAGTACGCCGGCTTCTCCACGGCCGAAGATTCCAACGCTTTTTACCTGCGCAATCTCGCGGCCGGGCAAAAAGGCCTGTCGGTGGCCTTCGACCTCGCCACCCATCGCGGCTATGATTCCGACCACCCGCGCGTCTCCGGCGACGTCGGCATGGCCGGCGTGGCCATCGATTCCATCTATGACATGCGCACGCTGTTTTCGGGCATTCCGCTCGACCAGATGTCGGTGTCCATGACCATGAACGGCGCGGTGCTGCCGGTTCTCGCGCTCTATATTGTCGCGGCGGAAGAGCAGGGCGTGCCGGCCTCAAAACTTTCCGGCACGATCCAGAACGACATTCTCAAAGAATTCATGGTGCGCAACACCTATATCTACCCGCCCAAGGCGTCGATGCGCATCATTTCGGACATTTTTGCCTATACGTCGCAGAATATGCCGAAATACAACTCCATTTCCATTTCCGGCTATCACATGCAGGAAGCCGGCGCGACGCAGGATCTGGAACTGGCCTATACGCTGGCCGACGGCGTCGAATATATCCGCGCCGGCATCGCCGCCGGTTTGACCGTCGATCAGTTCGCGCCGCGCCTGTCATTCTTCTGGGCGATCGGCATGAATTTCTTCATGGAAGTGGCGAAACTGCGCGCCGCGCGCCTGCTCTGGGCCAATCTGGTGAAGCAGTTCGAGCCGAAGTCGGAAAAGTGCCTGCCCCTGCGCACCCACAGCCAGACCTCCGGCTGGTCGCTGACCGCGCAGGACGTGTTCAACAACGTCATCCGCACCCAGATCGAGGCCATGGCGGCGACGCAGGGTCACACCCAGTCGCTGCACACCAATGCGCTCGACGAGGCCTTGGCGCTGCCGACCGACTTTTCCGCCCGCATTGCCCGCAACACCCAGCTTTTCCTGCAGCAGGAATCCGGCACCACCAGAATCATCGATCCCTGGGGCGGTTCCTACTATGTCGAAAAACTGACGGCCGAACTGACTCAAAAAGCCTGGGCGCATATCCAGGAAGTCGAAGAACTCGGCGGCATGTCCAAGGCCATCGAAGCCGGCATTCCAAAACTGCGCATCGAGGAAGCGGCGGCGAAAACCCAGGCGCGCATCGACAGCCGCAAGCAGGCGGTGATCGGCGTCAACAAATACCGTCCCGAGCACGAGCAACCGATCGATGTGCGCAAGGTCGAAAACGCTTCGGTGCGCGCCGAGCAGATCGAAAAACTCAAGCGCCTGCGCGCCGAGCGCAACGAGGCCGAAACGCAGGCGAAGCTGGAAGCGCTGACGGAAGGCGCGAAAAGCGGCGCCAATCTCCTCGCGCTCGCCATCGAGGCGGCCCGCGCCAAGGCGACCGTCGGCGAAATATCCTATGCGCTCGAAAAAGTCTTTGGCCGCCATCGCGCCGAAATCAAAAGCATATCAGGCGTCTACAAGCGGGAGGCGGGCGTGGATTCCAGCGCGGTGACAAAAGTTCAGGCTCAGGTCGAGGCTTTCGTCGAGAACGACGGTCGGCGCCCGCGCATCCTCGTCGCCAAGGTCGGTCAGGACGGCCACGACCGCGGCCAGAAAGTGATCGCCTCGGCCTTCGCCGACCTGGGTTTTGACGTGGACATCGGGCCGCTGTTCGCCACGCCCGACGAGGCGGCGAGGCAGGCGGTGGAGAACGACGTGCATATTGTCGGGATTTCCTCTCTTGCTGCGGGCCATCTGACCTTGGTGCCGGAATTGAAAGCGGGGCTTGAGAAGGAAGGGCGCGGCGACATCATGATCGTGGTCGGCGGCGTGATCCCGCCGCTGGATTTCGACGCTCTGTACAAGGCCGGCGCCAGCGCCATCTTCCCGCCGGGCACGGTGATCGCCGAAGCGGCGGGCAAGCTGATCGACCAACTCAACGCGCGACTCGGCTATTCCAAAGCCGCCGCCGAATGAATTCGTCCCTGCCGGCGCAGGACGATGACATCGCCGTCGCTTCGGAAAGTCCCTCCGACGCGGCGGCGCAGATCATTCTGATCAGCGGCCTCACCGCCTATAACGAAGCCCAGGTCGGCCCCGATCCGGTGCGCGATCCTGAAAGTCAGGTCTGCGTCGTCGCCCGCGACCGCGAGGGCCGCGTGCGCGGCGGCGCGCAGGGCGTGGCCGTGGGCGCCTGGATGGCGCTCGACACGGTCTGGGTCGAGGACGCTTTTCGCCAGCGCGGTCTTGGAACGCGAATCCTGGAGGCGGCGGAGGCGGAGGGACGCCGGCGCGGCTGCAAATGGGCGATCCTCGCGACATTCGATTATCAGGCTCCGGATTTCTATTCCCGGCGCGGCTATGTCGAATATGCCCGCATGGAGGATTTTCCCTGGGGCCATACGCGGTTTCAGCTCAGGAAAGCGCTGGCGTGATCCCCTGGGAATTGCTCGATACCGCCGCCATACCAGGAGGGGGCGCGCTAAAACTCAAGCGTCGTGGCGCTGAATTCTCGATCATGCTCGGCGATAACGAATTGATGAATTCGCGCCTGAGCGGATCGGAACAGGCGCTCGCCACGCTGTCCTGCGAGCGGATCTGCGCCCGACCGGCGCCAACACTGCTCATTGGCGGCCTTGGCATGGGATTTACCCTGCGCGCCGCGCTGGAGTCCGTCGGCGCGCAGGCGCAAATCACCGTGGCCGAACTCGTGCCCGCCGTGGTCGCCTGGGCGCGCGGCCCCATGGCCGAACTGCACGGCGCAAGCCTGACGGATGCGCGCGTCAAAATCGTGGAAACGGACGTCGCCCGTCTGATCCGGGCCGCGCGCGCCTGCTGGGACGCGATCCTTCTCGACGTCGATAATGGCCCCGACGGGCTGACGCGCGACTCCAACGACGGGCTTTACAGCCGGGAGGGTTTGCTTTCCGCACGCGCGGCCTTGCGTCCGGGCGGGGTGCTGGCGATCTGGTCCGCCCACGCCGCCCCGGAATTCGCTCAGGCCTTGCGCAAGGCGCGTTTCAGCGTCGAGGAAGTCAAGGTCCGCGCCAACGGCAAGAGGGGAGGCGCGCGCCATGTCATCTGGATCGCGATGCGCGCCGAAAATTAGGGACCGCCCCCGTAAGGGCGGTCCGTTTCGCAAAACTCAGCCCACGGCCTTTTCATACTGGGCTTCGACATATTCCCAGTTCACCAGATTGCCGAGCACGGTCTTGATGAAATCGGGACGGCGGTTGCGGTAGTCGATGTAATAGGCGTGTTCCCACACATCGACGGTCAGGATCGGCGCGGCGCCGTGGATCAGAGGGTTTTCAGCGTTGGGGGTCTTGGACACCGCGACCTTGCCGTCCTTGACCTCAAGCCACGCCCAGCCCGAGCCGAATTGCGTCACGCCGGCCTGGGTCAGATCTTCCAGAGCCTTTTCCACCGAGCCGAACGCTTCGACCAAAGCCTTCTCGACCTTGCCCGGAACCTTGCCGCCGCCGGCCGGCTTCAAATATTTCCAGAATTCAGCGTGATTGTAGATTTGCGCGACATTGTTGAACACGCCCGGATTCTTGCCGTGTGATGTCTTGATCACCTCCTCGATGGGCTTGCCTTCCCATTGCGTGCCCTTGATGAGGTTGTTGGCGTTGGCCACATAGGCCGCGTGATGCTTGTCGTGGTGAAACTCCAACGTTTCCGAGGATATGTACGGCGCCAGCGCGTCATAGGCGTAAGGAAGCGGATCGAGGACAAAGGACATGGAGTGCTCCTGAACGAGAAAGAGGACGCCTAAAGGTAGGGAGCGGGCGCCATTGAGGCAAGAACGTGGGCGCCGAAAGAAGCGCCTCGCGTAGAGCCGGGCTTAACAAATTTGCGTCTATATGCTCAAAACGCGGTAATTTCTTCGTTACGAGAGGCGCGGCGCCGGTGAAAGTGGAACGCACGTTGATTGCCCTGGGGCTGATTCTTGCCCTTGCGGGTCTGGTCGTCGCCATGAACGGCTATATTTACGTCAACGTCGATCGCGGGCCGCCGCTCGTGGTTTCGGGCGTGCTCGTCTTCGGCTTCGGCTTGGTTCTCGCCGCGTTGGGCTTCATTTTGCGCGAATTGCAGGCGATCGCCGCCGACGCCTCCAAGGCGGCCCTGCTGCTCGCCAAGGGCCGCATCGCGCCGGCGCCCGCCGACCAAGCCGCCAGTTCCGCGCCGCCGCAGCCGCAGCCAAGGCCGCTTCCGCCATTCGAGCCGCTGGGTTCCGCGTCCACCGCTAGGGAAGACTCCGCGTCCGCAGACAAGGCGACGGATGAAACTCAGTCCGACCTGTTTGCCTCGCAGCGGTCGGAGCCAAAGCCTCGCCCCGTTCTTCCGCCGGACGAACCCGCCAGGGCCGCCGCGTCCGCTAGCGCGCCCCCGTCGTGGATGGCCCGGCCCGGCCCGGATGCGACGCCGGCTCCCAAGCCGCCCGAGGGCGATTGGCTCGGTCAGGCTATCGTCCAGGAGGCCGACAAGGCGCGCAAGGCGTCGGCCGAAAAGCTGGCGCGTGACGGGGAAACAGAGCTTGAGCGCGAGTTTGGCGTCAACGACCAGGAAAAGGGCGAGAAGCCGCCTCAGCCAAAGCCTGAACCCATCGGCCATTACGAGGCGCATGGCGCACACTACACCATGTTCTCCGACGGTTCGATCGAAGCCGAGACGCAGCATGGCGTCTATCGGTTTGGCAGCATTGACGAACTCAAGCGCTTCATCGAAGGCGAGGAGTCCGGCAATTTGGGTAAATCCTGACGTTGACCGCCAATTCCTGGCAGGGGGACGAGGCGGTCAGTTGACCGCCAATTCTTGGAGGCGGGACGAGGCGGTCAGTTGACCGCCTCTATGGCGAAAGCGAAGCGCCAGGCGACATCCTCCAGTTCGTCGAAGCGGCCGGCGGCGCCGCCGTGGCCCGCCTCCATATTGGTCTTGAGCAGGATCGGGCCGCCGCCGGTCATTTTTTCGCGCAGCTTTTGCGCCCATTTGGCGGGCTCCCAATAGGTGACGCGCGGGTCCGTGAGGCCCGCCTCGATCAGCATGGCCGGATAGGCCTGGGCGCGCACATTGTCATAGGGCGAGTAGGCGCGGATCAGGTCGAACACGGCGTGATCGCGCAGAGGATCGCCCCATTCCAGCCATTCCGGCGGCGTCAGCGGCAAGGATTCGTCGCAGATCGTGTTGAGCACATCGACGAAGGGCACTTCCGCTATGATGCCGCCAAACAATTCCGGGGCGAGATTGGCGACGGCGCCCATCAACATGCCGCCGGCGGAGCCGCCCTCGGCGACGATTTTTCCCGGTTCGGTCAGGCCGAGCGCGCAAAGATGGCGCGCGCAGGCGATGAAATCGGAGAAGGTGTTGGGCTTGGCCGCCATTTTGCCCGCCTGCTTCCAGCGCTCGCCCAATTCGCCGCCACCACGCACATGGGCGATGGCGTAAACAAATCCCCGGTCGATCAGGCTGAAAAGGTTTTCGTCGAAACGCGTTGGCAGCGCCACGCCATAGGCGCCGTAGCCGTAGAGCAGCAGCGGGCCAGGCTTTTCCGCGCGGTCCTTGCGCCAGATGAGCGTGAGGGGAACGCGCGCTCCGTCGCCGGCCTCGACCCAGTCGAGCCGCGTCGCATAGAGCGACGGGTCATGGCCGGAGGGAATGCGCTTCGTTTTCACAAGCGTGCGTTCGCGGTTGCGCAGATCGATGTCAAAGGTCTGGTCGGGGTCGATCGGCGTCGAAAAGGTGACGCGCACGATGGGGTCGAAAAAATCGAAATTGCGTTCGAGTCGCAGGTGCAGCACCGGCGCCTCGAACGCCAGCGTGAACGGTTCGTCTTGGCCGCCAGTGTTGACGCAGCGTTTGGCGACGAGACGCGGGCGGCAATTCTCCCGCTCCAGCCAGACGAGATGATCGGCGAATATGGCGGCGTTGAAGATCACCTTGCCCGGACGGTGCGGCGCCTCCTCGCGCCAGTGTCCGCTGTCCGGAGTTCCGCCCTCAAGTTGATCGAGGCCGATGCTGACAATCTTGAAGTCGAAGGCGCCGTCGGCGTTGGTGCGCATGTAGAGCCGCGTCAGGCTTGGCTCCACGTCGTAAATGAGGCCGGGACGTCGCGGACTCACCAGACGCGGCGGCGCGGTCGGGTGGGCGAGGTCGATCAGCCAGCTTTCCGAACAATCGTGGTCGGAGACGTTGACAATGGCGTGTCGGCGCGAGCGCGCCCCGCGCAGATGTATGAACAGGGCTGGATTCTTCTCCTCGAACAGCAATGTGTCCCGCGCCGGATCTTCCCCGATCCGGTGCAGATAGACCGCGCAGGTGCGAAAATCGTCGTCGATTCGCGTGTAGAGGAAGCCGCGCGAATTGCACGTCCAGACGATCGCGCCATCGGTATTCTCGACCACGTCTTCGCCGTCCACACCGGTCGTTAGGTCGCGACAGGAGATTTTCTGCAATTCGGAACCGCGTTCGTCGCGGCTCCAGGCGAGCCAGCGATGGTCGGGCGAATGGAGCGCTTCGCCGAGGCTGAAGTAATCCAGGCCTTCCGCACAGAGGTCGCCGTCGAGCAGGACGATCTCTTCGGCTCCGTCTTGGCCGGTTTCTTGGCCATTGGCGGATCTGCGGCAGACCAACGGATGCTGGCCATTCTCGCGAAAGCGGGTGAAGTAGAACCAGTCGCCGTCGCGCGCCGGAGGATCGGACTCGGTTTCATCCACGCGCCCGACAAGCTCCTGTTCCAGGCTCTCCGCCAGGGGGGCCAGGGGTTTGAGCGTTGCTTGCGCGTAAGCGTTTTCCGCTTCGAGCGCGGCGCGGATTTCGGCGGGCAGAACATCTGGGTCTTGCAACGCCTCCCGCCAATTGTCCGCCCGCAACCAGGCGTAGTCGTCCTTCAGCGTTACCCCGTGAAATACCTGCGCGGCGGGACGTTTTTCGAGGTGGGGCGGCGTTATGTCGCGGCTTTTGGCAAAGGACGGCATGTTGAGACCCTGACAGGCGTGAAGAGTTGCGCGCGACAATGTGCCGATTCGGCTGATTCGCCAAAACCGGACGGGACGATCAGCATCATCGCGTTGCAACTTCGCAAGCGAATATTGCGGTATGGGCCGTTGACAGGAAAAAGCCGGTTTGCCGGAGCTTGGCGGGACAGAAAAACAGGCGGGAGTCGCGCCGCAACCCTTACGATTTCGCCCGTTTATTTGCGGGAGGGACCGGAATTCTGTGCGAGGGCGCGCTGCGCAAACAAAAGCCAAAACAAATTACGGGATTACCGAGAGAGAGATATTGCGCGCAGCGTTTGCTTGCTCTATTTAGAAAATGTTGGACGTATTCGAAGGCAGATCACATCGTATTGGGGCCGGACGCGTTTTCATGGAGCCGTCCAAGCGCATCTCAGCGAAAAATATCGCAGATCTCCTCGAAAAATATCTCGATCCATCACAAGGAAAGTTCACGACCAATGAGCGACGCACCCTCAAATAATTACATCGAGCTGGCGGCGGATATCGTTTCCGCCTATGTCAGCAACAATTCCGTTCCGGTCTCCGACCTTGCTACTTTGATCAATGATGTTCATTCGGCTTTGCTGCGCGTCACCAGCGGTTCCGCCCCGGTCGTCGCCGAGGCGCCCAAGCCGGCCGTTCCCGTGAAGAAGTCGATCACCAACGACTACATCATCTGCCTGGAAGATGGAAAGCAGTTCAAGTCGCTGAAGCGTCACCTGCGCACCCAGTACAATATGTCTCCCGAAGACTATCGCGAGAAATGGGGTCTTGGCGCGGATTATCCGATGGTGGCGCCCAATTACGCCAAGGCGCGCTCGCATCTCGCCAAGCAGATGGGCCTCGGTCAGCAGCGCCGCCGCGTCCGCGTCAAGTAAACCGATCGGGTCGATTTCGAATGCGAACAGACCGGAGCGCCGCCGCGCTCCGGTTTTTTCATGCGCCGGCGTTGGCGCGGCGCGACCGCCAGGCGGGCGCCCGGTCGGCGTCGCGCAACGTGTCGCGACCGCCCGCCTGAACGACGGGTTCGGCGGCGGGGCGGGACGGCGCCGGCGCGGGGTCTGGCGCATGGATTTGCGCCGCCCGCGCCGCGAGCGCCAGACAGGCGGACGCATTGTCGCGGCAGGACGCGACCGCCGATTCGACCGCCCGTTGCTTCATCTGTTCGGCTCCGGCCGCCAGTTGCTGGCCTGCGGGCTGAGCCAGGGTCATGAGGCTGGCGCCTTCGCGATCGGCGATCTGGCTGAAGACCAGGCCAAGCCAGAACAGGCTGCGCAACAGAAACGACATCTTGATCTCCCTGCGAGCGCCTGTGTTCGCGCTCCGATTTCGGGCTGAGCAAGGTCTAGCAGCGATCCATCGCCATTGAATCAAGTGTTTCACTCAAATTGCGGCGGCGGCGTTCACCTGCGATTCAGCATGGGCGCCTTAAAGCTTTCAGTAACCATGTCGCGTGAATGTTTAACGCGAGCGGCGCCGCCTCGGGCGGTGTTTAGAGTTCCCTTAGAGCCGCGGCGCAGATTGACGGAACGCGCGGTTCGGCCGCGCCAGACATCAGAGCCGTCCATGCCGGAATCCAGCAAGATTTTCGCCGCCGCGCCCACCGGGACTTTCGGCCGCCATGGCGTCCACGCGTCGGAGAAGTCGAAGGGCGGATCAGCCGGGAGGCGTCGCGAGCCATGAGCGAACATCGTTTGACGCACAAGCCGCAGGCGGGCGGTTGCGGCGCTCGCGCCAGCGCCAGCGCGCTCGCGTCGGAGGCGGCCGACTGGCGCCAGCGCCTGCTCGCCAATGTCAGCCATGAATTGCGCACGCCCCTCAACGCCATCATCGGCTTTTCCGAAATGCTGGCCAATGTGGACCTGTCGCCCAAGGATCCGGAAAAGCAGCGCGAATATGCGCGCATCATCAACGCCTCCGGCCAGCATCTGCTCAGCGTGGTCAACACCATTCTCGACATGTCCAAGATCGAATCCGGCGTGTTCGCCATCGAGCCGGAACATTTCGACCTTGGCGCGCTGATCGATTTCTCCTGCGATCTGGTCAAGCTGAAGGCGCAGGAGAAGACCATCGAACTGCTCGCGGCCTGCGCGTCGAACATCGGCGAAATCGTCGCCGACAAGCGCGCCTGCAAGCAAATCCTGCTCAACCTGCTGTCGAACGCCGTGAAATTCACGCCGGAAGGCGGTCAGGTCGCCATTTCCGCGCGCAAGGACGGCGGCTTCGTCGTCATAGACGTCTCCGACACCGGCATAGGCGTCACGCCCGGAGAACTGCTGCGGCTCGGCGATCCCTTCTACCAGGCGCGGGCGACCTACGACCGCCCCTATGAGGGCGCGGGCCTCGGCCTCTCGATCGTGCGGGGCCTGGTGGCGCTGCACGGCGGGGCGATCAGCTTCGCCAGCGCGCCCAACGAGGGCGCGAGCGTCACCGTGCGCCTGCCGATCGACTGCCGCGAGGCCGAGCGCGCCGACGCCTTGTCGGCGCGCATCGAAACCGTTTCGCGTCCCGAGGGCGCGCACAAGACGCATCCGTTTCATTCCCATCACCAGGTGAAAAAAATTGCGTGAGATCGCCGCCGCCTCCGATTTCGACTTCGTCGCCTCGGAACCCGCCCCCGCCCCGAGGAAATCTCGCGCCCCCGGCGCCAGGGCGCGCGACAAGTCGGCCCGCACGCCGCAATTCCTGACCCGGCTGTGGAGCTGGCGCACGCCGCTGTTCGGCGGCCTCGCCTTTGTCCTGCTGTTGGCGGCCATCGCCGTCAACGCCATGTTTCTCCAGCACGGCCGCCATCCCGCGCCGCTGATGGGCTCGGTGCTGCGCATCGAGACGCCCAAGGTGGAGCCCGCCCCCGCGCCTGTCGCCAAGGCGGAGGCGAAAGCGGCGCCGTCCGCGCTCGACGAGGCGCTCGCGCCCATGCCGCTGGCCAAGGTCGCGGCGCCCGCCAAGATTGTGGCGCCCGGCAAGATCCCGACCCCGGCCAAGATTGCGGCTCCCGCCAAGACCCCGGCTCCGGTGAAAGCCGTCAAAGCCCTTCCCGCGCCGCCCTCGGCTGCGCCCGTAAAGGCCGCCGCCAAGCCGTCCGACGCGATTGGCGCGCTGATGGTCAATGCGGCGCCGGCGGTTCCGGCAAAAAATATCGCCGACGCGCAGAAGGCGCTGAACAAGCTGGGCGCGCATGTTCCCGCCAACGGAAAAATCGACGCCGCGACCCGCAAGGCGGTGGAAAAATTCCAGCGCGACAACGGGCTGCCGGTCACCGGCGAACTGACGCCGAAACTGCGCCATTTCCTGGCGTTGCAAGCCGGCGAGCCGGAAGGCTGACACGGTGCGGCTGCGCTCGGACATCTGGGTTTCGGCCTATCTGCGCCGCTGCGCTGTCGAGGGCGCGGCGGCCTATCTGCGCCGGCGCGGCGCGGAGCAGGCGGGCGCCATTTTCATAAAGATCGACCGGCTCGACGGCGCCTGCGCGCTCTATGGCCCCGCGCCGCAGAGCGAGGCGCGCGAAGGTTACGACCGCCTTTTTGCGCGCGCGCACAAGGCGGACTGGATCGAATCGCCCGACGCCGAAGCGCGGCTGGAGCGGGAGCAAAAATTCGATTCGGATCTCTGGATCGTCGAGGTGGAGGACCGGCAGGGCCGGCATTTCCTCGACCTTGCCTGAAGCGGCGGCGCTGGACCGTCCCCATCAACAATAAAGTAGCCCTCACCTTGGTAGCCTGCGCCGGCAGGCGTCTCGAAGGGCAGGGCGGTCACGCGCCCGGCCCCAGATCGGGCAAAAAGTGAAAGTGGAAAAGGAGGTGAAAACCGGATTTTTCGGCAAATGTTCTCGATTTGTTTCATGTGAAACGGGGGCGATATTTCTTAAATTATTGAATCAAGTAAACAATTCACCAAAGGCGCTGCCGCGCGCGCCAATGCAACCTGTTGCGCGAATCCATCGAAATCACGCGAAAACGATCAGAAACTTGCCGGTTTTCGCGCGAAATCATCAAAAACCTGCACGGTTTTATCGGCAAGACACAACTCTTGATTGAATTTCAAGCGTGTGACGCCGCCAGCAAAGCATTCGCGCGGGCAAACGCCGCGCTGACTGGCCGCGACCTGAAATGGAAAGACAAACCGGTATCAACCGGATCCGCGCTGCGGCCGGAGGCGGGCCTCCGCCATGAAGCGGCGTGACCGCAGCCATGCCATTTCCACGATTCGCGAAACATCGCGCGCGGACGTCGCTGCATTTAAATCGAAATGCCGCGCAAACGGCCTATGAAATCATCAAAAATGGATCATTCGGACTTGGCGTGACGCCTCCGACCACGGCCGGTATCGTCTTGATACCGACCGTGCTCGGCTTCAGTTGCTTGAGCGACTTATTGACTGACACCCGGCGGCGGAGGTGGAAACACCACGTTCGGGGTCGATCGCCTTGTCGCGCCAAGTCACCGCAAGCGTCATGCTGACGCCTGCTGGCGAAAGCGCGGCTCAGATGCCTGACTAACGCCAGCAAGCATCAACTATTTCAGTGAATCAGCTTGGTTCCGCCCTGCATGAACGCGGCGACCCAAGTGGTGTGCGTCAGGATGGCGGCATGCACCAGCAGAGCGGTCACGGCCACGGAGCCGAGCAACAGCGGGATGCCAACGCTCGGGTTGACGATCGTCCAAATCTTGCCTTGGTTCATATCAGAAACTCCTCAATGCAGCCAGGGAGACAAAGCGTACGCGAGAACGTGCGCGAGGATAGCGATCACGAAGAACACGCGGGTGCCGTCGATGACATGCTTGTGAAGTTCTTCGGACTCAGCTGCGGTCAAGCCCGTCAGCCCCTTAACATTATCAGCCATTGTATACCTCTCATTTGCCGCTGCTATTCTCGCACAATACTTGCGCGAGGTTGCTCGCCCCGGCGGCTGGGCGGCGTAATCTCCAGCTAAATCAATAAGATATCGCTGTTGAACACAGGCTGGACTATGAGCTTGACGCTTGTGGCTGTCAACTTCGCTTGACACGGCCGCATGTGGAGTCCCCTCCACCGCGAGATCGTCGGCGCTATGGGAGATATCAGCTTAATAACAATGAGATAGATCTGAAGCTGCCGATCCGGCGGCGCGTGTTGGCTCGGGAATTGCGGGGACTACGTAGGTGTTCTCCCGAAGAGCCGGGGGATCTCTCCAATAGTCCATGTGAAATTACGCAGGGGGCGATAGGATCATCATGGTTTAAAAGAGGGGGAGAGCGCCGTTTCGCCTGACCTCAATCGCGCAAAAACCCGCGCAATGGTCCCTCATCGTCAACAGCATGCCTTCTCGCCGCGCCCGCCATCGTCACGCGCTTTTTGGATCCGGGCGGTCGTCCGCCGACATGAGGGCGACGCCGACACGCGCTGGAAGCTCGATTACGCGCCGATTCTCGTCCTGTCCCGTCGGCGTCAAACGTCGGACGATCTGCCCTTCGCGCCGCGCGCCGCGAGATAGTCGCGCAATTCCAGCGATTCGCTCTCCGCATGGACCGGTCGCGCGGTGGTCGCGCCGCCGCGACGGCCCTGCTGGCGCGCCAGAGCGGCGCTGAGACGGCCGTCCCCCGCGACGGCGCCGATCACGCGGGCGGCGTCGCGGCGCGGCAGCGTGTCGTAAAGCGCGATATTGCGTTCGAACGCCTTGCGATCCATGGCGACTTTGGGAAAGGCGATCAGGAAAATCCGCGCCGCGATCTCCTTGGGCATGCCCATGGCGATCAAGGCCAGGGTGAGGGCGTCGCCGCTGTCCTCCTCGACGATGCGGCGCGCGCACAGCGGATCGCAGCCGATGATCTCCGCCAGGACCAGGGCGAAGGCGGCGTGCTTCTGGCGCAGCGCGGCGTTTTCAAGCTTCGCGCATGCGGCCGGATCGAGTTCTCCCGTCGCGTCCGGGCGACCCAGCGCCGCAACGCCCGCAGCCCGCGCGATGTGCAGCAACTTGCCGCGCTGTTCCGCGTCGCCGGAGAGATAGAGCGGCAGGTGGTCGACGCTCAACCCCCCGCGCTCCAGCAACGTCCTGGCGAGGTCCTTGTCTTCCCGTCCGCGCGAAATCAGCAGCCGCATGTCCTCCATCGCGAGCGGCGCCGCCGCGTTGGCGGCGAGCGCCCGCGCCACCTCGCGTTCGGGGCGGCCGGCGAGGATGGACGCGATCTCGCGGTCGAGATCGGCGCGCGCCGCCAGCGCGCAGGCGTGGTCGCGCGGGCCGGTGGCGGCGATCTCGCGCAGGTCGGCCCAAGCGATCTGGCGGTTGCTCAGCAGCAGTTCGCGGGCGACGGCGCCGCCGCGCGCCCGCAACCGGCGCAACACCGCAGCCGGCGCGTCGGCGCAGGCCGCCAGCCTCTGCGCGATAAGGGTGAGCGTGACGTCGTCGGCGTCGTCGATCAGGCGGCAGGCCATTTCTTCGTAAAGCCGGATCTCCTGCGAGGTGTGCGTCGCATGCAGGACGAACAGATCGGTGGTGACGCGCAGCAGGATGGGACGCATGTCCGCCGGCCGGGAGTCGGCGGAGGCGGCGAGATCGCGAAGGCGCGCGTAAATGTCGGCGGTCATGGATCGATCCACGGAAATATGTTGAGGCTGGCCATGCTAATCACGGTGTATTGACACATCATTAACCATAAGGATCTTAAATGACCTGGCGATCTCGATTGAGGCAAGGGCGGGTTAACCGCTTTCGCTTTCGATCGACGCGGGCGCGGATTCGCATGGCGCCCGACTTGCTTGAAGGGAATGTGCGGCGTGTGAAATTTGGACCTGCGCGCGGCATCCACCAGGAGAAGGACGATGGGCCAGGTCATTGATTTTAAATGCGAGACGCGCCACCGTGCGCTGCTCGCCCGCCACACCGGCGAAGCGCAGATCCTGTTCTTCCTCGGCGTGCGCTATTGCCGGCAAGAGAGCCTGCGCGTTGCCGACGGCGCCCGAACCGACGGCGGCAAGGACAACGACCCTCGCGGCCCCGCGGCGCGGCCGGGTGGCAAGAAGCGCGCTTGATCCGTCAGGAAAATTGTCGATTTCGCGCCGTCACGCTGGCGGCTTTTCGCTTTTGCATTCAAATCCGGCGCGCTGGGCCGCGACCTCGTCGGCTTCGCCCTCGCGCAGCGCCAACAGCCTGAACAGCGCGAACCCCTTTGACCGCGGGGCGACCACGCGCAACTCACCCGTGTCGGCGGCCGCCGCTTCGTCCTGCTCGTCGCGCGCCGCGTCGATGGCCTCGGCCTGGCTGCGGGTGACGATGAGAATGTTGAAGCGTCCGCCCGGCGTCTGGCTGTCGGACCCCGAATAGACGATCGCGCCATCGGCGAGTCGCACCGACACCGAAAGCGGATGATCGCCGTCGGCCGTCGCGCGCAGGCGCAGCGGCCCCCCGGTGAGATCGAACCGGCACACCGCGAGGAAGGCGAAGGGATCGGAAAAGCTCGGACCTGGATTGTCAGGCGTCGCGCGCGGCAGCAGCCGGATTTCGCCAACGGGAAGGTTGGCGGCCAGCCGGCGATAGGCGGAATGGGGCGCCAGCGCGGGCAGCGCCAGCAGGCTGAGGAGATGCACGGCGACCGCCCCGAACACGACCGCCAGCGCCCAGGGGATCAGCCCGATCGCGCGGTCAAGCCTGGAAATCCGGGCGCTCATGGGCACGCTCCACGCGTGATTTTCGGCAGGCTCAGCCCGTCATAGGCGCTCGACAGCGCGCTTGTGCTGGCCTGGTAGAGCCGCAGGGCGAGGACGAAGCTCCGCGTGCTCCCGAGCGGCAGCCAATTGCCCGGCCGCGCCTGCCGCGCCGCCGCGATGACGAAATCGCCCGAGTCGGTCCGCAGCAGGCCGGCGGAGGTCAAGCCATGGCGATTGGCCGGATTGGCCTGGGGCCGGCCGCCTTCGCTGTAAGCCGCGAGGGTCCACAGCCGCGCCGGCAGGTCCGTCCCGGAAATCGTGTAGTCGCAGCGCGCATCGAGCGGCGCGCCGAGATCGTCGGCGCGGGCGATGAAGGACAGGCCCTCGTTCAGCCCGATCGGCGCGAAACCGTCCATGGCGACATTGGCGCGCTCGTAGGGATCGATCTCCGGCGCGCCGAGTTGCGGCCACGACGTCCAGGGACCGAGCCGCACCGGGTCGAAACCCGGCTCGCCGCTCACGGCGAGCGCGGTGGCGGCGAGGCCCAGCCCGAATGCGGCGAGGGTGGCGGCGAGCAGCGGACGCAATGACAAAATCCCCGACGACGGCGGCTAGAATCTCCACTGGATCGGACATAGCCATCCGCCGGGAAAAGTCGAGCGTTTAGTTGGCGCGCGCCGGCGAATCCGCCTTAAGGTTTCGCGTCCGGTTGGGGATCGGACCCCGGCCACAGCCGTCCGACCCGCGCGCCGAGCGCGAGCGCCTTGCCGGGAAGGCTGGCCGCAGCGTCGCGCCAGCCCTCGGCCTGGCGGCGCAGGGTTTCTCCGTCCGGCAAGCCGGGCTTGGGCAGGGCGACGCCGAACAGTTTCCAGCCTTCCGGTTTTTCCGCCGTCGCGGCCGCGGCCGCCGGCGCCGCGACGGAGGCGAGAGGCGCGCCGAGCCGGACCGGCTCCGCGCGGCGCGGCGCGTCAGGGACGCGGGCGATCTTGCGCGGCGCCGCCGGCTCTTTTATGGGCGCGGTGGCGGAGACGGGGAGTCCGGGATCCGCGACGGGCGCGAAACTGTTCAGGCTGGACAGCGCGGCCAGTTGCTCGGGATAATAGGAATAGGAGCGGGGGCCGTCGCCGCGCGCCGGCGCGACCGCCGCGATCTCGGGGATGGGCGCGACCTCGGGCGCGACGGGCTGGAAAAACAGCGCCGGCGCCGCCAGGAATGCGGCGCTCGTCAAGACGGCGGCGCCCGCCAGCGCAAGCGGAACCTTGAAGGCGGAAGGCATAAAGGCGAAACGGAAGGTCATCGGCCGGCTCCGGGGTCGATCGTGGCGCGATCAAGCACAAGCATTGCGGCGAAAGCGCGACCGAAATAGGCTGTTGTCAAGATCGGGCGCTGGATCGCGACGGGGTTCACGCGGCGTTCAGACTGGCCGAGACAATGTGGCGCATGGGCGGAAGAAGGGCAATCCTGTGCGGCATCCTGCTCGGCGGCTTGCTGGCGCTCGCCGGCGGGCCTGCTTGCGCGCAGCATTTTGGCGGCGGCGGCTTTGGCGGCGGCGGTTTCCCCGGCTTTCATTTTGGCGGCCCCAGATTCGACGCGCCGCGCTTCGATGGGCCGGCCCCGCACGAAGCCGGCCCGCCGCTCCCGCACGAACCCGATCCGCCCCCGCGCGAGCCGGTGGCGCCGCCGCCGCCCGAACTCGCCGGCGCGCGCAAATGCTTCAACCCGGCGGAGTCGCGCGCGCGGGTGGCGCAATTGCAACTGCGCCCGCCGTTCGAAATGATGCGCCGCGCGTCGAACCTCGCCGGCGCCCAGGCGCTCGGCGGCAAGCTGTGCCGCTGGGCCGATCTCGAAGTCTATGATATCAGCCTGTTGCGCGCGGACGGACGGGTGGTCCATGTGTTTCTTGACGCGTCGACCGGTCATGAAGTCAACGCGCCATCGCATCTGCATTGAAGGGGACGATACGTGCGCCTGCTCGTGGTCGAGGACGACAAGGATCTCAACCGACAGATCGTCGCGGCGCTGGAAGGCGCCGGCTATGCCGTCGATTCCGCCAGGGACGGCGAGGACGGGCATTTCCTCGGCGACACCGAGCCCTATGACGCGGTGGTGCTGGACATCGGCCTGCCCAAGCTCGACGGCATTTCCGTGCTTTCGGCCTGGCGCAAGGCCGGCCGCGCGACGCCGGTGCTGATTCTCACCGCGCGCGACGGCTGGACCGAGAAGGTGCAGGGCTTTGACGCCGGCGCCGACGATTACGTGGCGAAACCCTTCCATATGGAGGAACTGTTGGCGCGGCTGCGCGCCCTGTTGCGGCGCGCGACCGGCCACGCCACCAACGAACTGGTGTGCGGCCCGGTGCGGCTCGACACAAGAACCAGCCGTGTTCTGGTCAATGGCTCGACCATCAAGCTGACCTCGCACGAATTCCGCCTGCTGTCCTATCTGATGCATCATATGGGCCGCGTGGTGTCGCGCACCGAAATCGTCGAGCATCTCTACGATCAGGATTTCGACCGCGATTCCAACACGATTGAAGTGTTTGTCGGCCGGCTGCGCAAGAAACTCGGCGCCGATGTGCTGCATACCGTGCGCGGCCTCGGCTATGTGATGGACGCCAGCGTGGCCGGCGCCGCGGACTCGGCGGGGCGCTAGAGCGCGTTCCGTGAACTTTCGTTCACCGAACTTGCTCTAGTTCTTTGGTTTTGCGCATATTCTTTTCCGAAAACCGCGCACACTTTTCGGGAATATGCGCGAGAGCGCGTTCGCTGAACGTGCTCTCGTTTTTGTTTTTACGCGTTTTCTTCACGCGAACCGGACTCCGCTTCGCTTGAAAACGCTTTGGAGCGGAGAGGGGCAAGCTTGCGCGGCATTTTCACCCGCTCGATCGCGGCGCGGCTGTTCTGGTCGGCGGCGCTCGCCTGCCTGGTGGTGCTGACGCTCGCCGGTCTCGCGTTGACGGCGCTGTACCGGCAGACGGCGCAGGTGGCGCTCGACGAGCAGTTGAACATCTACCTCAGCGCGCTGGTCGCCGATCTCGTCAATCAACGCGACGATTCCAACAGCGAGCCCGGCCAGTTGGGGGCGCCGCAATTCGAACTGGCCATGTCAGGCTGGTACTGGCAGATCACCAAAATCGGGACCGCGCCGCCGGAAATCCGCACGTCGCGCTCGCTGTTCGCCTCCTATCTCCCGCATCTTCCCGAACAGGTCGCGTTGGACGCGCAGGGGCGCAAGCGCGGCGAGATCGAGGGACCGGAGAACAAGTCGCTGCGCATGTTGGAGCGCGACATCGACGCCGGCGAGCAGGGCCGCTATCTGGTCCAGGTCGCCGCGACCACGGCCAGCGTCGAGGCGCAGGTCAAGCAATTCGATCTGGCCTTGGGCATCACCTTCCTCACGCTCGCTCTGCTGCTGGTCGCGGCCATGGCGGTCCAGGCGCGCTACGGCCTGCGCCCGCTGCGGGCGCTGCGCGGCGATGTGATGGCGGTGCGGCGTGGCCAGGCCGACCGCATCGCTGGGCGATTCCCCGACGAAATCGCGCCGCTGGCGGCGGAATTGAACCTCCTGATCGCGACCAATCGCGAAATCGTCGAGCGCGCCCGCACGCAGGTCGGCAATCTCGCCCATGCGCTGAAGACGCCGCTGTCGGTGCTCGTCAACGAGGCCGAGGCCGAATCGACCCCGCTGGCGGAAAAGGTGGTGGAGCAGACGCAGGTGATGCGCCATCAGGTCACCTTCTATCTCGACCGCGCCCGCGCGGCCGCCCGCGCCGGCGCCATCGGCGTCGCCACCCCCGCCGCGCCGGCGCTTGGCGCCATGGCGCGCGCCATGGGCAAGATTTACCCGCGCATCGACCTGTCGGTGGATTGTCCGGACTCTCTGCGCTTTCTCGGCGAAAAGCAGGATTTCGACGACATGCTCGGCAATCTCATCGACAATGGCTGCAAATGGGCGCGCGGCGAGGTGCAGGTCCGCATCGAGCCGGCCGGATCGATCGGCGAACGCCTGTTTCTGCGCGCGCTGATCGACGACGACGGCCCCGGCCTCGCGCCCGAGCGCCGCGCGGAAGCCTTGCGGCGCGGGCGCCGGCTGGACGAGAGCAAGCCGGGCTCCGGCCTCGGCCTATCCATCGTCAAGGAATTGGCCGAAGCCTATGGCGGCCGGCTGGAATTGCGCGACTCAGCCCTTGGCGGTCTGCGCGCGGTTCTGCTGCTGCCGGCGGCGGCGTGACTTTTTGTCTTTCGCGGCGCCGCGCCCACGGCTATATTGCGGCTTCGGCGAAGTCTTGGGGCGCGCCGGCTTTCAGGAGGTTTTGTCGTGCATTTTGTCGCGCGCGCGGGTTTCGCGCTGACCGTTCTCATTTCGCTTTCGGCCTGCAATGCGACTCCGGCGGAGCCGCCCGTGGTCGCAGCTCCGACCGCGCCGCCGGCGCCGCCGCCCTATGCCGGCCTCCCCAGCGGATCGCTCGGCCAAGCCCTTGACGCCGCCAGCAAGACTGCGGCGAACAAGGCGGAAGCCGCCGCCCTGGCCTCCGGCGAGCGCAAGACCTGGCGCGGCGAGAGCGGCGCCTATGGCTATATCGCGCCGGGCGCCGCCAATGGCGATTGCCGCGACCTCACGCACACCATCTATGTCAATGGCCGTCCCAATGTCGGCAAAGGCACGGCCTGCAAGAGCGGCGAGAGCTGGAAGCTCAACGGCTGAAGCGCGGCCGGATGGAGCCAGGATAGGCGCGCTTGGACAGGCGCGCTTGCGCGATCAGGGCGCCGAACTCGGGTTAACATCGCTGATTGCGGCGTCGATGACTTGGGTCGATGACTTGGCTTGTCCCGGTCATCGACGCCGTCGAAGCCACGTTCCGGCGCGCATGTCTTGACGCGATCCCCCGGATCACGTCCGGGGAGGGCATGACGGCGCCTGTCAGCCCGGATTCGCAGACCGGCCTGTGCGTCGCTTTCTATTTCAATTCCGCGCGAATCTTCTGCAACTCGGCTGTGCGCTCGGCGCTGACCTTGGGATAGGACAGCTTCAGCTGCTCCATCCGGTCGAGAACGATGTGCGAGACGATCAAGCGCGCATTTTGCTTGTCGTCGGCGGGCACGATGAACCAGGGCGCGGTCTTGGTGCTGGTTTCGCTCAGCGTCTGTTGGTAGGCGTGTTGGTATTCGCTCCAGAAGCCGCGCTCGACCATGTCGGCCTGGGAAAATTTCCAGTTCTTCTCCGGCTCGTCGATGCGGGCGAGGAAGCGCTTGCGCTGCTCGTCCTTGGACAGATGCAGGAAGAATTTCAGCACATGAATGGTGTTGGCGCCGAGATGGCGCTCGAAGGCGCGGATCGAACGCATGCGCTCCTTCCAGAAATCGCCGTCGGCCTTGGCGGGATTGAAGCCCTCGGACGCCAGCAGTTCCGGATGCACGCGCACGATCAGCACGTCCTCGTAATGCGAGCGGTTGAAAATGCCGATGCGGCCGCGCTCGGGCAGGGCGCGATAGGCGCGCCACAGGAAATCGTGCCCCAGTTCGGCCCCGCCGGGATGTTTGAAGCTGGTGACCTCGCAGCCCTGGGGATTGACCCCGGACATGACATGGCGAATCATCCCGTCCTTGCCCGCGGCGTCCATGGCCTGGAAGATCAGCAGCAAAGCGTGGCGGTCGGTGGCGTAGAGCTTTTGCTGCTGCTCGCTCAGCCGCGTGATGTGATTGGCGAGATGCGCCTGATAGTCTTCCTTCGACGCATGGAAGGGCTCGATCCGCGTCGGCCAAGCCTTCAGATCCACGGTCGTGTCCGGCTTGACGCGAAAATCGTCGGTGTCGATGGGTTTCATGTCGGTTGCCCCGCCTCGACGGTTCGCTTAGAGCTTTTTCACGTTTCGTGGAAACATGAAAAAGCTTCAGATCTTTGTTTTAACGCATTTTCTTAACGCGAACCTTTGTCCGCTTCGCTTGAAAATGCTCGAGAACGCCGCCGATACAAAAGCGACGCCGGGATTTCACGCCCGCCCTCGCGCGCTTCAGGCGAGAATCCAGCCGAACACGCCGCTCGAAGCGAGGCCGATGGCGACCAGGCCCCATTCGAGCAGGCCCCATTCGCGCACCAGTTCGCGCGAATCGGCTTCGGGCTGGTTCTGCGACAGCAGGCGATTGTTGACCGGCACGACGACGAAATAGAAATAGGGCCAGCTCGTCGCGACGATCAGCGCGCCAAGCAGCCAGCGGATGTCGCCGACGCGGCCATAGGCGGCCAGGCCCGCGAGCGCCCCGGCGACAGCCAGCGCGCCGAGCAGGGCGAAGCCGCGCCGGTCGCTCGGCGCCCATTCGCGCATCATGGAGGTGTCGTCCAGCGCCAGCCGCGCCGGCTGTTCGACCAGGGCAATGTAGAGAGCGGCGCCGGTGAAGGCGGCGGCGAAGGCGAAAGCGATCAGTCCGGCGAGCATTTCTGGCTCCAATGGCGCCGGTCGAGCGGCGCGGTCCTGGTCGCGGCGCCTAGGGACGCCGCTCAAGCGCTCATAGCGCTTTTGCGCACAAGACGAAAGCCTCGCGCGGCGCCCGGCCGATATTAAGGATTGGTTAGCTTTGATGCTGGCATGATCGATGCTTGGAAGAAAGTCTAACATCCGCTGGTCCTGCCGGGCTGCGGAACAGCAGTCCGGCCGGCGCGTTCAACGAGAATCAAGGAGTTGACGATGCCGCTTCCCCGTTGCGTCTATTGCGGTCTCCCGACGCGCGTTCACTTCGCGTGGTGTCAGGAGAGCGGCGCCAAGGGCGCCATGCCGCCCGAAGCCCTGCGCCCCGGCGCGATCGTGGTGGAAGCGCGCGAATTGCGGTTCTGCAAGCCGGTCGCGGCAGGCAAGAGCCGGCGCTAAGGTCCAACGGGCCGCACGTCGCTTCGCCGGTCTCCGCGCCGGCGCGGCCGTTGCATTGCGCGCGTTTTTCAGCCAGACAGGGATTTCATCCCCAAAACTGGTTCGAAAGATGAAACGCGCCCTTTCCGTCACCCGCGAAGAAAACTTCCCCGAATGGTATCAGGCGGTGGTCGATCAGGCCGATCTCGCCGAGACCTCGCCGGTGCGCGGCTGCATGATCATCAAGCCGTGGGGCTGGGGCGTCTGGGAGCTGGTGCAACAGGCGCTCGACAAGCGCATCAAGGAAACCGGACACGAGAACTGCTACTTCCCGCTGTTCATCCCGATGAGCTTCATCGCCCAGGAAGCCAGCCACGTCGAGGGCTTCGCCAAGGAAATGGCTGTTGTCACCCACCATCGCCTGAAAACGGTGGACGGCAAGCTGGTGGTCGATCCGACCTCGGAGCTGGAAGAGCCGCTGGTGGTGCGCCCGACCTCGGAAACCATCATCGGCGACGCTTTTCGGCGCTGGATCGCCAGCTATCGCGATCTTCCCGTCCTGGTGAATCAATGGGCCAATGTGGTGCGCTGGGAAATGCGCACCCGCCTGTTCCTGCGCACCACGGAATTCCTGTGGCAGGAGGGCCATACCGCCCACGCCACCAAGGAAGACGCGCTCGAAGAGACCTTGAAAATGCTCGAAGTCTATCGGGTGCTGGCCGAAGATATCCTGGCCATGCCGGTCATGGTCGGCGAGAAGCCGGAGAACGAGCGTTTCCCCGGCGCCGATTCGACCTTCTCCATCGAAGCCATGATGCAGGACGGCAAGGCGCTGCAAGCCGGCACCTCGCATTATCTCGGCCAGAATTTCGCCAAGGCGCAGAACATCCGGTTCCAGTCGGCGACGGGCGAGCTTGAATATTGCCACACCACGAGCTGGGGCGTGTCCACCCGCCTGATCGGCGGCGTCATCATGACGCATGGCGACGACGACGGCCTGCGCCTGCCGCCGCGCATCGCCCCCAAACAAATCGTCATCGTGCCGATGCTGCGCGAAAAGCCCGAAGACGCCGAGCTTCTGGCCTATTGCGAGAAGCTCAAAAGCGAGCTCGACCAACTCACAGCTTTCGGTCTCCCCGTGCGCGCGCATCTCGACAAAAAGCCGGTGCGCTCGGCCAACAAGCGCTGGGACTGGCTGCGCCGCGGCGCGCCGATCCTGCTCGAAATCGGCCCGCGCGACATGGCCGGCGACAATGTGACGCTGATTCGCCGCGACAAGCTGCGCGACGGCGACAAGGTGATTTCCACGGGTTTCGCGCGCGAAAAATTTCTCAGCCACGCTCCCGGCCTGCTGGCGGAAATCCAGCAAAACCTGTTCGACGAGGCCAAGGCCCGGCTCGACGGCAATATCCGCTCCGACCTCAAAGACTTCGACGCCATAGCCGCCTTTTTCGGCGCGGCGACCGACGACGACGCCCAGCAAGGTTTTAGAGGCTGGGTGCGCGCGCCCTGGGCGCGGCCATCGGGCGCGGATCTTGAGGCGATCGAAGTCCGGCTCAAGGCGCTCAAGCTGACGCTGCGCAATGTTCCCGTCGGCCAGGGACCAGCGTCCGGCGTCTGCGTGTTCACGGGCCGGCCGGCGGTCGAGGACATCATCATTGCGCGCGCCTATTGACGGCGCGCGAACAGCTCCGGCGCCATTGGGATTAGGTGCGGCGCCGGCGCTGTTTACAAATTTGTCATGACGGCCTAGGGAGTTGTCATAAAACGGTCGTAAAATTGTCACTTTGCGCGGGGGCGCCATGCTGGGCTGGTTGAGGGCGCTGATGCCCAAGGAAGATCGGTTTTTCGATCTGTTCGAGGCCCATGCGAAGATCGCGGTGGAGGCGGCGCTGTGCTTCCGTAAGTTGCTCGATGGCGGCGCCGATGTTCCCGCCCTGTGCGACCGGATCACCGCCTACGAACACCAGGCCGACGATGTCGCCCGCGACGTGCTGCTGGCCTTGCGCCGCAGTTTCATCACGCCGTTCGACCGCGGCGACATTCACGGACTCATCAACGATCTCGACGACGCCGTGGACCAGATGCGCCAGACCGTCAAGGCGATCTCGCTTTACGACGTGACCGCGTTCACGCCGCATATGGCGCGCATCGGCGATGTGATCATCGAGGTCGCGAAAATCGTCCAGGACACGCTGCCGCTGCTGCGCGCCATCAACGCCAATTCCGCGAAAATCAACGCCGCCAACGAGCGGGTCGTCAAGCTTGAGGACCAGGCGGACATCCTCTATCTCGCGGGCCTGAAGGAGCTGTTCCAGGCCAATCGGGACAAGGACGTCATGGCCTATATTGTCGGCGCGGAGATTTATTCGCATCTGGAAAAGGTCGTGGACAGCTTTGAAGACGTGGCCAACCGAATGAGCGGAATCCTGCTCGAACATTTGTGAGGCCATGATGGCCGGCGTCACTTATGCCCTGGTCGCGCTGATCGTCGTCGCCCTGCTGTTCGACTTCCTGAACGGCCTGCACGACGCGGCGAACTCCATCTCCACCATTGTCTCGACGCGGGTGCTGAGCCCGCGCTATGCGGTGGCCTGGGCCGCCTTCTTCAACTTCATCGCCTTCTTCTTCTTCGGCCTCCATGTCGCGCACACGGTCGGCAGCGGCATCGTCGACCAGCGGTTCGTGGACGATCATTTGATCTTCGCCGCGCTCTCGGGCGCGATCGTCTGGAACGTGCTGACCTGGCTGGTCGGCATTCCCTCCTCGTCGTCGCATGCGCTGATCGGCGGCCTTGTCGGCGCCGGCGTGGCCAAGGCCGGGACCGGCGCCGTGGTCTGGGCGGGCTTGAGCAAGACGGTCGCGGCCATCGTGCTTTCGCCGCTCACCGGCTTCTTCCTGGCGTCCTTTCTGATTCTCCTGGTGTCCTGGATCTGCGCGCGCCGCACGCCCGTGGCCGTCGATTCGACATTTCGCGTGCTGCAATTCTTCTCGGCCTCGCTCAACTCGCTCGGTCACGGCGGCAATGACGCGCAGAAGACCATGGGCGTCATCGCCGTGCTGCTCTATGCGCACGGCCTGAGCGGCCAGGAATTCGCCGTGCCCTTCTGGGTCGTGCTGTGCTGCCAGAGCGCGATGGCGCTCGGCACGCTGTTGGGCGGATGGCGCATCGTCCACACCATGGGATCGAAGATCACCCGAATCACGCCCATGCCGGGATTTTGCGCGGAAACGGGCGCCGCCCTCACCTTGTTCACCGCGACGGCGCTCGGCGTGCCGGTTTCCACCACGCATACGATCACCGGCGCCATTGTCGGCATCGGCGCTGTCAAGCGCACCTCGGCCGTGCGCTGGAGCGTGGCGCAAAGCATTGTCGTCGCCTGGGTGCTCACCCTGCCGGCGTCGGGCCTGACGGCGGCGCTCGTCTATTGGCTGGCGGGGGTGTTCACATGAAGCCGGTCAAGTCGATCAAGCCGGTCAAGTCGATCAAGCCGATCAAGCCGAACAAGAAGTCCGGCGAAGGGATCGCGCGCCAAGTCGCGGCTCTGCCCTGGCGCTTGACCGATCGTCTCGAAATCATGCTGGTGTCATCGCGGCAAACCCGGCGCTGGATCATTCCCAAGGGCTGGCCGATGGCGGGCCGCGCCGCCTTTGGCGCGGCGGCCATCGAGGCGCTGGAGGAAGCGGGCCTGCTCGGCGTCATCGACGAGACCCCGTTCGGCCGTTTCACCTATGCCAAGACGTTTTCGCGCGGGAGATCCGCCGCCTGCGAGGTCGATGTGTTCCCCCTGCGCGTGATCCGCCAGCGTCGGGACTGGCCGGAGAAGGGCGAGCGCGAGACCCGCTGGTTTGGCGCGGAGGAAGCGGCCGCGAACGTGTCCGATCCCGAACTCGGCGCCTTGATCGCGCGGTTCGCCGATTCGCGGCGCGCTTAGGCGACGAAGCGAAATAAACGCTCCAATGTTGGCGCCGCCATCCGCCGCAATCCTATGCTGAACCCGATCGCCTTGAGTCGCCATCGATTCAGGTGTTGCGCTGCGTCGCCCTGAAGCATGATCCCAAAAAGTGGACACCGGTTTTTGGAAAAGATCATGCGGTTCCGAAGGAACTCAAGAGTATTCCCGATTCAAGTGAAGCGGGGATGCTCCATGCCCCCGGCGCGATCGCCGCCCGGCGCGGTAACGCGCGCTTAACCACGACGGTCGAATGCCAACCATTCTGGTAAGGATGGCGAAACCTTTCCCGCATTAACTGTGACTTGGCGGGAGGGACGGTGTGACCCAGCGTCACGCCCGGACAATGCAATTGCTGGATTGAGTTCGATCAAAAAATCGAGTCCAGCGTCGAATCGAAATGGAGCCGCGCGCCTATCGCGCGACGTCTCCGAGAAGGACCAAGTAAAAACCACGATCTTGTGGCTGAATTGTCATAGATGCCTTGTTGGCGCCGCAATCCAGCCGCATTTCACCCGGGCGAAGCCCAAAATTGTTGCCCAATGGCCACAAGGGTCCAGTGAATACCTCTTCCCGCGACTTTTAGAGTTGCGACAAAGGCTCTCACGGGACATGTTGCCGGGGCGTTTCGCAAACCAAGACAAGAGGCAATCATGCGTAACATTCTGCTGTCCACCGTCGCCCTCGTGGCGCTGACCGGTTCGGCCCTCGCCGCCGACCTGCCGTCCCGCAAGGCCGCCCCGGCCTATATCGCCCCGGTTTCCGCCTTCTCCTGGACCGGCTTCTACGTCGGTATCGAAGGCGGCGCGGACTTCATCAACAACAGCGTCCGCGACACCACCGGCGCCAAGGCCGACAACAACCCGACCGCCGGCCTGATCGGCGGCGTGGTCGGCTATAACTACGAATTCCCGAACAAGTTCGTGCTCGGCCTCGAAGGCAACGCCGGCGGCGTGCTCGGCGCCAAGCAGACCAAGAACAACTCTGGCGTTCCTTTCTATAACGACCGCTCCTACTACGCCGACGTTCGCGGCCGCGTGGGTTACGCCTTCATCGATCGCGCCCTGCTGTACGTCGCGGGCGGCGTGGCCTTCGGCGACGTCAAGACCGGCTGGACCGGCGGCCCGTCCTACACCGACGACCGCGTGGGCTACACCGTCGGCGCCGGCGTCGATTACGCCTTCACCAGCAACCTGATCGGCCGCGTCGAATATCGCTACACCGATCTCGGCCGCGCCTGGACCGGCAATGTCGGCCTGCGCACCCAAACGGACTCCAACGCCGTTCTCGTCGGCCTGCTCTACAAGTTCGGCTCGCCGGACTACGCTCCGGTCGTCGCCAAGTACTGAGATCGCTTGACGTCCTGAGATCGTTTGCGCCGGGCTCGCCCGGCGCATCTTCTCCGCGAACGCATCCGGAACGCGAGTTCCGGATGCGTTTTTTTTGCGCCTGCAATTGCGTTGCGAAATAGCAACAGCCTCTCGGAAAGGCGCCGTGGCGTAAACTCGACTATTGCCTTTGCGCCGCGATTTTGTCACTCAGGCTCACCATTGTGAAAAAAAACGAGGCAATATCAATGCGCAAAATTCTGCTCGCCACCGTCGCCGCCGTCGCCATGACCGGTTCCGCTTTCGCGTCCGACCTGCCGTCCCGCAAGTCCGCTCCGGCCTTCGTGCCGGTCTCGACCTTCTCCTGGACCGGCTTCTACGCTGGTATCGAAGGCGGCGCCGACTTCCTGAACACCAAGGCCCGCAACAGCGTCTCCTATGACCGCACCGGCGGCTTGGTCGGCGGCGTGGTCGGCTACAACTACGATCTGGGCAACAAGTTCGTGCTCGGCCTCGAAGGCGACGCCGGCGGCGTGCTCGGTTCCGACAAGACCGTCAATGGCGTCAAGGTTGATTCCAACTATTACGCCAACGTCCGCGGCCGCGTCGGCTACACGGTCGTTGATCGCGCCCTGCTGTACGTCGCTGGCGGCGTCGCCTTCGGCGATGTGAAGTATGCCGGCACGACCGACGACCGCATCGGCTACACCATCGGCGCCGGCCTGGACTACGCCTGCACCAACAACCTGATCGGCCGCATCGAATATCGCTACACCGATTTCGACAAGGCCAACATCGCCGGCGTCCGCGTGAAGCAGGACTCCAACGCGGTGCTGGTTGGCCTGCTCTACAAGTTCGGCGCGCCGGAAGCCCCGGTCGTCGCCAAGTACTGAGAACCATCAATGGCATGGCGCCGGGTCGTCCCGGCGCCATGAGAATCGTGAGCGCGGTCGGAACCCTGTTCCGGCCGCGTTTTGCATTTGGCGTCCCGCGCCGGCGTTCTCCGGGCGGCGGAGTCTCCACCTGTCGTATTTGCGCAACAGGCCGGCTCAATGCGGCGTGGCGGCGATTCTTAAGTTGTTAAATTCTATCGTATAAGTATTATATTAACCCGAGCCAATCCTCCGAGCCAATCCTCAACGTCGGGTCTTTCTCATGAGTCGTTTTCCGCTTTTCCCCCTTGTTTTCGCCGCTCTGACCGGCTCGGCGCTCGCTGGCGATCTGCCTTCCGCCAAGTCGGCGCCGGCGGCGCCGGAGCCGGCCTTCACCTGGACCGGCTTCTACCTGGGCTTCGAAGGCGGCGTGGACTGGCTGGACACGAAGGCATATGCGCCCAGGGCGACTTACACCTTCGACCGCGACCCCGGCCTCGCCGGCGCGCTTGGCGGCTACAATTACGTCCTGCCCAACAATCTTCTCCTCGGCGTCGAGGCCAATGGCGGGGCCATCCTCGGCGCTCGCCAGGCCAAATCCTACGGCACGGCCGATTCCAGCTATTACGCCGACATTCGCGGTCGCCTCGGTTATATCGCGGCGCCCAATGTGCTCGTCTTCGCCGCCGGCGGCGTCGCTTTCGGCGATGTGAGCAACAGAACGGTCGGCTCCGACCGGGTCGGCTACACCGTCGGCGCCGGCGTGGACTGGGCCTTCGTCAAGGAATTCGTCGCCCGCGCTGAATATCGTTACACCGATCTCGGAAAATCCTCCGGCGTCCTTGGCGTTCCCTTCGCCCAGACGTCAAACGCCCTGCTGGTCGGCCTGATTTACAAGTTCGGTTCGGACAGCTTGCCGTTCCTGGGAAAATAGCCCGCGCCTCGGCGCGAGATCGGCGTGGTTGGAGCAGCGCTCCGGCCGCGCTTTGCTTTTTGCCGTTGGCGCTTTAAACCCCCGGCATGACCGAGCCAAACACACCGCGCATATCCTTCGTCTCGCTGGGCTGCCCCAAGGCCCTGGTCGATTCGGAGCGCATCCTCACCCGCCTGCGCGCCGAGGGCTATGCGATCTCGCGCGCGCACGCCGGCGCCGACGCCGTGATCGTCAACACCTGCGGTTTCCTCGACAGCGCCAAGGCCGAATCGCTCGCCGCCATCGGCGAGGCCCTGCGCGAAAACGGCAAGGTGATCGTCACCGGCTGCATGGGCGCCGATCCCGGCCCGATTCTCGACGCCTACCCCAATATATCCGCCATCACCGGCCCGCAGGATTACGAGAGCGTGATGGCGGCGGTGCATCGCGCCGCCCCGCCCGTCACGAATCCCTTTGTCGATCTGCTGCCGGAGCAGGGCATAAAGCTCACGCCGCGCCATTACGCCTATCTGAAGATTTCCGAAGGCTGCGCCAACGCCTGCACCTTCTGCATCATCCCGAAACTGCGCGGCGACCTCGTCTCGCGCCCGGCGGCCGAGGTTTTGCGCGAAGCCGAAAAGCTGGTGAAAGCCGGCGTGAAGGAGCTTCTGGTCGTGTCGCAGGACACCTCCGCCTACGGGCAGGACCTGCGCTACGCCTCAAGCCAATTCCAAAACCGCGACGTGCGCGCAAGATTCTTCGATCTGGCCAGGGAGTTGGGCGAATTCGGCGTGTGGACCCGCCTGCACTACGTCTATCCCTATCCCCATGTGGACGAGGTGATTCCGCTGATGGCGGAGGGCAAGATCCTGCCTTACCTGGATATTCCCTTCCAGCACGCCGCGCCCAATGTGCTGCGCGCGATGAAGCGGCCGGGCAATGTCGAAAAAGTGCTGGACCGCATCAAGGCGTGGCGCGAGGTCTGCCCCGACCTGACGCTGCGCTCGACCTTCATCGTCGGCTTCCCCGGCGAAACCGAGCAGGATTTCGAACTTCTGCTCGACTGGCTCGACGAAGCCAAACTGGACCGCGTCGGCGCCTTCAAATACGAGCCGGTCGCCGGCGCCCCCGCCAACGCCCTCGGCCTGCCGCAGGTTGCCGAAGAGGTCAAGCAGAGCCGCTGGAAGCGCTTCATGGAGCGCCAGCAAAAGATTTCGGCGCGGCGCCAGCGGGAAAAAGTCGGCAAGCGCCTACCTGTCCTCATCGACAAGGTCTTTCCCGGCGGCGGGGAAGGGCGCACCAAGGCCGATGCGCCCGAAATCGACGGCAAGGTTTTCCTCAGCGCTCGCCGCCCCCTGCGCGTCGGCGACATCGTCACGGTCAAGATCGACCGCGCCGAAGCCTATGACCTGCACGGCGCGGTGGTGTAAGCGCGCGAGGCCCCCTCATCCGGCGCTTCGCGCCACCTTCTCCCGCGAGGGGAGAAGGATTCGCCTCCGCAGCGTTTCGCTTTATGATTGAACTCGATCACGCCGCCGCCCACCTTCTCCCCTTGCGGGAGACGGGTGAGGGGGCGCGCCGCCAAGTCCTCACGGAATCATCACGGTCGCGCCGGTGGTGGCGCGTCCCTCCAGCGCGCGATGGACCTCCGCCGCCTCGGCCAGCGGCCGCGTGGCGTGGACCGGGATCTTCACCGCGCCGGACGCCACGGCCTCGAACAGCCGCGCCGCCATTTCGCGCAGGCGCGCCGCGTCGGCGATGAAGGCGAACAGCGAGGGGCGCGTGACGAACAGGGCTTTCGGCGACAACAGGCCGAGATTGAACGGCGGGACCGGCCCGGACGCATTACCAAAACTGACAAAAGTCCCAAACGGCCGCAGGCAGTCCAGCGAGCCCGGAAACGTGTCCTTGCCGACGCCATCGTAAACCGCGTGACAAAGCTGGCCGCCGGTGATCTCCCGCACCCGCGCGGAAAAATCCTCGTCGCGATAGAGGATGGTCGCGTCGGCCCCGGCCTCCCGCGCCAGTTTCGCCTTGTCCGCGCTCCCCACCGTGCCGATCACGAAGGCCCCGAGTTTCTTCGCCCACTGGCACAGGATCAACCCGACCCCACCCGCCGCCGCATGGACGAGAATCGCATCGCCCGATTGCACTTTATAAGAGCGGAACAGCAGATATTCGGCCGTCAGCCCCTTGAGCATCATGGCGGCGCCGGTCTCGTAGGAAATCTCCGCCGGCAGATGCGCCAGAAATTTGGCATCAATGTTGCGCGCCTGGGCATAGGCGCCGAGCGTGCCGGCATAGGCGACGCGGTCACCGGGTTTGAAACCCTCGACGCCCGGACCGACGGCCAAAACCTCGCCGGCGCCCTCGTTGCCGGGCGTGAACGGCGTGGGCGTGGGATAGAGGCCGGTGCGGTAATAGACGTCAATGAAATTCACGCCCACGGCGTGCTGGCGGATTTGCGCCTCGCCGGGGCCGGGCGCCGGCAGGTCAACGTCCTCATAGCGCAGGACTTCCGGGCCGCCGGTTTGATGAATGCGGATCGCCTTGACCATTGTCGCGTCTCCTTTTGGCCAAGATTAGGCGCGGCGCGCGCGGCGGGCAATCCCACGCGGGCGCAAGCGCGTCCTTGCGTCTTGTTTGCGCGGATCGCGAAGCGATCCCGCGGCAACCGCGTCAGGCGGCGAAATCGCGGACAAAGGACTCGACCGAACCGCGCAGATCGGCGGCCTGTTCGGACAATGTCCCGGACAATGCGCGCAAGCCGCTTGAGGAGCTTTCGGTCTGTTCGGCGGCGGCCTTGACCCCGTCCATCGACTGGGTGACGCGCGCGGCGCCCTCGGCGGCCGAGCGGCAGCTGGCGGCGATGTCCTGCGTCGCGGCGCGCTGCTCCTCGACCGCGCCGGCGATGGTTTGGGCCACGGATTTCACGTCGCCCATGACATTGGCTATGGCGCCGATGGAAGCCACGGCGGAGTCGGAGGCGGACTGGATGCTCGCCACTTTCGCGGTTATGGCTTCCGTCGCCCGGCTGGTCTGGCTGGCGAGGTCCTTGACCTCGTTGGCCACGACGGCGAAGCCCTTACCGGTCTCCCCGGCGCGGGCCGCCTCGATGGTGGCGTTCAGGGCCAGCATGTTGGTCTGGTCGGCGATGCCCCGGATCAGCGACACGACCTCGGCGATCGCCTCCGCCGCGCCGGCGAGGCCCGCGATTTTCTCGTTGGAGGCCGTCGCCTCGTTGAAGGCGCCGTCGGCGACCGTCGCCGAATGCGAGACATGGGCGCTGATGTCGCGCGCGGCCTGCGCCATGGATTCGGAAGACTGCGCGGCGGCGTCAACGCTCTCGGCGGCCTGGCGGGCGGCGCCGACGACGGCGCTCAGCTCCTGCGAGGTTTTCCGGGCGGTCGCGGAAAGCGTTTCCGCCGAGTCCGCCACTGATTGCGACGCGGTGACGAATCCCGCCGCCATCCGCAGCATCCGCGCGACGAAATCCTTCGCCAATCCCTCGCGCCGGCTCAGGGCGTCGCGGTCGGCGCGGTCGCGCGCGAGGCTCTCCGCCTTGAGGCTTTCGCTTTGCGCCAGCGCGCCCCGCATTGTCTCCAGCGTCCGCGCCATGTCCCCGAACTCATCGGGGCGGCCGAGGCCGGCGGTCTCCGCGCCGAGTTCGCCGGTCGCGATCCTCCGCATCGATCCGTCGAGGGCGGCGGCGCCGGAGGTGATGTTGCGGCTGACCAGCAGGCTGAAACCGGCCGTCGCCAGCAGGAGCAGCGTCATGACCGCAAGCGAGATCGAGCGGAACAGGTCGGTCAGGCGGTCGAAGGCTTCGTCGGCCTCCCGCGAGCCGCGCAACAGGTTGTCGCGCAAGCCGGAGAAGGGCTTGATGATGGCCGTGACGATTTCATCGATCTTGCCGTCGAGAGCCCTGATGTCCGCGTTCAGATCTTCATGAGCTTCGAGCTTCGGCATCATCTCGCCGGTGAAGATCCCGACCAGCCGTTCGATTTCGGCGGCGCCGGCGCTCAGGGCCTCGCGCTCGGCCGGGGCGAGCAGCATGGTTCGCAAATCCGCGACCAGGGCCTGTTCGGCGGCCAGCGCCTCGCTCCAGGACTTGCGTGTGGCGGCGAGATCGTGATTGATCTCCGCGTCGGCGATGATGCGGTAAAGCCGCGCGCCTATGCCGGCGGCGTCCTGCGCCTTGTCGGCGAGGGAGGCCGTGTGGGCGCCTGCGTCCTGAACCTCGCGAAACATGTTCACGCTGAGCCAGATCCCTGCGAACGCCAGAATCATGACGGTGAAAAAACCGATTGTCATCAAGCGCAATTGCGCTCTTATCGTGAGCTTCATGGCCGGGTCCGTGGACGGCGGTCGGAGCGATACGCCTGAAAACTTTTAAGCGGCGAAGCTTGCGCCGGGCTTGAGGCGCGGCGGTATCTTCCTATAATATAGATAGGCGAATGGGGGTGTGTGTGAACGGAAGGAAAATCTATCTCGCCGGTCCCGAAGTTTTCCTTCCCGACGCCGTGGATGTCGGCTTGCGCAAGAAGTCGCTCTGCCAGGAATTCGGCTTTGTCGGCCTGTACCCGCTCGACACTGAAACGCCTGAGGGCGCGGGGCGCGACCAACGCATCTACGCCGCCAATCTGGCCCTGATCGGGCAGGCCGACGCCGCCATCTTCAACCTCTCGCCGTTTCGCGGCCTCGGCGCCGACCCTGGCGCGGCGTTCGAACTGGGCTATGTCGCGGCGCTGGGCAAGCCGGCGTTCGCCTACAGCAACGATCCCGCCGACCTGTTCGACCGCGTGGCCGAATCGTTGGGGGCGCATCCCACCCCGCAGGGCGGCTGGTGCGACGCCCACGGTTTTGAAATCGAGAAATTCGGCAATGCCGACAATCTCATGCTGGATTGCGCGCTGAAAGCCTCGGGCCAGACCGTGCTGCGCGCGGAAACGAAACTGCCGCTCGGCGATCTCACCCTGTTCACCGCCTGCCTGCGCAAGGCTCTCCTGAAGTTTGGGACTTTGAAATGAAGACACGCTCGCTCGGCCGCGCCGGCATAAAAGTTTCGGAAATCTGCCTGGGCACCATGACCTATGGCCAGCAGACCGACCGCGCCGACGCCTTTGCGCAGATGGATTACGCCGTCGCCCATGGCGTGAACTTCTTCGACACCGCCGAGCTCTATTCCATCCCGCCGCGCGCGGAGACCTATGGCGCCACGGAAACCATTATCGGCGAATGGTTTCGCGAGAGAAAAAACCGCGAAAAAATCGTCCTCGCCAGCAAGGTGGTGGGACGCACGACCATGCCGTGGTTCCGCAATGGCCAGGAGGCGCGGCTCGACCGCAAAAACATTTTTCACGCCGTCGAAGGCTCGCTGAAGCGGCTTGGAACCGATTACATCGATCTCTATCAGTTGCATTGGCCCGACCGGCCGCTGGTCCTGTTCGACGGCCTGTCCAACGCCTATGAGGATCGCGGCGGCCCCGACGGCGTGTTGTTCGAGGAAACCGCGAGCGCCCTGCAAGAGTTGGTCGCGCAGGGCAAAATTCGCCAGTTCGGCCTGTCCAACGAGACCCCCTGGGGCGTCTCGCAATTCTTGCGCGTCGCCGAGGCCGGCGTCG
Organism: Rhodoblastus sphagnicola; assembly: GCF_002937075.1. GTDB lineage: Bacteria > Pseudomonadota > Alphaproteobacteria > Rhizobiales > Beijerinckiaceae > Rhodoblastus > Rhodoblastus sphagnicola. Next base: position 117,466 of record NZ_NHSJ01000082.1, read on the forward strand.
GGCCGCGCCCGGTTTCGATCCAGAACGCCTATCATCTGCTCAACCGCCAGTTCGAGATCGGCCTCGCCGAATTCGCCTTCCGCGAACAGGTCGGACTGCTGGCCTATTCGCCGCTGGCGCAGGGTTTTCTCACCGGCAAATATCTCCACGGCGCCCGCCCGCCCGGCGCGCGCAGCACTTTGTTCGATCGCGGCCAGCGCTACGAAAAACCGGGCGTGGACGCGGCGATCGAGGATTATCTGGCCCTGGCCAAGGAATTCGGCCTGCATCCCGTGCATCTGGCGCTTGCGTTCGTCACCTCGCGCCCCTTCGTCACCGCCAACATCATCGGCGCGACCAATCTGGAGCAACTGAAAATCATCCTCGACGCGCCGCGCGACCTGCCTCCGGAGGTTTTGCGCGGGATCGACGCCATTCACCAGTTGCGCGGCAATCCGTCGCCGTGACGGGGCGCGGGCGGGACGAACGCCAAGCGCCGAGATAGCAAGACGCTTGAGTGAAGCCGGATTCATTCGGATGGAGCGCGGGTTCGCCCGCTTGGCCGCCGCGCGCGAGGGGATCGGCGCCCGGCGGTGACGCAATCAATTCGTAAGCTGTTCAATCTAGGGTTGTGATGCCCAGATTTGGGTCGCACCCGAAACCAGATCCATTGCATGCTGACCCAACCAAAAATATCCACACGCCTCGCTTTGGTTGCGGCGGGCGCGTCGCGTTGGCGCCGATCCATTCGTCAGGTCTCATTCAACACAGGCGGCCCCGGCGATGAATGACCGCTCGTCTCTTTTTGATTTCGATGCTTCCGCGCCGGATTTTGGCATGGAAGACACGCTCCGCAACGCCGACCCCAGCTATTTCGCCCGCCTGCCGCTCAGGCTCTTGCTGTCGTTCCCGGATCACGACCACGAGCAGAGGTTCCGAAAATTCTACAACAAATTTTATTACCGCTACGCGCAGGCGAGCCTGTTGGTCGGCGCAATCCTGATTGTCGGCGATTTCACCGCCGATTGCCTTGCATTTCCGAGCAACGCGGGCAACGACCTGAGACTCAGCGTCTGCCTGCCGATCCTCGGCGCCGGGTTGGGTTTCTCGTTCACGCAATATGCGCGCATGCGTTGGCAGTTGGTGATGGCGATTTTCATCGCCCTGGTTGGCGCCAGCCTGTTCGCCATCCTGCTCGAAATCGATCGCCAGGGCGGCATGGGCCTGAAGTCGTGGGTCGGCATTCTGAATTTCGTCTTCATGCAAATATACTGCTTCCTTATTCTTGGCATACAATTCAATTTCGCGCTGGCGGCCGGCGGCTTCATTCTGTTTGCCTTTGAAGCGACCATGTTCGCCGATTCTACTGAAACAACGTTGAGTTTTGTATATTTTTCCTATCATGTCATAACGCTGTTCATGCTGGCGGCCGGCATCGGATGGTGGCGCGAATACGTATTACGCAAGGACTTTGTTGTACAAGATACCCTAAGGGCGGCCCAGTTCGCGCTCAGCAACCAGAATTCCATACTCGAATACGAAGTGCGTAAGCGCACCAACGATTTGACGACCAGCCAGGACGCCGCGATCCTGACCTTGGCCGCTCTGGTGGAAACGCGCGACAACGAAACGGGCAATCATGTCCGCCGCACCCAGCACTACGTGCGCGAACTGGCGAGGAAACTGAAAAGCCATCCCGGATTTGCGCACGCGCTCAGCGAGAAGCAAATCGAGATGCTGTTCAAATCCGCGCCTTTGCACGATATCGGCAAGGTCGGCATTCCCGATCATATTCTGCGCAAGCCCGGACGGCTCGAACCGGAAGAGTTCGAGATCATGAAGACTCACACGACGATCGGCCATCAGGCGATCGAGACGGCGCAGAACCAACTTGGGATGAAAGTCGAATTTCTGGCCTGCGTTCAGGAAATCGCCCTCAATCATCACGAAAGATGGGACGGCGGCGGCTATCCGCGTGGGCTGTCGGGCGCCGACATTCCGGTGTCGGCGCGCTTGATGGCCTTGGCCGACGTCTACGACGCCCTGATCAGCGAACGGGTCTACAAGAAGGCGTTCGGTCACGACCAAGCCGTCGCCATCATCGTCGATGGGCGGGGACGCCATTTCGATCCGGACGTCGTCGACGCCTTCCTCGCCATTGACGACAAGATCAAGGCGGTCGCCGATCGATACCGGGATTAAGGAAAAGCGCGCGAAGGCGCGCGGCGAAAGCTCACGGCTTCAGCGATTCGATATAGGCGACGATGTCGGCGATCTCCTCGCGCGTCAGGCTCATGTCGGGCATTTTCGGGTGCGGATCGATCAGGAAGAGTTTTAACTGCTCGCCACTCTTGCGTTGCGCGATGTCGCAAAACGTCGGGACATCGGCGCTCGCCTGTGTCTGGTCCATGGCGACGACATGGCAAGCGGCGCACCAGCGCTGGGCGATTTTCTTGCCTTGCGCGATGTCGCCCGCCAAAACCGGGGTCGCCGAGAGAAGGAATAAGGCTGCAAGGGTTGCGCGCGCCATGGTCATGGTCGAAATCCCTCATCGGCGCGGATCGAAGCGCCACCCGCGACCATAGCGCAAATTTATCTCCCCGCGCTTGTCGCAGCGCAAAAAAACACCTGGCCCGGCCGGGCGCTAAAGCATTTTCAAGCGAAGCGGACACCGGTTCGCGTGAAGAAAATGCGTTAAAACAAGAACCCAGAGCATTTTCATGTTTCCACGAAACGTGAAAATGCTCTGGGATCAAGGCTTGGCGTCGCCTTCCGGCTCCGGCTGCCGCGCCAGAACTTCCACATCGCGGTCCTGGCCGGACTCGACCTTGAAGGTGGCCTGATAGGTCTTGTTCTCGTGGCGGGCGATGGCGACATATTCGCCCTCAGCCAGCACCAGCGAGGGAAAGGCGCCGATCATTTCGCGGATGACGTCGCCGCCGGGCGTCAGCACGGAGAAGGCGGTGTTGGCGAGCGCCTCGCCGCCGGCCGCGTTCACGAGCTTTAACGTCATGGTGGCGGCGCGGTGCCGCAACTCGCCGGTGGTCAGCTTGCCCGGGAGCACGCGCAGGTCGGCGTAAATGACGGAATTGGTGGCGCTGGCGCCGCCGCCGAACGCATCCATCAGTTTTGACACAACATGATAATTGCCCTCCGGCAGGCAGACGGATTCGCCGGCCTTCAGATTAGGCAGGATCAGTTTGGCTTCCGGATCGCTCGACGAGGGCAGATAGACCTGGATGACTAGCTTGGCGGGCGCAATGGTCGCGTCGCCGAGCAGGCCGCTCAGTCTTAGTCCGCCTGCGTTCATCACCAGCTTTTGCGACAGCGGCGCGGCGCCCACGGAAATCTGTTTGGCGGCGCCGGCGAGGCCGCAGGCGGCGTGGACGATATAGTCGCCGTCGTCCAGCGACATCACCGGATTGGGTTCGTTGGACTCGGCCACCAGGGGAAAAGAGCCGTCGGCGTCGGCGCGCGCGGAAAACACCCGCCAGGCGAGGCCCGCGCGGATCGGCTGCGAATCGGCGGGCGCGTAGACGGCGCTCAGGCTGACGGTCGCGCCAGCGAAGGCGGGCGCGCTCGCTGACAGGCAGATCGCCAACAGGCGGATCAGCGGCGCGGCGCGACAAAAACTCATGGGGCTTCTCATCTCCGCACAATGGCTTTTCCACATCGGTTTACAAAGCGACATTTTTACGGCCAATGTTTTGGCGCAAATCGAGGAAACGCCATGAACGACACGCTGAACCTGCTCGCCAGACGCCGCTCCGCGCCGCCGCCAATCATGAAGGGGCCGGCGCCGACCCGCGACGAGATCGAACACATGCTCGCGCTCGCCGCGCGCGTGCCCGATCATGGCAAGCTCGCGCCCTGGCGCTTCATCGTGTTCGAGGGCGAGGCCCGCGACCGCGCTGGCGCGCTTTGCGCCGAAATTTTTCACGCGAAGGAGCCGGAAGCCGGCGAGGACCGGCAGGCGTCTGAGCGCGCCCGTTTTTCGCGCGCCCCATTGGTGATCGCGGTGGTGTCGCGCGCCGTTCCGCACGTAAAAATCCCGCTGTGGGAGCAGGAACTGTCGGCGGGCGCGGTTTGCATGGCCCTGACCGTCGCTGCGGTCGCCCTCGGTTTCCGCACGGCATGGCTGACCGAATGGATCGCTTACGACCGCGCCTTCCTCACCCGCCTCGGGCTCGAAGACCACGAGAAGATCGCCGGCTATATCCATATCGGCCGCGTCGAGAGCGAGATCGAGGATCGGCCCCGGCCCGACATGGCGGCGTTGACGAGCTATTTTTGAGGGGCGAAAAAGAAAAACCCGGCCCTTGCGGGCCGGGTCGATGATGAGCGCTGTCGCAGCGATCCGTACTTGGTCGCAGCGATCAGTACTTGGCGACGACCGGAGCGTAGTCCGCTCCGCTGAACTTGTAGAGCAGGCCGACGAGAACGGCGTTGGAGTCCGTTTCGGTGCGCAGGCCGACACTGCCGCTCCAGGCGCGGCCGAGATCGGTGTAGCGATATTCGACGCGGCCGATCAGGTTGTTGGTGAAGGCGTAATCGACGCCGGCGCCGATGGTGTAGCCCACGCGGTCGTCGGTGTAGGACGGGCCGCCGGTCCAGCCGGTCTTGACGTCGCCGAAGGCCACGCCGCCCGCGACGTAGAGCAGGGCGCGATCGATGATGGCGTAACCCACGCGGCCGCGAACGTCGGCGAAGTAGGAGTGGTCGTTATAGAAAGGAACGCCAGCGTTGTTCTTGGTCTGCTTGGCGCCGAGCACGCCGCCGGCGTCGCCTTCGAGGCCGAGCACGAACTTGTTCGGCAATTCGTAGTTATAGCCGACCACGCCGCCGATCAGGCCGGCGGTCGGGTTGTTGTCGGCCTTGGCGCCGGTGGTGTCGCGAATGCTGTTGTTGATGAAGGCCGCGCCGCCTTCGATACCGACGTAGAAGCCGGTCCAGGTGAAAACAGGGGCGGGGGCGACATAGACCGGGGCGGCCTTGGTCGAGGGCAGATCGGCCGCCAGCGCGGAGCAAGCCATCGACGCGAGGGCGGCGGTCGAAAGAAGAAGACCACGCATTTTCGAAATCTCCAAGTGCAACTACAAGCGTCAAGGTGCATCCATAAGCGGCAATGATCAAGCCGCTGACAGAAAGATTGTCGAGGCGTTGCATAGATAACACAAAAACAGGCTCCGCCTCTGGGAACCAAACCATTCGGCTGCGTAGAGTGCTGTTCCAAAAGGATTCTTTTGCGCCAGCTTCAATCGTGCGGAAAACGCCGCCGTCGCGGCCTCCGCACGTTGCCTTGAGCGCGGCTGATGACGCTGTCTTCCTTGGTAATTAGTAATCGCCGCCGCCGACCAGCGGACAGATCGCGCCCGCAGCGCATTTGCCGCCCTTGGCGCGGGCGGCTTTCGGCTTGGCCTTGCCCTTCGCCTGAACGAGCGGGGCTGGCGCCGACAGACCGTGCGCCACAGGCAGGGCAAAGCCGGCGGGCGCGCCAAAAAACGCGCCAAGGGCGCAGGCCAGACTGGCGGCGAACAGGATACGCATCGGGTCGCTCCTCCAAATAATCGCGAAAAATATCGGGCGATGAAAACCCCTCGCCTCACAACCTACACGCGCTTTGCCCCGTCGTCAGCCCCACCACCAGGCGGCGAACACGATCGCGGCCTCGCCAGCGAATATGGCGGCGAAGACGGAGCGGCGAAAGGCGAAAAACGCCGTCGCCGCGAACGCGAACGCGCCGCCGCGCGCCAAGAGCGGGACGGCGGCGAGTTCGCGCGGCGGCGTGGCCACGATCTTCAGCACCACGCCGACCAGCAAGGCGGTGGCGATGCAGCGCACCAACCGAAACAGTTCGGATTGCTCATCGATCTTGTGGGCGATCACCACGGACAGCCAGCGCCAGACCTCGCTGGGCAGGAATCCCAACACAATGACCGCGAGATAGGGATGGAGGGCTGGATCGAAGCTCACGCCACAACCCTGCGCGCGTAAAAACTGGCGAGCCAGGCGCCGCCGCCGCCCACCACGGCCAAGACCAGCAGGTCGAAGCCGCCGCCGACAAAAGCCTGGGTCAGCGGCGCCAGCGCCAGGCCGGCGCCGATGGCGATCCAGTCCGAACCGTCGCGCGCCGCCCGCGCCGTGGCGGCGAGGAAGTAGAACGGCGACAGCGTCATCAGGCCGCCCGCGAGCGGAGCCGGCAGGGCGGCGGTCAGCCAATAGCCGAGACCGCTGGTGAGCGTGGTCAGGCCGACGCAGGTGAGGGCGAAGCCGAAGAAGAACGGCAGGCGCCGTTCCTTCGCCATGTCGGGCAGGCGGCGCAGCGATTCTGTCCAGACGGTGACCGCGATGAAATGGGCGGCCAGCAGCAGCGTGGTCCGCCGCGTTTTTTCCGCGCGCAACATGGGCAGTACGGACAGGCACATGGGCAGCAGCCGCACCGACGACAGGCTGACGGCGAAGGCGATCGCCGCCGGCGCGGTTTTCGCCGCCAGCGCGCCGAAGAACAGCACTTGCCCCGGCCCGGCCCAGATCAGCGCGGTGGCCAGCATGGCGGCTTCAGGCGGAAGATCGGCGGCGCGGGCGAGCGCGCCGGTGCTCATCAGCGACAGCGCGACATAGAAGGCGGGGCCGGTCAAAGCCGTTCGCGCGCCGGCGAAAAACCAGCGTCTCTCATCCGGCGCAAACAAATTTCAGACTTCCGCAAGCCGCTCCAGGCGCGGCACGTCGAGCAGACGCACGCCGTCGGGCACGATGACAATGGTCTTTTCCCGCGCCATGCGGGTCATCATCCGGCTCACCGTCTCGACCGTCAGGCCGAGATAATCGCCGATGTCGAGCCGGGTCATCGGCAGCGGCACATGGACGGACGGGCCGTGGATGCGCGCGTAACGCTTGCGCATGCCGACCAGGAAGGCGGCGATCTTTTCTTCGGCGGTGCGGCGGCCGAGCACCACCATCTGCTCCTGCGCCAGCGCCAGTTCGTGCGAGGCCATGGCCATCAGCCGGCGCAACAGGCGCGGCTTGTCGTCGAGCATGTCGCTGAAACCCACGCGCGAGAACTGACAGAGCTTGGCCGGCGTCAGGGCGTCGGCGGTGTAGCTGTGGTTGGGTTCGAAATCGAGGCCGAGGAAATCGCCGGGCATGGCGAAGCCGACGACCTGACGGCGCCCGTCGGGCAGCAGTTTCGACAGCCGCAGCGCGCCGGCGGTGAGATTATAGACGAAGCCGGCCTCGCGGCCCTGTTCGAAAATCGTGCTCTTGGCGGGATAGCCCTGGCTGCGGCCGATCCGCTCCAGCGCGTCCAATTCGTCGGGGTCGAGCGCGCAACAGACGCTCTGGTCCTTGATTTCACAGTCGCAACAGTCCAGGCCGGGACTCTGCGCGGCCTTGTGCGCGCCACAGGGAACGAGGCGGGTGTTGGCTTCGATACGCCCGAACACCGTCTCCACAAGGGCCTTTTCGACCAGACTTTCCAAGCCGCGCTCCCAACTCAACCGCCCCGACGCCGCACCCGCGCCTTTCCGCGTGGGTAAAGTCTAGCATTGAAAATCGTGGGCACAATGTTTTTGATCCTCGTCAACGACAAGCATCGAATTTGTCGTCGTCGGAATTGCACTATCCCAAATCGCGTCGGCAACCGCGAGCACGGCTGTTTTGCCGCCAGATTGCTTGCCCTTCGCGGTTTCGGGCTTTAAGGCTCTCAGCCATCGCGCGGCGATTTGTCGCGCGGGTCCTCGCCCCGATTGGGGCGTTCGACCCAAGGCATGGGGGCGGCGCTTTCGCAATGGCCGAGGCTCATCACAGCACACGCCGGTTCGAGCGAATCCTTTTCCTGTCCTCGGGCGCGCCCGAGGCCGAGGACGCCCGCGCGCGGCTGGTCGGCCGCTATGGCGACGTCCATTCCGAGGACGCCGACGTGGTGGTGGCCCTGGGCGGCGACGGGCTGATGTTGCAGACCCTGCATCGCTTCATGGGGCGCGGCGTGCCGATCTATGGCCTCAACCGCGGCTCGGTCGGCTTCCTGATGAACGAGTTCCGCGAGACCGGCCTGCGCAAGCGGCTCGCCCAGGCGCAAAGCACGATCATCCATCCGCTGAAAATGTCGGCGCGAACGATGAACGGCGAAACCAGGGAAGCGCGGGCGATCAACGAAGTGTCGCTGCTGCGCCAGTCCGCGCAGGCGGCGAAACTGCGCATTTTCGTCGATGGCCAGAGTCGTCTCTCGGAATTGACCGCCGATGGCGTGCTGCTGGCGACGCCGGCGGGCTCCACCGCCTACAATCTGTCCGCCGGCGGCCCGATCCTGCCGATCGAGGCGCCGCTGATGGCGCTGACGCCGATGTCCGCCTTCCGGCCCCGGCACTGGCGCGGCGCGCTGCTGTCCAACAGGGCCGAGGTGGTCATCGAAGTGCTGGAGCCGGAAAAACGGCCGGTGTCGGCGGTGGCCGATCATACCGAGTTCCGCGATATCGTGCGGGTGGCGGCCGCGATGGACGAGTCGACCGGTCTGGAGCTGCTGCACGATCCCGGCCATTCCATGGAAGAGCGCATTTTGCGCGAACAGTTCAGGCACTGATCATGACCGAAAATCCAAAAAGGGCGCCTTTGCCGCGCGACCTCGAAGAAAACGTCCTCGTTTCCGACAAATATTCCTATTCCGGCGTCACCTATCAGTTGCAGCGCGCCGACGGACGCTGGGAGGCTCACCAGCGCAGCCTGTTCCGCCGTCCCGACGCCGTGACCGTGCTGCCCTACGATCCGGAGCGCGGCAAAGTGCTGCTTATCCGGCAATTCCGGCTCGGCGCCCATATGAACGACCGCAGCCCCAGCCTGCTGGAGGCCTGCGCCGGCACGCTCGATCCCGGCGAGGATCCGGAAGCCTGCATGCGCCGGGAATCGCTGGAGGAAATGGGACTTGAAGTCGGCGCGGCGCGCTTCCTGTTCGAGGCGTTCGTCAGCCCCGCCGCCACCACGGAAAAGCTCTATTTCTTCGTCGCGCCCTACGCGCCTGGGGCGCGGGTCGCCGCCGGCGGCGGCCTGGAGGAAGAGGGCGAGGACATCGAGGTGATCGAGGCGGATTTTTCGCAAGTTCTGGCGCAAGCCGCGCGGGGCGAAATCCACGACGCCAAGACGCTCGTGCTGCTTTATTGGCTGAAGACGTCCGGGCTGATGCAAGGTTGACCTTGCGTCTCCTCGGGACGCGGCGGCGTTCAACGACGAACCAAGCCCCCGGGGAAACAATTCGCGCGGAAATCCTCCAACGAGGCGGATTTTCCGCGCGCAAAATCAGCGCGCGGTCGTGACCCAAGGCGCGCGATCCCGGCGTCGCCTAATTATAATAGCCGACGCCGCACGTGAAATCGTCATTCACCCTCGTCACGTAGCTGGTCTTGGCGGCGGGCTTCGGGTCGGTCGGCCTGCCAAAAAGGTAGCTGACCTCGGTGATCTCACCTTCCGGCCTCCGTCCAGCCGCGTAAATTTCCTGACCATAGGCCTTGCCCGTCTCGTCCTTCAGCGTCCTCACGTCCTGGCCGAGCAGGTCTTTCGCATTGGTGTTGCCCATCGCGACGAATGTCCCGTTGTCGGCGCGCACGCAAAACACATAAATATTGCCGTTCATGCCGGTGAGGAATTTGCCCTTGCCCTGGTTGAACTGGTCGAACGCCTGCTTGCTGTCGGCGCTCACCTCGGCGGCGGCGGTCATCAGCATGGCCTTGGCGATGTATTTGTCCGCCGGATGAGCGAACGCCGCCGACGCAAGCGCGAGGGCCGCGCCGGCCGCCGCGAAGATGATGGTGTTGCGTCCCATGTCATTTCCTCCGTGATCGCGTCGTTTTTGCCTTTTGGGCGGCGACAAGTCCGGACGGGGCGCCAACCGGGCGCGGGCCGCGAGCCGGCGTCGGCGCTTCTCGCCGCCACGCCTGCGAGTGTAGCGCGAGATGGAGCGAGCCGGCGGCGCCGGGAGACTTAATTAACATTGAGGAAACTGTTTCTTGGCGCCGCCGTCCGCGATCCGCAGGTGACGCCCGCGTAAAACTTACGCGGCCACCAGTTCGCGCTCCAGCGCGGCGAGGTCCACCAGCAGCCCGTCGTCATCCGACGCTTTGCCGAGGCGCGGCGTCAGCGTCGAGGGCAAGCCGAACACCACGGGCTCCGCGTCGGCGGCCTCGGCCTGGATGCGGGCGACGTCGCGCCGCCCCTTGTCGCGGGCGGCGTCGAGTTCGAAGCGGCGCAGCAGCGAGATCACCTTGGCCAGCGCGACGGCGTCGCCCTGTTCGCAATCGGCCAGCACCGCCTGGATCAGCGGCAGGCGCAGCGCGCCTTCGTCGGCGTCGCCGTCGGTCTTGATCCGCGCCAGCGCCGCCAGCGTGGAGCGGAAGGCGAGCAGCAGGCCCGCGGGAAACCCGGCTTTGGCGTAGATGGCGGCGAAAGCGTCGGACCAGGGCTCGCGCGCCAGGCCGGCGACGCGCTTGGCGCTCAGCCCGGTCAACTCCGCCAGCGACGCCTCGAACAGGCCGCTCTGGCCGCACAGCAGCGCGCGCAGGCTCAGCGCGGGGGTGAGTTGGCTGCTCGCGCGCAGATAGGCGGCGAGCGCGGCGGTTTCCTCGGAATAGGCGGCGCAGCCGGCGGAGATGATCGTGGTGGCGCGGTCGCGGCACTCCTGCGCGATGCGCTCGCCGCGCGCGGTGCTGATCCATTGGCGCGACACGATGAAGGCGGACAGCGTGCGCGCGGCGGCGTCGGCCAGGGCGGCGCGGACGGCGGCGGGCAGCCAGGAGCGTCCGAGCAGGGCCTCGCGCACTTCCCCGTCGTCGCCGAAGCGTTCGACCATGCGGCGCAGAGCGAAATCGGGAAGATTGGCGGTTTCGTTCACCGCCAGCGCGATGATGGCCTCGCGTCCGGCGATTTCCGCCAGCGAGCCGCAGACGGCGGGCGAAAGGTCGGCGCGCAGCGCGATGGCGGCCTGAGCGGCGGCGTCGCCGACCACGGCGCAATCCATCAGGTCGGCGTCGGCGAGCAGGGGCGAGCGCGCCAGCACCAGGGTGGAGATTTCCGAACTGTCGCGGGCGAGGCCCTGGATCACGACGGGCGGCGCGTCGGGCGCGCCGGCGAATCCTTCCGCCATGGCGTGGCGCGGCAGCGGCGAGGGATCGTCGAGCAGGGCGAAGAAGGCGCTTTCCGCCTCGCGCCGGTCTTCCAAGGTCATTTCGCTGTAAAGATAAGCGCGGGCCAGCGCGGCGACGCCGTTGGCGCGCGCGGTCGCCGAGGCGCCCTGCGACCATTGGATGAATTTACGGACGATCATGCGCGGACCTGACTGACTCGGGCGGGGGCGCCGCCTGGTTAACGAATCATCCGAAATCTAGGTAAACACTGGCTTAACAGGGCGTCTCGGCGCGCGAAAAAGGCGGCGCCGGCTTTTCGCGAAACACGCCGCGAATGCTAAGGAGGGATCCAGGCCCTCCCGCCCGCGCGGAAGGGCGCCCGGAGGTGACGATGCGATCGATTTTTCTCGTTCCGGCCGGCGACGCCGCGCTGTTCGCCGAGGCCCTGGCCAGCGCCGCCGAGGCCGTCGCCATTGACGCGAGCGCGGGCGGGGCGCCAGAGGCGGCTGAAATGCTTGGGGTTTTACGCGAGCGCGGGCGGCGCGCGCTGGCGCGGATTCACGCGCTGACCTCGGGCCTCGCGGAGTCCGACCTCGACACGGTGATGGCGCAGGCCCCCTATGGAATCATCCTGCCCCAGGCCTGCGGCGGCCGCGACGTGCAGCATCTCGGGGCCAAACTGGCGGTGCGCGAGGCGGAAAACGCGCTGGAAGACGGCGCGACGCGCATTCTCGCCTCGGCCGCCGACCTGCCCGAAGCGGTTTTCTTGCTGGGCGGCATGGCGCGCGCGACGCGCCGGCTGGTCGGGCTGGTATGGGACGGCGCGGCGCTGGCGGGCGCGCTGGGCGTGGACGAAGAGTCCGAGATCCTCGCGCCCGCCCGCGCCCAAACCGTGTTCGCCGCCGCCGCCGCCGGAACCCCGGCGATTCTGGATGCGCGCGGTTGCGCGGAAACGTTGGAGCAAGCGCGGCGCGACGGCTTTGGCGGCGCGCTGGTGGACAGCGCCGCGCTGGCGGAGGCGGCCGAGCGGATTTTCAGTTGAGTTTCATGCCCTCGCCGCGTCTACGGGAAAGGGCAGGGGGCGAGGGGCCGCCGCCTTAATCCAGCGCCGCGCGGATCTTCACGGCATCGCGCTCCAGCAGGGCGGCCTCGGCCATGGCGCCGCCATGCGGGCGCAGCGGAACGCCTTCCCAGCGCGGGATGACATGGAAATGCATGTGGAACACGCTCTGGCCGCCGGCCGGTTCGTTGAACTGGTGGATGGTGACGCCATCGGCGCCGGTTCCCGCCTTCACGGCGCGCGCGATTTTCTGCACGCACAGGATCAGGTCGGACAAAGCGTCGGGCGCCAGGTCGAAAATATTGCGGCCGGGGGCTTTGGAGATCACCAGCACATGGCCGTCGGCGCGCGGCATCACATCCATGAAGGCGAAGGTTTTGTCGTCCTCCCACACTTTGACGCAAGGAATGGCGCCACGCAAAATCTTGGCGAAAATATTGTCGGGATCATAAGCGAGCGTCATGCCAGGGTCCTTTCCCCTCCGTTTCGGCGCGAAGACTGCCCAAGCGGCGCGGCGCGGTCAAGGGAGGAAGCCGCGAAGCCCAGGGCAATCGGGTGAATGAAATCGGGTGAATGAAGAAAAGGCGCGCGCGGTCGTGTTCCCTTCTCCCGCAAGGGGAGAAGGAGTTCCCGGCCTGACAGCGACTATACTCGTTCACCCAAGTCCCCTGCCTCCAAGCCCGTCGCAACCGCCAAAGGAGGGGGTCGGGGCCTCGATCGCAGGGCGATGCCCCCGTCCGGACATTATGCCGCGCCCCCGGCCGGGCATTTGCGCGCATTGCGAATTGACCGGTGCGACGCGGCCCGCCATGTTGCCCGTGAGGCAGGCTTCCCTACAAGGCGTCCAAGGCCAAAGCGAAGCTTTCGTCCGCCAGTCCCGCCCCGTTCAGACCAGGATCGGACGCATGTACGCCAGCGAATCCCATTATCTCCACAAAGCGGACATTTAAACCCCACCTTCAACGGGTTAATGGAACCCACCCCCCCGCGCGAAGATCAGATATTGCCCATGCCGACTGAATTTTCCGAACACCGCCGCTCCCGCCATGTCCTGATCGTGGAAGACGACCGCGACGACGCCTTTCTGCTCAAGCGCGCCCTCAAGACGGCCGCTCTGGAGCAACAGGTCGATCTGGAGATCGCGTATACGGAAAACGGCATGGACGCGCTCGGCGACGTCGCGTGCAAGGATCTGCTCAACCACCTGCCCGACATTATCGTCGTCGATCTCAACATGCCCGTCGTCAACGGCGAACGCTTCCTCAGCGTCCTGCGCGACGATATGCGCCTGACCGGCGTGCCGGCGATCGTTCTGACCACGGCGACGGAAAACCACGTGCTCGACAACGCCCTGTCCGAGGGCGCCGACGCGGCCTTTTCCAAGCCCAACACCAATGAGGAATTGCTGGCCATCGCCCGGACGATCCTGTCCTACGGCGACTCGCCGGGCGCGGCGACGCGGCATCCGTGAAGGCCGCGAAAACGCTGGACAAACGGCGGCTCCTGCCGATAAGGAACAGGCGAGCCAGAGCCCGACCATGACGCAGCGCGCGCATCCGACCAACCTGATCGAATTCACGGCGGATTTCCTGTCCAGCCCCGAGTTCAACACGTCGGCCACGCGCATCGAAATCACCAACGTCCGCACCTTCAACCGCGACCTGTTCGCCATGCTGGACGATTCCCCCACGCTCGCCGACGCCGAGCGCGCCTTCATGCTCTACATGAACGCGCTGTTTCACATCGACGCCGAACAGGCGCCGTCGAGCGCGCGCACGCCGTTCCGCTCGTGCTATCTGAAATTGCTGCAAGGCTGGGGCTTTGACTCCAACGGCGCCGAGGGCGCGGTGCTGAAAGGCTGGGCCGAAAGCCGGTTCGGGCTGGCGCCGAGCTATCACAAATATCCGCTCGTCCGCGAAGATCCGAGCGCCTGGACGCCCTATCTCAAGGAGAAGATGGACAGCCGCTTCCATTCCAACTCCATTTATTCTCAGCTTGATCTGCTCTACGAATTCACCCAATACATCCTGCGGCGCTTCATTCACCAGGAGCGCAGCCACATCACGCTCTATCGCGGCCTCAACCTGTGCGAGGCGACACACCTCCATCGCCGGGCCTGCAACCTGGTCTCGCTGAACAATGTCGTCTCGACCTCGACCGACCCGGATGTCGCCGGCTGTTTCGGCGACATTATCGTGGCCATAAGGGCGCCGGTCAGCAAGATCGTCTTCGTCAACAACCTGCTTTCGATCCGCCCGTTGCGGGGCGAGGGCGAGGTGCTGCTCATCGGCGGCGATTTTTGGGTAACGCCGCAATCATGACAATCGAAAACCGCGCGCTCGCCAGCTTTCTCGGCTTCGCCATCGGCGACGCGCTCGGCGCCACCGTCGAATTCATGACGGAGCGCGAGATCGCCGCCACCCATGGCGTGCATAAAAACATCGTCGGCGGCGGCTGGCTCAAGCTCAAGCCGGGCGCGATCACCGACGACACCCAGATGTCGCTCGCCCTGGCCCGCTCGCTGATCAAGACGCAGGGTTTCGACGCCCACGACATCGCCCAAAACTTCGCCGACTGGCTGCGCTCCGGCCCGCTCGACGTCGGCAACACCTGTCGGCGCGGCATCAGGCGCTTCATGACGCATGGCACGGTGGAAGGGCAGCGCTCGGAAGGCGACGCCGGCAATGGCGCGGTCATGCGCGTGACGCCAATCGCGCTGGCGACTCTTAAGCGGCCCGACGCCGGCGAAGGCTGGGCGGTGGCGCAGGGCCGCATCACCCATCATCACGAACGCTCCGACGCCGCCTGCGTCTGGTTCGTCCGCCTGATCCAGCACGCCCTGGTCGCGCCCGACAAGGCCCGGCTCAAAGGCTTGGCGGATGAATGGGTCGAACAGGATCAGGCCTTCCGCTTCACCGCCTACAAAGGCCCGTCCACGGCCTATGTCGTCGATACCATGCGCACGGTTCTGGCCGGCTTCTTCGAGACGGACTCGTTCGAGGACTGTTTGATCCGCGTGGTCAATCGCGGCGACGACGCCGACACGACGGGCGCCCTGGTCGGCGCGCTGGCCGGCGCCTATTACGGCATGCAGGCCTTGCCGAAACGCTGGGTCAAGGGGCTGTCGCGCGACGTGCGCGAGGAAATCTACGCGATCACGCCGCAACTTCTCGCGCTGGGCGACGGCGCCGGCTGACGCGTCGTCCTTGCCTTCCCCACCCCCCGCGCCTAAAACCCGCCAACCTGCGGACGTCATGCCCGGCCTTGCGCCGGGCATCCCGCCGAGCCGCCCGACAATATCTTTCACCAGCTCGCACAGCGGCGCCGCGTGGAGGACCGGGACAAGCCCGGCCATGACGGCCCCGAGGCGGCCCCTTACGGCCGGATCATTTTCGGGAGGACACCTTGGTCGGAGCTGGCACGGATCGCACCAAACCCCTGTTCGAGGGCGGGCCGTCCATCATCCTCGTCCGCCCCCAACTCGCCGTGAACATCGGCATGTGCGCGCGCGCCATGGCCAATTTCGGCCTGTCCGACCTGCGCCTCGTCAGCCCGCGCGAGGGCTGGCCGCGCACCGGCGCCCGGCGAAAAGGGGCTTATGCCGCCGCCGCCGGCGCCGTGCATCTGCTGGAGCAGGCCAAAGTTTACGAAACCACGGCGGACGCCATCGCCGACCTGAACTTCGTCTGGGTCACGACCGCGCGCGAGCGCGGCCAGTACAAGCGCGTCGAAACCCCCGCCGCCGCCATGCCGGAATGCGCCCGCGCCACACTGTCAGGCGAAAAACACGGCATCCTGTTCGGCCCGGAACGCACCGGCCTCGACAATGACGATGTCGCGCTCGCCAACGCCATCCTCACTTTCCCCGTCAATCCCGCCTATGGCTCGCTCAATCTGGCGCAGGCGGTTTTGTTGTGCGGTTACGAATATTTTAAAGCCCGCGAGGGCGGCGCCCTGCCGTTTGCTCTGGAAGAACGCTCTCCCCCCGCCCAGCACGCCATGACGCTGTCGTTTTTCGAATTCCTCGAAGGCCATCTGGAGCGCTCGGACTTCTTCAAACCGGAGACCAAGAAGCCGATCATGCAGCGCAACATGCGCAACATGTTCCACCGCATGAGCCTGACACAGCAGGACGTGCGCACGCTCTGGGGCGCCGTGGTCCGTCTGGTGGAGGGGCCGCGCACGACCATCCAGACCCGCAAGTGGATCAAGCCGCCAAACCCCTTGGCCGAGACAAAGCCGCAAGAGGTCGAGACAGAGGATTAGGTCAGCTCGCCATGCGGCGCGCGCGCTCCATCGACGACAGGCCGTAGCAGCCCCGCGCCGTGGAGATCAGCCGCCCCGCCTTGATCATCCGGTGTAATTTTACAGAGAGATTTCCCTTTGTAATTTCTACGCCGAGGACGCCGAGCAGTTCGAAAATGGCGTCGACATGCAGGCCCTCCTCGTCCTCGAAGATTTCGAGAATGGTCGATTCGAGTTCGCCGAGTCGGTCCGAAGGACGGTCGGACACGCGGTCGGAGGGGCGCGACGGCGGGACCACCGCGAGCCGCCCCTCGCCGCGCAGGGCGGCCTGATCCCCGGCGGCGACCAGAAACTCCACCGCCGCGCGGCGCAGTTCAAGGCCGGCGCCCGAGTCCTTGGCGGCCAGGCCGGAGATCAGGATTTCCAGCCGCGCCAGCAGGCGCTGCGCCTCGTCGCGCGCTTCCCGCGACGCCAGCGTGATAAATTCGGCGTTCTGTTCAAAAGTCGCGCGCATGATCCACTCCGCCAAAACATTGTTTCCGTGAATGGTTCGAGGACGCCGCCCCAAAGGCCGGCTTCTCCATGACTTGGCGTCCCTATTGTTCCATTACGTCAGCGCCGTTGCGCGAACGCAACCTTACGTAAAAAAATCCTGGCCGCGTCCGGTTTTTTTATTGCCGTAATCTTTACACACATCGCGCCAATGCTAAACATGCAAACCGAACGTTAACCACATTGGCCGAAATTTTTACAAGGTTGGCCAAAGGGGCGGCATCTGGAGTGCGGGCGATGATCAACAAATTTGGCGTGAACATTCCGACGCGAGCCCACGAAAGTCGGCTGCTTGCCCTGCTCGCGCCGATGTTCAGGACGGAAGCGCCGCTGCCGGCGAGCGCCATCGTCCTCGACGACGACGAACCCGGCTGGACGGTCGGACTTGAGCGCGGCGGCGACCTGCCGCGATTGCGGCTGTCGATCCTGGCCCAGCCCGGCGCGCGCATGACCCTGCGTTTCGATTCCTGCCCTGGTTTTTCCGAGGCGCGCGTCGAAAGCTGCTAGACCATTTTTCCGGGCCGCCGGCGCCGCTCTGGATTGTCGCGGCGGACACCGCGATATATATAGGCCGCGCCTTGGGTTTGGGAGATTGCTAGCATGGCCGCGGACATTGCAGCGGAGAATTACCGCCCGTCCGAAGACGAGCCGTTCATGAACGATCGTCAGAAGGAATATTTCCGCAGAAAACTGCTCAAGTGGAAGGAAGAAATCTTGCAGGAAGCGCGCGAAACGCTCGCCGCGCTTCAGGCCGAAAGCGAGAATCACGCCGATATCGCCGACCGCGCCTCATCTGAAACCGATCGCGCCATCGAATTGCGCGCCCGCGACCGCCAGCGCAAGCTGATCGCCAAGATCGAGTCGGCGCTCACCCGCATCGACGATGGCAGCTACGGCTATTGCGAGGAGACCGGCGACCCCATTTCGCTCAAGCGGCTCGACGCAAGGCCGATCGCCACCCTTTCGATCGAGGCCCAGGAGCGCCACGAACGCCGCGAGCGCGTCTATCGCGACGATTGACGCTGAGCGACGACAAAAACAACGCCGCCGCGGGTTCATCTCCGCGGCGGCGTTTTTTGTTCCGGTCTCAGGGCTTGTTGTTGTGGGGCGGACGGCCCAGCAGCTTGGCCATTTCCTCCTCAAGCGATTCCAGCGTCTCGGCCTCCGAGCGCGGCTTGTGCGCCGGGAACGGTGACGGCGCGGGCTGATGCGGCGCGGATTCGGCCTGACCGGGCAGCGGCGCGAACAGATCGTTCGCCGCATCCGGCGCCCGCGGCTCCGCCAGAG
>NZ_NHSJ01000083.1 GCF_002937075.1 Rhodoblastus sphagnicola
TCCGGACAGCACCCCGGCCATGCGCCACCCCGCCCCCATCAGCACCGGGCCTTCCTGATTCGGCGCGAGCGCCAGACTCGCCAGGACGAATCGCGCGAGCGCGTCGGCGTAGAGCTGGTAGAGGCGCGGGCCCGACGAATCGGCGGCGGCGAAGGCCGGCGGCGTCAAATCGGGCGCGCCGAGCGCGCGCTTGAACACGTCGCCGCCGATCAGCAACAATTCGCGTCGGGTTTCCGCCAGTTCGGCGACGGACTGGAAATCCCAGATGAAACGTTTGAGCGTGTCGGATAGAACGACGGTCATGGCGGCTCCTTACCAAGGTAATGTTAGAGCAAGAACCGCGCCCACAGCGCGGCGAACGCGGCCGGCGGCGGTCGAGATGGCGGCGGCCGCATATGGTTCTTGCCCCACACTCGAACGTCTGTGAGTTCCATAATCATTATTATGCGAATCCGTGATATGGGGGCAAGGTCGGAGCAAGACGCCTCCCCGCGCGCCAAACCCTTCGCCCTCCAAGGGAATTTCCGGCAAAGTCCCGCTTTCCCCCTCATGTGTCCGTGACGCTTCTACCTGGGTCAACAGCGTCACGATTAACGCGCTCGTGGCGCCGGAGCCAAGACTTTCCGACATGCGCCGATGGCGCGGCCGACCTCATGCCGGACACGGAAACGGAAAAGTTCACCACATTTTTAGCCGCTTTCTTGCCTGATGGCCGCCGCCCGCGCCGCGATCCGAACCGGGATCGACGGGCGGCGATCGGACCCGTCTGACGACGCTGATGACGCGGACGTCAGCAGTTCCGTAACGGTAATCCGAAAGGCGCGAAATTTCGCCATGAAACGGGGCGAATCCGCGAAATTACCCATAGCCAGAATTGGCAATTTGCTGTTAAATAGTGAATGCGCGGGCTTTGGACTTGAAAATAATCACACAACCATCTGCTGGCGGTTCCCTCCGGTCATCGAGCTGTGGGGCAATTCGGCGTATGGGCGATTTGCAGGCCCGCGCCATTTTGAAATGAGGCGGAGTTAAATAGGCGGACATGAGCAAAGGTAAAGATTTCCGGGGCCCCAGGAAGCGCGGTTTCGATGATGATGGGCCCTCATTCGACAGCCCGCGGACGTTTCGTCAGCCCCGCCAGACCTTCGATCGCCAGCCCATGGGCGGCGGTTTCGGTGGTGAATTCGCTCCCCCGCCCCCGTCCGCCGGCCCTGTCGGGAATTCCGTCGACGCCGTGGTGAAGTGGTTCAAGACCGACAAGGGCTTCGGCTTCGTCGAACTGGGCAATGGCGCGGGAGACGCCTTCCTCCATATCGGCGCGCTACAACAGGCCGGCTACGAAAACGTGCCGCCGGGCGCCAAGCTCAAGGTGCTCGTCGCCAATGGCGTCAAGGGCCAGCAGGTCACCCGCGTGATCGAGGTGGACACCGCCGGCGCCGCCGAGCGCGCGCCGCAGCGTCCGGCCTTCGACTCGCCGCGCCCGGCCCGCCGCGCGCCCGACCTGTCCAGCGCCGTCGAAGTCGAGGGCGCGGTCAAATGGTTTGACGGCGCCAAGGGCTTTGGCTTCGTCCAGGCCAGCGACGGCGGCAAGGATGTCTTCGTCCACATCTCCATCCTCGGGACCGCCGGCATTTCCGGCCTCGCCGAAGGACAGCCGGTCACCATGAAGGTGGTCGACACGCAAAAGGGCCGCGAAGCCGTCGCCATTTCGCTGGCCTGACCGCCAAAGGTTACTGTTCGCGAAACGATCGACTCAGGAAAGAGCAGGGCGTCCCCCTGCTCTTTTGTTTTGGATGAAGCCATGCAGCCAACCCGCGACCTTTCCCGCCTGCTCGAAATCATGGCGCGCCTGCGCACGCCGGAGATCGGCTGCGCCTGGGATCTCGCGCAAGATTTCCGCTCGCTCGCGCCCTATGCGATCGAGGAGGCCAGCGAGGTGGTGGACGCCATCGAGCGCGAGGATTTCATCGATCTGCGCGACGAATTGGGCGACCTGCTGCTCCAGGTGGTGTTTCACGCCCAGATCGCGCGGGAGCGCGGCCTGTTTGATTTCGGCGGCGTGGTGCTGGCGATCAACGAAAAGCTGATTCGCCGCCATCCCCATGTGTTCGGCGAACCGCAACAGCGCACGCCGGAGGCGGTGGAAGGGGTCTGGGCCGAAATCAAGGCGCGGGAAAAGGCGGAAAAGGTTTTGCAGCGCCGCGCGCGCGGCCTGCCGGATCAGGCGCGAAACGGTCTTCTGGCCGACGTGCCCGCCGCCCTGCCCGCCCTCGCCCGCGCCGTCAAATTGCAGGACAAGGCGTCAAAGGTCGGCTTCGACTGGAACGACGCCAAACTGGTGCTGGCCAAGATTCGCGAGGAATGCGACGAGGTCGAGGAAGCGCTGTCGCGCGACGACAAAGCCCATGTGGCGGAGGAAATCGGCGACGTGCTGTTCGCCGTGGCCAATCTCGCCCGTCACATGAAAACCGACCCTGACACGGCGCTGCGCGCGACCAATCAGAAGTTCGAGCGACGCTTCAACTATATCGAACAAGAAATTGACAAGGCGGGAAAAAAACTCGGAGAGGTCAGCCTCGCCGACATGGACGCGTTGTGGGACGAGGCCAAGCGGCGCGAACGCGAAATCCTCTCCGATTAAATCATAGCTTGCTATTAATTTGGTGCTGTACTATAGCTTGCTATGTTGTTTCGGACATAGGAGCGGATCATGTCTCGTTTCTGCAAATTCCTGCATCTTCTCGGCCTCACGCTGTTTCTCGGCAGCATTTTTGGGCATATCGTCGCCGGCGTCCTGGCGGGGGCGCCCGGCGATCCTGCTTTCGTCGCCGCCCGCGCGGAAATCGTGCACGCCACGCGGCTGCTGACCCTGCCCGGCCTGGGCCTGCTGATCGCCTCGGGCGCCGGCATGTTGGCGGCGGCGCGGCTGTCGCCTCTGAAAATCGGCTGGCTGGCGGCGCATGTCGGCGGCGCGGCGTTGATTGTCATCAACACGGCGGCGTTCATCGTTCCCGCCGGAATCCGCGCGCTCGCCCTGGCCAAGGCGGGCGACTATGGCGAAGCCCTCGGCGGCGCGCTGCTGACGGAGGACGGATTCGGCGCCGCCAATGTGGCGCTTGCGCTGGCCTTGATCGCCCTCGGCCTCTATAAGCCGACCCTGTTCCGGCGCGGCGCGGCGACGGCGTAACGAGGCGCTTCATGACCACACCCGAAGGCGAATTCCGCCGCGACGAGAGCCTCGGCTATGTGGTCAATCTGCTCGGGCGCCTGTTCGCCCGGGCGCTCGACCAAAGGCTGCGCCGCCACGGCGTCGCCCTCGGCCAATTCCCCGTCCTGTTGATCCTGTGGGAGCAGGAGGGCATTACCCAGTCGGAAATCGCCCGCCGGCTGGACATCGAACAGCCGACCGTCGCCAACACGCTCAAGCGCATGGAGCGCGACGGTCTGGTGAGTTTCGGCCCCGACCCCGGCAACCGCCGTCAGGTGCTGGTGGGGCTCAGCGAAAAGGGCCGCGCCCTGCGGGCGCCGCTCATCGCGGAAGCCGAAGCGGTCAACGGCCAAGCCTCGCAAGATTTCAGCGCGGCGGAGCGGGCGCTGTTCATCGCGCTCTTGCGCCGGATGGCGGCCAATCTGTCAGAGTTTTCTGAATAAAGCCAACCAGTGCCGGCTCGCGAGAACGCCGGGCGGAATGTCGTCCAGGCGCTCCAGGCGCAGCCCGCAATCCTCGAACGCCATCAGATCGGCGCGACAGAGCGGCCAAGGAGGTCCGTCAAGGGTCTGATCCTCGTCGCGGGCCCGGGAAATGACCAGCAAAAGCCCACCGGGCTTGACGAAACCCGCGATAGCTTGCCGCGCGCGCGGCAGAATTTCGGCGGGCAGCGCCTGCAAGGTGTAGATTTCATTGACGAAATCGAAGGCCCGCGCCCAGTCGGGCGGCGCGGCGAACAGGTCGGCGGCGCGGAAGTCGAGGGTCGGAAAGCGTTGTTTCGCCCAGTCCACGGCGGCCGGAACAAGGTCGAATGCGGTGACGTCGGCGCCCTGCCCGGCCAGCGCGGCGGCGTTGTCGCCGAGGCCGCTGCCGATATCCAGCGCGCGCAACCCCTCAAGGTGCGGCGGCGCCTCCAGCCATTGCGCAAGCAGCGGATGGGCGCTGAGATTGCCCCAAGGAACCTTGGCGGCGTCGCCCTCGGCCAGGGCGTAAACGGTTTTGAACCAGTCGCGGCGCAGCGGATCGTCGAACCCCCGTCCCTGTTTGGCCGGGTCGAGCGCGTCGAGTTTTTCGCGCGCCTCGGCGCGGCGGCGGGCGAAATCCGCGTCGGCGATGAATTCATGCGGGCGCTTGTCGGTCATGTCATCCTTCCGCGCGCTGGCGCGCCCGCTCCACGCCCGGGTCTTCAGGACGCGCTGGCAAAAAAACCTTCAGCGCCGCGAGCAGCTTCTCCCCCGGCGCGGCGCCGCTGGTGGTGAGGAAGCGGAAGCCGCCGCCCTGCCCCAGCGGCGGAAACTTTTCGCGCAAAACATGGTCGGCGCGGCGGGCGATGGCTGGCGCCGGGTCGATCCAACGCACCGGCCAAGGCGCGAGCCGGACGAAAATGTCGCGCAGCAGCGGATAATGGGTGCAGGCCAGCACCACGCAATCGGTGCGCCGCGCCCCGTCTGTGACGAAACAGGGCGCGATCTCCGCCGCGATCTCCGCGTCCGCCAGCGCCTCGCCCTGCATGTAGGATTCGGCGAGCGTGGCGAGCTTTCGCGCCCCCACCAGCGCCACGTCGCAATGGCCGGCGAATTTTTCGATCAGGGCGCGGGTGTAGTCGCGCGACACCGTGCCGGGCGTGGCGAGGATGGAAATCATCCGGGTCGCGGAAAATTCCGCCGCCGGCTTGATCGCCGGCACCGTTCCGACGAAGGGGACGGACCATCTCCGCCGCAGATGCGGCAACACCAGCGTGGAGGCCGTATTGCAGGCGATCACCACGCAATCCGGCTGTTCCGCCGCGATCAGCTTCGCCATCGCGTCCAGCACCAGCGCCACCACTTCGCTTTCGGGGCGCGGGCCATAGGGAAAGCCGAGATCGTCGGCGGCATAGACGAAATCGGCGTCGGGGCGCTGTTTCATCAGGGCGCGTAAAACCGTCAGGCCGCCGAGGCCGGAGTCGAACACAAGGATTTTGGGCGGTCGGCCCAATTCAGCAGGGCGAATCATGGCAGGGCGAATCATGGCGAATCGAAAAAATTGCTCACTGAACCCGCCGAAACGGGTGAAGCTGCGTTTCAGGTCTTGGCAGCTATGGAGGAAATCATGCCGCTCAACAAGGGATTCGTTCTGGCGTCGCGCCCGCCGGCGGGGGGCAAGGCCACGCTGGACAATTTCGCGCCCTTCGAGGAGGAGACCGGCGATCCCGGACCGGGCGAGGTGCTGGTGCGCCACGCCTTCCTCTCGCTCGACCCCTATATGCGCGGCCGCATGGACGACGGCCCCTCCTATGCCGCCAGTCAGGAGATCGGCAAGCCGATGATCGGCGCCACGGTCGGCGAAGTCGTCGCCTCGCGCAATCCGGGTTTTTCCGTCGGCGACAAGGTTTTGGGCATGGGCGGCTGGCGGCTTTACGCGCGCGACGACGCCGCCCTGCTGCGCAAGGTGGACGCCTCCCGCGCTCCGCTCCAGGCGTTTCTGGGCGCGCTGGGTATGCCCGGGATCACCGCCTGGATCGGCATGCACACCATCATCGCGCCCAAACCCGGCGAAACCGTCGTGGTCTCGGCGGCGACCGGCGCGGTGGGCTCGGTGGTCGGGCAATTGGCGGTCGCGGCGGGGGCGCGGGCGGTCGGCATCGCCGGCGGCGCTGAAAAATGCGCCTATGCGGTGAAAGAGCTGGGTTTCGACGCCTGTCTCGACCGCCACTCGCCAACCTTCGCCGCGGATCTCAAAGCCGCCGCGCCAAAGGGAATCGACGGCCTGTTCGAAAACGCCGGCGGGCGAATTTTTGGCGCCTGCCTGCGCAGGCTCAACACTTTCGCGCGCGTCGCCATCTGCGGCCTGATCTCCTCCTATGAAGGCGAGGAAACCTCCTCCCTGCCCGATCTGCGCCTGGTGCTGGTGCGGCGGCTCAGGATCGAGGGGCTGATCGTGTTCGACCGCATGGATCTGTGGCCGCAAGCGCAGGCCGACCTCACCGCGCTTTACGCCGGCGGCAAGCTGAAATGGCGCGAGAGCGTCTCGGACGGACTCGACTCCGCGCCGAAAGCCTTCCTCGACCTGCTTGCGGGCAAGAATTTCGGCAAGCAACTGGTCCGCTTGCCTTGACGCACGCGGCTGGCTCCTGTAATCACCGCGTCTCTCTCCCGCTGGTCTTGCCGGCGGGAAAGTTTTTCGCACCCGTGACCGTTCCCGATTTTTAGCATGACCCCGAAAAGTGGATTCCGGTTTTCGGATAAGGTCATGCTCAAACAAAGGTGAGCGATCTGTCGGCCTCCCGATGGAGGCAGAGGAGGGCGCGATTCCCGCCGGCGTTTCTTCAACGCCGAACGCGAGGATCGCTTTCGCCGCCGCGCCCGCAATGGAGCGCGCGAAAGGTCTTCGTGTACAAATATCGAGGACCTTATGACGAAGCGTTTAGAAGCCAAGTATAAAATCGACCGCCGCATGGGCCAGAACATCTGGGGCCGCCCGAAGAGCCCGGTCAACAAGCGCGAATACGGCCCCGGCCAGCACGGTCAGCGCCGCAAGGGCAAGATGTCGGACTTCGGCACCCAGCTCAAGGCCAAGCAGAAGCTGAAGGGCTATTACGGCAATATTTCGGAAAAGCAGTTCCGCAAATATTACGCCGAGGCGATCCGCATGAAGGGCGATTCCGGCGACAACATGATCGGCCTGCTCGAGCGCCGTCTCGACGCCGTTGTTTATCGCGCGAAGTTCGTGCCGACCGTGTTCGCCGCGCGCCAGTTCGTCAACCACGGCCATGTCAAGGTCAACGGCCGCCGCGTCAACATCGCCTCCTATCTGGTCAAGCCGGGCGACGTGGTCGAGATCAAGGAAGCCTCGCGCCAGCTGGTGATCGTGCTGGAAGCGATCGGCCTCGCCGAGCGCGACGTGCCGGATTATTACGAGGTCGATCATTCCAAGATGACCGCCAAGATGACCCGCCTGCCGCTGCCGAGCGAAGTGCCCTATCCGGTGGTGATGGAGCCGAATCTGGTCATCGAATTCTATTCGCGCTGAGTCCATCGGTCGCGACGACCAAAGCAAAAGCCGCCCCTCGGGGCGGCTTTTTTTTCGTTTTGACTCATGTCAACGACGCCACGGCGTCGTTGCGCGAGACTTAAATCTCGTCAATGGAGACAAATATGTCCAGATTGACGACTTTGCTCTGGGTCATGGGTGGTTCGGTTCTTGCCGGCGCGCTCATGATTATGGCGCTGATGGTTCTGAGCCTGGAAGATCAGGCGATGCGATTGAGTCCAGTCGCGGCGGGCGTCGGTTACGTGATCGGCATCCCGCTGGCGTTGATCGTCGCATGGTCCATCACGCCAAACATGGGGCAAGGACAGGCAGATCGCGCCGGCGAGCCGGCGCAAGGTATATTCCGCGCCCTGAAGGTATGGCCGGCGAAATATAGTTTCGCCCAAGCCAGACAGTCAGCAGGGGCGCGGAGGCGGTAGCGGTCAGATTTTAGCGAAAAGCCCGGCCAGGCGCATCAATCCCTCTGGCCAGGGACCGTGACCGCTCTCGGCGTTGATATGGCCGGCGTCGCCCGCGTCGGCCAAATCCAGCGCCCAAACGTCAGCGAGCCGTTCGGCGAAAGCCCAATCGGCGAAAGGGTCGCTGCGGCTGGCTATCATCACGCCGGGAACTTGAAGCGCCGCTTGCGGCGCTTTTTCTTTGAACAGGGGGTCGATCGGCCCCGCATTGAGCGCGGGCGCGTCGAGGTCGGGCGGCGCCACCAGGAAGACCGCCTTCACTTTCCCCGCCCCGCCCTGCTCGGCGACAGCGCTCGCCGCCGCCAGCGCCCCCAGACTATGGCCGATCAGGACGACGGGCCGGGTCGAAGCCGCGATCTCGCGCAAGATGTTGGCGACCCAGGGGTCGCGGCGCGGCCGGTCCCAGTCCTCCTGGGCGACGATGCGCGCCGTCGAGAGTTTCTGCCCCCAGCGGCTCTGCCAATGGTCCGGCCCCGAACCGCCAAGGCCGGGAATGATGAGAATGTCCAAGTCCGAAATGCGCATGGGGTCTATTTAGCGCAAGCGGCGCGGAAAGGAAGCTTTGAGCGCACGGACCCGCCCCTCTCACAGCCCGAACTTGTCTTGCCAACTCGGCAAGGCGCCGGGAAACTCCAGCGCCTTGGCCGCATGAACCCCGCGCGCGACGGCGCGGGCCAAGACATCCGCCGCCAGCGCGCCGATTCGCGTCAGCTCCACCGGCCCGACCGCGCGGCCGGAAAAGCCGGTGGCGGCGGCGAAAACCGTGTCGCCGTCCATGGCGGCGTGAACGGGGCGCAGCGCGCGGGCGAGTCCGTCCTGCGCCATAATGGCCACGCGCTTGGCTTGGGCCTTGGTCAGTTCGGCGTCGGTGGCGACAATGGCGATATTGGTGTTGCGCGGCTCCGCGCCCTTCATGCGAATCGCCAGCAGGGACTCGTCGAACGCGACCGGCCAGCCGCGTCCGGCGAATTCGCCGTCGCGCTCGTAAGGCGCGGCCCAGAAATGCGCGGTGTCGCCAATGGTGGCCTGCCCCACCGCATTGACCGCGACCAGCGCGCCGACGACAAAGCCGTCGGCGCTGACGGCGGAGGCCGAGCCGAGACCGCCCTTGAGATCGGCCAGCGTCGCGCCAAGGCCCGCGCCATGCGAGCCGAGCGCGAAATCGCCGGAAGCGGCGCGCGCGGCTTCGGCGCCGAGGCGCCAATAGACCGGCTCGCGCCAGAAATCCTTGTCGCCGCCATTGGCGAGATCGAACAGAATGGCGCCGGGAACGATCGGGGCGAGTTGGCCAACCACCTCCACCCCCCTGCCCCGCTCGCGCAGCACGCTGATCACGCCGCCCATGGCGTCCAGCCCAAAAACCGAGCCGCCTGACAGCGCCAGGGCGTCGACACGCTCGACGGTCATGTCGGCTTCGAGCAGGTGCGCGTCGCGCAGGCCCGGCGCGCCGCCGGATACGGCGAGCGAGGCCACGGCCGGCGCGTCGAACAGCAGCGCGGTGACGCCGGTGGCGATGTTGGCGTCGTCGGCATTGCCGACAGACAAGCCGGGCACATCGGTCACGAGATTGCGCATGGTCACACCGAAGGGTTGTTTCCCTATTCTGCGCTTTGGCTTATCAAGGCCGCAACACGAAAGGCGTGGCAATGACCGACAATGTGACTGTGACGGCGGCGCTGCTGGCGGGCTTGCTGTCCTTCCTCAGCCCTTGCGTGCTGCCGCTGGTGCCGCCCTATCTCACGTTCATCGCGGGTTCGGGGCTGGAGGAACTGGTCGAGGGCGGCGAGCGCCGCGCCCGACGCGACACGCTCATCGCCGCCTTTTTGTTTGTCGCGGGCTTTTCCACGGTGTTCGTGCTGCTCGGCGCCACGGCCTCCGCGCTCGGCCAGACCGTGCGGCAAAACCTGCCGCTGCTGTCCGCGCTGGCGGGCGTGGCGATCATCGGCATGGGCCTGCATTTTTTAGGCGTGTTCAAGCTCAGCCTGCTCTATCGCGAAAAGCGCGTGAGCGTTGAAAAGCCGGTGGGACTGTGGGGCGCCTATGTGATGGGCCTCGCCTTCGCGTTCGGCTGGACGCCCTGCATCGGCCCGATCCTCGCCGCCATTCTGGCGGTGGCCTCGTCGGAAGCCACCGTCGGCAAGGGCGCCTTCCTGCTCGCCGTCTATTCGCTGGGCCTGGGGCTTCCCTTCATCGTCGCGGCGCTGGCGATGGAGCCGTTCATCCGCTTCATGCGCCGCTTCAAGGCGCATTTCGGCAAGGTCGAGCGCGTGGTCGGCGTGTTGCTCGTGCTGACCGGCGTGTCCTTCCTCACCGGCGGCATCCAGAACATGTCGTTCTGGCTGATCCAGACTTTTCCGGGCCTGGCGACGCTGGGGTGAGGCGGAAGGCCTTGCGCGTCGCTGGACATTTGCGCGCGCTTATGTTCTTTAATTGTTCTCGTTCATGACCCCCGGAATTTCACCTTGGCCAAAGCGCGCTCCAATTTCATCTGCCAGGCCTGCGGGGCCATTTCACCGCGCTGGCAGGGCAAATGCGAGGCCTGCGGCGAATGGAACACGTTCGTCGAGGAGGCGCCCGCCTCCGGCATTGGCGCGGCGGCGGCGCGCGGCGCGAAAAAGGGGCGGATTTTCGCGCTCGAAGGGCTTTCCGGCGAGTCGCAGCCGGCGCCGCGCATCCTCTCCGGCCTCGCGGAACTGGATCGCGTCACCGGCGGCGGTTTTGTCCCCGGCTCCGTGCTGCTGATCGGCGGCGAGCCCGGCATCGGCAAATCGACCCTGCTGATCCAGGCCTGCGCCGCGCTGGCGCGAAAAGGCGAGCGCGTGGTTTACATTTCCGGCGAGGAGGCCGCCGCCCAGGTCAGGTTGCGCGCGGAACGGCTGGGCCTCGCCGACGCCGCCGTCGAACTGGCGGCGGAAACCTCGGTCGAGGACATTATCGCCACCCTGTCGGCGGGCCGAACCCCGGCGCTGGTGGTGATCGATTCGATCCAGACCATGTGGACCGACACCGCCGACGCCACCGCCGGCACCGTCACCCAGGTGCGCGGCGCGGCGCAGGCCCTGATTCGCTTCGCCAAATTGTCGGGAGCCTGCGTCATTCTGGTCGGCCATGTCACCAAGGACGGCCAGATCGCCGGCCCGCGCGTGGTCGAACACATGGTGGACGCTGTCGCCAGTTTCGAGGGCGACGGCTCGCACCATTTCCGCATCCTGCGCAATGTGAAGAACCGCTTCGGGCCGACCGACGAGATCGGCGTGTTCGAAATGACCGGCGGCGGCCTCGCCGAGGTCGCCAACCCCTCCGCTCTGTTTCTCGCGGGACGCGACGGGTCGGCGGCCGGCGCGGCGGTGTTTGCGGGCATGGAAGGGACGCGGCCCGTCCTCGTGGAAATCCAGGCGCTGGTGGCGCCCAGCGCGCTCGGCACCCCGCGCCGGGCCGTGGTTGGCTGGGACCCGTCCCGGCTCTCGATGCTGGTCGCCGTGCTGGAGGCGCACGGGCGGATCAAACTCGGGCAGCACGACATTTATCTCAATGTCGCCGGCGGCATGAAGATCACGGAGCCGGCGGCGGATCTCGCGGCGGCGGCGGCCTTGGTGTCGTCGCTGGTCGGCGCGGCGCTGCCGCAAGACATGGTGTTCTTTGGCGAGGTCGGGCTGTCCGGCGCGGTGCGGCCGGTGCCTCACGCGGGCCTGAGGCTGAAGGAAGCGTCAAAACTCGGTTTTTCGCGCGCCGTCGCGCCGCAGGGGCCGCAAGGGGCCGACAGCAAGAGCGAGAAACCGAACGGCATGGGTTTGAACGCGATCCGCCACATTGGCGAGGCCATCGCCGATATTGCCGCGCTCGGGCGCGGCGGGGCAAGCGGCGGGGTAAAAAGGGCGGCGGGATGAAGCCGATCCGCCTCCTTTTAGGCAAGCCGTATGAGTCGACGCCGCGCGGGGCTTTGGCTATAAGCGCCGAGCGCGTTTTTCCGCGCGGATTCGTGAAATTCTGACCGAGGCGCCGATGCCGTCCTATCTCGACCTGATCGTTCTGGCCGTCATTGTGATTTCGGCGCTGCTGGCCATGCTGCGCGGCTTCACCCGCGAAGTCATGGCGATCCTGTCCTGGGGCGCGGCCGCCGCCGCCGCCATTTATCTCTATCCGATGCTCGTGCCCAAACTGGCCGATCCCGGCTCGCCGATCTTTGTCGCCAAGGAGACGCTGCGGCCCTATCTCGCCGGCGCAGGAATCTTCTTCGTGGTGCTGATTCTGGTGTCGATCGTCACCATCCGCATTTCCGACGCCATTCTCGACTCAAAAATCGGCGCGCTCGACCGTTCGCTCGGCTTTCTGTTCGGTCTGGCGCGCGGGCTGCTGCTGTGCGCCATCGCCTTCGTCTTCCTCAACTGGCTGGCGCCCGACGCGGTCAATGGGACCGACAAGGGGACGAAAAAGGATTGGCTCGCCAATTCGAAAAGCCTGCCGCTGCTGAAAACCGCCAGCGACCAGATTCTGGCGCTGTTGCCGGACGATCCCGACGGTCTCATCAGCAAGTTCAAGAAGGCCAAGCCGGCCGCGACCGAGGAGGCGCCGGCGCCCGACGCCGACGCCGAGCCCAAGGATGCGCCGGCGACCCCCTCGCCCGCAGCCCCGGCCAAACCGGAGGCCAAGCCTCAGGCCAAGCCCGACGCGAAAAGCGACGCCGGCGCGGACAAGAACAAGCTCGACTCGCTGATGCGCGGCGGGCGCTGAGCGCCGCCCGGTCATCTTTCATAAACGGCGTCGAGGGATGAATTTTTTGTGACCCCTTCCTATTTTGGGTGGCGCGGTCTATTGAAACTCCAAACTTAACCCGGGCTCGTTTAGGGCTTATGCCCTTGAACCCAATTCGCGCGTCGGAAAGACCGGCGCGCGTCGGGAGCGCCGCCATGCGTGATTGTTCCGAGCTTGACGACGCAGACTTGGACAGAAACTTGGACGTAGACTTGGACTCCCTGGATCTGAACGCCGACCGGCTGCGCGAGGAGTGCGGCGTGTTCGGCATATTCGGCCATCCTGAGGCGGCGGCCGTCACGGCGCTCGGCCTGCACGCCCTGCAACATCGCGGGCAGGAGGCGGCGGGCATCGTCTCCTATGACGGGCATCGCTTCAATTCCGAGCGCCGCATCGGCATGGTCGGCGACACCTTTTCCAAGGCGTCCACCATCCAGCGTCTGCCCGGCGACCGCGCCATCGGCCATGTGCGCTATTCCACCACCGGCGAAACCATCCTGCGCAACGTGCAGCCGCTGTTCGCAGAACTGGATTCCGGCGGTTTCGCGGTGGCGCACAATGGCAATCTCACCAATGCGCTGACCATCCGCCGCGAGTTGATCCGCTCCGGCGCGATCTATCAATCGACCTCCGACACAGAGGTGGTGCTGCATCTCGTCGCGCGCTCGCGCAAGCACCAGATCGTCGAGCGCTTCATCGAGGCTTTGCGCCAGATCGAGGGCGCCTACGCCTTTGTCGCCCTGTCGAACAAGAAACTGATCGGCGCCCGCGATCCCCTCGGCATCCGCCCGCTGGTGATCGGCCAACTCGACGGCCATTACATTCTCGCTTCCGAAACCTGCGCGCTGGACATCATTGGCGCGAGTTTCGTGCGCGACGTCGCCAATGGCGAGATCGTGATGATTTCCGACGAGGGCGTGCAGAGCATCAAACCCTTTCCGCACCAGCCGGAGCGGCCCTGCATCTTCGAATACATCTATTTCGCGCGGCCCGATTCCGTGGTCCACGGCCGCTCGGTCTACAATGTCCGCAAGCAGATGGGCGCGCAACTCGCGCATGAAAACCCCATCGACGCCGATGTGGTGGTGCCCGTGCCGGATTCCGGCGTGCCTGCGGCCATCGGCTATTCCCGGGCCTCCGGCATTCCGTTCGAACTCGGCATCATCCGCAACCATTACGTCGGGCGCACCTTCATTCAGCCGACCCAGTCGATCCGGGAACTCGGCGTGCGCATGAAGCATTCGGCCAATCGCGCCGTGGTCGAGGGCAAGCGCATTATCCTGCTGGACGATTCCATCGTGCGCGGCACCACTTCGATGAAAATCGTGCAGATGATGCGCGACGCCGGCGCGTGCGAAGTGCATTTCCGCATCTCCTCGCCGCCGATCACGCATCCCGATTATTACGGCATCGACACGCCGGTGCGGGAAAAACTGCTCGCCGCCACCCATTCGCTGGAGGAAATGCGCGAGCTGATCGGCGCGGATTCGCTGGCTTTTCTTTCCGTGGACGGCATCTACAAAGCGATGGGAGTCGGGGCGCGCAACCCGCTGCGGCCGCAATTCACCGACCATTGTTTTACCGGCGACTATCCCACCAGCCTCACCGACCTCAAGGGCGCGGACATCAAGGCGCAGCTCTCGCTTCTGGCCGAGACCGGCTGATTCCCCGAAAGCCCGATTTCATGGAGTTCGTTATGTCCAACGCTTTGCCTCTCGCCGGGCGGGTCGCGCTTGTCACCGGCGCGTCCCGGGGCATTGGCCGCGCGGTCGCGCTGGAGCTGGCCCGCCGCGGCGCCCATGTGGTGGCGCTGGCCCGCACCCAGGGCGGGCTGGAGGAGCTTGACGACGAGATCCGCGCCGCCGGCGGCGAAGCCACGCTGGTCCCCTGCGACATCAAGGATTTCGACGCCCTCGACCGACTCGGCGCGGCGCTCTACGCGCGCTGGGGCCGGCTCGACATTTTCGTCGCCAATGCCGGCATTCTCGGCCCGATCACGCCGATCTCGCATTGCGATCCCGACAAGTGGGAGCAGATTTTCGCCATCAACGTGACGGCCAACCAGCGGCTGCTGCGTTCGCTCGACATGCTGCTGCGGGCGTCGGACGCTGGCCGCGTCGTGGCGCTGTCCTCGGGCGTGGCGCAAAAAGTGCGCGCCTATTGGGGCCCCTATGCCGCGTCCAAGGCGGCGCTGGAGGCGATGGTGCGCGCTTACGCCGCCGAGACCGAAAACGTCTCCGCGATCAAGGCCATGCTGGTCAATCCCGGCCCGCTGCGCACCAAGATGCGCGCCGACGCCATGCCCGGCGAAGACCCGAACACGCTGAAGACGCCGGAAGAGTTCGCGCCAAAACTGGCCGCTTTGTGCGCGCCGGACTGGACGGAAACCGGAAAGCTCTACGATTTCCCCACCGACAAGGTTTTGAGCTACCAGCCGCCGGCCTAGAGCATGATCCCAAAAAGTGGACACCGGTTTTTAGAAAAGATCATGCGAAAACAAAGAGTCTAGAGCACGATGCGTTTCCGTGGAAACGCATCGTGCTCACGGCGGGCCTTGATCCCGCGCTGACGAAAGTGTCGGGCGCGCTGGCGGCCAAGGGTGAGCGTTGTTCAAAGAGTTGGCTTACCCGCGCCGGTAAATCGTCTCCGCGATTCCCTGGAACGCGGCCGCGACATTGTCGCCGGATTTGGCGCTGGTGATCATCACCTGGTCTTCCGGCAGGCCGAGCCGGTCGTGGTCGGCGAGATCGGGTCGGGCGATGTCGGACTTATTGATCAAGCCGAGCACCGGACGTCCCGGCATCGCATCGGCGAAAGCCGCCGCCAGCGCGTACATCTTGTCAATGGTCGCCGGGCGCGAGGAATCGGCCACCACCAGCGCGCCGGACGCTCCGGCGATATAGATCGACGTGAAAATGTGCTGGCCGAAATCGCCGTCGGTGTCCCACAACAGCAGCTTGGCGTAGATATCCTCGGGGCGGCCGACCAGTTTCAACTCGTGGGTGAGGATATCGACGCCGATGGTGGTCTTGTAGCCGGCGTCGAACTTGCCGAACACCAGTCTGCGCGCCAGCGACGTCTTGCCCACGCCGATATCGCCGAGCAGCATGACCTTGGCCGAAAACCTCATCGCGACTCCGAATCGAGCGGCTCGAAGGTGACGCGGCGGTTTTCCGCGCGGGCGTCGCCGCCCTTGTCCGCGACCGCCTGCTCGTCGCCGCGCCCCACCGCGACCAGTTTGTCCGGAGGCGCCCCCGCCTCGACCAGCAGTTTTACGACGAAGGCCGCGCGCGCCAACGAGAGCTTGTGGTTGGTGTCCGCGTTCCCCGTGGAATCGGTGTAGCCGATCACGCGCAGCCCGCCGCCGCCCGACTTGACCGCCTCGGCCAAAGCCGCGATCTTTTCGCGCGCCCGATCCGGTGCCTTGAGTTTGGTTTCCTCGGCGAAAACGATCGGGCTCGCGCTGGCCAACCGCGCCAGCCGCGCCGCCGGGGCGTTGTCGCGGGCCTCGCGTTCTCCGCGCCATTTTTCGGCGGCGGCGAGCGCGGCTTCGGTTTTCGCGAGCCCGGCTTCGGCCTTGGCGAGCCTTTCGCCGAGGGCCGCGTTCGCCTGCGCGGCGCGCGCGTCGAGCGCGTTTGCGCGCGTCGCGCCTTCGGCGTCGCCGCCGATGCGCGCCACTTGGATTTCGACCGTGTAAGGCGCCGCCGCCGGGGTCAAGGCCTGGGTCATGGCGTCGAGATCTGCCTCCGCCGGGGCGAGGCCGCGCAGCAAGACCTTGCCGTTGCCGATGGCGAGGTCGAGCGGCCAGGCCGCGAGGTTTTGCGCGTCGCGCGCGCTGGCGAAGGCGGTTTCGACGCGGTGGGCGTGGAGGGCGTCGCGGACGGGGACAAACAACGCGGCGACCAGCGCCGCCGCGAGCAGGCCGACCAGGACATAACGCGCCGAGGCCGAGGGCGGGCTTTTCGCGGGCGGAGTGAAATTTTGCGCGAGGCGGGCGAGATCCTCGGCGTCGAACGGATGGGCGGCGCCGATCAGGTCGTAGAGCGCGTTGTCCATGCGGCGCTCGTCAGCGGAATCGGGCATGCCGGAGAATTCCGCCGCCACCAAGGTGCGGGCCGAGGCGCGCAGAAGGATGTGGTTCGGCCCCATGTCGAGCTGGCGCAATTCGCCGTGCTCCCGCGCGAACGCCTGGGCGGAGAACTGGCTGATGGCCGCGATCAGCCCGCTGACGAGATCGACGGACTCGTCGGCCTGCCCGTCGGCGCGCCAGCTCGCCAAAAGTTTGCCGGTGTCGCGCTCCAGCGCCAGCAGGCGGACCAGTTGTGGCCGTCGCGCGGCTTCCAGCAGGACTTCGCTCAGCGGGCGGCGGGTCAGCGCGGCGCGCAGCCGCAGCTTCCAGAGGTCGCTCGACATCAGCGAGTCGATGCGCCGTTCCAGGCTCTCGGCCAGCTCGCGAAAAGCGTTGGCGACGGCGGCGGCGACGAGACGGCCGGTGATCGGGTAGAGCGCATCCACCATCACGTCGCGCGAATTGACGATCTCGCTGCGGATCGACGCCACCACCACCGGCGCGATCGACGCCGCCAATTCGCGGTGCCGGGTGATCTCCGCCTTGCGCAGCGCGCCGGCGATGACATGGGCGGTGGCGTCCTCGAAGCGGGCGTCATCGCCGATCCTTTGCGCGAAAACCTCGCATTGGCGTTGCAGGGCGTCGATTTTCGCCTGTTCCGGCTCGAACAGCAGGCGCTTCAGTTTGCCGAGGTCGGGATCGGGGCGCGCGTTCGTCATGTCAGCGATCCCTGCGATAGAGCGAGAAATTGCGCAGGGAATAGCCTATGGCCGCGCCCAGGCCGCGTTCCCGCTTGTCTTCTTCCACGCGTTTTTCCACGCGGGTCAGGCGCGGCGCCACCTCGGCGGACAGCGCCGTCTCCAGCGATTCCAGCCTGGGTTCGACAGCGCGCGCGTTCAGCGCCGCGAGGCCCTGCTCCAGCCGCGCGACGGACGCGGCGAGCTTGGCTTCGGCGGCGCGCGTCTCCGCGAGCGCCTGGTCCTGCCTGGCGCCCAACTTCTGGAACCGGGCGTCATTGGCGCGCTTTTCCTCGCTCAGCGCCGCCAAGCCCTGACCGAGTCGCGTGTCGAACCGGTCGAGCCGGCTGTCGAACTCGGCGATCTCGCCGTGCATCCGGGTGAAGCGGCCGTCCATGAGCGCCAGTTTGGCGTCGAATTGCGCCAGCTTGACGTCGCAGCGCGCCAGCCCGGCGTCCAGTTGCGCCAGCCCGGCGTCGAGCTTGGCCAGCCCGGCGTCCAGTTGCGCCAGTGCGGCGTCGAGCTTGGCCAGCCCGGCGTCCAGTTGCGCCAGTGCGGCGTCGATTTGCGCCGGCAAGGGGTCGAGTCGCGCCAACCGGCCGTCGAGCTGCGCCAAAACGGCGTAGAGTTGCGCCAGCCGGGCGTCGATTTGGTCGATCCTGACGTCGGCGACGCGTTTGTCGGCGCCGAACAACAGTTCGCGCACCTCCTCGATGGCATCCTTGGTCGCGTCCGGCGTCGCGTCCGTGTTGTCGTCCGCCATGATCAGTCCTGGGCAAAGCGTGGCATTTCACGCGAAACGTTTTAGGACGGCTTGGCCCGGCGTCGCAAGCATCCGGCGCGGCGAAAACTTCGTCGCGCCGGATTATTTACCATTGTCGCGATCAGCGCGGGAAGAAATGATCCTTGTGGATCGCCTCCGTCGCGCCGGTTTCGTCCTTGACCGTGAACACCACATCGACAGGCTGGTCGGGAACGGCGCCCGCCGGCGCCAGCACGGAAACGCGCAGCTCCAGGGTCTGGTCCGGGCCGACGGTCACGCTGTGGCCGCCCTTGTCGTCGACGATCGACAATTGCAGGCTGGACGCGCCGGAAATCGACAGATCGACCTTTCTGTCATTGGGCTGCTTGTTGAGCACGCGCACGGTAAAGCCGTTGCGCACGCCGCCGTCGGACATGGTCACGGCCAGCGGGTTGCGGTCGTGCAGCACGTTGACGAACAGATCGGCGCGGGTGGAGAGTTTCAGCGCCATCACGCCGGCGACCAGCAGAATCACCAGC
Organism: Rhodoblastus sphagnicola; assembly: GCF_002937075.1. Lineage (GTDB taxonomy): Bacteria > Pseudomonadota > Alphaproteobacteria > Rhizobiales > Beijerinckiaceae > Rhodoblastus > Rhodoblastus sphagnicola. The sequence continues at coordinate 18,538 of NZ_NHSJ01000083.1, forward strand.
GGATAGATCAGGGTGCGCGGGCGGATCGGCCGGTAGATCGGCGGCAGGTTTTCCGCGCGTCTGGCGATGTTGATGTCGGTGTCGTAGGCGACCAGATCGCCGGGCCGGCCGACCTCCTTCATCACGATGTTGCAGGCGTCGATGCACAGGCCGCACTGGATGCAGCCGAGTTGCGAGCCGTCGCGGATGTCGACGCCGGTCGGGCACACCGCGACGCATTGGTTGCAATCGATGCAGTCGCCGGCCTTTTCGCCGCGCTCGTGGGCGTGTTGCGCCTTTTTCACCGACATGCGCGGTTCGCCGCGCGTGCTCTCGTAGGAGACGTTGAGCGCCCATTCGTCGGTCATCGCGGCCTGGATGCGCGGCCACGGGCACATGAAGATGCAGGTCTGCTCCCGCATGTGGCCGGCGAATATGTAGGTGGTGAAGGTGAGGATGCCGACCCAGATATAGGCGACGCCCGGCGCCGCGCCGGTGGCCAGCTCCTTGAGGAGGGTCGGGGCGTCGGCGAAATAGAGCACGAAGGCGCCGCCGGTGAACAGCGCGATCAGCAGCCACAGCACATGCTTGACGACGAGTTCGCGAAGGCGGGAGAAGGTCAGGCCCTTCTTGTCCTTCATCATGCGCGCGCGGCGGTCGCCCTCGACCCAGCGTTCGACCGCGAAGAACAGGTCGGTCCACACCGTCTGCCAGCACAGATAGCCGCACCAGATTCTTCCCGCGATGGCGTTCATCAGGAACAGGGTCATGGCGGCGAGGATCAGCAGGCCGGTGAAGTAATAAACCTCCTGCGGCCAGATCTCGATGAAGAAGAAATAGAAGCGCCGGCCGGGCATGTCGAGCAGCACGGCCTGATCGGGCAGGTTGGGGCCGCGATCCCAGCGCAGGAACGGCATCAGGTAGTAGACGCCGAGGCAGAACGCCATCAGCCCCCATTTGATGGTGCGAAACGTCCCGTGGGTCGCCTGCGGATAGACCTTCTTGCTGGCCTCGTAGAGCGGCCCGGTGATGATGGTTTCGTCTTCCATCGCGATTGTCCTGACGGTCCTTGGCGCGAGAGGCCGGCGCGAAGTTGCGCAAGCCTTCACATCCGCGCATTGATCCTGCGCAGGGTGTAATCCGCCTGGATCAAAACATCAAGAAATTCGAATGTCCTTCCTCTAGCCGGTGGCGGGGAGCCGCTGGCGGGACTCAGGACGCCGGGCGGGCGGGATAGCCGGCTTCGGTGATGACCTGGGCGAGGGCTTGGGGGTCCGGGGCCGCCGGCGCCACCGTCACGCGCTTGGTTGCGAGATCGATCTGGACTTGCGCCTCCGGCGCCAGCGCCTGAATCGCCTTGGTCACGCGCGCCGCGCATTTGCCGCAGCTCATGCCCTCAACCAGAAAGAGCGTGGTGTCGCCGATGGTCATTTTCGCCTGCCTTTGATCGTCGCTTAGACGCTGCTGTTAAGTATTAATTCGGGGAACAGTTCAAGAACCTACGTCAACCACCCCCTGTGGATAAGTCGGATAACCCGGCTTTCTTGTCACGGCGTCGCCATACTTGAGGAACAAAGCAAAACCGCCGCGTCAAGCTTAATATTTCGTTAACCATTGCAAGATCACCCGCGAAAAGCCCGCAGCCGAAGCGCGTTGCCGAGCACGAACAGGCTCGACAGCGCCATGGCCGCCGCGCCGAACGCCGGGTTCAGCAGCGTTCCGTTGAGCGGATACAGAGCGCCCATCGCCACGGGAATCAGCACGATATTATAGCCGAAGGCCCAGGCGAGATTTTGCTTGATGTTGCGCAGCACCGCCCGCGACAGCCGCACCGCCGTCGCCACCTTTTCCGGGTTGGAGCCAACCAGCACCACTTCGGCGCTGTTGCGCGCGATTTCCGTCCCCGCCCCCATGGCGAGGCCGACATCGGCCGCCGCCAGCGCGGGCGCGTCGTTGACGCCGTCGCCAACGAAACCGACCGGCCCTCGCTCGGAAAGTTCGGCCAAAACCGCGACCTTGCCCTCCGGCTTGAGCCCGGCGCGAATGTCGTCGATGCCGACGTTTTCGCCGATGGCGCGCGCGGTCGCCGTGCGGTCGCCGGTGAGCATGGCGGTCGCGACGCCCAGTTTTTTCAACGCCGCCACCGCCGCCGCCGCTTGCGGGCGCGGCGGATCGGCCAGGGCGAACAGGCCGGCTGTGACGCCGTCAACGGCGATGAAGAACACGCTCGCGCCCCGCCCCGCCTGCTCGCGGTCCACGTCGGCGAAGTTCGAGACATCGGCGCCGAGCGCCGCCATCAACTCCGCCGACCCCACGGCGATTTTTCGCGCGCCCACAAGGCCCGACACGCCCAGGCCCGGCTGATAGGCGAAAGCCTCGACCTCCGGCAGGTTCATGCCGCGCGCCCGCGCCGCATCGACCAGGGCGCGGGCGAGCGGATGTTCGGAACGCGCCTCGACCGCCGCCGCCAGCGCCAGAATGTCATCCTCGGCGTGGCCCGACGCCGGCGCGATTTCGGCCAGCCCCGGCTTTCCAAGTGTCAGCGTGCCCGTCTTGTCGAAAGCGAGCGTCTTGATTTCCGCCAGCCGCTGCAAGGCGTCGCCGCGCCGGAACAGAATGCCGAGTTCGGCGCCGCGTCCCGATCCCGTCATCAGCGCGGCCGGCGTCGCCAGCCCCATGGCGCAGGGACAGGCGATGATCAGGACGTTGACCGCATTGACTAGCGCCAGCGCCAGCGCCGGTTGCGGCCCCAAAATCATCCACAGCGCGAAAGTGAGGGCGGAGAGCGCCAGCACGACCGGGACGAAGATCGCCGTGACCTTGTCGGCGAGCGCCTGGATCGGCAGCTTGGCGCCTTGCGCGCTTTCGACCAGCCGCACGATGCCGGCGAGCGCCGTGCCCTCGCCGACTTTTTCGGCGCGCATCAGCAGGAAGCCGTCCTGATTGACCGCGCCGCCGACCAGTTTTTCGCCGGGCTTTTTCGCCACGGGCAAACTTTCGCCTGATATCAGCGATTCATCGACATGGCTGGCGCCCTCAACCACCACGCCATCGACGGGGATCGGCTCGCCCGGACGGATTTCGATGAGATCGCCGATTTGCGCCTCCTCGACCGGCAGGTCGCGAGTCGCGCTCTCGCGGCGGATGTGGGCGGTTTTCGGTTGCAGGCGCGCGAGGCCGGCTATGGCCTCCGCCGCCCTGCCCCGCGCCCGCGATTCCAGCCAGCGCCCGAACAGGATGAAGGCGACAATGGCCGCGGCGGATTCGAAATAGGAGTGCCGCGCGCCCTCCGGCAACAGGTTGGGCGCGAAGGTGGCGAGCAGCGAATAGAGGTAGGCCGCGCCGGCGCCCAGCGCGACCAGCGCGTTCATGTCGGGCGCGCCGCGCTTGAGCGAGTTGAAACCGAGTTGGAAGAAGCGCCGACCGGGAAATGCGAGGACGAAAGTGGTGAGGGCGGCGGCGACAACCATCGCCGTGTCATGGCCCAGCGCCCGATGCGTCCAGCTTGCGAAGGCCGGCGACAGGTGCGCGCCCATTTCCAGCGCCACCACCGGCGCGGCGCCTGCCGCCGCGAGCCAGACATTGCGGCGCAAAAGCGCGGCTTCCGCCGCGCGGTCGGCGAGCGCGTGGTTTTGCGCCTCGATCGGGCTTGGCTCATAATCCTCGGCGCGGATCGCGGCGGCGAGCGTGGCGTAATCCACCGCGCCGCTCAAAACCTCGACCGTCGCGCGATGGGTGGCGAGATTGGCTGACGCCGCGAGCACGCCGGGGATTTTTTTCAGCGCCTTTTCGACATGGGCGACGCACGCCCCGCACATCATGCCGCCGACGCCGATTTCGAGGGTTTGCCGGCGCGGCGGGTAGTCTTCCGCTTCCAGCAGCCGGGCCAGCGCCGCGAGATCGGCGTCCGGCGCCAGATCGATTTCCGCGCGTTCGGTGGCGAGATTTGCGCGCGCGTCGCGCACGCCCGGCGCGGCTTTCAACACCTTTTCGACATGGGCGACGCAGGCCCCGCAGGTCATGCCGCCGATCTCCAGCGTGCGGGTCGTTGTTTTCTCGTGCAGGTTCATGGCCTTCATATTGGGGCATTCGCTGCGAAACGCCACACATTCGTCTCCCCGAAACAACCCTCGTTTAGCCCAAATAAACCTCGTAATATTTCACAGCCGCGAACGTAATTCTTATATAATTTCTAAGAATCATTCCATACATTATCGTTTGATTAAATAAGGCTCCCAAAAATGCATGAGCGATGGACCATCAAGACTTTAGGATTGCTCGGGCATTTCAAGCGCGATCGCAAAGGATCGATTTCGCTCTATTTCGCTTTCGCGCTGCTGCCCATCCTGTCGATGATGGGCTTGGCGCTTGATTACGGGCGACTCATCAATGCCAGATCCGCGGCTCAGACCGCAATGGACAATGCGGTCCTGACGGCGGTCATCTCGCCGGGCGCCGACGCCGCTTCGATGTTTCGCGGCAGCATGTCGCAAAGCGGGATCACCCTCACGAGCGCGCCGACTTTCACCACCAACGCCAATGGCGGCGTCACCGGCGCGGCCAGCGGCCTATTGTCGACCGCGATCATGAATGTCCTGGGCTTCAAAGCGATGAAGTTCTCGGTGCGCGCCACGGCGGGAATCTCGACGTCCACCGCCACCACGCGCACGCCGAACAAGGTCTGCATCCTCGTTCTCGATCCCAACGCGGCGCAAGCGCTGCTGGTCAACGGCAATTTCAATGTCGCCGCGCCCACGTGCGAAATCGACGTCGCTTCGACCGGAAGCCCCGCCGCCATCTTCAACAGCGGCGACAACATCAATGTCCAGAATGTTTGCGTCCAGGGATCGACCGTGATCCAGAACAGCGTCACGGTGACAAATCTCGCCACCAATTGCGCCACGGCATCCGATCCGTTCAAGCGGAACATGCCCGCCGTCGCCGTCGCCTCTTGCACAGTGAGCAATCTGAATTATTCGGGAAGCAATAGCCTTTCGCCCGGCGTTTATTGCGGCAATTTCAACTTCAACGGCTCTGGAGCCTTGAACCTCCAGCCGGGCCTCTATGTTTTCTCGGGCGCGCATTGGAATTTGAACAGCGGCTGGACTGTGAGCGGAACCGGCGTCACATTCTATTTCGCCGACAATTCCTCCTATATCCAGATCAACAGCGGCGTTACCGTGAACATCAGCGCGCCCACGAGCGGGACATATGCCAACATCCTGATGTACGAGCCCGGCGGATTATCGAACTCGGCGTTCACGATCAATGCTGCGTCCGGGCAAACCATGAGCGGGTTGATCTATCTGCCCAGCCGCAATCTCACCTTCAATTCCGGCTCCACTTTGTCCAGCGAGAGCCTGACCCTGGTTCTCAATCAGTTGATCCTCAACAGCAACAGTCCGGGAACATGGCGGATCGCGCCAGCCGCTCTGTCGGTCAGCTCCGCATCCTATGCCACCATGACGACCACAACAAAGTCGGGATCGCCCGCGCTCACCCAATAGAGCGTTTTCCAGCGAAGTGGATGCCGGTTCGCGTTAAGAAAACGCGTAAAAACAAAAAACTAGAGCCCCGATCCGATTCAATCGGATCGAAAAAGGCTCTAGGGCGCGCAGGACAATTCAGCGCGAAAAGGCGCGGGTCGCGGCGACCCATTCGCGGCAGCGCGCCTCGGGGTCGGCGTTGAGCGAAATGTCGGTGACGACAGCCGCGCTGTCGGCGCCCGCCTTGAAGCAATCTTGCCCCCGCTCCGGCGTCAGGCCGCCGATGGCGACCAGCGGCAGGTCGCCGATTTTTTGCCGCCACAGGCCGAGCTTTTCAAACCCCTGTGGCGCCCATGGCATTTTCTTCAAGAGAGTCGGAAAGATCGGGCCGAGCGCGACATAATCCGGCTCCACCGCCAGCGCGATCGCCAGTTCGGCCTCGTCATGGGTGGAGACGCCGAGCTTCAAACCGCCCGCCTTGATCGCGGCGAGATCGGCGCCGGCCAGATCCTCCTGGCCGAGATGGATGAAATCGCAGCCCAGCTCCAACGCGAGGCGCCAGTAATCGTTGACGATCAGTTGCGCGCCATGAGTCTGGCACAGGTCGCGGGCCTCAGCGATTTGCGCGCGCAAATCGGCTTCGGCCGCGTCCTTCACGCGCAATTGCGCCAGTTTGACGCCGCAGGGCAGCAGGCGGCGCAGCCAGCCGACGTGATCGGCGATGAGGTAGAACGGGTCGAGCTTCATGTAAACGCCCGCCCCAGCACCGGGGTTGAAGGCTCGGCCATGTCGCGCGGCTCGATGGGCAGCGCCTTGTAAGCCGCCCTGCCCGCCTCGCAGGCCAGCGCGAAGGCGCGGGCCATGGCTTTCGGGTCGCCGGCCTTGGCTATGGCCGTGTTGAGCAGCACCGCGTCATAGCCGAGCTCCATCGCCTGCGCCGCCTGCGAGGGCGCGCCGAGGCCGGCGTCGATCACCAGCGGCAGTTCGGGGTAGCGCGCGCGCAGCGCCCGCAGCCCAAAAATGTTGTTGAGGCCCCGGCCCGAGCCGATCGGCGCGCCCCAGGGCATCAGCACCCGGCAGCCCGCGTCCACCAGTCGGTCGGCCAGCATGACGTCCTCGGTCATGTAGGGGAAGACCTCAAAACCGTCGTCGCACAGGATACGCGCGGCTTCGACGAGGCCGAACGGATCGGGGGCGAGCAGGTCGTCGTCGCCGATCACCTCCAGCTTGATCCATTTGGTGTCAAACAGCTCGCGGGCCATGTGGGCGGTGGTCACGGCCTCCTTCACGCTGCGGCAGCCGGCGGTGTTGGGCAGCACTTTTAGGCCGGACTCGCGGATCAGGCCCCAGAAGCTTTCGCCGGCGCGCGAACCGCCCGCCTCGCGCCGCAGCGACACCGTGGCGACCTCGGTCTTGGATGCGGCCAGGGCGTCGGCGAGAATGGCCGGCGAGGGATATTGCGACGTGCCCACCAGCAGTCGGGAATTTAGGGTGACGCCGTAAAACGTCAGGGGATCGTTCATGACAGACGCTCCAAATTTGACGGCTCGAAGTGTGACGGCTCCGCTTCTCCCCTGGCGGGAGAAGGGGGGCAAAGCCGCGAGACGGATGAGGGGGGCCTTGCGGACAAGGCTGAACTGGACAATCGCACGATTGCCGGGTGGAAGCGATGGCGCGCCGGCTCCGGCTTCAACCGGGGGTGAGCTTGGCGCCTTCGCCGTCGTGGCGCGCGACCGAACAATCGCCTGGTCGCAAGCGCGCGAACAAGGCAAATAACCGTGACGAAGACCATCCGTGGAGTCGATATTTCCAAATCGAGGCTCGACGCGGCGGCGACGCCGGGCGTTTGCGCAAGCTTGGCCAAAGCGGGCGATGCGCGCGCGAAAAGCGCAAATGCAACTTCACACATCAGACAATTGCTCATCCGTCTCGCGCGTGGCGCGAGCCGCCTCCCGCCCTCCGACGGACTATGGGGAGAAGGGAGGCGCCGTCACGCTTTTTCGATCTTTTCCAGCCCGCCCATATAGGGCCGTAAAACCTCCGGAACCGTCACGGAGCCGTCCTCGTTCTGGTAGTTTTCCAGCACGGCGACCAGGGCGCGGCCGACCGCCACGCCCGAGCCGTTCAGCGTGGCGACGTAGCGCGTGGCCTTGCCTTCGCTCGGGCGGTAGCGGGCGGCCATGCGGCGCGCCTGGAAATCGCCGCAGACCGAGCAGGACGAGATTTCGCGGTAGCGGTCCTGGCCCGGCAGCCAGACCTCGATGTCATAGGTTTTTTGCGAGGCGAAGCCCATGTCGCCGGTGCAGAGCAGCACGACCCGATACGGCAGGCCCAGGCGCTTCAAAACTTCCTCGGCGCAGGCGGTCATGCGTTCGTGTTCTTCCAGCGCCTGTTCCGGCGTGGTGATCGACACCATTTCCACTTTCGAGAACTGATGCTGGCGGATCATGCCGCGCGTGTCGCGGCCGGCAGCCCCGGCCTCGGCGCGGAAACAGGGGGTGCCCGCCGTCATGCGCAGCGGCAGGCTGGCTTCGTCGAGGATTTGCTCGCGGACGAGGTTTGTGAGCGGCACTTCCGCCGTGGGGATCAGCCAGAAATCCTCGGTGGTGTCAGCCCGATCGAGGATGCCGCCGACAAAATCCGCTATGTCGTCCGAACCGGCGCGAAAACGTTCGATTTCGCTCGCCGGCGCTCCGGCGAGCGCCGCCGCGAGCTGTTGCGCGCGCACCGCCGAGGTGGTGGCGAAGAACTGGTCGTCGTAAAATTTTGGCAGTTGCGCGGTGCCGAACATGGCGCGGTCGCGCACCAGCAGAGGCGGGTTGATCTCAAGGTAGCCATGGTGATCGGTGTGCAGGTCGAGCATGAACTGCGCGAGCGCGCGCTCCAACCGCGCCAGCCGGCCTTTTGTCAGGACGAAACGCGCGCCGGAAATCCGCGACGCCGCCTCAAAATCCATCAGGCCGAGGGCTTCGCCGATCTCAAAATGCTCCTTCGGCTTGAAGGCGAATTTTTTCGGTTCGCCGACCCGGCGGATTTCGGGATTGTCGTTCTCGTCGGCGCCGAAGGGGACTTCGGGCAGCGGGCGGTTGGGGATGGCGGCGAGTTCGGTTTCCAGCGCCACTTTGGCGTCGCGCTCCTGGGCTTCGAGCGCGCCCATGGTTTCCTTCAGCTCCGCGACTTCGGCCTTGAGCTTTTCGGCCAGCGCGGAATCCTTGGCCTTCATCGCCGCGCCGATTTCCTTGGAGGCGGCGTTGCGGCGCTCCTGCGCGGCCTGCGCCTGCTGGATCGCGGTTTTGCGGGCGTCGTCCAGCCGCACCAGTTTGGCGATCAGGGCGTCGGCTGCGGATTCGTCGGGCTTGCGCCGCAAAAAATCGGCGCGGAAGCCGGCGAGGTCGTCGCGGATCGTCTTGATGTCGTGCATGGCGGGCTCGTGCTGGGCGTCCGTGGACCGCCCTCGCGCTTCGAGACGGCCGCCTTTGGCGGCCTCCTCAGCATGAGGGCTACTGGGAGATTTCGTTGTCGGCGCTGGCCCGATTCTTTTCGATCAGGCCCACCGCCAAAACCGCGCCTTCGTAAAGCAGCGCCATGGGCAGGACAAGCGCGATCATCGAGATCAGGTCGGGCGGGGTCAGGATGGCTGCGATCACCGTGATGCCCACGATGGCGTAGCGCCGCTTTTCGGTGAGAAATTTCCTGTCGATCACCCCGGCGTGACCGAGCAAGGTGAGAATCACCGGGAGTTGGAAGGCGATGCCGAAGGCGAAGATCAGCGTCATGATCAGCGACAGATATTCGCTGACCTTGGGCAGCAATTCTATGGTCGCTTCGCCCTTCACGCCCAATTGCTGGAAACTCACCGAGAACTTGATGAGAAACGGCATGACCGCGAAATAGACCAGCAGCGCGCCCAGGAAGAAGAACACCGGCGTCGCCAGCAGATAGGGCGCGAAAGCCTTGCGCTCATGAGAATAGAGCCCCGGCGCGACGAATTTGTACAGTTGCAGCGCCATGAGCGGGAAGGCGATGAAGCCGGCGCCGAACATCGACAGTTTGAGCTGGGTGAAGAACTGTTCGAGGAAATGGGTGGCGATCAGCTTCGCATTGTCCGCGCCGACCACCGACACATAGGGGCCGAGCAGGATGTTGTAGATTTGGTGCGAAAACCAGAAGCACATCACGAAAGCGGCGACGAAGGCGAGCAAAGCCTTGATCAGCCGGGCGCGCAACTCGATGAGATGCTCGATGAGCGGCGCCTTGGTGGCGTCGATGTCGGCTTGCGTCATGATTTGGCTTCCGGCGGCGGCGGCGGCAGGTCGGCCTTTTCGATCAAGTGATTTTCCGGCGCCTCGGTCTCGATTTTCGGCGGTTGCGGCGGCGGCGTTTCCTGAGGCGGCGCCGGCGGCGTCTTTTCCGGGTCGATCATGTCGGCGATGCGGTTCATGGTCCCTTCAATGGACGTCTTCTGCTTGAGATCGGCGAATTCGTCCTTGAGGTCGCGCATATCCGTTTCGCGCAGGGCCTCGTCGAACTGGGCGCGGAAATCCGTCGCCATGCGCCGCGCCTGACCGAGAAGGCGCCCGAGTTGCCGCAGCGCGCCCGGCAAATCCTTGGGCGGAATGAAGATCAGGGCCACCACGCCAATAAGCAGCAGCTTGCCGACATCGAAATCGAACATGGAGGCCCTTCACCTTACCCGCGACAGATGAGCGCAGGACGCCCGTTCAACCGACCTTGTTGGGATCGCGCGCGGCCTCTGCCGGCGCGGGCGCCTGGTGATCGAGCGTCTTCGCCGGGGCCGCCGGATCAGCCGGCTTGGGCGCCGGCTCCTCGTCGCTCAGGCCCTTTTTGAAACTCTTGATGCCCTTGGCGACGTCGCCCATAAGCTCGGAAATCTTGCCCTTGCCGCCAAACAGGATGAGGACGACGACGGCAGCAAGCAGAAGATGGGGCAATGACAAGCCGCCCATGACGTGAGACCTCCGAGTGAAATTTTGTCAGCGAACCTAGTGCCGCCCGCGCGTAAAAACAAGGCGGCGGCGCGGACGCGGCGGCAAATCCGCGTGGTCACATCTTGAGCAGCGCCCCTTTCTTTGGGCGCCCAAAAGGACTATACGGCTGATCGTTCTTCAGCTTAAGCGCGATTCACGCGCGGCGCGCCCACGGGGCGCGATCCGTGGGCGCGCCCCAAAATCCAAGAGGCCCTCACCCGAATGCCCAAGACCCCCGCCTCCAAACCTGCCCGCGACACGTCGTCCGAGATCGACGCCGGGCTGGTCCGCGAAATCGCCCTGCTGCTGAGCGAGACGGATTTGAGCGAGATCGAGGTGGAGCGGGGCGACCTGCGCATTCGCGTCGCGCGCCAGACCTATGCGCCCGCGCCCGTCGCCCAGACCTATGTCGCCG
>NZ_NHSJ01000084.1 GCF_002937075.1 Rhodoblastus sphagnicola
AGGAGGCGGCGCCGCCGCGCGGGGGGCGGGGGCCTCTGCATCGTCGAAGCCGATGGCGACGGTTTCCTCGTCGCGCCGCAGCGCGATTTCGCGGCGGGAAATCCTCTCGACGGTCCAGGAATTCAATTCGTCGCCAACCCGCAGCCATTGGCCCTCGGCGCTTCCCTCCGCGACCAGATAGGCGCGCGCCGCCTCGTCGATGGTCACGACGGCGCGCAATTTCATTCCGGTCGGCGGCGGCGCGGCGGGGCCGGCCTTGGGCCCGTCGAGGGAAGGCCGGCGCGATTTCACAAACAGGGGCCGTCCGAGCGTCTCGGTCGCGGCGGTTTCCGCATCCGGCGGCGGCCCCGATGCGGCCGCCGGCGCGAGAGGCGGGGCGCCGCGCGGGGCGACCGACGCATCATCCGGCTCGCGCGTCCAGGCGTTCAGAGCGAAAGCCCCGGCCGCAAGGTCGAGGAGCGCCAGTCCCGCGAGCGTGATGACTTTCAGCCGGTTCAAGGTGGTGTTCCAATGCCGCCGCCGCGATCTTACGAAGGTTTTCTGACGCTGGCGCGACAGCCTGCATCGGCCCGTCACTGCATTGGCAAGGCGATGGTGGCGGCGCTTTCCACCGGGCCGCGCGGCCCGCGCAGGCGAATGCGCAAGCGGATCAGACTCGGGGGCGTCGCAGCGCCGCGCCAGTCGTCGCGCCATTGCGGCGGCTGGTTCGGCGCGGCGGCGCCAAAATAGGCGAAGCTCAAGATGTCCAGTCGGTCGCTCAACGCCGTGGCGCGCATCGCCTCGCGCGCGGCGGCGAAATCGTCTTCGCGGTAAACCAGGGTCCAGGCGTCGAGCCCGCGCGTCCCGTTGCGTCCGATCTCGGTCGTCACCAGCCCGCCCCAATTGGCGGTTCCTTCGCTCAAGGCGACAAAGCGGCACCGATCCGGGCCGCCGTCGAAGGCGACGATGGGGGCGCCGTCGGCGCGGCGCAGCCTGGCCGGAAAAGCCCGCTCCAACTGGCCGGCGAGCGCGCGGACAATAGCGTCGGCTTCGTCGAGCGATGCGCCCACGCGGGCGCTTTCCCAGGCGCGGGTTCCCAGCCGCAACCCGCCGGCCAGCGTGACGATCAGCAGCGCCAGCAGGCTGAGCGCGACCAGGAGTTCAATCAGGGTGAAACCCAGCCGGCGTTTGGGTTGGCGTTTCGACTTCATGGCGCCGGCCCTGTCGGTTGCGGCGCGACCAGCTTTTCCGCGACCAGCGTGAAGCCCGCGCCGCTCCCGGTCGCGGGCAGAACCTCCAGGCGCAGGCGATAACCGATCAGCAACGGGCGACCGCCGAGTCCGGCGGCGGTGCGATCCTGCGCGACGCGCAGCCGCCAGCGCAGGCCGTCGTCGTAACGCCCCGTGCTGTCGCCGGGCGCGAGTGGTTGGGAGGCGCCGATCTCGGCGAGATGCGAGGAGCCATCAAGCGAGGCGCGCGACAAAAAATCCGCCCGCCGCTGGTTTTCGGCTCCCGCGCCGATCGCCCGCAGCAATTGGCCGAGCGCCAGCGCCATGATGGCGAAGGCGGCCAGGGCCTCGATCAGGGTGAATCCCCGCCGTCGCGCCAGGGTCTGTGGCCGCTTATTTCGGCGCACGAGATTTGGCTGAAATGAGACGGATGGCAGGAGGAAGGCGAAACCAATATTGAGAATATTGGTGAGCCTTGCGACGAACCAGCCGGCCATTTCAGCCACACCCGAAGGGCGCGCCGGCGTTTTGCTCCAAGCAAAACGTCGGCGCGTCGCGGCGGCGAAATAGGCGGTCACAGACCCTATTGGTAAACGCATGTGGCGCCTCCGGTCAGCCAATTCACCGAGATTTTCGCCGCGCGCCCCTCCAGCGTCAGGGCGATGTCGCCGCCGCTCGCGCCGCCGCCCGGAAAGAATTTGATCGCGCCCTGTCCCGCCCCGGCCTCGTCCTTGGCGAGGGTGAGGGTGACGGAAGCATCGGCGGGCAATCGTCCCAGGCCGCCGACGGAGGAGGCATAGCTCCTGGCATTGACGTCGATGGAGACGAAAGCCGGCGTCTGGGTCGCGAGCGCCCGCGCCTGCGCCGCCCGCAGGGTCGCGCAGAGGGCGCGCGCCGCGACTTCCAGCCGCAGGCGCGGCGATTTCGGCCGCAACACTTGCGCGGCGAAGGCGCCGGCCAGTGCGATGATGGTCAGCGCGGCGAGCATTTCCAGCAAGCTGAAGCCGGCGCGCCGTTTTTCCGCGCGGCGATGTTTCACTTCAGCGCCATGTCGTTGATGCAAAGCACGGCGTCCATCACCGTCAGGATCAGCGCGCCGACCACGCCGGCTATGCCAATGGTGAGCATGGGGGTGAGCAGGCTCATCACCCTTTCTATTGCCGCGTGGGTGTCGCGTTCGAACAGAGCGGCGAGGCGCAGCAGCATGGCGGCGGATTGTCCGGTTTCCTCGCCAATCGCGACCATTTGCGCCGCCGCCGAGGGAAAGAACTCGATGTCGCGCAGCGCCGCGCTCAATCGCGCCCCGCCCCGCACCTCGTCCAGCGCATGAGCGAAACGGTCGCGCAAAAAAGCGTTGCTGACCGACAGGCGCGCGCTGTCGAACGCCGGCAGCAGCGGCGCGCCGGCCTTGAGCGTCGAACCGAGCGAGCGCGCGAAACGCGCCGCCGCCAGCTTTTGCAGCAACGGCCCCAGCGCCGGCAGCCGCAGCAGGGTCCGGTCGAAGGCGATCCGCAGGGCGGGACGGGCGGCGATGATCCGCGCGCTCGCGGCGATCAGGACCAGGATCAAAACGGCGGCGAGGCCGACCTCCTGGCCATGGGCTTCGAGATCGACGATGAAGCGCAGGCCCGACGGCAGCGGCTTGCCATTGTCGGTAAAGATCGGCGCGATATTCGGCACGAGCGTCCCCAGCACCACCGAGGTCGAAAGCACCGCCATCACGATCAGCAGGGAAGGGTAGACCAGCGCGCCCTGGATACGCCCGCGCAATTCCTGGCGGCGCTCCAGCATGTCGGCCAGTTCGCCCAGCGCCGCGCCGACGCGGCCGACGCTTTCGCCCTCGCGCACCACCTGGACATAATCCTCGCCGAACACATCCGGCCGGCTGGCGAGCGCCTGCGACGGCGAGGCGCCATCGACGATCTGGCGCAGCAGATCCTCGGCGATGCGGCGCAGCGCCGTCGAGCCGGTTTCGGAGGCGAGCAGTCGCAGGCTGTGATCGAGCGGAATGTCGGCCTGTTCCAACGTCGCAAATTCGCGGGTGAAACCGGCGAGCCGTTTTGCGCTCGGGCGCCCGTCGCCGAGTTTGAACCTGCGCCAAAACGGGGCGGCCTCTCCGGTCCCGCGCCATTCGAACGGCGTCAGGCCCTGGCGCCACAGGCTTTCCTCGGCCTCGGGGCGGGAAACGGCCTCGATCTCGCCCTGGCGCAAATCGCCGGCCGTATCGAAAGCGCGATAGGAAAAGCGCGCCATCTCAACCCATCCGTGTGACGCGCAAAACTTCGTCCACGCTGGTTTCGCCGCGCCAGGCCTTGGCCATGCCGCACTGATACATGGTGGTCATGCCGCTCGCCCGCGCCGCCGCCTCCAGGTCGGAATCGGCGGTGTTCTGGCACACCAGCCGCTGGATGCGCTCGTTCATCACCAGCAGTTCGGCGATGGTGGAGCGGCCGGAATAACCAAGGCCGCGGCATTGCGGACAGCCCTGGGGGGCGAGCAGAAGCGCCGGTGTTTTTTGCGGCGCGATCTCGTCAGCCAGACGGTCGCGCCAGACGTCGGCCTCGGCGAGCGGCGCCGCGCAGGCGCACAGCCGGCGCACCAGCCGTTGCGCCAGCACGGCTTTGACGGTCGAGGCGATCAGATAATTTTCCACGCCCATGTCGATCAGGCGCGTGATCGAGGCGCTGGCGCTGGCGCTGGCGCTGTTGGTGTGCAGGGTCGAGAACACCAGATGGCCGGTGAGCGAGGCCTGAATGGCGATGCGCGCGGTCTCCGCGTCGCGGATTTCGCCGATCATCACAATATCCGGATCCTGACGCAGAATGGCGCGCAGGGTGGAGGGAAAGTCGAGCCCGATGCCCGGCTGCACCTGAACCTGATTGATCCCTGAGAGCTGGTATTCGACGGGGTCCTCGACGTTAAAAAGCTTGACGTCGGGACGCGCCAGTTCGCGCAGGGCGGTGTAGAGCGTGGTGGTCTTGCCGCTGCCGGTTGGGCCGGTGACGAGGACGATGCCATTGGGCAGACGCATCACGTCGCGCAGCGTGGCGATAGTCTCAGGCTCGAAGCCGAGCGCGAAAAAATCGAGCGCGATGCGGCTGCGGTCGAGAATGCGCAGCACGATGCTCTCGCCATGAACGGTGGGCAGGGTGGACACGCGGAAATCAATGTCCACGCCGCGTATGCCGAGTTTGATGCGGCCGTCCTGCGGCAGGCGCCGTTCGGCGATGTAGAGCCGCGCCATGATTTTTACGCGAGACGCGATCGCCGCCTTGAGACCGGGGGGCAGCACGTCCACGGTGCGCAGCGCGCCATCGATGCGGTAGCGCAATTGCACGCCCTCGGGCGTCGGCTCGATGTGAATGTCGGAGGCGCGCGCTTCGATGGCATCGGCGACGATCTGGTTGACGCGCCGCACCACCGGGGCCTCGTTGGCGATGTCGCGCAGCCGTTGCAAATCGACCTCGCTCGCCTCGTCGGCGCGCCGGTCCTCGCCGAGGCCGTCGGCCGCGCCCGGCCGCGCCCCGTAAAGTTGCGCCCAGTGCTGTTCGAACAAGGCGGGGCTGGCGAGGCGGCGTTCGATGCTGAGGCCGGTGGCGTAGGCGAGCGCATCGATGGAGTCGTCGTCAAACGGGTCCGTCACCGCCACGGCGAGCCGGTCGCCCTCGACCTTCAAGGGCAGCAAGGCGTTCGCGCGTAAAAATTTGCGCGGCGCCAGTTCCGCCGCCGCCGCATCCAGCGGCGCATCGGCCGCTTTCGCCTCGTCCAGGTGGAGAAAGGCGGCGAGGCAGCCGGCGAGATCCGCGTCGGCGATCAGGCCGAGCTTGGTGAGAACGCGGTCGAACCTTTCGCCGCTCTGGCGCGCCGCGCGCTGGGCGCGTTGCAGCGCCAGTTCGTCGAGTGCGCCACGGCCCTGGAGGAAGTCGCCGAATGTCTGTGCGAAGCCGTCCGGCGCGCCCCGCGCGACCGCCTGTTCCGTCATGGCCTGCCTTCCTGAATCCGCCCGTGGTCGATCATGGATCTTGCGTCCAGATATCAAGTGTTGTTTAAATATTTAACAGCGGGCCATGTTGCGGTTGTGTGAAATGGATCGGCATTTATTCTGTTCTTCAATTGGAAATGCAGATCATATCTTAGAGTTTCGCAGTCGAATGACACTAATATTACAGTTGTGTTGAGTTTCTTTGTCGTTGCTGGTCCCCGCCCTGGCGCGAGCCCAAGCCTCCCGTTTAGAAGTCGCCCATTTCTTCGCCACGCTCGACGCCTGTCGCAACTCCGGCGTTTTTTCCGCCGCCGATTGCGCCGCCGCTTTCGACCGCGTCGCCGCGCTGATGCGCGAGCGCGCGCCCCGGTTTTCGGACCGGATCGACTGCGTGTTGAGCTTCAGATCCTGCGAGCGGCAGGACGGTTCTTTCCGGCCGGCGATGCTCGGCGTCGAAATGATCAAGGGTCGGCGCCGGCCGATCGCCATGCCGGCGCTGGCGGTCGAGACGCCCGCTGGCCTGTTCGCCGACCCCAAACCCGAGGCGGCGAGTCCCGAACCGAATGACGCGCCGCGCCGGCCTCGGTCCGCGCGGGCCTCGCCCTATGGCGATCTCGTGGTGAACGCCAACCTGCTGGCCCCGAACGGCCCGCCGACGCTCGCCAATTATCGCCGGCTGATCCTGTCTTCGCGCCTGATCGGCGCGCGCGCCGCCGCGCGCTGAAGGGACTGTCATGACCACCAACGCCCCGGTCCCGCGCGCGCAAGCGGCGAAATCCGAAATCAGTTTGACTTGGCTTTCGTCCGCCTTGCGTCGGTTTCTCGATTGGGAGCGCCACGAAGCCAGAAAGCTGCTGCCTCCGGCCTTGCGGTCCTGGCTGCTGGGCCGGGGCGCGCGGGCCGCCGTCGTGACGGCGCGGGCCGGCGAAATTGTTGTCGCCGACGCGCCGGGCGCGCCGGGCTTTCGCATTTCCGGGGCGGAGATCGCCTCCGGTTCGCTCGACGCCGCGCTGGCGCGCCGCAAATTGTCGCGCAAGGGACTCGCCATCGCGCTCGAATTGCCGGCCGGATCGTTCCTCCCGCGTCGTTTCGACCTGCCGGTCGCGGCGCTGTCGCGGCTGGACGCGCTGGTGGACGCGGAAATCGAGCGCAAGACTCCGTTCCGGCGCGACGAGATTTTCGTCCAGACGGCGGTCCAGCCCCATGCCGAACGCGGCAAGACGACGGTCGCGCTCACCCTGCTGCGCCGCGATCTCGTTGCGGCGGCGCTGGAAGGCTCTGGTCTGCTGTTCGACGACCTCGCCTCGATCCGCGCGGCGCCGACGCCGGGCGTTGCGGCCCACGAAATCAAACTGGCCGGAACCGGAAACGACCAACGCTTCTTTCGCGCGGCCGGCGCTCTGGCGGCCCTCGCGGCGCTGTTGCTGATCGTTGGATTCGCCGTCGATTTCTGGCGCCAAGGCGAACAGGCGGCCGAACTCGACGCGCGCATCGCTGACCTGTCGGGCCAGGCTGCAAAAATTCGCCAGAGCGCCGATCGCGCCGGCAAGGAAAGCCGGCTGCTGGAGCGCCTGCGCGAGGCGCGCCGACGCAATGCGCCGATGACCGCGCTGTGGGAGGAGATCAGCCGCGTCACCCCCGACAGCGCCTATCTCTCCGACCTGCGCCTGAGCGAAGGCAAGGATGGCGAACGCAGCGCCGAACTGACCGGCCTTGCCCGTTCGGCGGTCGAACTGCCGATGCTTTACGGGCGTTCGCGCTATTTTTCCGAGGCGACGCTCACCGCGCCGATCACCATCGATCCGAGGGAAAAGCTCGAAAGTTTTTCCCTGCGGCTCAAGATCCGCAAGGAGCCGGCGTCATGACCGCTATCCGCCGCCTGCGCGACTCCCCGGCGCGGTTCCTCGCGGTCAACGCCCTGATCCTGATCGCCTTCTATTTCGGGCTGGTCGAGCCGATCCGCGCCCTGCGCGACGACGGCGAGGCTGGCCTTGCCGAACGCCGCGAAACGCTCGCGCGCTATCGGGCGGTGGCCGCGCAGGCGACGGCCATATCCGATTACGCCAGACGGGTGGCGCGCGACAATGAACGCGGCGAATTCCTCGACGGCGACAACGACGGCCTCGTCGCCGCCAATTTGCAGGCGCGGCTCAAGGACGCCGCCGACGCGGCCAAGGTCACTGTGCGCTCCTTGCAGATGCTGCCGTCGAAAACCATCGACGGCGCCGCCTTGACCGGGGCGCGGCTCGACGTCATCGGGCCGCTCCCGGCCATCCACGCGCTGGCGCGGGCGCTTGAGGCGCCCATCCCGCTGCTGCTGATCACCGACGCCAGTCTGCGGCGGGAGAGTTCGGTCTGGGGCGCCCAGGACGACAAGGACCAGATCGCCGCGCAATTCGACGTTTTCGGATTTGTCAATCACACTCGCGGTCGGCGCGGTTTGGGGCCTGTGCGGATTCCAGCCGAGTGAGCGCGGTTTTGTCGCGGAATGGAGCGGCGCGCCGCCCCCGGCGAAGATTGTGATCGCCCAGAACGCCGAGCCGCCGCCGGCGCCCGAGGGCGAGGAAAAGCCGCGCAAGCCCCGTGGCGAGGGCGTCGAGCTGAATCTGGTCAATCTGCCGATCGCCGAAGCGGCGAAAATCGTGCTCGGCGACATGCAAGGCGTCGATTATGTGGTCGATCCCCGGCTCGAAGGCAAGGTCACCGCCCATACCGCCCATCCCGTCTCGAAGCGCCAGGCGCTGGATCTGTTTCAATCGGCCTTGCGCGTGTCCGGCGCCGCGCTGGTGCGCTCGGGCCATATCTACAAGATCGTGCCCGCCGAGGCCGCCGGAGGCGCGGGCGCCGACGTGTCGGTCGCCGGACCGCGCGAGAATAATGGACTGGGCGGCGACTCCGTGGTGGCGCCGCTGCATTATGTCTCGGCCAGCGAGATGAAGCGCGTGCTCGATCCCATCGCCGCCAAGGGCGGCGTGGTGCGCGCGGATGAAGCCCGCCGCGCTTTGGTGCTGAGCGGATCGCCGCAGGAAATAGACGCCCTGCGCGACGCCATCTCGATCTTCGACGTCGATACGATGCGCGGCATGTCCTTCGCGCTCGTCCCGGTGAAAAGCTCCGATCCCGCCGCCATGGCCGAGGATCTGCGCGCCGTGTTCGGTTCGGAAAAGGAAGGCCCGATGAACGGCATGATCCGGTTCGTCGGCAACAAGCGGCTCAACGCCATTCTGGTGATCACCTCGCAGCGCGGCTATCTGGACCGCGCCCGCGCCTGGATCCAGCGCCTCGACGGCCGCGCCCAGACCTCGGAGAAGCAGTTTTACACCTATCGCGTGCAAAACCGCCCGGCCAAGGAATTGTTGCAGGTGCTGACCTCGATGTTCGCTTCCGAGAGCGGCGGGCGCGCGGGGTCTTCGGTGTCGCCGCGCCAGGGGCAGGCCAATGTGTCGGCGGCCAACAATGGCGTTTTCGGCCAGAACGGCAATCCGCCGACCAATCCGATCGGCGGCCTGACCTCCAACGCCACGCCTTCGGCCAATCCGCTCGACGCCGCCGGCAAGACCGATCAGCTTGCGGCCGCGGCGTCCGGGTCCGACTCCAGCGCGAGCAATGGGCCGCAGGCCTCGACGCTCGGCGACGACAGCCGTTTCCGGCTCGCCGCCGACGAAGCGAAGAACGCCCTGGTCATCATGGCCTCGCCCGCCGACTACCATCGCATTCTGCGCGTGATCGAAACCCTGGACGTCCTGCCCAATCAGGTCTTCATCGAGGCGACCATCGCCGAGGTCACCATCAACGACAGCCTGCATTTCGGCGTCGAATGGTTCCTCAACCGGGCCAAGAGTTCCGGCGCTTTCTCCACCTCGTCCCAGACGGCGACCGCCGCCACCGACACGCTCGGCAACAATCTCCTCGGCGCGGGCGTTGGCGCGGCTTTCCCCGGCTTTTCCTACGCGCTGCGGGCGCCGAACATGCAAATGACCATCAACGCGCTCAACGCCGTCACCAAGGTCAATATCGTTTCGACGCCCTCGCTGACCGTGCTCGACAATCATCAGGCGATCCTGCAAGTGGGCGATCAGGTGCCGGTGGCCTCGCTGCAAAGCGCCACCGCGCTCGGCAACACGTTTACATCCGTGTCCTATCGCGACACCGGCGTCATCCTGTCGATCACGCCGCATATCAGCGAAAGCGGCCGGGTCATGCTGCAACTGGTGCAGGAGGTGTCCAATGTGGCGCCCAACAGCGGCGCCTCCACCAATCCCACCATCCAGCAGCGCAAGGTCAGCACGCAGGTCGTCATCCACGACGGCGAAGCGCTGATGCTGGGCGGCCTGATGCAGAACAACCATTCCAACATCGCCAATCAGGTGCCGGTGCTCGGCGACATTCCGATCATCGGCAACGCCTTCAAGGACAAGACCGACGAAGCCGACAAGACCGAATTGCTGATCATGATCACGCCGCATGTGGTGCGCTCCGCCGCCGAGGCGCGCGAGATCACCGAGGAATACAAGCGGCAGGTGCTCGACATATCGCAACATGCGATCAAGAAGCCGCACACGCTGCGCCAGACCTTCGACCGGGCCATCCTCGACAAGAATTGAGCCGGGGCTGGCTCGCCCATTTCCGGCGACCCGCTTCAAGTCGAAACTACACCGTTCGGTTTTCCTTGCCAGCGCGAATGTCCTGATTTACGGTTGCGCTCATGCCAGGCAGCCAACCAGTCGGCCTTGGGCGATCCAGGAGGCGTTGACGTGCCCAGGCCGCGAAAGCGCGAGGCAACCGACGAGGCAGGCGAAAACTGCAAATATCGCCTGATCTTGGAGACGGCGCGGGAGCTGTTTCTTCAACGCGGGTTCGACGCCGCCAGCATGGACACGATCGCGCGCGAAGCCGGCGTGTCCAAGGCGACGCTCTACGTGCATTTCGCCAGCAAGGACGACCTGCTGATCAAGATGGTCGACGACGCCTGCGGCAAACTGGGGCCTCAGG
Organism: Rhodoblastus sphagnicola; assembly: GCF_002937075.1. Classification (GTDB taxonomy): domain Bacteria; phylum Pseudomonadota; class Alphaproteobacteria; order Rhizobiales; family Beijerinckiaceae; genus Rhodoblastus; species Rhodoblastus sphagnicola. Next base: position 10,183 of record NZ_NHSJ01000084.1, read on the forward strand.
CGCTGTGGCGGCCGCACGACGGCCCGATCGATCTCGAACCCGCTCTGAGGCAGATCGCGCGCAGCTACACCGCCTTCTTCCTCGACAATCGCGGACTGGGTCTGCACCGCCTGATCATGATGAACGGCGGCCGCTTTCCCCGGATCGCCGAAACTTTCATGCGCGCGGGGCCGGGGCGGTGCGAGGACGAAATGGCCGTGTTCCTGGAGACGGCCGTCGCGCGCGGTCTGCTGCGCATCCCCGATATCCGGCTCGCCGCCGTGCAATTTCTCAGCCTGGTGCAGGGCCGCCTGCAACTGCGCTGGGAGCTTTCGCTCGGGCCGCCCGCCGCGGCCGAATACGAGGCGCTGATCGAGGGCGGCGTCCGCGTGTTTCTCGCCGCCTACCGCTGATCCGCCCCCGCCACGTCCTTCCCGATTTCGGAGTCTTCCATGCGCGCCTTAAATCCCTGCGCCCTGATCATCGCCCTGCTCACCGTACAGCCGGCCTTCGCGCAAGCGCCCGGCGGCGGGCCGCCGTCGGTGGGCGTGGCGCCGGCGCGCACGCAAGCGATCACCGAAACCACCGAGATCAACGGCCGCGCCCAGGCGATCGGCCGCGTCGATCTGGTCGCGCGCGTCAGCGCGTGGCTGCAAGATCAGATGTTTGTCGAAGGCGCCGAGGTGAAGAAGGGGGATTTGCTGTTCAGGCTGGAGCAGCCGCCGTTCGAGGCCGATGTCGAGGCCAAGCGCGCGGCGGTCGCGCAGGCGCAGGCGCAGCTCGAATTGGCCAATCTCACGCTCGGCCGCGCCGAGGAACTGCTCAAGAGCAACACGGCGAGCCGCAGCACCGCCGACAACGCCCGCGCCGCGCAGCGCACCGCGGTGGCGCAGGTGCGCTCGGCCCAGGCGCAATTGCGCCAGTCGGAGATCAATCTCGGCTACACCGAAATCCGTTCGCCGATCGACGGCCGCATCGGCCGCATCAACATCACGCCGGGCAATGTGGTGGGACCGTCGTCCGGCGCGCTCGCCACCGTGGTCAGCCAGGACCCGGCTTACGTTGTGTTTCCGGTGTCGGTGACCCGTCTCCTGCAATTGCGCGAACAATTTTCCGCGCAGGGCGGGCTGGAGGCGATGAAGATTCATTTGCGTCTGCCCGACGGGCGGCTTTATCGCGAGGTGGGTGAGCTGAAACTTCAGGACGTCAGCGTCGCGCGCGACACCGACACCATCACCCTGCGCGGGACCATCGCCAATCCGCCGCTGCCAGGCGGCGGCCACGAACTCACCCACGACGAAATGGTTCGCGTGATTCTGGAAGGCCCGACGCCGCGCGAGGTGCTGGCGATCCCGCGCGCCGCCGTGCTGACCGACCAGCAGGGCAATTATGTCTATGTCGTCGACGACAAGGACATCGCAAGGCAGCGCCGCGTCAAACTCGGACAGTCCAAGGCCGACGTCGCCGCCGTGGTCGATGGTTTGAAGCCGGGCGAGCGCATCATCGTCGAGGGCGTGCAGCGGGCGCGGCCCAATGCGGCGGTCGCGCCGGCGCCGTTCGAAGCGCCTTTGGCGGAGAAGTAAGCCATGATCGCCGACGTCTTCATCGATCGTCCCCGCCTCGCGGCCGTCATCGCGCTGGTCACCACTTTGGTCGGCGCGCTGGCGCTGATGCGGATTCCGGTGGCGCAACTGCCGGACATCGTGCCGCCGCAGGTGCGGGTTTCCACCTCATTCCCCGGCGCTTCGGCGGAAGTGCTGGAGCAGACCGTGGCGCAGCCGATCGAGGCCAAGGTCGTCGGCGTCGATAAATCGATCTACATGAAGAGTTCGAGCGGCAATGACGGCTCCTACACGCTCGACGTCTCCTTCGCGCTCGGGACCAATCCCGACATCAACACCGTCAACGTCAACAATCGCGTGCAGAACGCCTTGGCGCAATTGCCGGCGGAGGTGCGGCTGCAAGGCGTCAATGTGCAAAAACGCTCGTCGTCGATGCTGCAAGTCATCAACCTCTTCAGCACCGATCGGAAATTCGACCAGCTGTTCCTGGCCAATTACAGCCTGATCAACGTGATCGACGAACTCGCCCGCGTGCCCGGCGTCGGCGAGGCGACCCTGTTCGGCCGCTCGAACTATTCGATGCGCATCTGGTTCAACATCGAGAAACTGTCGAGCCTCAACCTCGCGCCCTCCGACGTGGTCGCCGCGATCAGCGCCCAGAATGCGCAGGCGCCGGTCGGCCGCCTCGGCGCGCGGCCCGTGCCCAACGACCAGGCGTTCCAGTTCAACCTGCAAACGCAAGGCCGCCTGACCACGCCTGAAGAATTCGGCGCGATCGTGTTGCGCGCCAATCCCGACGGCTCGACGCTGAAAATCTCCGATGTCGCCCGGGTGGAGCTCGGCGCGCAGAGCGCGGACACCTATGCCCGGCTGAACGGCGAGCCGACCGTCGGCATCGGCGTGTATCTCGGGCCGGGCGCCAACGCCATCAACACCGCCAGCGCCTTGCGCGCCAAGCTCGACGAATTGCGCCCGCGCTTCCCCGAAAGCGTGACCGCGCGCGTGGTTTACGACGCCACGGTCTTCGTCAACGACACCGTGTCGGCCGTGCTGCACACGCTGCTCGAAGCCTTTGTCCTGGTGGCGCTGGTGGTGTGGCTGTTCCTCGGCAATTTCCGCGCCGCGCTGATTCCGATCATCGCGGCGCCGGTCAGCCTGATCGGCACATTCGCCGTCCTGATCGCGCTGGGGGCTTCCGTCAACACCGTGTCCATGCTGGCGCTGGTGCTGGCCATCGGCATTGTGGTGGACGACGCCATCGTGGTGGTCGAGAATGTCGAGCGCGTGATGGAGGAGGAGCCGGAGCTCTCGCCGGCCGACGCCGCGAAAAAGGCGATGGCGCAGGTCACCGCGCCGATCATCGCCATCACGCTGGTCTTGCTCTCGGTGTTCACGCCGATCGCCTTTCTGCCGGGCGTGATGGGCGAACTGTTCCGCCAGTTCGCCGAAACCATCAGCGCGGCCATGCTGATCTCGGCGATCAACGCCTTGACGCTGTCGCCGGCCCTATGCGCGCTGTTCCTGCGCCATGAAAGCGACCGGCGCGGTCTCCTGCACAAGTTCGGCCGGGGCGTTGATCGCGCCCGCGACGGCTATGTCCACGTGGTGCGGATCGCGCTGCGCCGTCCCGCTCTGTCGGTGGTCGCGGTCGTGGCCTGCGCCGCCGGCATTTTCGGCCTGTCGCTGACCACGCCGACCAGTTTTCTCCCCGAAGAGGATCAGGGCGCCTTCTTCATCAATGTGCAGCTGCCCCAGGGCGCCTCGGTGGCGCGCACCGAAGCCACCGTCATTCAGGTGGAGAACATCGTCAAGCAGATGCCGGAAGTGCGCGATGTCGTGTCGATCGTCGGCCTGTCGCTGCTCGACTTTTACTCGGCGTCCAACAACGCTTTCATGATCGTGCAATTGAAACCCTTCGCCGACCGCACGGTCGCGAGTTCCTCCGCTCAGGCGCTGATCGGCAAGACGTTCGGGGCGACGCGGCAGGTGCGCAGCGCGAACGTGCTGCCGTTCAACCTCCCGCCCGTGATCGGTCTGTCCACGGCGGGCGGCTTCGAGTACCAGTTGGAATCGATGCAGGGCGCCGAGCCCGCCGCCATGGCCAGCGTCGCCAACGCGCTGCTGGCCGCCGGCAACCAGAACCCGAAGCTGACGCGGGTGTTCTCGACCTATAACGCCAGCGCGCCGTCGATCTGGCTCGACATCGACCGCGAGAAGGCGCAGGCGCTGGGCATCGGCATCAACGACATCTTTTCGACGCTGCAAATCTCGCTCGGCGGCTACTATATAAACAATTTCAACATGTTCGGTCGAACCTGGCAGGTCAATCTGCAAGGCGACGCCTCCGGGCGCCGCGATCTGCCGTCGCTGTGGGACATCTACGTCCGCAATTCCAAGGGCGAGATGACGCCGCTGCAATCCATCGCCAGCCCGCGCACTGTCGTCGGGCCGGCGGTGATCAGCCGCTACAACAACTATCGCTCGGTGACGATCAACGGTTCGCCGGCGCCCGGCGTCTCCTCCGGCGACGCCATGCAGGCCATGGCCGAGGTGTCGGCGAAAACCCTGCCGCCGGGCTTCACGTTCGAGTGGACCGGCACGGCCTATCAGGAGCATGAAGCCATCGGCAAGACCGGCTACATTCTGGCGCTGGCGGTGATCTTCGCCTTCCTGTTCCTGGTCGCGCTCTACGAGAGCTGGGCGATCCCGATTCCCGTGCTGCTGTCGGTGACGATCGCGGTGTTCGGCGCCTTCGCGGGCATGCTGATTGGCTCGGTCACGCTCGATCTCTACGCGCAGATCGGCCTGGTGGTGCTGATCGCGCTTTCCGCCAAGAACGGCATCCTGATCGTGGAATTCGCCAAGGAGCAGCGCGAGGCGGGCAGGTCGATCCTGGAGGCGGCGGAGCAGGGGGCGCGGCTGCGGTTCCGCGCGGTGATGATGACCTCCATCGCCTTCATCCTCGGCCTGGTCCCGCTGGTGTTCGCCCACGGCGCCGCCATGCTGGCGCGGCGCAACCTGTCCACGCCCGTGTTCGCCGGCATGCTCACGGCGAGCCTGATCGGCATCCTGTTCATTCCGATGCTCTACGTCGTGTTCCAGTCGCTGCGCGAGCGGGTCCGCGCCGGCCATGTCCTTGGAGGACTGTCGGGAGGACTGTCGATCGGGCGCCTGTTCGGAAAGGGACGCGGTCTGACCTGATCTGAACCAGAATGGAAAACGCCCCAATCTTCGTGGCCGGACCCGAATTCCTTTTTCGGGAATATGCGCTAAACCGCGCGCAAACCCCGGGCGCCCGCGACAAAGCCGAACAGCAGCGCGGTGGCGTCCGAGCGGTCGGTCCAGTAAAACGGATCGTCGCCGATCTCGATGACGATGGTCCGCGCGCCGGCGGGCAGGCGGGCGAAGCCGTCGGTCCAGCGCCAACTTGCGGATTCGACTTCACGCCAGCCGTCGGCCAGCGCGGTCAGATCGCGCGGCGCGCCATCAATCGCCAGACGCGTGGCGAGAACGCCCAAATCGCGGTCGTCGGCGCTGTCCGACCGCATGTGGCTGGGGGTCCAGACCCGCGAAGCCAGCCGGATGTCCTTCACGTGCCCGGACAGCGAGAACGCGTAGCGGCGGCCTTCGATCCTGTCCGGTTCGATCCGGGCGCCATCGGCGAGGAGATGCAGATCGGGATCGCGGGTCGCTGCAAAACCGAAGTCTTGCGCCCGCGCGAGCAGGCGCGCCTTGGCCGCCTCGACTTTCGGACCCGTCTTGCAGATCGGACAGCATGTTGCGCGATCGGCTCTTGGCGCGAAATCGGGAAAAAGCTCGGTCGCGCCGCCGCCATTGGCGAAGGCGTCGCGGTTGCCGCAATCGAGATAGCTTTCGGCGAGAACAATATCGTGGGCGTCGAGTTCGACGTGATAATAGACAACCTTCTCGACGCTGACCTGTTCGATGGTGGCGCCATTGGCCAGGACGATGGCGGGGATCAGCACGCCGTCGACAAAGACATTGTGGCCTGGGCTGAGCCAGAGGTCGCGGCGCGGTTTCAGATCGCCGAACGCGCCGGCGGCGATCCGCACCGGCCGGACGGCGCGCGGATCGGGATGGCGGGTCACATCGAGTTCGCGCCAGCCGATCCAGCCGATCGGGCGGCGTCCGCCGCCTGCCGTCAGCGCCATGTCGCCGACGCGCAAATCCTCGACCGCGACTTCGCCGCGCCCGGTCCGAATTCGGGTCCCGGCGCCGTAACAGGCGACGGTGATGTCCGTTCCCGCGGCGCCGTCGGATGTCGCGCTGAAGCTCAGGCCCGCGGCGGCGGCATCGAATTGCAGGGTGTAAGTCTGGCCATTCTCGGTGAAATGCAGCGCGTCGGAACTGTCGAGCGTCGCCGTCTCGTCGGTGAAGGCGACCCCGGTCAGATCGATCACGTCGCCCGCTGCAAAACCGGAGATGAGATTGGCCGGCATCGCCGTCCCGTCGATGACCAGTTTCGCATCATTGACGAAAGTGAGGGCTCCCGCTCCCGCCGCGCCGGATGACGCCAGTTCGAGGGTTCCGCCCTCCAGCAGGATTCCCCCGACAAACGTATTGGCGGTCGCGGCGCCTTTGGAATCCACGGGGGCGAGTTTGACGGTCCCCTGACCCTCGATCACCAGTTCGCCCTGACCGGCGGCGCCTTGAACCGAGCCGGCTTCGTCGGCGATGATTCCGGATATCGTGGTCGTCTGGCCGGCGATCTGGCCGGCGCCCAGCGTGAGTTTCTCGACGCCGTCGCCGCCTCCGGAGGTCATGCCGTCGAGGAAGATGCCCGAGCCATAGGCCGCGCCCGCGCCGGAAAAACTGTTGCCGCCGCCGCCGGCGCCGCCGGTCACAACACCCGCGCCGACGCTCGATCCCGATGGGTCGGAACTGGTCGCGCCAATGGTCAGGCTCGCG
>NZ_NHSJ01000085.1 GCF_002937075.1 Rhodoblastus sphagnicola
TTACGACGCGACCCTGGCCGTCCTGCGGGCCGGGGAAAACTTTCTGGCGGCGGGCGGGCTCGCCTTCGCGCGGCAGCAGGCGGAAAACCTGCCGGTAGAAAAACACGACGCCCCGCTCGATTTCGTGATAACCGAACACAACATTCTGAATTTCATGGGAGACAAATGCGCCTTCTCTTCATTGGCGATGTGATCGGCCGCGCCGGCCGCGCGGCCATCGCGGAACATGTCCCGCGTTTGCGCGAAAAGCTTGGGCTGGATTTCGTGGTCGCCAATGGCGAGAACGCGGCGGGGGGGTTTGGGCTCACCGAAAACATTGCGCAGGATTTCCACAATTCCGGGGTGGATTGCGTCACGCTCGGCAATCATACTTTCGACCAGCGCGAAGCCCTCGTCTTCATCGAACGTGCGCCGCATGTGCTGCGCCCGGTCAACTATCCGCCGGGCACGCCGGGACGCGGCGCCTGGCTCTACGAGACCAAATCCGGAGCCCGCGTTCTCGTGGTCAGCGTGCTCGGCCGCGTCTTCATGGATGCGATGGACGATCCGTTCGCGGCGGTGGAGCGGGAACTTTCCGCCTGTCCGCTGGGACAGGCGGCGGACGCCATCATCCTCGACCTCCACGCCGAAGCCTCCAGCGAGAAGCAGGCGCTGGCCAATTTCGCCGACGGGCGCGTGTCCATGGCGGTCGGCTCGCACACCCACGTTCCCACCGCCGACTGGCGCATTCTGCCGCATGGCTCGGCGTTCCAGAGCGACGCCGGCATGACCGGCGACTACGATTCCGTGATCGGCATGGACAAGGATGAGCCGATCCGCCGTTTTATTCGGAAAACGCCGGGGTCGCGCTTCGAGCCGGCGGACGGCCCGGCGACTTTGTGCGGGCTGTTCGTCGAGACCAGGCCGAACGGGCTGGCGAAACGGGTCGAGCCGGTGCGAGTGGGCGGCCTGCTGGCGCAGGCGCTGCCAGAGGTCTAAGATGCTCGGCCCTTTTCAGCGGGCTTGCGCCCGATTATAAGGCGCGACGCGATTTCGAGCGGAAGCAACAGGGATTCCCATGGCCGGGCATAGTCAGTTCAAGAACATCATGCACAGGAAGGGCAAGGCCGACGCCGCCCGCTCCAAATTGTTTTCCAAACTGGCGCGTGAAATCACGGTCGCGGCCAAGCTGGGCCTGCCCGACCCCAACATGAACGCCCGTCTGCGCGCGGCCTGCATCGCCGCCCGCGTCGAAAACATGCCCAAGGACAATATCGAGCGCGCCATCAAGAAGGCCGCCGGCGCCGATGGCGAAAACTACGATGAAGTGCGCTACGAGGGCTACGCGCCCGGCGGCGTCGCCGTGATCATCGAGGCGCTGACCGACAATCGCAACCGCACGGCGGGCGAAGTGCGCTCCTATTTCACCAAGGCGGGCGGCGCGCTGGCGGAAACCGGCGCGGTTTCCTTCATGTTCGACCATGTCGGCGAAATCGACTTTGCCGCCAAGGCGGCGAGCGAGGACGCCATGATGGAGGCGGCGATCGAGGCCGGCGCCGACGACGTGGCCTCCACCCCCGACGGCCACGAAATCACCACCGCGCTCGAAAGCCTGGTCGAAGTGACCAAGGCGCTCGAAGCCAAATTCGGCGAGCCGACCAAGTCGAAACTGGTCTGGCGTCCGCAGAACACCATTGCCGTGGACGACGAGGCCGGCGAGAAGATTCTGAGACTGATCAACGCGCTCGAAGACAATGACGACGTGCAGAACGTCTACGCCAATTTCGAGATTTCCGACGCGCTGATCGCGAAGCTGGGCGGCTGATTTCAGCAGGGCGGCGGTTAACGCGCCGCCCGCATTTCACTTGTCGTTGGAGGCGTTCAGTTCGCCAAGCGCGATGGTGTCCGAGCCGCCAAGCGCGTCCAGCGCCATCGCCGTCAGACGCCGCAACGCCTCCGGCCTGTCCGGCGCATCCGGCTGGTTATTCCGCCACGCATCCAGCGCGGCGACATACCGCGCCGGCAGGTTGACGCTGATCCGGGCGCCGATTTCAACCGTGTCTGTCATGAGGGACATGACGCGCCGGACGGCCACAAGTTCCGCGCCGCGCGCCGGAAAGTGAACATCGCGATTTTGCCGCTGTTTTGGCCGCGCGCCGCAGCCGGAGCGCGCAAAATCATGGCGGAAAAGCGGCCCCACACTCAGCCGCCATCGAGCAGCCGCGCCACCAGGGCGTCGATCTTTTCCGCGACGCCGGCCTCGGTCAAACCGGCGCGGATCAGGGCGCGGGCGCGCTGGAATTTTACGCCCTCCGGCAAAACCACGCCCGCCGCGATCTCTTCCGCCCTGGCGGCGGTTCCGGCGAGAGCGAGATGCAGTCTGTCCTTGCCGTCGAAACGCGGAATCGGCAGGTTGAACATCACCTTGTCGAAATCCCGCGCGCCGAACCGGCCGCGCGACTGGAACGCCTCGATTCGGGCGCGCGCGGTTTCGCTGTTGAGGATGGCGCAGAGATAGAGGGCCTCGCTCTCGCGCGCGACCGCCGACCAGTAAAGCTTGTGATCGACGACCGCCGCCGCGTCTTTGACCATCATCGCGGCCGGACGATTTCCGGCCTTTGCGTAAACGACGCGCAAGGGCGCGACGGGAAACTGGCTGGCGAGCTTGCCGTAATAGTCGATTTGCTGAAGGAAGGAATGCGCGGCCGTCTGATTGTCCCGCCACAAGGTCTCGGCCTTGCGCATCCAGCCGTGCAACCCGGCGTAACCGCGATTGGCCGCGCCTTCCGCGTCGAGCAACTCGCCAGTTTGCGTAACCGGAATGACGCCTGCAAAAGTCTGGAACAGCCTGAAGGGCAGGATGCTTTCGCCCAACAGCACCGGGCGCAGGAATTCCGCCTCAACCTTGTTCTCGACGTCCGCCAAATCCTTCCACGGCTGCTTTTCCTGAGCGTTGCGCCGGCTGACGACAACAAGCGCGGAAGCATCGGCGCCCAGCCGCAAGCCCTCGCGCTCGACCAGACACAACATGCGCGGAAACAGAGTGGCGCCATTGAAAAAATGCGCCCGGTATACCGACCCGCCGACAAAATTCGCCACGTCCAGCGCCGGCGCGTTTTCGCGCACGGTCAGGCGCGCATCCGCCACCTCCTCCGACGCGTCGCGCAGCGGCAGACTGCCCGAATAAGCGCGCAGCCGATCCGGTGGCGCCTTCGCAATGGCGCAACGACGCCCGAACAGGACGCAGGCCGGAACCGGAAACAGCGGCTGGACGGATTCGTCCATCGTCCACGCCTCGTCCCACTGAATTTTCGCCGCGTGAAACGACCCGGAGCGCAGCGGCGCGAACTGCCCTCGCGTCAAAACCGCCATCGGCAGCACGAAGGCGATGCGCCCGGCCGGGCGCAGATAGAGCGTGGCGGCGCGCGCGGTGAACAGCGCGCACAGATCGTTCTGCGTCGCCAGCTTGCCGCCGACATAAACCCCCTCGCCCCGCGCCATGTCCTTGAAGCGCTTTTGCAAATCCGCGCTCATGTGGCGAAAGGCGACCCAGGGCGGATTGCCCACCAGCACATGCGCCCAGCCACACGGCGGCGGCGCCCCAAGCGTCAGCTCGCGCCCAGCCATGAATGCGCCGATCGAAGGCTGCATGGCGTCGCCGAGAGAGACCGGGATCGACAAACCGCCCTCGCGCGCGGCGAGCGCCGGGGCCAGCGCCAGCAGATAGGTCACGCGCGCGATGATGACGGCGACCGGATGAATGTCGATCCCCGCGACATGGTTGCACACCGCCTTGGCCCGCCGCGCCGGCGCCATCCCGCTTTCGTCGGCCTCGCGCAAAAAATTGCGGACGGCGTGAAAGAGAAACGCGCCCGAACCGCAGGCGGGATCGAGCACGCGCTGCTCCAGCGGACGGTCAACCGCATGGCGCACGACTTTCGCCGCCAGCCAATCGGGCGTGTAATATTCGCCGAGTCCATGGCGCTCGTCGCGGTCGACCAGCGATTCATAGAGGATTTTCAACACGTCGCTTTCGACTTCGGCGAGCCGGAAGCGCCGCACATGCGCCATGATGCGCCGCGCCAGCGCGATGCCCGCCTCGTCCGCCGTCACCCAGTCGAAAAAGTCGCTCTCAACCGCGCCATTGATGCCGGCGGCGGCCAAGGCTTCGCCCGAAAGCAGCCGGCGCGGATCATCCTCCGGCATCCGAATCAGCGCCAGCGCGATACATTTGGCCACGATGACGAGATAGCTGTGTTGCAGCCAGAGGTCGTCGCCTTCGATCTCGCGGCCATGGACGAGCTTCAGCAACTCAGCCCAAAGCCGCCGCTTGAGCGCGAGGGCCGGGTCGAGGCGCGCCCGCCGCCACAGCCGCGCCAATTCCTCGCGCGCGCGACAAAACGCCACGGACTCCCGTCCGAGTTCGATGCGAATGGTGGTCGGATCGGGCGCGAGCGACGATCTGGCGAGAATCGCCTCACGCCTCGTCGGCGGGCTCGGCATGGCCGACCACGCGCAACAGATGCGGCATTTTTTCGCGCAGCGCGCGCTCGATCTCCTCCAACGCCTCATGCGCGGCGGTCACGGAAAAGTTCGGCCAGACATGGGCGTGAAAATTGACCACCAGGCCTTCCCCCGTCACGCGGGCGCGCACGTCGTGAATGTCGGCGACGCCCACGTTGCCGGCCGCCGCCGCCTTCAGGGCGGCGGTGATGGTTGCGAGCGTGGCCGGATCGGCGTCACGGCCGGCGAGCGTGTGGCCGTGCAGCGGCTCGATATGGCTCTCGACTTCGATTTCCGTGCCGATTTCGGCGCGAATGTCGTCTTCCAGCGCCGTGGCTATGGCGTGGGCCTCGCCGGTGGTGAGCGCGCCGTCCACTTCGAGGTCGAAGGCGATGCAATCGCGGTCGCCGAGATGGTGAACGAAAATATGGTGGACGGCCAGCTTTTTGCGCGCCGCGATCATCACAAGGCGTTCCGCCAGCGTCTCGTCGTCCAGCGCGCGCGGGGAGGCCGCGACGGTCGCCTCGGTTTCCGGCGAGACCTCCGCGACGCAGGCGCGCACGGCGGCCTCGATTTCGGCGACGCGCTCCAGCGGCAGCGCGCGCGCCACGTCGATAAAGATTTCACCGAAGATCTTCGGGCCATTGGGGCGCAGCTTGATGTTCGCCACCGCCACCACGCCGGGAACCCGCCCGATTTCGGCGCGCAACCGGTCGGCGAGGCCTTCCGGCGCGCGATCGACCAGGGTGGCGATGGTCTCGCCGCCGAGCCGGAAGCCGGCATAGCCGATGAAGGCGGCCACGCCGAGCGCGCCGAGCGCGTCGCCCTGCTTGAAGCCGTAAGAATTGGCGATGAGGCCGAGCAGCACCAGCACCGAGGCGATGAGATCGCTGGCGAAATGCATGGCGTCGGCGGCGAGCGCATGGCTGCCGGTCTTCTTGGCGACCGCGTTCAGGGCGACAAAGCGGAAACTGTCCGCGACAATCGAAGCGCCGAGCACGCCAAAGGCCCACCACGACGCATCGATCAGTTCGCCGCCCTCGCGCAGCCGCCCGATCGCGGTAAACAGCACGTAGACCGAGAGGCCGACCAGCAGTCCGGTCACAACCAGGGCCGAAAGGCTCTCGTATTTGCCGTGGCCGTAATGATGGGTTTCGTCGGCGGGCTTGTTGGCCTCGCGCACGGCGAAATAGGTCAGGATGGTCGCGCCGGTGTCGATGGCGTTATGCGCCGCCTCCGACAGCAGCGCCAGCGAGCCGGAAACCAGTCCCGCCGCCACTTTACCCAGCGTCATCAAGGCGCTGACGGCGATGGAGCTGAGCGCGACCTGTTCCTTGAGGGCGGCGTCTTCGGTCACTTGATCTCCTGAGCTTGTCGCTCTCGAATACCAGAACCGAGGCGGCTGTGGAAGGCGCGCGAAAGCGCACGCCTCTTGCAGCCAAACGCGCCGACGGATGTTACAAGGATGGCGCCACAGCCCCCGGACACGGTTTGGCGTCGGCAATTTTGCGCGTAAGGGAGTTTGTCATGCGCTATCTTCACACCATGATCCGCGTCGCCGATCTCGACGCCGCGCTCGATTTCTTTCTCGGCAAGTTCGGCATGGTGGAGATCCGCCGCATCGACAACGAACAGGGCCGCTTCACCCTGGTCTATCTCGCCGCCGACGAAGACGTCGCCCATAGCGCCGACACTGGCGCGCCCCTGCTCGAACTGACCCACAACTGGGACCCGGAAACCTACACCGGCGGCCGCAATTTCGGGCATCTGGCCTATGCGGTCGACGATATCCACGCCACGTGCGAGCGGCTGGAGAAAGCCGGCGTCGTCATCAACCGCCCGCCGCGCGACGGCCGCATGGCCTTCATCCGCACCCCCGACGGCATTTCCATCGAATTGTTGCAGAAGGGCGAGGCCCTGACGCCTCGGGAGCCCTGGGCCAGCGCCGCCAATGTGGGAAACTGGTGATGTCCCGGGATTTGGCGCGCGAAAAGGAAAGAATCGTGGCCGCGTGCCGGGCGATGAACGCGCGCGGCGTCAACCAGGGCGCCGCGGGCAACATATCCATGCGCCTGGGCGCGGACATGCTGATCACCCCGAGCGGGGTCGATTACGACGAACTCGCCCCGGACATGATCCTGCGCTAGAGCCACGATGCGTTTCCATGGAAACGCATCATGCTCTAAAGGGTAGCCTCGCGAATGGTTAACCTTAAGTAACCGCTAAAATTTTCACGGCAAAGTGATTCGGGGCAGACGCCAACGCGCGTTATGCTTGTTTCGAGCCCAAACATGTTCGTGCCGGCGTTGCGCGCCTCGTCCCCCAGACCCGTCGCTTCTCAAGCTGAACGGAGACATTCATGGAATCCAGTGAATTGTTCCGCTCCTGCGCCAACGAACATGTCGCCGCCGCAGCGCTGCTGTGCGTGGGCGGGGCGCTCGTGAGCCGGATCGACCAGGCCGCGCTGCCAGCCGGCCTGACGCGAGGCGCGCTGGTCGCGAGCCTGGTCTCGGACTACGAGCGCAAGGCGTCTCCCGCATTGCGCAGGCTACTCGCGCGCGGCATGCGTCGCGCCGAAATGCCCATTCTCGCGGGCTTGCGGCATGTGCTGGACTGCGCGCTCGCCGGCGCATTCGATCTGGCGCCGCGGCGCGCGCGTCGGTCCCAATGGCGCGCGCCCGCCCTGAACTGGGTCGCCGAATCCGCGCCCTTCATCTGCGGCGAACCACGCCACGCCCTGCATTCCTGACGCGCGCGCTTGCAATCGGCCTCATGGATCCGCATATCGGCTTCTTTGCAAAGAGAGGCCGCCCTTGCCTGACTTCCACGCGCTCTGGATTCATTTCGGCGCTTATCTGACCCAGTTCGGGCCTTGGGCGGTGTTTTTCCTCGTCGCCCTGGAGAGTTCGGGCATTCCCCTGCCCGGCGAAACCAGTCTCGTCGCCGCCGCCGTGCTGGCGGGAAACAGCCATGACGGCTCCATAACGCAAATCGTCGCACTGGCGGCGGCCGGCGCCATCGTCGGCGACAATATCGGGTTCTGGGTGGGGCGCGAATACGGCTTCAGGCTGCTGCTGGCCCATGGCGACAAGATCGGCCTCGACGAGGACCGCCTCAGACTCGGCCAATATCTGTTCCAGCGCCATGGCGGGGCCATCGTGTTTTTCGGCCGGTTCGTGGCCGTGCTGCGCGCGTTCGCCGCCGTGCTCGCCGGCGCCAACAAATTGCCGCCCTTCCGTTTTTTCCTGTTCAATGCGGCCGGAGGAATTGTGTGGGCTTGCATCTTCGGCTTTGGCGGCTATGGTCTCGGGGCCGATTTCCACCGCATCGCCGGTCCGTTCGGTGTTGCGGCGCTGGCGCTGGCGCTGGTGGGTCTCGCAATCTTCAGCCGTTATCTGCGCAAACATGAGGCGAGGCTGATCGCGCGGGCCAGGGCGGCTTTGCCCGGACCGCTGGACCTGAACGAAAAGGCGGGATCTTCCGGTTGATCCGCCGACAGGGAGGATGTTGACGCGTCGTGTTGATTGAAACCATTAAGCCGCTGATCGCGCAGCACGCCTATCTGGCGGTTTTTTGCATCGTCGCCCTGGAGAGTTCCGGCCTTCCATTGCCCGGCGAAACCGCGCTGGTGCTGGCCGCCATGTTCGCCGGCGCCACCGGCCTCATCGACATCAAGCTCGTTATTGTGCTGGCGGCGGCCGGCGCGATCCTCGGCGACAATCTGGGGTTTCTGGCGGGACGGCGTTTCGGCCTGCCGCTGCTGCTCAACCACGGCCACAGGCTCGGGCTCGGCGACGAACGCATCAAACTCGGGCAATATCTGTTCGCCCATCACGGCGCGAAAATCGTGTTCTTCGGGCGTTTCATCGCCCTGTTGCGCATATTCGCGGCGTTTCTCGCCGGCGTGAACCGTTATAGCTGGGGCCAGTTCCTGTTTTACAACGCCAGCGGCGGCATCATCTGGGCGCTGGTGTTCGGACTGGGCGGCTATGCCTTCGGCGACGCCTTCGAGCGCGTCGCCGGCCCGCTGGGCAAGATCACCCTGGGCTGCGTCGTGATCGGCATTTTCGTGGGCTGGTGGCTGATCCACACCCAGGAACAGAAGTTTATCGCCCGCGCGGTCAAGGCGTATCCGGGGCCGCTGCGCGGGGAAGGCGCGGCGGAGTAGGCGCGATGGCTCGCGCGCAACAGCCTTGAATTTGCATGACCTAATGTCATTAGCCGCTCACAGTTGAAAGACCGTGAGCGGCTGAGAAGCCAATTATCGACGCGGCAATTTACGCCAGTGGGCCGAGACGTGCTCAAGCTGCCCGAAACGAACGCGACAATATTCATCGATCCAGACCATCGGGAATACTCCGAGAAATCTGAAGCGGCCTCACGGGCTATTGGTCATGGGCGCGCAAGTCACAACGACCATCGATTGATGACTGCGAGGCCGCAGCCGCCACCGAATCGACCAAATTTTGGGGAGAGGGAAATTAGCCGCTATTCATGCGAGCTCTCCGTCAACGGGATGCCTACGCCATCACGGCGCTGGACAATGGTGCGAATATGATTCGCCTCTAAATATTATGATGAATCGTATTCAAGGTCAAAAGTACAAATAGGATGAGGTTCTGATAGGTACTGGCGCTTTACAGCGCGGCGCGTAAATCCGCCGCCGCCGCCTCGGGCGGGCGGTCCAAATTAAAACTGCGCGCGAACCGCCCCTCGCGGTCCATCAGATAGATCACGGCGCTATGGTCCATGCTGTAGTCGCCGGAGGGGGTGGGGACTTTTCGCGCATAGACGCGATAGGCGGCCAGCATCTTGTCCACCTCGGCGCGGTCGCCGGACAGTCCGATGATGCGCGGATCGAAATTTTGAGCGTATTCGGCCATCAGATCCGGCGTGTCGCGCTCGGGATCGACGCTGACGAACAGGACTTTGATCTTCGCCTCCGGCCCCAGCGCCTTCAAGACCTGCGCAATTCTCGCAAGCGTCAGCGGGCAGACGTCCGGGCAATGGGCGTAGCCGAAGAAGACGAGAAAAGGCGCGCCGCGCAAATCGGCCTCGGTGACGGTCGCGCCGCCGCCGGTGTGGAGCCGGAACGGGCCGCCGATCGCGGTCGCCGTCGCTTGCGAGGCCGGCTTGTCCACCAGCAGGCTGACGCCCCAACTCGACAATCCCAGCAGGGCGAAAACCCCGGCGACCACGGTCCAAGGGGGGCGCGCGCTGGTCTTGGTGGATTTGTCGATCTTGGGGGATTTGGCCATCAGAAGCAGGTCCAGGCGGCGTTGAGCGCGTTGACGAACACGAGCGGCCCATAAGCCGCCCAGAGGGCGCCCGCGAAGGCCGCGACCGCGAGGCCCCCGCCGAAGATCAGAACTCGTGTCCGCGCCATCGCCCGCCTCCGACGTTTAGATGGCGTGGATCGCCGTATCTGTCCAGACTCAAGCCCCCACCGGGCCGAACCGAGGGTCGCGCGACGTCTCTCCGGCCGGAGCGCCGCTGTCAGGCTCGGGCCGGGGAATGCGGAACCAGGCGAGATAGAGCGCCGGCAGGAACAGCAGGGTGAGCACCGTGCCCACGATAATGCCGCCCATCATGGCATAAGCCATCGGCCCCCAGAAGATTTCGCGGGAGATCGGGATCAGCGCCAAAGTCGCGGCGGCGGCGGTGAGCATGATCGGCCGCATCCGGTGCTGGGTCGCCTCGCGCACGGCGTCCCAGGCCGCAACCCCCTCCTTCAGCAAGGTCTCGATCTGGATGATCAGGATCACCGAATTGCGGATGAGAATGCCGATCAGCGCGAGAATGCCGAGGATCGCCACAAAACCCATGGGCTTGTGGCTGGCGAGCAGGGCGATCGAGACCCCGATCACGGCGAGAGGCGCCACGGCGAACACCAGGAACAGGCGGTTGAAGCTCTGCAACTGGATCATCAATATGGTCGCCATGACCAACAGCATGACCGGGAACACGGCGTTGATCGGGCCTTGCGACTTTCCGCTCTCCTCCACCGCGCCGCCGACCTCGACCTTGTAGCTGGGCGGCAACGACTCGGTGAATTTCAGCACGTCGCCGGCGAGTTGCTGCACCACGGTCGCCGGCTGGATATCGCCGTTGACGCCGATCTTCAGGGTCACGGTCGGCAGGCGCGCGCGCCGCCAGATGGTGGGCTGCTCCAGCGCGAAATCGACGCTGGCCACCGCCGCGAGCGGCACCGCCTGCCCGCCAGTTCCCGGCAATTGCAGGTTTTGCAGCGTATCGACGGAAGCGCGTTCGCCGCCCCTGGCGCGGGCGACGACATCGACCAGATAGATGTCGTCACGAATTTGCGTCACGGTCGCGCCATTGACCACGCTGTTGAGGGCGGAGGCGATGTCCTGCGACGACACGCCGAGCGCGCGCGCCTTGTCCTGAAGCACATTGACCTTCACCACCCGCGCCGGTTCGCCCCAGTCGAAGGTGACAATGCCGAGATTGGGGTTCTTGGCCACGATATTGGCGAGTTCGCGCGATTTTTCGCGCACACCCTGAATATCCGGGCCGCTCAGGCGATATTGCACGGGACGGCCGACCGGCGGGCCGATGTCGAGCAGATGGATGAAGGCGTCGGTGCCGGGAAAGGTCTGGCGCAGCCAGTCGGCATATTTGCCGATCAGCCGGTCGCGCGCCTCCAGGTTCTTGGTGAGGATCACGGTCTGGCCGAAGGCGGCGTTGGCCGGCTGCACGTCGAAGGCGAGCACGAAGCGCTTGGCGCCTTCGCCGATATAGCTGGAATAAAGCGCGATGTCCGGTTCGCCCGCCAGCATCTCCGCTTCAAATCGCTTGATCTGCGCGTCGGTCTCGTAGATCGAGCTGTTCTGCGGCAGGTTCCAGTCGACGATCAGCTCGGGCCGGTCGGACGAGGGGAAGAACTGCTGCTGCACGAAACCCATGCCCACAATGGCGCAGGCGAAAACCCCGAGCGTCGCGCCAATGGTGAGCCAGCGCCGGTTCATGCAGAACTCCAGCGCGCGCTCGAAGGCGCGCACGATAAAGCCCTTGCCGGTTTCGTGATGGCCCTTCATGGTTTTGGGCAGCAGGGTGACGCCGAGCAGCGGCGTGAACAGCACGGCCACCAGCCAGGACACGACCAGCGCCACCGCAATCACCACGAACAAGGTGAAGGTGAATTCGCCGGCGGCGCTGTCGTTGAGGCCGACCGGAATGAAACTCGCCACGGTGACCAGCGTGCCCGTGAGCATGGGGAAGGCCGTGCTGGTGTAGACGTAGGTCGCGGCCTTGCGCAGGCTGTCGCCGAGTTCGAGCCGCGCCACCATCATTTCCACGGCGATCATGGCGTCATCGACCAGCAGGCCCAGCGCGATGATCAGCGCGCCCAACGAAATGCGCTGCAAGGAGATATGCGTTTCCCGCATGACCAGGAAGGTGATGGCCAGCACCAGCGGAATGGCGATGGCCACCACCAGGCCGGCGCGCCAACCCAGGCTGATGAAGGAAATGCCGAGCACGATGATCACGGCTTCAATCAGGCCGCGGGTAAAACCGGACACCGCTTCCTCAACCACCTTGGGCTGGTCGGAAACGCGGAAGACATCGGCGCCGATGGGCAGGTCGGCCTTGATCTTGTCCAGTTCCTTGTCGAGCGCCGCGCCGAATTCGAGCAGATTGGCGCCGGCCTTCATGCCAATGGCGAGGCCGATGGCCGGCTGGCCGTTGTAGCGGAACAGGTTTGAGGGCGGATCGACATAGCCGCGCTTGATGCTGGCGATGTCGGACAGGCGGAAGAAGCGGTCGTTGACGCGCAGATTGATGGCGCGCAGGTCGTCCTCCGAGGTGAACTGGCCGCTGACCCGCACGAAAATCTGCTCCGGGCCGGCTTGCACCGCGCCGGAGGGGGTGACGGCGTTCTGCGCGGCCAGCGTGGTCATGATCTGCTGCATGTCGACGCCGAGCGCGGCGACCTGTCGCGTGGAAAATTCGAGATAGACCGCCTCGTCCTGCGCGCCGATCAGATCGACGCGGCCGACATTGGGCGTGGTGAGAATTTTGGCGCGGGCGTCCTCGACCTGGTCGCGCAACTGGCGATGGGTCAGACCGTCGGCGGTGAAGGCGAAAATATTGCCGTAGACGTCGCCGAAGCGGTCGTTGAAGAACGGCCCCTGCACGCCGGAGGGAAAATCCGCCTTGATGTCCGCGACCATGTTGCGCACCCGCGCCCAGATCGACTCGACGTCCTTCGCCTTGGTGGTGTCCAGCAGGTTGACGAAGACGATGGTGTTGCCGGCCGTGGTGATCGAGCGGGTGAAGTCGAGCGATTCCAGCTCTTCCATCTTGCGCTCGATGCGCTCGGTGACCTGGTGGGTGACCTCTTCCGCCGTGGCTCCAGGCCAATTCGCCTGGACGATCATGGTCTTGATGGTGAAATTGGGATCTTCCTCGCGGCCGAGGCCGAGATAGGCGAAGGCGCCGGCGATCACGAAGACGATCATGAAATACCAGATCAGCGAGCGCCGGTTGAGCGCCCAGTCGGACAGATTGAAACCGCTCACTGCGCGCCCCCGAATAACCTGATGTATTGGCCTTCCCGCAGCCGGTGAACGCCGGCGATCACCACGCGTTCGCCCTCATGCAGACCGCCGCGCACCAGAAAACGGCCGTCGCGGTCGGGCGCGACGTCGATCTGACGCAATGAAACCCGCATGCTCTGGGGATCGACGACGAAGACGCTTGTCCTGTCGCCCTCCTGCAACAGCGCGAAGGGGGGGAGACGGATGAGCGTGTCCGAGCCCGAGGCGACCCGCGCGGAAATGGTCGAACCCAGCCGGAACTCCGGGGGCGGATTGTCCAGCGCGATTTTCAGGCGCCGCGACCGCGTGGCGGCGTCGGATTCCGGCGAGATCTCGCGCAAAATCCCCGAGGCGGTCACCAGGGGATCGATCTGCAACGCGACGGTGAATTTCTCGCCCAGCAAAAAGGCGTCGATCACCGCTTCCGGCGCGTCGATCACCGCATCGCGCCGGCTGGGCTCGGCCACGGTGACGACCGCCTGGCCCGGCGAAACCGTCTGGCCGATTTCGGCGGAGGTCGCCGTGACAATGCCGGAATATTCGGCCTTGAGCACGGTATAGGACAATTGCTCGCTGGCCTTGACCAGCGACGCCTCCGCCTGCTGCATGGCGGCCTGCGACGAGGCGCGCGCCTGCTCGGCGCTTTCGAAGGCGGCCTGCGAGGCGGTCTTCTTGGCCAGCAACGCGCTCTGGCGCCCTTCGGTGGCGGCGGCGTTGTCGAACTGCGCGCGCGCGCTGGCGAGCGTCGCGGCGGACGCGCGGGCGGCGGCCTCGTAGGCGGTGGGATCGATCGCCGCGATGATCTGGCCGGCTTCGACGCGGTCGCCGGCTTTGACGGGACGGGAGATGATCCGGCCGAGCACGCGAAAACTCAGCGCGCTCTGGGTTTGCGGCTGGATCACGCCGGAAAAGGCGGTGTCGAAGGCCGGCGCCGCGGTGGCGACCATTGTCATGGCCGGGCGCGGCGGCTCGGTCTTGGGCTGTTGCTTGCCGCAAGCGGCCAGCGCAACGAGGACCGCCAGCGCAAGGACGTGGGAGGACTTCATTTCAGCGCCTCTCCTTGCAGGGAATCCTGGTTCTGGATGCGCACGATCTGAGTCTCGCGCAAGAACTTCGCCCCCTCGGTGACGACGAGATCGCCGGGCGTCAAACCGTCCTTCAGCACGACATGTTCGCTTTCATAGACGGCGATGGTCACCTTGCGCAGGGCGGTTTGGCCGCTGGCGGGATCGACCGTCCACACCGCCGGCGCGCCGCCGGCGCTGGTCAGCGCGCTCCAGGGCAGCACGACGACATCCGACATGCGCCAGACCGCGCGCCCGGTGATGGCGGCGCCGAGCGGAAATTTGGCCTGATCGGCGTCGATCTGGACCTTGGCCTGAATGGTGCCCGTGCGCGAATCGATCACCGGCGAGATTTCCCGGATGTGGCCGCGCGCGGTGACGCTGGGGTCGGCGATCAGGGCGAGATTGATGCCCTTGATGTTGGGCGGATGCGAGAACGGGGTTTCATAAAGCGCGAAAACAGCGTCGCGCGGCCCGTCCTCCGCGAAGCTGAAGGCGGACTGCGCCGCCTGCGCCACCTGCCCGACCTCGATGTTGCGCGCCGTGATGACGCCGTCATGCCCGGCGACCAGTTTTGTATAGGACAGCGCGTCCTGCGCGGTCGCCACCTGCGCCTTGGCCACATCGAGCGAGCCCACGGCGCCGCGCAGGGCCTGGTCGGCTTGATCGTAAGCCGCCTGCGTGGTGAAGCCGTTGACGAGCAGGCTTTTTTGGCGATCGAAGGTGGACTTGGCCTGGCGCCAGCTCGCTTCGGCGCCGGCGAGTCCGGCCTTGGCCGAATTGAGATCGGCCTGCTGTTCCGACGGGTCGAGTTCGGCGAGCACGGCGTCGGCTTGCACATGCTGGCCAACGTCACCCTTGCGGTCGATCACCCGGCCGGAAACCCGGAACGACAACTCCGTCTGCACCCGCGCCCGCACGGCGCCGGAGAGGACCAGTTCGCGGTCGCGGCTCTCCAGCGCAACCTTTTGCGCCACCACGTTCAGGGGCGGCGCGCCGCGCGGTTTCGCATCCTCGCCGCAGCCCGAGAGCGCCAGAATCCCCGAAAGCGCCAGAATCCCCGAGAGCGCCAAAGTCCCCGAATGCCCGGGGAGCAAGGCGGCGGCGCAGGCATGGGGTCCGGTGTGCGGACCAGGACGCAGGCCATTTGACATCGGGTTCCCGTCGAATGAATTGGATTTTCGTTGCCCAGTGAATTATTACTGACTGACCGGAAAGTCAATATAACGTGAAGGGCGTTCGCATTGTTCAAGTGTGAGGGGTTCCGCCGCCGTCGCAAGGCCGAGCGTCCCGCCGAAATCCTGGATGCGGCCTTCGCGGCCTTCGCCGACCGCGGCTATGCGGCGACCCGCCTGGAGGATGTGGCCGCGCGCGCCGGCGTCACCAAGGGCACGATCTATCTCTATTTTCCGACCAAGGAAAAATTGTTCGAGGACATGGTGCGCAGCCATTCGGCCGGCCTGCTCTCGGAGGCCGACGCGTTCCTGGCCGGGGCCGAAGGCACCAGCGCGGACAGGCTGCGGACGCTGCTGCATTTCCTCTACACCCGCTGCGTGGAAGACCGGTGCGGCCGGGAGATCCTGCGTTTCATGGTGGCGGAAGGCAAGCTTTTCCCGCAACTGGTCGCCGAGAATTACCGCGATTTCGTGATGCCCATGCTCGCAATGGTCAACGCCCTGGTGGACCAGGGCGTGGCGGCGGGACAGTTTCGCGCCGACCTGCCCCGCGAAACCGTGCGCATTGTCATCGCGCCGACGTTCTTTCTCAGCGTGATCCGGTTGATCTTCGGCGATGCGCCGCCCGTGGACGAAGAGGCCTATGTCGAGGCCCACATCAACATGGCGCTGGCCGGCCTGCTGGCGAAGCCGGCCTGAGCGAATCACCGCGCCGGCGCGGCGCGGGAAATTTCCAGCAATTGGTAGGACTTGCCTTCCAGCGCGAAGGTGACGGACTCGCCGATCTTCAGGCCTTCGAGGATTTTGGCCGGCTTGGCTTGATATTGCATTTCCATCGCGTCCATCAGGCCGGGAATCGCCTCGTGATCGATGGAGACGAGGCCCGAGGCCACGTCGAGGCCGGTGATCCTGCCCTTGCCATGAAATATCCTGTCGGCCTGGGCCACGACGACGGGTTTGTTCGACGCCAGGGCCGCGCTCGCGATGCAGGCCAAGGGGGCGCAAGGCAGGACGGACAGGGCGGCGGCAAGAACGGAAATCTTCATGAGGGAGGGCCTTTGATGTGGTCGCTACGCCCAGTCTAAGCAAACATTCTTTGGCTCGCCAACGAATGTTTGCTTAGACTTCTTTGTTTGAGCAGGATTTTTATCCGAAAACCGGCGGCCACTTTTCGGAAATCCTGCCTGGTTTCGACGCCAGAGCTTCGCAAACGCCCAAAACTGCGATGGCTTGCGCGCAAACAGCGCCGCGCTTATCCATGACCGCGATGCTTACCCCCCTTTTTGGCCGCCGCGCGGCTTCGCTCGTGGAAAGATTGCGGAGCGCGGGCGCAAGGCCCGGTCGGCCCATCGTCGCCGCCACGGCCTCGGCCGAGGCTTTGGCCACGGCGGCTTGCGCGGCCTTTGCGCTCGATTGCCCTTTCTTTCCGCTCGATCCCGGCCTGCCCGACGCCATCGCCAAGACTCTGGTCGATCAGATCGGCGATTGTCTGACGATTGGCGAAGGTCGCGGGCTGTCCACCGAAGACATCCTCGCCCTGGCGCCCGGCCCCGCGCTGGATTTTTCACCCCCGCGCGGCCCGGCCCTGCTGATCGCGACCAGCGGATCGTCGGGACGGCCAAAAGCCGTCGTCCTCACCGGCGCGGCGCTCGCGGCCTCGGCGCAAGCCTCGGCGAAAGTCACGCCGCTGCGCCCCGGCGACCGCTGGCTGGCCTGCCTGCCGCTGTTCCATATCGGTGGATTTTCCATTCTCGCCCGCTGCGCCTTTTCCGGCGCGGAGGCGTTGCTGCATCAGGGATTTGAGCCCGAGCGGGTTTTTCGCGCCTTGGTCGAAAATCGCGCCACCCATGTTTCGCTGACGCCGACCATGCTCGCGCAACTGCTGGCGCTGGAACACCCCGCGCCGCCCGCGCTGCGCCATGTCCTCGTCGGCGGCGCGGCTCTGTCCGCCGAACTGGCGCGCCGCGCCGCCGCCGCCGGCTGGCCGATCCAGCCGACCTACGGCATGAGCGAGACCTGCGCGCAAATCGCGACCCTTGAAAACCTGCCGGCCGACTGGAAGGCGGGACGCGTGGGCCGCCCTCTCGACGGCGCGGAGATCGCCCTGCATGGCGACGGCCGGCTGAAGGTGCGCGGCCCCATGCTGATGCACGGCTACGCCAATCCGGATTTTTCGCCGGGCGACGGGCTTTGCGACGGCTGGTTCGTCACCAACGACCTCGCCGAGATCGCCCCGGACGGCGCCTTGACCATTCTGGGTCGCGCCGACGAAACCATTTTGACCGGCGGCAAGAAGGTTTTTCCCGCGACCGTCGAGAACCTGCTCGCCGCATGCCCCGGCGTCGATTTCGTCGCGGTCGCCGGCCGCCCCGATCCCGTCTGGGGCGAAATCGTCACGGCGGTTTTTTGTGGGGCCATGTCCCCAGACGATCTCCTGACCTGGTGCCGCGCCCATATAACCGGCGCGTTCCGCCCGCGCGCGGCGGTGCGGCTCAAAAAGCCGCCGCTGCTCGCCAACGGCAAGCCCGACCGGCTAAAACTGCGCGAACTCGCCCTCGGGCGCCAGACCGAGCCCGGCGCCGTCCGGCAAGATTAGGGCGCCGCTGCGCAGGGCCAGCGGCGTCGCGACATCGCGCGCCAGCCAGGAACTCGTCGCCAGCCCATGCGCCCGCGTCGGATTGAGAACGGCGGCGAGTTGCGCGGCGGCGGCGACGCCGATGGCCGAATCCACCACGGAGGTGATCACGACCTCCATGCCCACGGCGGCGGCTGTTTCCGCAAGGCGCAGCGTGGCGTCAAAGCCGCCGATACGCGCGGGTTTCAGCACCAGCCGGCGCACGGCGCGCGCGGCGAACAGCTTTTCCGGTCCAAGCTCGAACAGCGATTCGTCCACGGCGAGCGCGAAGGCGTATCGGTCCTGCAATCGGCGCAAGTTTTGGAGCGAGGGCCGCGCCAAAGGCTCTTCCACGCCGTCGATAGGCAAATCCGCGACCCCGTCGAGGAAGCAGCGCGCGTCCTCCCCGCTCCAGGCGCGATTGGCGTCGAGGCGAAACCGGATTTTTGCGGCGGAAGCCAGTTCACGAAGCCGGCGCGCCTCGTCGCCCAAATCCCCGACGCCGACCTTGATCTTGACGATCTGAAAACCTTGCGAAAGCGCGCCCGCGACGCGCGCGGCGCAGCCCTCGTCCAGCGCCCCGGCCGCCGCATTGACCGCGACGCGCGTCGCGGGCCTTCCGCCGAGCGCCTGATGCAGCGGCAAGCCGCGTCGGCGCGACGACAGATCGAGCAAAGCGGTCTCCACCGCCCAGCGCGCCTGCGCGTTGTCAATCGCCTCAAGCCCGGCGCAGGCGGCGTCAAATGTGGCGTCGCGCAAAAATTCCGCCGCGCGGTCGAGCGCGGCGAAAACCGCGTGCTCCTGCGCGTCCGAAAAACTCGGCAGCGGCGCACAATCGCCCCAGCCGGCGAGACCATCGGCGAAGACGCCGATCAGCATCCCCCGCCGCGCGCGGAGCGTCGCCCGCGCCGCGCGCCAAGGTTTTATCAGCGGCAGCGCATAGGGGCGAAGGACGACCTTCTCAATCACGGCCGGCGCGTGAAGCGGGAAAAATCCGGCGGGCGCTTTTCCACAAAAGCGTCGCGGCCTTCCTGGCCCTCTTGCGTCATGTAGAACAGAGCGGTGGCGTTGCCCGCCAGTTCCTGCACGCCCGCCAATCCATCGGTGTCGGCGTTGAAACCGGCCTTCAGCACGCGCAGGGCGGTGGGCGAATGGCGCAGCATTTCGCGGCACCAGATCATGGTCTCCTCCTCCAGCCGCTCCAGCGGCACGACGGTGTTGACCAGCCCCATCTCCAGCGCCTCGGCCGCGTCATACTGGCGGCACAGGAACCAGATTTCCTTGGCCTTTTTCATCCCGACCGCGCGCGACATCAGTCCGGCGCCGAACCCGGCGTCGAAACTGCCGACCTTTGGCCCGGTCTGGCCGAAGCGGGCGTTTTCGGCGGCTATGGTCAGGTCGCAAACGAGATGCAGCACATGGCCGCCGCCGATGGCCCAGCCAGCCACCATCGCCACCACCGGCTTCGGCAGGGTGCGGATCATGCGTTGCAGGTCGAGCGCGTTCAAATGGTTGACGCCCTTGGCGTCGCGATAGCCGCCATCCTCGCCGCGAATTTTCTGGTCGCCGCCCGAGCAAAACGCCTTGTCGCCAGCGCCGGTGAGGATGACGACGCCGACCTCGGGGTCCATCCGCGCCATGTGCAGCGCGGTCATCATTTCATCGAGCGTTTCCGGGCGAAAGGCGTTGTGCCGATCCGGGCGGTTGATGGTGATGCGGGCGACGCCCTCCGCCTTGTCGAACAGAATATCCGCAAATTTTTGATCCGATGCCGGCTTCCAGGCGATGGGCGAAGGGGTCACGAACAGCTCTCCTTTTGGCAAGAAGCAAAAAAGTCTTTGCAGCGCGACAGGCTGAACGCGCGGTCGATGGCGACATGGACAATGGCGCCGCCGCCCGCGAGGTTTGCCAAAACCGCCGCGACGGCCGCGCTGGTCGTTTCCGCCGCGATATAGCGAAGGCCGAAAGCTTTGGCGAGGGCGGCGGGGTCATAGGCCTGCGGCGTAATCCACGCGCGCTCGAACTCGGGCAAGGCGGCTTGCGCAAGATGATCGAAAATGCCGCCGCCGCGATTGTCGAGCAGCAGGACGGTCAGTTCTTGCGCGCGCATCAGCGCCAGCGCGTTGAGATCGTGCAGAAAGGCGAGGTCTCCAAGCACGGCGACAGCGGGACCAAGCGCGCGCGCCACGCCCAGCGCGGTCGAGAGATTGCCGTCAATGCCGCTCAAGCCCCGATTGCCGAAAATTTTCAGCGCACAGGAGGCGCGGCCGGAAAACCATTCGGCCGAGCGGATGGTGAGGGAATTGGCCAGGAATACCGGCGTTTGTTCCGGCAGCGCGGAGAGCAACCGGCGCAGCAGCGCGCCCTCGAAAGGCGTTTCATCCGCGCAGGCGGCTTCCGCCGCGCCCGCCGCCGCCTTGTCACACTTCAAAAGCCCTTGCGCCCATGCGGGCGGGGCGGGACGCCCCCGAACATGCGCGCAAAAAAGCGCCGGATCGGCCTGAATGAGATGGGTCGCGGTTCGGTCGGGATCGGCGAAACGCGCGCAGTCGGAGACGACGATCTGGGTCGCGCCACGTCGTCCGCGCAAAAAATCGGAGGTCGCGCGGCAGACCGGCGTTCCGCCGAAACGCAACGCCCAGTCGAACGGCGGATTTTTCCGCGCCACGGCGTCGGGATGGGCGAGAATTGCGGCGTCGGAAGCGCAGAAACGCAGGCCG
Organism: Rhodoblastus sphagnicola; assembly: GCF_002937075.1. Classification (GTDB taxonomy): domain Bacteria; phylum Pseudomonadota; class Alphaproteobacteria; order Rhizobiales; family Beijerinckiaceae; genus Rhodoblastus; species Rhodoblastus sphagnicola. Next base: position 20,617 of record NZ_NHSJ01000085.1, read on the forward strand.
GACAGCACGTCGGCGAAAACGGGCGCGCCGAGGCGCCGCGCCAACCCGATAACAGCGGCGCGGGCCTCGCCGCCCAAATTTTCGGGGCCGCAGACAATCACGCCATCGCCGACCAGCAGATCCGAAACCTGTTCGACGACCACTGGATCGGGCGCGAGCCGGCCGGTTGCAACCAGCGGCGCGGCGAAAACCTCCGGCGCCGGCGGCGCGCCCGCGGGCGTCAGCGGCTCGCGCAGGGGGACGTTGACATGGACCGGGCCAGGCATGGGAAAGCGGCTGGCGGCAACAACCCGCGCCGCGAAAGCCGCCAGCCAGTCGATCCGCGCCTCCGGCGGCGGCAGGGCGTGGAAGGCGCGGACGTGGACGCCGAACAGGGCGCTCTGGTCCATGGTCTGATTGGCGCCGCAATCGTGCAATTCCGGGGGACGGTCGGCCGAAAGCAGCAGCAGCGGGACGCGCGCGCTGTCGGCTTCGACCACGGCCGGCGCCCAATTGGCGATGGCCGATCCCGACGTCGCGATCAGCGCCACCGGGCGGTTTTCGGCCTTGGCCAGCCCGAGCGCGAAAAACGCCGCCGAACGCTCGTCCACGATCATCTGGACGTCAAGATCGGGATGGCGCAGCGCGGCCAGCGTCAGAGGCGTCGAGCGCGACCCCGGCGACGCCACCACGCGCCGCAGGCCGGCGCGCGCGAAACCGTCGAGCAGGGCGCGCGCCCAGTCGTAACCCAGTCGCGCCGGATCGCTCACGTCGGGCCGCCGCCCAGAATGTCGAAAAACGTCGTCAGCTTCAGTTCGGTTTCGGCCCATTCGGCGTCGGGATCGGATTCCGCCATAATGCCGCCGCCGGCCCACAGCCGCGCCTCGCGGCCCTCGATTTCAGCGCAGCGCAGCACGACGGCGGCCTCGCCATCGCCCTCGACATCGATCCAGCCGGCAAGACCGGTGTACAGCCCGTCCCGGCGTTCTTCGGTGTCGCGCAGAAAGGCGCGCGCCGGGGCCTTGGGCCAGCCGAGCACGGCGGGCGTGGGATGCAGCGCGGCAATGGCGTCGAGCAGGTCAAAATTTTCGCGCAAATGTCCGGTCACGGGCGTCCACAAATGCTGCAAGCGGGGCAGGCGCATCAGGCCGGGTTCCGGCGCGTGGAAAACCTCGTCGCACATCTCGCGCATGGCGCCGGCGATGGACTCGACCACCAAGGCGTGCTCCCGCCTTTCCTTGACGCAGGCGAGCAGGTTTTCCGCCGCCTGGGCGTCGTCCGCCGGCGCGGCGAAGCGGGGCGCCGTTCCCGCGAGCGCATGGCTGACGAGCCCGCGGCCGCGCTTGACCGCCAGGAGTTCGGGGGTCGCGGCGAGGGCGCAGCCGTTGTGGCTGGGGAATTTTACGACGCGGCCTTCCACGCAACCCTGCGCCATGCGCCGCGCCAGCGCATCCACGTCAATCGGCGCGTGCAACATGACGACGCGTTTGCGCGCCAGCACCACTTTTTCGAGTTTTTCCGCCTTGATCGCCTTGGTCGCGGCGCGCACCCGCGCGCGCCATTCGTCGCGGCTTGGAAAATCTTCCTGGCGCTCGATGGCGCCCTGCGTTTCCTTGGCCGCCGGCGCCGTCAGGGCGCGAAAAGTCTCGCCCCATTGCCGGGCCAGCGCGGCCGCCGGCGCGAAATCGCGGAACCCGGTCAGGACGAGGACACAGCGCCCCCCGTTCCGGCGCAACAAAAGTTCGGGCACGCTAAGCCGCGCCGCGCCGCCGATCGGCGCCGGGGGGGCCGTCAGAAACGCGACGGGCGCCTGCCCCGCGCCCAGCCGAACCCACCGCCGGCAGGCCGCGCGCCAGCGGTCCACGCCGATGTCGCCAAATCCGGGGACCGCGCCGGCGCCTAGGAAATCCTCGGTCGGCGCGATCCACATCCGGTCGGCGCGACCGTTGCGGGCGAGGTCGAACAGGGCTTCGGGCAGATCGAGGCTAAGGCTCAGCAGGCTGCCGCCCGGCGCCGCCGCGATGCGCTCCATCCAGGGCGTCAAGGCCGCGTCGAGCCAATCGCTGGACGCGGCTTGGCTCTCCGGTTTCGAACGTAGCGCGACACTGCCCAAACTTGCGCTCCCTGCCGTAAGGTGATCCAGATAGCGCAATTCTGCGCCAGTTTCGATCTTTAGTTCTTGATCGGCGACAAAGACGGGGCGCCGTCGCCGGGCTAGCCGGTGTGGCGATTCAAGGAGCGTGACATGACCGGGACGCCCGACAACAGCTTTGGCTTTCGCGCCGTCGCGCCGGACGAGCGCCGCGCGCGGATTCGCCGCGTCTTCAAAGGCGTCGCCCCGCGCTACGACCTGATGAACGACCTGATGTCCTTCGGTCTGCACCGGCTGTGGAAGCGCTGGCTGATCGCGGCGGTGGCGCCGCAGCCGGGCGAAAAAATCGTCGATCTCGCGGGCGGGACCGGCGATGTCGGCGCGGGGCTGGCCGGGCCGGACCGCTGCGTCGCCGTCTGCGATCCCAGCGTCGCCATGATGGAGGCGGGCCGCAAACGCGCGTTGGCGCATTTGCAATGGATCGCCGGCGAGGCCGAATCCCTGCCTTTCGCCGAAAACTCCCTCGACGGCCTGACCATTTCCTTCGGCATCCGCAATGTCACGCGCCTGCGCGACGCGCTCGCCGAAATGCACCGGGTGCTGAAACCGGGCGGACGGGCCTTCTGCCTGGAGTTTTCCAAACCGGCCGCGTGGCTCGCGCCGTTCTACAACCTGTTTTCGTTCCAGGTCATTCCGCGCCTGGGCGCCCTGGTCGCCAACCAGCCGGAGGCCTACGCCTATCTGGTCGAATCGATCCAGCGTTTCCCCAATCAGGAGGAACTCGCCGCCCTGTTCCGCGACGCCGGGTTTTCGCGTGTGACTTACCGCAATTTCAGTTTTGGCATCGTCTGCCTGCATATAGGACGAAAATAATAGAATTTTGATGCAGTCGTCCGTCACATTTGGGCGCGGCGCGCTTGATGCAATGATGGAGATCTACGGGGGGCGGGAGTTGAGCGAAGTCACAACCAATGGCCGTTGAATCGCCAATCCCGCTCTAGAGCCTTTTCAAGCGAAGCGGACACCGGCTCGCGTGAAGAAAATGCGTTAAAACAAGAATCTAGAGTGTTTTCATGTTTCCACGAAACGTTAAAATACTCTAGACTCTTTGATTTCGCATGATCTTTTTCCAAAAACCGGCGCCCACTTTTTGGAATCATGCTTTAAGTGACCAATTACACGGGTCCCCCGTTACGGTGGTCACTGTCAGGTATTGCATTGCGCATCGTAGGACTTCGCGGTCCACCTTCGAAAGACCGCATCAACATGGAACCGGATAAATTATTGGAATGCGCCATCATCAACTTGTATTATGCTAGAGCCGAGCTGCGTGGCGCCCCTGGCCGCGCCTCAATCCTGCGCGCCAGAAATCACATAAAAGAAGCGCTCAGCGATTTGTCGTCTCTTGACCTTGGAGGGCGCGTTGCACGCTCCACGCGCAAAGAAGAGGCCTTTCCGGAGGCCGACCATGTGTACGAGGCGCAACGTCTGAAGTAATGTCCGAGCTGAGAGCCGTCGCTCAAGGGTTCGAGGACAAGGCGCCTGCGGCCTGACTCTGCGGGTCCAATCGATAGAACGCTTTTCTGGCCGTTTCGTCCTTTCCGCCGATTTTCCTTTGCTGATGGCTTCAGCGAGGAAAGCGTGGACGTCGTCCTCGCGCCGATCTCTGCCGATCAGGGTTTGCTTGCATCGGCCGGACAAATGCGGTCAGACCATTGCCCCGACGCACAGCAGCAGCGAAAACAAGGCCTGCGTCTGTGCGGTCTGGGCCAGCAGGGTGTTGAGGCCGGGACCGGGCTGTTCCAAAAACAGCCGGCGCGCCTGCATCGCCGCGAGCGGCAACGCCACAAGCGCCAGACCCATGTGATTGTGCGGGGCGGACCGCACCAGCGGCGCCAGCAGCGCGAAGGGCGCGAGCATCATGGCGGCGAACAGCCAGCGCGCCCGCGCCGGTCCCGCGACGATCGCCAGTGTGCGGCGCCCGACCCGCGCATCGGCCGCCGCATCGCGAAAATTGTTGACCATCAGCACGCCCGCCGCGAACAATCCGACCGCAAGGCCGGCGAGAACCGGCGCGAGCGCCAGCGCCCCGGCGCACAGCCAATAGGTTCCGCACACGGCGGCCAGCCCAAAAAAGGCGATCACGAAGATTTCGCCGTAGGGCGAGTAGGAAATCGGTCTTTTGCCGCCGGTATAGGCCCAACCCGAGGCGATGGAGGCGAGGCCGAGCAACAGGATCGGCCAGCCGCCGACGGCGATCAGGTAGACTCCGCCGAGAGCCGCGAAGCCGAAGGCGCCAATGGCGGCGCGCTTGATGGCCTCCGGCTCCAGCAGGCCGCTGGCGGCGGCGCGCAATGGCCCGAGCCTGTCAGGCCCGTCGCCGCCGCGCTCGAAATCCTTGGCGTCGTTGAACAGGTTTGTCGCGATCTGGATGCACGCGGCCGACAGCATGGCGACCAAAGTGGCGGCGACATGGGTCTTGCCGGCGACCAGCCAGGCCAGCGTCGCGCCAACGAGGACGGGGGCGAGCGCCATGGTCAGCGTGCGCGGACGCATGGCGCCGATCCAGGTCGAAAAGATTGGCGTCGCGTCGGAATTGGTCACAGTCATCGCGACACTCTACCTCTCGGCTGGTCAGGGGCCAAACAGCGTTTCGGCGCGCCGCTCGAAGGCGGCGAGGACTTTGGCCTCGACCTCGACCGCCGCGACGGACGCGACGAGGTTCAGCACACGCGACTCAAAATCCAGCTCCACCTTGCAAAACAGGCGGCAACCGGCTCCTTGCGGCTCGAAACGCCAATTCATCAGGAATCGCCGCCACGGACCGTCGCGAGCGACTATGGCCAGTTCGCGCGGAGGATTCAACTCCGCGCGGGTCATGAACGGATGGCGCAACGGACCGAAGCCGAAGACATTTTCGACCTCAAGCCTGTCGCCCTCGCGCGACACGATTCGCGCGGCGCGGCAGCCCGGCACGAAGGCGGGGTAGGATTCGATATCGGCGGCCAGGGCGAACATTTGTTCGGCCGAATAGCGCGGATAGGAACGGGAGAAGCTGCGCGTCAGGGCCATCGAACCAAATCCAGGGCGCGAAAGCGCTGGGCGAACGGGAATACGGAAGGGACGGCGTTTGCGACGCCAGCCCCCTCGCCTGCGCCGCTTCGTCGCAGGCGAGGGGCCAGATTATTTCATGCGGGCTTGGAGATCCGGGCAAATCCCCCCATGGCGGTAAACGTCAGGCTCCCCCTTAATCTCAAGCCGCTTCCTTCCCGCGAACGTCTCGAAAATTATTCTTGCCCATCCCCGCATGCGCAAGGCCGTCAAATTGTGCCCCGGCGGGCTTTGGTTTTCAAGAAGGCGGCGCGTTCGCGAACGTGTTCGGCGCCATCCGCGACACTTCGTCCCAAACTGACACGCGCGCAACCTTCCCTCGGTAACGCGCTCTCAAGCCTAACAGACGATAACCATGGAAGCGGGATGGCTGTTCGCCCCCCGCGGAGTTGGTCGCGGCCTGGCCGCACGTATCGTTCGACGGGTTGAATATGCGTGTTGCGCGTTTAAGTTGGGCGATTAGTGTGGCGGCCCCCTGGTTGGGGGCCGCCGGCCTGCTGGTCTCCTTCACCGCCGAAGCCAATCAGGAATTGCCCTCCGGCGCCTCGCGGCGCGGCGCCTCGCTCCACGCCGCCGTGATGCCGGAAGAGTTCGCGCCGCTGCCCGGCGTGTTCGGCGAGAGCGGCCCCTCCTCGGGACGCGGCCTGCTGCGCGAGGCCCGTCTCTATTCCGGCGCGCCCGCGAGTTATCCCGACGCGCCCGACGAAATGCAGCCGCGCGCCGATCTCAAGAAAAACGCCAGAATCTTTCCGGAAATCGACCGCAGCCACAAGGGCGATCCGCTGGTCGGCCTGCGTCCCTCCATGGACGGACGGCTGCGCCAGAACAACGGCCTCGCGCGGGTGCGCGCCGAACTGCTCGCCTTCACCAGCGACCGTTCGGGCCTCGCCTCCAGCTTCGTTCCCGCCGAAGGGCCGCCGCCGGGGCCTGATTCGGTGGAAACCTTCGAACCCTGGGGCGCCGGCGAAAACCCGGTGACGCCGAGCCAGGACGCCGGCGGCTCCTCCACCATGCGTCCCGCCGCCATAGCCGAACGCGAGGCGCAGGGCGCGACCCCGGCCCCGAGCCGCGCGGAATCCCTCGCCTCCGCCACGCCCTTCGACGCCGAGGACACGCCGGTGGAGGTGCTGGCCGAAGCGATCAATCCGCGTCTGGTCGGGGGCGCGCTGTCGAGTCCGAGCCTCGCCACGCCGGAAAACGCGCGCGACATCATGGCGATGATCGCGCCGCAAAAACTCGAAGCGGAAAAGCATTGCCTCGCGCAGGCCATCTATTTCGAGGCGCGCGGCGAGCCGGAAGCCGGCCAGGCCGCCGTGGCGCAGGTGGTGCTCAACCGCATGACCTCCGGCCTCTATCCCAGCTCGATCTGCGGCGTGGTGTTCCAGAATCGCAGCCATTACAAGGCCTGCCAGTTCTCCTTCGCCTGCGAGGGCAGGTCCCTGCACGTCCGCGACGCCGACTCCTGGGCGCAGGCGCAACGCATCGCCGATGACGCGCTCGCCGGCCGGGGCTGGCTGGCGGAAGTCGGAAACTCAACCCATTACCACGCCAATTACGTGCGTCCCCGCTGGGCGCGGTCGCTGAAGAAGATGGACGTGATCGGCAAGCACATTTTTTACCGGCTGCGGTCGGGGCAGAGCTGAAGCCTCGCTGGCTCAAACGCCCGCTTCATGTCATTGTTTCGACGCAAATCGCGCCTAACGCGCGGTTGGCTTTTCCCCGTTCGAGGATATGACGTGACTGAAGAAGGCCCGCAGCCCCCGCTGTCGGAACCGGAGCCTGGCTTGACCGATGAACCGCTGGGCCTCGGCGCGCTCGCGAAGGAAAAGCTCGGGGAATTCCTGAAAATCCCCTCGTTCGGCCGCCGCGGCGCGGCGCTGGTGGCGGCGCTGGCCGCCATCGCCTGGGCCTCGACCGGGCTCTACAAGGTCCAACCCGACGAGCAAGGCGTGATCCTGCGCTTCGGCCGCTGGGTCGAGACCACGCCGCCCGGCCTGCATTTCCATCTGCCCTGGCCGATCGAGACGGCCATGATGCCGCGCGTCACACAGGTCAACCAGTTGCAACTAGGGGCCGCGGCGGCCAATGCCTCCCGCGACAAACAGATGCTGACCGGCGACGAGAACATCGTCGAGGCCGATTGCGCCATCGTCTGGCAGATCAAGGACGCCGGCCTTTACCTTTTCAAGGTGGCCGAGCCCGAGGCGGCGCTGCGCGTGGCGGCGGAAAGCGCGCTGCGCGAGGTGATCGCGCGCACGCCGATCCAGTCCGCTTTGTCCGACCGCCGCCAGCAAATCGCCGACGAGACCCGCAATGTCCTGCAAAAACTGCTCGATGCCGAGGAGGCCGGCATTTCCGTGATGCAGGTGCAACTCCAACGCGTCGATCCGCCCATCACCGTCATCGACGCCTTCAACGACGTCCAGCGCGCCCGCGCCGACCAGGAGCGCGCCCGCAACGAGGCCGAGGCCTACGCCAACGACATTCTTCCGCGCGCGAGAGGCGAAGCCGAGCGGATCAGGCAGGAGGCCGAGGCCTATCGCGCCCAGGCCGTCAATCTCGCCGAGGGCGACGCCAAGAATTTCCTGTCGATCTATCAGAGCTACGCGCAGGCCAAGGACGTCACGGCCTGGCGGCTCTACCTCGAAAGCGTGGACGAGGTTTTGAAGAAATCTTCCCGCGTGATCGTGGATTCCTCGGGCAAGGGGGTTTCGGGCGTGCTGCCCTACATGCCGATCGGCGAAGCGAAACCGCATCCGGGCGCCGCCAACGGAGCCCAGAAATGAGCCGCGTCGCGCAAATCCTTTTGGCGCTGGGCGCGCTGGCGGTCTTTCTGTTGCAGGCGAGCCTGTTCGTCGTTTCCGAAGGCGAGCGCGCGCTGGTGGTGCGGCTGGGCGCGCCGGTCGGCGTGGTGGACGCGCCGGGATTAAAGCTCAAGGCGCCCTTCCTCGACACCGCCTTCATCTATGACGCGCGCCTGCTCCTGCTGGAGCCGCCAATCGAGCAGGTGATTCTCGGCGATCAGAAGCGAATCGAGGTCAAGAGCTACACGCGTTTTCGCATCGTCGATCCCCTGAAATTCAACCAGTCGCTGCGGACGCTGGAGCAGGCCCGCGCGCAATTGGGGCAGGTGGTGAGTTCCGTGCTGCGCCGCGAATTCGGCCAGATCAATCTGCATGTGCTGTTGTCGCAGGACAGGGGCAAGGTGATCGACAAGGTCCAGCGCGAGGTGAGCGAAAAATTCAGGCCCAATGGCATTGAAGTGACGGAGGTGCGGCTGCACCGCGCCGACCTGCCGCCCGAAACCAGTCAGGCCATCTACGACCGCATGAAGTCCGAACGCCAGCGCGAGGCCAAGGAGCTTCGCGCGCAAGGCTTTGAATGGGCGCAGCAAATCCAGGCCCGCGCCGACCGCGACCGCACCGTGATCCTGTCCGAGGCGCAACGCGGCGCCCGTATCGCCCACGGCGAGGCCGACGCCGCCGCCAACAAGGTGCTCGGCGAGGCCGCCGCCAAGGACGCCGGTTTCTACGCCTTCTATCGTTCGTTGCAGACCTACCGCCAGTCGCTGGCCGAATCGGCGCCCACGCTGCTGCTCTCGCCCGACGCGGAATTTCTGAAGACTTTTAAACAGGGGCCGACGACGGCGGGCGCGCCGCCAAGCCCGGCGCAGGCCGGGCGTTGACCGCAGTCGCATCCGTCGCCGCGCCGCGCGCGCGCTGGCGCGCCAGTCTGGCCGCGCTCGGGCCGGGCCTGGTGGTGATGCTGGCCGACACAGACGCCGGCAGCATTCTCACCGCCGCGCAGACCGGCGTCGAGACCGGCTATGCGCTGATCCCGCTCCAGCTCGCCGTCATCCCGCTGCTCTATCTCGCGCAGGAGCTGGCGGCGCGGCTGGCGCTGGGAACCGGCCGGGGCATGGTCGAACTGATTCGCGAGCGGCTGGGACGGGGAACGAGCGTCGCGGTCGCCGCCGTGCTGACGCTGACCTGCTTCGGCGCGCTGGTCACCCAGCTCAGCGGCATGGCCGCTGTCGCCGCGTTTTTTGGCGTTCCCGTCGATGTCGCCGTGGCCGTCGCGGTGATCGGCCTTTCCGCCATGATCGTGACCGGCTCCTATCGCTCGGTCGAGCGCATCGCCTTGTTGTTTGGCGCGGCGGAACTGGTCTTTCTCTACGCCGGCTGGAAGGCGCATCCGGATTTTTCGCGCATCGCCGCCGACGCGTCCCAGTTCGCCGCCGACTCCCCGCGTTTCCTCTATCTCGTCGCCGCCAATCTCGGCGCGACGATCATGCCCTGGGCGCTGTTCTACCAGCAATCCGCCGCCTGCGACAAAGGCCTTTCGCGCGCGCACCTTGGCCTTGCGCGGCTTGACACGCTGCTCGGCGCGGTGTTTTGCCAACTCGTGACCTGCGGCGTCCTGATCGTGGCCGCCACCCATGCCGCGACATTGGAAGGCGCGGGTTCCGTGGACGCATTCGCCCGCCTGTTCGGCCGCGCCCTCGACAGCCCGGTCGGCTCGGCGCTGTTTTGCGCCGGGCTGATGGGCGGCGCGCTGGTGGCGACCGTGGTGGTCTGCCTCGCCGCCGCCTGGGCCGTGGGCGAGGCCGCCGGACGGCGGCATTCGCTCGAACAGCATCCGCGCGACGCGCCGTGGTTCTATGGCAGTTTCGTCGTTCTGCTCGCTGCCGCCGGGGCCTTCGTCGCCGCCGGCGTCGATGCCGTCAGGCTGTCGATGGCGGTGGGCGTCATCAACGCCGTGCTGTTGCCGGTGGCGCTGCTGGCGCTGTTCTGGCTGGCGCGCAAAACGCTGGACGCCGATCTGCGGCCCTCCGGCGCCTTCGGCGCGATCACCGGCGCGGTCTTTGTCGTGGTTTCCGTTTTCGGGCTTTACGCCGGCTTCGTCGGCGTTCTCGGTTGAGCAATCGCCCCGGCGACGGTTTTGGAGAGATGCAATGGACAGCGGACAGGCCGCATCGGGACTCATCACTCTGCTTCAAATCCTGTTTCTCGATCTGGTGCTGAGCGGCGACAACGCGGCGGTGATCGCCATGGCCTGCCGCACCCTGCCCAGGCAGGACGCGTCAAAGGCCATTGTGCTCGGCGCCGCCGGCGCCATCGTGTTCCGCGTGCTGCTGACCTCGATTGCGACCCTGTTGATCGGCATTCCCTACCTGAAGACGGTCAGCGCCTTCCTGCTGATCGTCATCGCCGTCAACCTGTCGGCGGCCGAACCCGGCGACGAGGACTTGCGCATCGGGGGCAATCGCCCGCGCGGCGACATTGTCGCGGCGGCGCTGGTGATCGTGATGGCCGACGCCATCATGAGTCTGGACAATGTGGTGGCGCTGGCGGCGATCACAGCCGGCAATTTCTGGCTGCTCGTGCTCGGACTGGCGCTGAGCATTCCGCTGCTGGTGTTTGGCAGCGCGGCCATGGCGCTGCTGCTCGACCGCTTTCCGGCCCTGGTCGTTTTCGGCGGCCTGCTGCTGGGCTGGACGGCGGGCGATCTCGCCGCCAGCGACGCGGCCTATTCGGACTGGATCGCGCGGCAGGCGCCGGCGCTCGCTTTTGTCCTCCCCATGGCTGGCGCGGTGTTCGTGTGGTTCCAGGCGCGCTGGATCGTGGCGGAGCGGCGAAGCTCGCCCGCGCGCCCCCCGCGACAACCCGCGCCGGCGGTCCCGCCGCCGAGGCCGAAAAAGCAACCCCCGACCCCGCGTCCCGCTCCCGCCCCGGCGCTCGCTTCGGTCGCGACCGCCGAAGACGCGCCCACCCAGGA
>NZ_NHSJ01000086.1 GCF_002937075.1 Rhodoblastus sphagnicola
GTAAGCGGCACGAGCCTCCCACATGGCGGTTTTCGTTGGAATAGTTGAGACTCGCTGGGGTTGAACCTGAGCGAGCTTCGTAAATCCATGCATCAAGCCAGAGATCAAGGCGCCTCTTACCAACGGGTTGAAGTGATCACCGGCGCGCGGCGTCGGCGCGATTGGAGCGACGCCGAAAAGGCGCGCATCGTTGCGGAAAGCTTCAGCCCGGATACGAGCGTTTCAGACATCGCGCGGCGCAACGGCGTCAGCCGCGGCCTCTTGACTGTTTGGCGACGCGAAGCCCGGACGGCGATGGCCGAGAGATCGCTCTTTGCCCGAGTCGAGATCGAGGATGCATCAGCCGGGTCGCCGCCAAGAGAACTGGGTATGGCGCCCTCGGAACCGGGCGCGCGCCCGGAGCGCATCGAGGTTGCGATCGCGGGCGCGACGGTGCTTGTGCCGGCTGGCGCCGACGCGCGGACCCTGACGAACGTGTTCGCGGCGTTGAGATCGACGCGATGATCTCGTTTGGCCCTCAAGTCCGGATTTTCGTGGCGACGCAGCCGATCGACTTCCGCACCGGCGTCCATGGTCTCGTGGCGCTGGTCGCTCAAGGATTGCAAGCCGACCCATACGGGGGCGACGTTTTCGTGTTTCGCTCCAAGCGGGCCGATCGGTTGAAGCTGCTGGCGTTCGATGGCACGGGAATTGTGCTCACGACGAAATGGCTCGAAGAAGGGAAGTTTGTCTGGCCGCCGGTGCAGGCGGGCGCGATGCGGCTGACGGCGACGCAACTGGCGATGCTGTTCGACGGTCTCGGCGAGTGGCTCCGGCTTGCTCCACCGCCGCCGAAACCAGCGCCGAAATTCGCCTGAAACGCCTTGTTCTGCTAGCGCTTCAGGCTGTTTCTGCATAGTATTTCCTCATGTCGCTTCGTCCAGAAGATCTCCCGAAAGACCCGGCTTTGCTGGTCGAGATGATCCTTGCTCTTGATGGCGAGAAGGAGGACTTGCGCGCGGAAATCATCACGCTCAAAACCTTGATCTTCGGGGCACGCTCGGAGCAGGCGGCAAAAATCCTCGCCGAGCAATTGGCGCTCGATCTGTTGGACGTCGGAGCCGCACCGCCGCCCGCCGCCAACGACGACGGGTTCGAGAAGCCGGACGCCTTCAGGAAAAAGCGCAAGGCCCGGCGCAATATCGGCGCCCTGCCGAAACACCTCCCGCGCTGCGAACGCATCATCGAGCCGGAGACTACCGAGTGTCCCTGTTGCAGCGGACAAATGCACCGGATCGGCGAAGAGATCAGCGAGGCGCTCGACCGGGCGCCGGCGCAGATCCGCGTGTTGCGCACCGTCCGTCCCAAATACGCCTGTCGCTCATGCGAAGGTCCGATCGTCCAAGCTCCGGCGCCCGCGCGGCTCGTCGAAGGCGGCCTGGCGACGACAGCATTCATCGCCTATATCGCCGTCGCCAAATACGCTTGGCTGTCGACGCTCTACCGTCAGACGCAGATTCTCGCCGGCTACGGCGTCAACATCGACCGCCAGACGCTGGCGCGCTGGATGAAGGGCGCGGCGGGGATGCTCAGGGGCCTCTATCTGCTGCAATTGAAGACGATGCACGGCTATGGCCGCCTGTTCGTCGACGAGACCCCGATGCCGGTGCTCGATCCCGGACGCGGGCGAACGCGGATTTGCCAGTTCTGGGCACATGCGACCGATGACCGGTCCTGGCAAGGACCCGCGCCGCCCGCCGTCGTCTATGTCTTCGCCCGCAGTCGCGGCAAGAAGGAGATCATGAGCCAGTTGGCCGGCTTCGAAGGCGTGTGCCACGTCGATGGCTACGCCGCTTACGACAGCATGGCGGACGATGAAAAAATGTCCGGCAAGATCGTGCTGGTCTATTGCCTCATCCATGCGCGCCGCAACTTCGTCAAGGTCCACAAGACGACGAAATCGCCCTTCGCCCAGGAGGTGATCGCGCGCATCGGCGCGGTCTACGCCATCGAGGCGCGCATCCGCGGGCGCAAGGCCGACGAGCGTCGCGCCGTTCGCCAGGCGGAGACCAAGCCGCTGATGGAGGCGCTGAAGGCGCGGCTGGAAGCGGTGCGGGATGGGATCTCGCGTCAGTCCACGCTGATCAAGGCCATCGACTACATGCTGGAGCGCTGGAATGGTCTGACGGCGTTCCTTGACGACGGTCGGCTGGAGCCCGACACCAACATGGTGGAGCGAACCATTCGTTCCATTGGAATCGGCAAAAAGAACAGCCTGTTCAGCGGCGACGAGGGCGGAGGGGAAACCTGGGCGATCCTGGCTTCGCTTCTGAACACGGCAAAACTCAACGACGTCGACCCTGAGACTTATTTGGCCGACGTTCTCGAACGGATGGTCTCCGGCCAGACCAAGAACAACCAGCTCCATGAGTTGCTCGCCTGGAACTGGAAGGCCGCGCGCGAGGCCGAAGCCCGCGCGGCGGAAGCGCGCGCTGCGGCATGAGCAAGCCGAAATCTCGCCCGGGAAAGCGCCCGGCGCAAAAGCCGGTCAAGACGACCATGGCCGACTACGCCATGTCCTTCGAGCAACTCGGGGAATGGGTGAGTGCGCGGGCGAAATCGCTTTCCATGGTCGATGGCGCGGTCAGCGCCGTCGTCGCCGGGCCGGTGTCGACGATGCCGGAGGAATGGGTGTGCCCGCTGCTCGGCGTCGATCCCGACGACTTCAATCACGACACCGAAACATTCTCCGCCATCGCGGCCACGCTCATGCGTCACAACGAGATCAGCGAGACGCTGTCGACGAAGCCGGAAACCTTCGCGCCAGTGTTCGTGCAAATGGCGAATGGCGAGATCGACGCAAGGCCATGGTGCATGGGCTTTCTCCTCGTCATGAAGCTGCGGCTGAGGGAGTGGTCCAGATTGCTCACGCCCGCCAGGGTCGAACACCGCCTGCTGCTGCCGATCCTGTCACACTGCGTCGACGACCGCGACCGGCCGTTCCTGCCGCCGGCCATGAGAACGGAATCGGCATACTTCATCCAAAACGCGTCCAGCGAGATTCCGAAGAGCGTCGAGGCGCTGAGGCAGTTCTGGATGCCGATCAGGTTCAAGCGCGACACGTGAGCCGGTCCCCACCGGGGCTTCAGCCCCTGGTGCGCTCGTGCCGCTTACGATTGGCCTGGGGTCACTTGGCTCAGTTGGACGTCGACTTTGTCGATGCGGCGACGCGGGCCTTGCAGGATCTGAACGACAACGACCTCAGAGTGGCGTCAGGCTACCATTATGAGCGCGGCCCGGTGCCCATCGAGCAATCCTTGCGCGGTGGACGTCAGCTTTTTGAATCCGTTAGGCTTTCCAAGGCTTTGCCGACGACCTTGGCAGGACTTCGACAATATCAAAATGCATGGATGCGTCCCCTGACCAATCGCGTCACAAGGCCGCGATACATCGGCGCGTGGAATGCAACGGCGATGTTCATGGTGGTCTTGTTCGCCAACCCGCCACTTGCCGCGACCATGGTCGACAACAGCGTATTGCTGCCACCTGGCGGTCCGATCTCAACGGCGCTTGGCATACTCCAGAAGGCCGGCATCGTTCGGCATCCGCCGGCTGCAAAGTTCGATGAAGGCGAGGTCGAACTTGGGGCCATCGCCGAAGACAATGGCCTCATGACTGAAGTCTTGACGGGCCTGGATGGCTGGAGCCTGATCGACGGTCACAGCGGTCTGTACATGTTGGGCACGCGATTTCCGGCATCCAATGACTGGTTCTGATCAAACTGCTCAGATTTCAAAGGCCGAAGCCTGATGGAATTTCGCATAGCCGACACCTTCACCGACGCGCTCGCCCGTCTTGCCGCCAACGAGCAGAAGGCGGTCAAGACGACCGCTTTCGACCTACAGATGGACCCGTCATCACCGGGGCTGTCGTTTCATCGCATCGACAACTCCAAGGATGCGAATTTCTGGTCGGTGCGGGCCAACGCCGACATCCGCATCATCGTCCACAAGACGGCGGCGAGCATGCTGCTCGCCTATGTCGATCATCACGACAAGGCTTACGCCTGGGCCGAACGACGGCGCATCGAGGCGCATCCCAAGACGGGCGCCGTCCAAATCGTCGAGGTGCGCGAGCGCGTCGTCGAAGTCGCCCCGCAACTTCCCTTCGGCGCGCCCATCGTCGCGTCGGGCGCCAAGCCGACCAAGGCGCCGATTTTCAAATCGCTGTCGACCGACGACCTCCTCGCCATCGGCGTTCCCGAGGACTGGCTGGCCGATGTCGCGCGGGCGACCGAAGACCGCTTTCTAGACATTGCGGGGCACCTTCCGGCCGAGGCTTCCGAGGCGCTGCTCGAATACGCCGCGACGGGAGACTTGAACAGACCGGCGCCGGCGAGGCCGGCCGACCCCTTCGCCCATCCGGACACGCTGCGGCGCATCCGTGTCGTCGAGAACGCCGAGCATCTGGCGCTGGCGCTCGACTATCCCTGGGATAAATGGACCGTCTTTCTCCATCCCTCGCAGCGCGCCTTCGTCGGCAAGGAGTTTTCCGGCCCCGCGCGCATCGCGGGCTCCGCGGGAACCGGCAAGACCGTGGTCGCGCTCCATCGCGCCGCGCGCCTCGTCGAAACCACACCCAACGCGCGGTTGCTCCTGACGACTTTTTCCGACCCGCTCTCCCGCGCGCTGGAGCGTAAAGTGCGGATTCTCGTGGGGCCGGACTCGCGCGTCATCCCGAGCATCTCGGTCGCCTCGTTTCAGGGCGTGGCGCTCGACCTGTTTCAACTTGCGTTCGGCCACCGCGCCCATGTCGCGACGGAGGACCGGGTTTGGGCGATCCTGGCGGAGGTCTCCTCGACCATCAGTGTCTCGGAATTCAGCGAGCGCTTCATCCGTTCCGAGTGGACCAACGTCGTCGACGCTTGGCAAGTCAACAATGCCGAAGCCTATGGGCAGGTCCCGCGCCTTGGCCGCAAGAACCGAATGAGCGTCAAGCAGCGCGACCGACTCTGGCCGGTCTTTGAGGCGGCGCGCGCCGCCTTGCTGTCGCAAGGCTTGATGACCTGGTCGCAGATCTTTGGAAAGCTCACAGGCCACTTCGCCGGCCGTGCCGAGAAACCGTTCACGCATATTGTCGTTGACGAAGCGCAGGATCTCGGTGTGCCGGAGTTGCGGTTCTTCGCGGCGATCGCCTCGGGTGGCGCCAACGCCCTGTTCTTCGCGGGCGACATCGGACAGCGGATCTTCCAGCAGCCCTTTTCCTGGAAGGCGCTCGGCGTAGACGTTCGCGGTCGCTCGGCCACCCTGAAGGTCAATTACCGCACCTCCCACGAGATACGACAGGCGGCCGACCGTTTGTTGCCAAGCGTTTTGCGCGACGTCGACGGCGTGGAGGACCAACGCAAGGGGACGGTGTCGCTGTTCAGCGGTCCGGAACCGATCGTAGCCCTTGCGCCTGATGAAAACGCTGAACTCCCCACTATCGTCGATTTCGTGAAGCAAGCGTTGGCGGACGGGATCGCCGCGCATGAGATCGGCATCTTCACCCGTGGCGCTGATCAACTTCCCCGTGCGCGGGCCGTGGTCAAAGCTTGCGGCTTGTCTGCTCTGGAGCTTTCCGGACGCGGCGACGATCCTGCTGGGCGCATGTCCGTCGGCACGATGCATCTGGCGAAGGGACTGGAATTCAAGGCAGTCATCGTAATGGCGTGCGATGACGAGGTGCTGCCGCTTCAGTCGCGGGTCGAGGCCGTTGCCGATGAGGTGGAACTGGATGAGGTCTATGAGACCGAGCGTCAGCTGCTCTATGTCGCCTGCACGCGGGCCCGCGACCGTCTGCTGGTCACAGGCGTTGCACCAGGGTCCGAATTCTTGGCGGATTTAAAACTGCCGATTTGATGGCCTTGTCGATTTTGGTCGGCGTGCACCGGATGGACAGCGGAATTCGGAGATAAGTCTGGAGTGACCGATTTGGAATCGAGGAACCAGAGGATCCGGAAAGCCGAAAAAATGGGGGCTGTGGGCGACCTGCGCGATGTGCTATAAGCTGACGGTTCGGAATGGATTACTTGCGTTAACCGCGTTGCGGTAAGAATTTTAAATATAATTGAGCGGTTCTTATTTGAAACTTCGTGCACGACAGCGCCCCTGGCGCCGACTTGATAATATAATTTTACTTCACGTAACGTAAAAATGGCAAAATTGCGGTTAATAAGGCTAGTAAACACATCAATTCGCGCCAATTTTCGGTGAGTGCGAAAAAAAATTTGCTTCAACGAAGCTAGGCTAGCGCTGGAGGCGGGATTGTCAGGCATGCCGCGCAAAGATGAAGCGCGCGTAAAAAATCTCGTATACATTTCCAATGAAGTATAGCGTTTTTGGTTGATGGGAGGATATGTTTTACAATGGCTCATGGTAAATTTCGAGCCAAGGAGTTAGACGATGTTTTCCGAATTTTTCGCTGAACTCAATCTCGCAGAAGAGAAGGCGAAACACGCCGACGAAATCGCGAAATCAAGCAAGACTGGAAATGGCGCAGAAGTCGCCATGGCCTTGTCGGTGTTCAAAGCGGCCAATGTGTGCGTGCTGAGGCAGGATTTTTTGGTCTTGGTCGGCGCCATTGCCGACGCGGTGGAGTGCGCGGATGCGGGCACGATCGAAAGGCTCAAGATGAAAGGCGCGCTATTGGCCGCCGGTGTGGGCCTTTTGACCAAGTCACTCAAGGACCAGCTGACCAGCGCCACCAACGCCAAACTCACGGCGCAGACCCAGAGCGAACAGAAGGTGACGGATAGTCCCGCGCCCGCCTTCGATAAAGCCGAGTTTTCCGAGAAGACCGAGGCGCCGATGACGGCAGAGGCGCTGCAGGCCGAACCCGCCAAAGACATCGATTTGCAATTCATTTCGCCTCAGCGATTGAAGCGTGAGGACCACGACACGATGAAGCAGCACGGATGGTTCTGCAACACCGATACCAGACCCCGCATAAAGCCCTTGGATTTCTTTTGGGTGGGCCGCGGTATGCTGGAAGCCGTGCCGGAAGCGGTGCAGGCGATCGCTTTGCGTTACGGAGCAACGATCGAGGGCGTGAACCTGCCGAAACGTACTGCCAAAACTGCCGGGTCCGCAGATGCGCTGGACGTGCCGGAGCAGCGCGAGATCGGCGCGCCGGACGTCGAGGCGCCGACGAAGCCGTCGGCCACCAAGGATTCGAATGAGGCCGGCTGCATGCCGATCAAGGGCGCCGGCGGGAATGACAACCGTGATCTGGCGCCGAACGCGACTACAGACACCAATAGCGAGATTTTGGACTTGGTCACGATGGCGGCCAGCCAGGACCTGCGCTCGACCCAAGCCGGCGCCAAGAGCGCGATCACCTCTTGACCAGGCGCCGTTCCAGGCGCCAAGAAACAGCAGCCAGCATGCCCCACGATCCGGCGCCATCATCCCGTTGCCAAGGGGGCGGCATCATCCAGAAATCGATAGGCGCCATTATCTCGTAATTGCCGGGCGCCTTCTTCGGAATCGACAGTTGGTCCGAATAATTTAGGCTCAATACAAATATGAGCAGAACGTGCCAAGCATCCTAACCAGAGACAGCGTCGAAGCCGAGCTTGCTCAGGTCAGAAGGGCCGAAGACGCCGATGCGGGAGCAACTCGCGCCGCATATGGCGCCCTCACGCCGGAAGATTTTGAACTCTTACTTTACGACCTCTTCCGAGCCGACGGCGGAAGCGGAGAGTACTACGACACTGCTACCCTGATGATCACAGGCGCGGACCGAGGCCGTGACGTTTGGCTCACCCGTGAGGAGCGTCCCTCAGGCCTTGTGCAGTGCAAGCGTGTCGCCGGAGCCTTCACCGTGCCGGACACGGTGAGGGAAGTCATCAAATTCTTGCTCTTTGCCGAGATTGATAAAAGTTTGCTGCCCGATGCGGAGAACTTTCAATACAACTTGGCAGTGAGCAGCGAGCCAGCCGGTAAAGTGGTAGGCTTTTTCACTGCTCCCATTACTTGGTTCCGAGATAACGACGCGGACATCGAGAAACATCTTCGCGAGGTCGTCGGCAAGTACACAAGCTTTGATGGTATCGACGTTCCATCTGTCTTGCCTCGGATGAAAACCCGGCTATTGAGTTTCAGGTACTCGCTCATCCGCCCGGTCGATCTAGACGAACGCTTGGAACACCACCCGAGTGTCCGGGCGCGCTTCTTCCGTGTGCGGCAGGTCATCGACCATGAGAGCATGCGCGCCATGCTCGACGCGAAGTTCGAGGCCGAGCAGCGACGCAATCAGCGTTTCGTAAACCCGCTGTCGCAGGCTTTACTCGACGAAGAGGTTCGCCGCGAAATCGAACGCATTAGGCGGCGCCGCTTCTTTGACGGAGCGAACACCCAAGATGACGCCGCTAAGCTCACGAAACGTCTCGTCGGTGGCGACTTGTCGTCTGCTGCCGATGGAACGCGTTCGGCGGCCATCGGAGCTTGCGCCCGCTGGCAGGCGCTGAAAGGGGAGCCCGATCGAATTCAGCAGGCGATCGACGAAGCCAACCGCCTTGGCGATTCTGAGGACGCACGGATCGCCTCAGCCTTTTTGGTCGCAAAGACAGATTGGCAACAAGCGCTTGCGGCGCTCGCGCCTGTTAACAGCGGCCCTCGAAGGATGGCCGCGCTTCAGGTCGTGCTCGGTGATCAAGGTCCGGTGCTGGCGCTCCAATGGTGCACGACGGCCGAGATCGACTTCTTGAATCTTGATTCCGATGGTCGCCACGTGCTCTTGACCGTTCGCCTTCAGGCGGGAGATTGGGACGGCGCGTTCGCTGACGCAGTAAGGTTTACTGACGAGGACTTCATCAGCACTCCGGCCGCGTTATGGATGGCCGCTGTGGCGCTTCTTGGCCAAGCCGTTCCTGGCGATCTGCGAAGTGAACTCCTGGGCGGAGCGCCGTTTGCGGCGCGCGAGTTCCCGCTAGCAGACAATGAGAATGCACTCGCCAACAGGCGGGAAGCAGCACGCTTATCTCGGTTAGCGGAGATAGCCGCGACAAAGCTAGAATGCAAGTCGGACGCAGTCTTGTTCGCTTGTACCGCGCTCTGGTTGGAACTGCGCGATTCTCAAGCGACGCACGAAGCCATGCAACGATTGCAAGCGCATCTCAGTGATGGTGAGAGCGCGATGCCCTTCTTGCCGCTCGCCTTGAGTTTCCATGTGCCTTTAGATCTGGATTTCATCGAGCGTGTCCTGGCGCGCAGAGAAGCGCTTCAGCCTCTTGGGAGTTCGGACCTCGCCGTTGCGCGATTGTCTCTAGCGGTCCACCAAGCGAATGCCGAAGACGCTGCCGATTACTTCTTACGCCATCGCGAATTGATCCTGAGGCACCTCAAAAAGCCTGAAATCTATTGTGTCGAAATTCGCCTACTGATCGAAGCTGGACGCCATGAATTGGCGCGGGAGCGCTTGTCGGAAACCGAAAACGAGCTTGATCCCGCGCATCTGGATCTGTTGAAGAGTGCTGTTGCGCAAAGCTCGAACGAGCAACTGACAGCTGAGCTCGAAGCTCAATACGAACGACAACCTTCGACAGTTCACTTGGCCCGTCTCGTGGATCAACTCAGGGCGCAAGGCTATTCGGATCGTTATTTTGAACTCGGTCGCAAACTCGTTACGACGACGAAAGTCGCTACGGACGCCGAGCATTTCATTCACTTTTTACTCTGTCACGAGCGTCACGATGAGGCGGCGATGGTTCTCGACGACATCGAGGATGTCGTATCGACATCAGCCACTCTGCGCGGCTTCCTGGCGTGGAGCCGTTATCGCCAGGGCAACTTCAAAGAGGCCAGTCGGCTCGTCGAGGCTCTACGATCTGAGCGCGATACTGCGAACGATCGCGCGCTGTTCGTCAACATTCTGATCGCCACTGGCCGATGGCCCGAACTCGGAACCTTTGTGGAGGCGGAATGGGCGGTGTGTGAGAAGAGATCTGCCGAGGAGTTGCTCGGTATCTCGCAGCTTGCCGCTCGCATCAATTCGCCGCGGCTTTGGACGTTGCTTCAGGCTACTGCCACCCACCCCGATGCCGACGCCCGGATCCTGCTCGGCTGCTACATTACAGCGACTCAAGCAGGCCGAGAGAACGAACCTGAAGTCGGCCGCTGGTTTCAAGACGCGGTAAGTCTGTCCGGGGAAGATGGTCCCATAAAGCACGCATCCTTAGATGAACTCATCTCGGAGGCGCCGGCATGGAGCCGACACGTCGATGATGTCTGGGCACAGTTGCGCAAAGGCGCTGCTCCTCTCGCCGTCGTGGCTCAGGTCCTTCACAGATCCTCACTCGAGATGCAGCTTGCCGTGATGGTCGCCAATAGGGAGCAGCCTGACCCGCGACGGCGCGGCGTCATTCCGGCGTTCAGCGGCGCGCGAGGCGCACCAGACCCTCAAGCTGCAACAATCGGCCTGAGCGGCAGCGCGTTGGTCACTCTGACGTATTTGGGTGAGATCGAGCGCGTGATTCAGCGAGATGGCGGAATCACCATTCCGCACAGCACCTTAAGCTGGCTATTTGAAGAACGCGGGAAGCTCGCGTTTCACCAGCCTAGTCGGATCAAGGCCGCGCATGCAATGAGTCGCGCGATTGCCCGCATGCGGCTGCATAGGTTCACAGCGATGAGCGCCGTCGAAGGCCAACTGGCGGAAGCTGTCGGTCCGGATCTGGCGACCATGCTCAGTTCGGCTATCGTCATCGACGACACACGGGTGCAACGGATCGTCGTCCGGTCCGCACCGGTCCACAAACTGGGTTCGCTCCGGCGTGAAGAAGCTGACCTTTCCTGTTTTAGCAACGTGCTGTGCAGTTGCCTTGCAGTCATCGACAAGCTCGCCGAGCGCGGACATTTGACGTTGGATGAGGAGGAATACGCCCGAGCCTACCTTGAACGGCAAGAGACCCGTTGGCCTCGCGAACCGACAATCCAGGACGGCGCCGAGCTCTATCTTGACGACTTAAGCGTAGCATACCTAAGGACTACGCGAGTTCTTGATAAGCTTGCAGCTGCTGGATTGAAGGCGTTTGTTTCCGAGCGCGAAATTCACGAAGCCAACGCATTTATCGAGCTTGAGACCAGAGCCGAAGCAATTGATGAGGTCGTGGAGAGGCTGCGAAGAACCCTCGCTTCTGGAATAGAACGTGGCGCCGTCGCGACTGACTCGATGTTCAAGGCGGATAAGTTGGCCGGCCATCCAGACGTCGCGGTCCTGCATCTTGCCGGGAAAGTGGACGCGATCGTCTGTGATGATCGATTCATGAACCAACACCTCAACATGGAGGGAAAGGACGGCTCATCGGTAATTTGGACGTCACTCGACGCCATACGTTCGTTGAATGCCAGCGACTCACAAGAGAGTTTGTGCCGACATCGCACGGCTCTTCGCCAGGCGGGATACATTTTAATCTCCGCCTCAGCGGATGAGTTAATAGAAATGATTGCCCGAGCGAAAACGCGTGATAGCTCTGTCGTCGAGACTGGAGAGCTGCGAGCTTACCGTGAAAATCTTCAACTGGCGCAAATGCGAGGCTGGCTGTCGTTGCCGCTGGAGGCGCATTGGTTTGATACAATGTTAACTGATCTCGCAAATGCGGTGGTCGCTCAGTGGAATGACGATGTGTCCGAGGCGGACGCGCGCGCTCGGTCCAAATGGCTCTTGGAGCGCGCTGACCTACGAAACTGGGCCGGTCAGACTGATCAAGAAGACAACCTCAACATGGCTCGCTTCGGATTAGCCATTATCGTCAACAGCCTGCTATTGAGCCACAGCTGTATTGGGTCTCGGGAGGCCGCTGCTCGCTTTGAAAAATGGTTGGAAGATGTAGTCGATGACCTGAAGAATGAAGACCTGACCATTTACAATAAACTGGTCGAGGCCTCGCGGGCGACTGTGCTTATGCGTGTAGCAATTGATGTATGAAAGTCTAATGAACATGAGCACTGAAAAGAGGTCTTTAGAGGCAAACGTGCTCGGGATATTCCCCCCTTTCCTTCGACGGGAACTGGTGGCGAACAAAGCGTTCCGCGATGAGCTTGGCATTAAGGTCCAGTCAATTTTGACGATCGGTGTAGGAGGCGCCCGATTTCGTCGAGACAAGCTGTTTGACGCGATCCGATCAGCCCTGGCTGACCAGAGCACTGCTGCGATCCATGATGAATCGGGTACGTCCTATTCTGTAATGATCGAGGTGCAAGGCAACGGAAGTACGGTGGTTACGGCAACACAAGGGGACACGCATCTTAGGCTCAGCGGCCTTGCAATTCTGAGCACCGATCGCGCGCAACGTCTGCTTGAATTCGATTTTGCGCTAGTCGACGCGGGGCTGCCGCCCAACGGGTTGCCGGAGTGGCGCGTCATACTTGAACAAAGACCTATTGAGGACGACGAGCTCGGCGAGCTGCTGGCTGATTTGTCGAGAACACCTCAATCTTGCATAAGGGCTTTAGATAACGAGCTGTCCGGCCCGGACGTGAAGCTCGAAACAATTGCCCCCGCCGATCCGGCATATTACGAGCGCCTAGTGGGAGTCGGAGACGCTTGCTCGGCCTCAGAACTCGCTGGCAGCGCCAGCTCACGGATCGCTGATCTGCTAGCCTGGGACACCGAGCAAGGCGCTCGGGTGGCGCTTCTCCTTGCGAGTCATGCTGGTGTCATCGCAGAGAGCCCACTGAGCAGCTTGCCTTCGGACGCGTTAGCTCGCCTAGGAGAGTGGGCGAAGGACGGAGCCGACCTAGTGTCGAAGATTGGCATGATTGAGTTGGGCCTTGCCGTCCTCCCGAGCTCACGTCATCTCGAACCAATGATCGAGGCGCTCGTCCGAGAGATCATCGAGCTAAACCCTGACGATGCAGCATGTCGGTTGAATTTTTTGTCAGCCGGTTTCGTATTGATCGACGCGGAGTTGAGTCGTACGAAGGCACTCGGGAATTGGCCGCCTTTTCGGCGCCGGTTCGCCGCGCTGGCACAGGCTTCGTTGGTCGAGCGGGTCGGTCTCGGCCGTATTGATGTGGAGAGCTTCAGTAAATGGGCTTTCGGCCAGCGAGGCCACCGATTCTACCTTCAGACGCTGGTCGATATGCGCCTCGAACCGCGTTGGTTGCCGGATTATGCTGGACCGGACCAACTACATTGCGAACTTATTGGTCGGATACACAACGCCGGCTATCAGTTCGCGCCAAACGTTCCCCCGGGCAGCTTGCACCAGCTGCTGTTCAGCGATGACCCTATGGCGGTCCAGGCTGCCATCAACTTTCCGGCCAGCTTTCTTCCGGGACCGTTAGAAGGATCCCTTGAATGTAGACGCAATCCTGTTCCGGCGCATTTCGAAGCAATTCTCAATGAGAGCTTGGCGGGCGAACAATTCGAGCCGAAGAGCGTAACCGCTCTCATCAACCTTCGCGGGCTTTTTCATTTTGATAACGAAAAGATTGCAAGGACTGTTTCAATGATCCGCGCAGCGGGTCACAGAATCAACGGGGACGTTTCCTTAGAAGAACGCGACGCGTTGATCCACGGCTTGGCCGGCGTCGCCGCGATAACCCGAAGCACAGACTTGGCCTGTGACGTCAGAGTGATGATGCGCAAGAACCGCATCGATGGCTTGTCTCCACCTCGGCCCGGCTGCGAGTTGCTGATCGGTCTCCATGCTGCAGCGGCTTACGAGGAGTCAGAAGCTTGGCGAAAATTCATCGGAGACTGGGCGGGTGAACTCGCCTTCGGCGTATCTTCGAAGGGCGAGGCTCAGGAACTGCACACTTGGCTAACAACTCTCTGCGTCATAGAACCGGCGCTCCGCAAGACGATCGGATGCGGGCTTGCTGCTCTCGCCGCATACATCGAAGTTTAAAAGCTGCTATTCATTCGGCCTTTTATCCGAGTCAACGTTCGCTTTTGGCAATCCTTGCCCCGATTTCGTCGGGCACCCGCTTCAGCTCACGGTCCGTCACTGAATAGGGGAGGAGAGAACGGGGCGATCGGCACCCATCGCGTCGCGCGCGTTACGCCCTATGCAACCCGAGACATCGTACTTGACGATCTTCATGCCCAGATCGTCGAACTTCATCACTTGCTAAAGGTCATTCCATGCACCAAGGAGCTGGCTATGCCCAGACCAGCCGAGGATGATGCCGTAGTCGATCGCGCCGCGAACCTGCTTAGGTTCGCCTTCAAATGGGAGCGACTTTGCCATTGGCCGCTTGTGACATCAGCGATGTCGTGAAATTTCCCAGCGTTCACAGTGCCCATCTATGTCCTGGCTGGCGCGCCATTCAAATCAATGACTGAGTTCAAATACTCAAGCACCGTGCTTCCCATAAAATCCAATTGGGAAGCACATGGGAAGCACCGTCGAGAACAACGGTCCTGTTCGCTGTCTGCCCGTCTCCTCGCTTGTCAGGCTCGGGCCGCGCTGCGCTCCGTCGTGCCCCCGCTCAATCTCTGGATGGCGTGAGAGGCGCGTAGACGCAGCGCAAATCTGTCGCGCCCGTTTGCCCGTCACACGATCTCAAACGCCAGCCACGCAGCCGCGCCGCGCCCAAGCCAAACCACTGGCTGGTAACACCTTGTTACCGCACGCCCCCGGCGGCATCTCTGCTTGCCCATGACCTTGACGCTTCGGGCGGCGTCCCATCGTCCCGCTCAATCACTCGCGATTCGCTCAGCCCATCCATCGCCAGTCGGTATCCATCCGGCGTGACGCGCCTTGCGAAAATTGAGGCCTGCGCGATGCTTCGCAGCTAAATCGGCTTTATGAGCGAGGTTAGCTGCGCAGCATGGGACGAATTACGGTGATATCGGGCGCCGAGCGCCGCCG
>NZ_NHSJ01000087.1 GCF_002937075.1 Rhodoblastus sphagnicola
ACCGCAGGCTGCTGGAGCCGATCGGCAACATCCCGCCAGCCGAGGCCGAGGCGCGTTACTACGCCTCGCTAAATCAGACCGCCATCGCGGCCTGATTTGAACAAAATGGCCTCCGGCAAACCCGGCGCGGTTCAAAGCAGCCAAGCGCACACGCCCAGTCAGTGTTGAATTGCCGTTTACTCAGCCGGCAACTGCGACGCCGTCTGACGTTGGAAACGCGAACGCATACGCGGCGCTATCCACCACGACACGGGCGCTGAAGCGATGGCGCTGACGCCCACGACCCAAGGCATCAAATGCATCGCGAAAGCCGACAGCGGCGTTGCCAGCACCAAGACAACACCGGCGCCAAAAACGACGGCCTGGACCATGACATAGACGAGGATCGAGATTTGAAGTCGGATTGACATTTACGATCTCCTTTAGAAATCGAGGGCAGCTTGGCGGGATGATTTGACGGAGATCGAATGAACCACTCAAACGCGGAATGAAACCGCCAATGAGTCCGCTCTGAATATTCGCCGCAGACATCGATTTAATTGTCCCGCGATGAATATCTTCGTGTCCGTCTTGCACCAACATTGCAGAATATCAATATTTTACAGATGCGGGGCAGGTTCGGAATTTACCTATTTTCTTGCACAGCCCTCGTTTGCAACGGCGTGTCGATGAGCGAACGTGAAGCTGCGCCCGACATGAAGGGGCCGGGCTTTCGCGTGGCGATGTTCTCGTCCATCCGCTCTGAAACGCGCCCGCCGATTTCGACCGGACGTTGCGTCTCAACCTTGAGTAGTTTCCGATCCTGTTGAAGCGATATCCTGGCCGCTACCCTTTTTCACAGGCGAACACCGAACCGCCCCAGGCCTGTTCGAACGGCGCCCAGTCGGCCTAAGAAGCACTCGCCTTAAAAGCGACGCCTTCCGCTTGGCCGTCTGTCATGCGACAAGCGATGGAGGACGAACATGCAGTTTCATCATGCGGCTCTGGCGGGCGAACCGCGCTTGCGCGTCGTCTTCGCGAACAAATCCATCGCGCTTGGCCTTCCATCCGGATCGACGCTTGGCGACATTGCCGCATGGGTCGAGGACCGAAGCCACCGGCACAACGGCCTGCTGCGGTCCGTCCATGTCAAAATGGCCAGCCGGCGCGCCGCCGATATCCATGAATCCAACCAACGTCGCATCTGATCCGGCGCCGCCGCCCGCCTAAACCACTCGGGTTTCTGGTCCAGTCGCCCGTTGGCAAGGGCGGCGACCGCCGCCGACGGTATCCGGCGCCGTGAAGGAGTTCTCCATGCGTTTGATTTTCACCCTCCTAGTGATTGCTTATCTTGTCGGCGTTGGCGTCACGCTGGCGCCGACGATCAAGGCAAACTGGAACACCGCCCCCGCGTCACAATTCGTCGACCGCATCGTGGCGGACCTGCCTGAGGCCTTGTCCTGGCCGGCGACGGCATTTCGCAGCGTCAGGGACAATCCCGGCGCTCCTGAAAAACCTGCCGCTCCGCCGAAGCCCGGCGCCGCCGAGTAGCGGCGGCTTGAGGTCGCGGCGAACGAAATCCGCGCCTAAAGCAAACGCCGGTCCCCGAGGAATCCAAGACATGCAAAATCAAGATCACACGGCGATCGGAAGGCCGCGGGAGTCGATCGAATGGCTCCCGTCTTCCAGACTTTCGCGTTTTGCTCGTCAAACCATCTGAAAATTCATCACCGGACAACCTGTCGCTACCGACATCCGGCGAGTCTTGGACCGCATCGTCTTATGCTTCGTCCCTGAGAGAGCCGGGACCTCCGCTTGGTTTCGAACGAACTGACGATCGAGCCGACCGCCTCGGTCACGCAGGCGCGGGACGTGTTCGGCAATGCCGTGGCGACAGCGACGTTTCAACACATGACCGACCTCTCGGCATCGACAGTTTTGTCGAACTCCAGCTCGATGCCGAACTCTGGCCTGCTTTCGATATCGCCGCATCGGCGATTTCCTATCCGTTGCTGTATACGCGCGACGAGTGGAGCGACCCCGGGGCATTGGCGGTGCGGCAATATCGCGACCCGAGCGGACGCTTGCGGGCATGTCGGCGTCGGTCGCCGTTACGCCTGAAAGTTTCGTGGGCGACGCGCGCTTCGCCGCATGAAAGAGACAACCCCTGCCGGCATTCGGCGGGCGGTCTTGGTCAATCCCTCACACGCGAGTCCGCGATCGGACGTGTTGCAGCATTGTCCATCTCTCATAAAGCTGCTCAAGAGCCGCACAACGGCGGCCGGGTCACCCCCCACATGAGCAAAGGAAGAAACGATGACATCAAGCGCCGAGGGGAAAAGAACCGCTCTGGTCACAGGAGCCAACTCGGGCCTGGGCAAAGCCATCGCCATGGCTTTGGCGGCGCAGGGCATGCGCGTTGGTCTGGTGGCGCGCGACCGCGCGCGGGGCGCGTTGGCGCTGGAGGAAATCCGCGCCGCCACGGGCAACGACGATCTGCATCTTTTCGTCGCCGATCTGGCGGACCAGTCGGCGATCCGCGCCCTGGCGCAAGCTTTGCGCGAACGTTTCGAGCATCTGCATGTGCTGGTGAACAACGCCGGCACGGCCTTCCCCGAGCGGCGGCTCAGCCCCGACGGCATCGAATCCGCGCTGGCTGTGAACCATCTCGGCCCGTTTCTCCTCACCAACCTGCTGCTCGACCTGCTCAAGGCGAGCGCGCCGGCGCGGATCGTGAACGTCGGCACGCGCATGAACACGGCGATGGACTTTGACGACCTGAACTGGAGTCGGCGCCCCTACCGCATGATGCAGGCTTACGGCCAATCCAAACTCGGCAACCTGCATTTCACCTTTGAACTGGCGCGCCGGCTCCGGGGCGGCGGCGTGACCGTCAACTGCGTTTTCCCGGGCGTCTTCAATTCGAACCTGGGTGGGACCGACGGCGCCCAAAACCTCTTCTGGAAGCTTGTCGCCCGACTATTGGGCTGGGCGATCCCTTCCGCCGCGCAGGCGGCGCGCCGCGTGCTCTATGTCGCCACGGCGCCGGAACTTGCGGACGTGAGCGGGCAATATTTCGGCGACCGCAAGACGATTCCGGCGCCCGCCCAGGCGCGAGACCCCGAAGCCAACCGCCGGCTGTGGCGCATCAGCGAGGAGCTGACGGGCCTCCAGTCCGGCGGCGCGAGCGGTTGACAAATCAATTGCCGCCGGCCGCTTCGTCATGGGGCTTCAGGAAGCCGTCATAGGCGCTGGTGACGGCGTCGAGCCTTTCGAAATGCGGGAAAGCGCCCGTGGGAAACACGTTGAAACGCCAATTGGCGCGGCCTTGGACTTGAGTTTCGTGGCGGTAGTCGACGAAATCCCCGCGCACGCCATGCGCCATCCAGACCGGATGGGTCAGGCGCTTATACAGAAGCAGCGCGTCCTTGCTGAACAGATAGCCAGAGACGAAAGCATAGGGCGCGTAGCGCGCGCCCGGCTGATGGGTGGTGAGGTAGGCGTAGTCCCACATCCCCTGGTCGAAATCCTGCGAGCCAAAGGTCTTCTTCAGGAAGAACTTGATGCTGGATCGGCTGGTCAGCGCGTTGAACAGGCCGTGGCTCCAAAGCGGGACATTGAGCGCCGCGCGCAGCCAGGGCATCCCGCGATTGCCGCCGCGGGCGTCGTCGCGCGGAACACCTTCGAAGCCGGTCGGACTAATGAACGCCAGGGTGCGAAAACTGGCGGGCCGCTCCAGCGCGGCGCGGGCGAGAAACTCGCACGACAATGACAGCGCCAAGGCGTCGACCGCGCCGGCATGGCGGCGGCCGATCTCCTCGACCGCGGCGTGAATTGCGTCGGTCATGAGCTTGACGCTGTAGGCGCGGTCGCTGCGGTCGGACTGGCCGAAACCCGGCAGATCGAGCGCGTAGACCGGCCGCTTCCCGGCGTAGTGATCGAACAGCGGCTTGACCTCGTAGGCGGACGGGGTGGCGTTGATGCTGTGGATCAGCAGCAACGGGGCGACGCCCTCGGCGCCGCCGGCGCTGTAGATGGCGATCCGTCCGGCGGCGCCGTTGATGTCGGTGCGATGGCCCGACAGCGGATTCGGCAACTTCGGGTAGGTCTTACCCTCTACAGTCGATTTCTCGATGGCAATTTCATTCATCAAACGTCTCCCAGCTTTCAGGCGCGGCGCGCGGCGGGCAAATATTAATAGCACTGCTCCGAGCATCGTAGGTTCACCACGAAAAGGCAATGCTTGGCCTCGTCATGAGTTCCCTGACGGCGAGGTCCTCCCCAACGCTGAGCCATCCCTGATAGAGCTGGCCCCGGTTGTCTGAACAGTTTCCCGCGAAAGATAACTGGTGTTCTTCCGGGTTTGGTTCTAGCGGATTGCCGCGCGTTTGTCGCGATGGAGGGCGGGCGTAGCCCAACCGGAATTGCGACAAGTTTGCTGACGCGTGACGACGGCCCGCGAAGCGATCAGGTTCTATCGCTTGCGCTGGCGCATCGAGGAAGTGTTTCGCATGCCGAAGACGGACGGGCTTGCCTTGGAGAAAAGCCAGATCAGCAGGCGTCGCGCCTGTTCAATCCGGCTGCGATGGCGATTGGCGCCGTCACCCTTTGGTAAGGTTCCGCAAGGAAATATGTTGGGCGCTGGTCTCTTGCGATGACAGTTCGGACAGTCCACATTGATGCCCGATTTTCACAAGCCGGGATCGACGCGCTGTTAAGCAACGCAATTTCGCGAGGGCGCGGTGAACAGGGCGTGGCGAACCGGGCGCGCGCCATTTGCGGGATATCAAGGCGACACGGCCCGTCTTGGACGATATAATGGCGCCAATCAAAAATGATATAAATTCGGCGACGAAATGTCGTCGAACGGGGGGAGGCGGAATGTTCCAGGTTCGTATTCACGGCCGTGGCGGCCAGGGCGTGGTCACCGGGGCGGAAATGCTGTCGGTCGCCGCTTTCATTGAGGGGCGCCACGCTCAGGCTTTTCCCAGCTTCGGTTCGGAGCGCATGGGCGCGCCGGTCATCGCCTTTTGCCGCATCGCCGACCGGGAAATCCGGCTGCGCGAGCCGGTCCAGGATCCGGATTGCCTGGTTTTGCAGGATCCCACCCTGCTGAAGGTGATGGACGTGTTTTCCGGCCTGCGGGAAAACGGCTTTTTGCTGGTCAACACCAACAAGACGTTCGATGATCTGCATTTGGGCGCCATCGTCGAAAAATTGCCGGCGGGCCATGCCGTCATCGTGCCGGCGACCGATCTGGCGCTGAAACACGTCAAGCGCGCCGCGCCCAACGCCGCGCTTCTCGGCGCCTTCGCCGCGCTGACCGGCCTCGTTCATTTCGACAGCGTCAAGCGCGCCATCGCGGAAACCTTTCCGGGACGAATCGGCGAGGCCAATATCGCCGCCGCGCAGGACGCATACGATCTCGTAATGGCTCAGGAACGCGCCACGGCGGCGTGAGGGGAGCGGCTATGCTCAAGCAAATCGAAGGTTCGCACGCGATGGCCGAGGCGATCGCGCTGTGCCGTCCCGAAGTGATCTGCGCCTATCCGATCACGCCCCAGACCCATATCGTCGAGGGACTCGGCGAACTGGTGAAATCCGGCGAATTGGAAAATTGCGAATTCATCAATGTCGAGAGCGAGTTCGCGGCGCTTTCGGTGGCGATCGGGGCCTCCGCCGCCGGCGCCCGCGCCTATACCGCCACGGCCTCGCAAGGCCTGCTGTTCATGGCCGAAGCCGTCTATAACGCCGCCGGCCTCGGCCTGCCCATCGTCATGACGCTGGGCAACCGGGCCATTGGCGCGCCGATCAACATCTGGAACGACCATTCCGACGCCATGTCGATGCGCGACGCCGGCTGGATTCAGCTTTTCGCCGAAACCAACCAGGAGGCGGTGGACCTGCACATCCTCGCCTTCCGCCTCGCCGAGGAATTGTCCATGCCGGTGATGGTCTGCGTCGACGGGTTCATCCTCACCCACGCCTTCGAGCGGATCGATATTCCCGAGCAGGCGCAAGTGGACGCCTTCCTGCCGCCCTACGATCCGGTGCAGGTGCTCGACCCCGAGAATCCCGCCTCCATCGGCGCCATGGTCGGCCCCGAGGCTTTCACCGAAGTGCGCTTTCTCGCCCATTACAAGCAACGGCAGGCTTTGCGCCTGATCCCCGCCTTCTCCGCCGAACTCGGCAAGATTTTCGGACGGGCGACGGGCGGGTTGCTGCGAACCTACCGGATCGAGGACGCCGAGACGGTTGTCGTCGCCATGGGGTCGATCTGCGGCACCATCAAGGACACCGTGGACGAAATGCGCGAGGACGGCGTCAAGATCGGCGTGGTCTGTCTCGTGTCGTTCCGGCCTTTCCCGGTAGAGGCGCTCGGCGAGGTTTTGGCTGAAGCCAAGGATGTCGTGGTGGTGGAGAAAAGCATCGCCGTCGGCGTCGGCGGGGCGCTCGCCGACAATATCGAGGGCGCCTTGCGCAATCTGGAAAAGCGGCCCCGGCTGCATTCGGCCATCGCCGGTCTCGGCGGCCGGCCGATCCCGCGCGACAGCTTGCGCCGCCTGTTCGAGACGGCGGTCACGGACCCGTGGGAAGGCCCGCATTTCCTCGATCTCAACGACCGGGTCGTCGGGCGCGAGATTCATCGTGTGCGAAAAGTCCGCCGTTCCGGTTCGACCGCCGAGAATATTTTGCGCCAGCTCGCGCTGACCAGCCAATTGCCGCAGGATTGAAGGAGAGCGCCATGACAGACGTCCAAATGACCGATGTTCCCGCGCTCGCTCCAGACGAAGCGCAGCAAAAACTGAAGTTTTACCAAAAGGGCACGTTCACCGTCGGCAACAGGCTGATTTCGGAGGGCGAGCGTTCCGTGCAGGCCTCGCAGGCGCGCAGCAACGCGCTGACGTCTGGCCATCGCGCCTGCCAGGGCTGCGGCGAGGCGCTGGGCGCGCGCTATGCCATCGACGCCGCTATGCGCGCGAGCGGCAACGATCTGATCGCCGTCAACGCCACCGGCTGCCTGGAGGTGTTCACCACGCCCTACCCCGAAACCTCCTGGCAATTGCCCTGGCTGCACTCGCTGTTCGGCAATGCCGCGGCGGTGGCGACCGGCGTCGCGGCGGCCATGCGGGTGAAGGGCAAAAAGACGCGCGTGATCGCGCAAGGCGGCGACGGCGGCACCACCGACATCGGCTTTCAATGCCTGTCCGGCATGTTCGAGCGCAACGACGACGTGCTCTACATCTGCTACGACAACGAAGGCTACATGAACACCGGCGTGCAGCGCTCCTCCGCCACGCCGCCGGCGGCGCGCACCGCCACCACGCCGGCGCTGGGGCCGGAGCCGGGCAATGTGTTCGGCACCGGCAAATTCGTGCCGAAAATCGCCGTCGCCCACAACATTCCCTATGTCGCCACCGCGACGGTCGCCGATCTGCACGATCTCGAACGCAAGGTCGTCAAGGCCATGGCGATCCACGGCGCGCGCTATATCCAGATCAACGTCCCCTGCCCGCTCGGCTGGGGCGCGCCGTCCTGCGACACCATCAAGCTGGCGCGGTTCGCGGTGGAATGCGGGCTGTATCCGATTTTCGAGGCCGAACATGGCCGCGTCACCCATGCGCGAAAAATCAGGAAACAGATTCCGGTGCGAGAATATCTGAAATTGCAGAAACGCTATGCGCATCTGTTTCGCGGCGGCGTGGACGATCCCCGCGTGGCGCGGATACAGGCGATCTGCGACGCCCATATCGCCGAATATGGCCTGCTTGGCGATGACGAAGAAGTGTGAGGACACATCATGGATCATGATTTCGCCGTCACTCTCGACGTTGGCTCGTCGCTCGCCAATCATACCGGCTCGTGGCGCACGTTTCGGCCCGAATATGTCCATCGCCTGCCGCCCTGCAACCATGCCTGTCCGGCCGGCGAGGACATCCAGGGCTGGCTGTCGCTGGCCGAAGCCGGCGATTACGAGGGCGCGTGGCGGGCGCTGACGCGAAACAATCCGCTACCGGCGGTGATGGGGCGCGTCTGCTACCACCCGTGCGAAACCGCGTGCAATCGCGCGGGGATCGACGCCAGCGTGGGCATCAATTCGGTCGAGCGTTTTTTGGGCGACATGGCCATCGCCAAGGGCTGGGCTTTTGCGCCGCCGACAGCGAAGAGCGGCAAGAAGGTTCTGGTCGTCGGGGCCGGGCCGGCGGGGCTGTCGGCCGCCTATCATCTGGCAATGCTGGGCCATTCGCCGACCATCAAGGAGGCGGGACCGGCGCCCGGCGGCATGATGCGCTTCGGCATTCCCAAATATCGCCTGCCGCGTGAGACGCTCGACGCCGAAGTCGCGCGCATCGTCGCGCTTGGCGTCGCCATCGAGTATGATTGCAAGGTGTCCGACTTGCGGGCGACCATGCGCGAGGGCGGCTTCGACGCCGCCTTCCTCGCGGTGGGCGCCCATATCGCCAAGCGCGCTTACATTCCCGCCGGCGAGGCCGCCAAGGTGCTCGACGCCGTGCAGGTGCTGGCCTCGATGGAGGGCGAGGATCGGCCGCTGCTCGGACGCCGCGTCGTCGTCTATGGCGGCGGCAATACCGCGCTCGATGTCGCGCGCACAGCCAAACGCCTTGGCGCCGAGGAGGCGATCATCGTCTATCGCCGCACCCGCGAAAAAATGCCGGCGCATGATTTCGAGCTGGAGGAGGCGCTGGAAGAAGGCGTCATGATGAAATGGCTCTCGACCATCAAGAACGTCGAGGCCGGCTCCCTCACCGTTGAAAAAATGGTGCTCGACGAAAAAGGCTTCCCGCAGCCGACCGGCGAGTTGGAAACGCTGGAAGCCGATTCCGTGGTGCTGGCGCTCGGGCAGGATGTGGATCTGTCGCTGCTCAATGGCGTCGAGGGGTTGAAGATCGAGAAGGGCGTGGTTCAGGTCGGCGCCAACATGATGACCGGCGCCGCGGGCGTGTTCGCCGGCGGCGACATGGCGCCCTCGGAGCGCACCGTCACCGTGGCGGTCGGCCACGGCAAGAAGGCCGCGCGCAACATCGACGCTTTTTTGCGCGGCGAAGTCTATGCGCCGGCGCCGAAACATGAACTCGCCTCGTTCGAAAAGCTGAACGCCTGGTATTATGGCGAGGCGCCCAAAACCGTGCGGCCCACGCTGGAGCTGGCGCGGCGCTCCTCGACCTTCGAGGAAGTGGTGGCGGGCCTCGACGAAAGCAATGCGCTTTACGAGGCGCGGCGCTGCCTGTCCTGCGGCAATTGCTTCGAATGCGACAATTGCTATGGCGTCTGCCCGGACAATGCCGTGATCAAGCTCGGTCCCGGCAACGGCTTCAAGTTCAACTACGATTTCTGCAAGGGCTGCGGCGTCTGCGCCAGCGAATGCCCCTGCGGCGCAATTCGCATGGAGCCGGAGGAAATCTGATCGGGCGCCCCAACCCTCAGTGCGCGGCGATCACGGGACGCTGCGCGCCGGACAACCAGCCAAACAGACCCTGCCAGGGTTTTCGCGCGGCGCGGCGGCGCGCGGCGGGCGCCGGCGGGTTGAAATCCAGCGTCGCCGGCAGAGGTTCGGCCTCCAGCGCCGCGAAGGCGCCGCGCAGCCGTTCGGCGCCCCGGCGCCATTCCGCCGCGCGTCGCGCGGCTTCGCCATCCCGTTGCAGCAGCGCCTCGACTTCGGCGCGCCGCGACGGCTCCAGCAGATCGTCGGCGTAACCGTGCAGGTCGGCTTCGCATAAGCTGGAGGCGGCCCGCAGATGCGGCTGGGGGACGCCCGTCAACGCGCTCGCCAGTTCGGCCCGCGCGCGCGCCAGCCGGATCAGCGCCTGCGCCCCGGTCATGTCGAGCACGGCGCCGATGTCCGCGTAATCCAGGCGTTCAAGCGTCGCCAGCGCCAGCACGGCGCGCGATTCGAACGGCAGGCGCGGCAGCGCCCGCGCTTCGGGCGACCAGGGAGAGTGACGCGCGTCGCGCTGGAAGCCGCCGGAAGCCTCGGTCTCCTCGAACAGGGCGAAGTCCGCTTCGCGCCGCGAAAACTCCCGCGCGAGCCGGGTCAGGCAGCGCAGCAGCGCCAGCCGAAGCGCACCGGGCGGTTGCAACGCCCCGCCCTCCCGCGCCAACAGGCCAGCGCGCCAGAAGCTCAGCAAGGCCTCGTGCGCGAGATCGTCCGCGTCCTGGTCCGCGCGGCTCCGGGCGCCGGCGCGCGCCTCCGCCACCGGCCAGCGGCCGAGCAGGGCGTGGGCGCAGCGCCGCAGCGCTGGCGTCAGACTGGCTGCGGTCTCATGCTTGGCTGCGGTCTCATGCTTGGCGACGGTCTCTTGCATGGCGACCCCCTCCGGCTTTATCCCGCTTTGCCAAGGGATTGGCGTCGGGACGGTTCACAATATATTAATATATCGTAAACTGTTCCGTACGTCACCGCCAGACGCCCAAGCGCCTTGTTCCGGTTTATCAACGGATTCCGCGCGCTCAGGGATCCACAGGCTTGGCGCGTGGCGCTCTTGCTTCCGGCGTCGGGCGCGGGTAAATGCCCCCAAGCGCAATTGTGGATGCATTGCGGCGAATCGGCCGAAAGCCGGCTTCGGCGGACCAAGACAGTGTCCGACGAGCCAAGAAAAGGTTCGGCGTGCCAATATGGCCGCGACGTCGCCGCAAGCGAAACACAGGATTGTTCATGACGATAATTACTGAGGAACCCGCCACCCTCGCCGTTCAATCGGGGGTCTTGCGCGGCAAGCGCGGATTGGTGATGGGCCTCGCCAACAACCGCTCGATCGCCTGGGGCATCGCCAAGGCCGCCCGCCTCGCCGGCGCCGAAATCGCCCTGACCTACCAGGGCGAGGCGCTGGAGCGCCGGGTGCGCCCGCTGGCGGCCGAACTCGACGCCCATGTGGTCGGCGAATGCGACGTCACCGATGGCGCATCGATCGACCATGTCTTCGCCGAAGTCGAAAAGCTTTGGGGCGGGCTGGACTTCGTCGTCCATTGCATCGCCTTTTCCGACAAGGACGAACTGACCGGCCGCTACGTCGACACCAGCGAGAAAAACTTCACCACTTCGCTGGCGATCTCCTGCTATTCCTTCACTGCGGTGGCGCAGCGCGCCGAAAAGCTGATGAAGACCGGCGGGTCCCTGCTGACCCTGACCTATTACGGCGCCGAGAAATGGATGCCGCATTACAATGTGATGGGCGTCGCCAAGGCCGCGCTGGAGGCCAGCGTGCGCTATCTCGCCGCGGATCTGGGCGAGAAGGCCATTCGGGTGAACGCCATTTCCGCCGGGCCGATCAAGACCCTGGCGGCCTCGGGCATCGGCGACTTCCGCTATATCCTGAAGTGGAACGAATATAACGCGCCGCTGCGCCGCACCGTGACCATCGACGAAGTCGGCGAGAGCGCGGTGTTCCTGCTGTCGCCGATGGCGCGCGGCGTCACCGGCGAAATCCTCCACGTCGACGCCGGCTATCATGTCGTCGGCATGAAGAACCCCAAGGCGCCCGACATCGGCGAAATCGTGCGCGGCAAGGACTGAGCCGCGCCGATGACGCCGCCGCTGTTCTTCCTGCGTCACGGCGAAACCGATTGGAACGCGGAAGGGCGGCTGCAAGGCCAGAAGGACATCGACCTCAACGCGCTCGGCCGCCAACAGGCGGCGCAAGCCGGGCGCAAGCTGAAGAAAATCCTGTCCTCCCGGGGCCTGGACCCCGCGGCCCTGTGCTGGCAGGCCTCGCCGCTGGCGCGCACCCGCGAAACCATGTTTCTCGCGCGCAAGGAACTTGGGCTGCCCGCCGAGGGCGTCGTTTTCGACGCGCGACTCAGGGAATTCACCTTCGGACGCTGGGAGGGCAAGACCTGGCCGGAGGTTTGCGCCGAGGACCCGGAGGGCGCGGCGGCGCGCGACGCCGACAAATGGCGTTTTCGTCCCCCCGGCGGCGAATCCTACGCCGATCTCACGGAAAGACTGCGGCCCTGGCTCGACGCGCAGCACGAGCCTTCAGTGGTCGTTTCGCATGGCGGCGTCGCCCGCGCGCTGATGCATCTCATCGGCGGTCTCTGCGTGGAGCGCGCCCCGACCGCCGACATTTTTCAGGGGCGGGTGCTGGTGTTTTCGGCGGGACGGTTCGACTGGATATAATACGTCTCGCCGCCGTGAGCGTCAGCCATTGCAAAGATCAAGTTCGGTGAACGCGCGTTCACCGAACGTGCTCTAATGTCTCACGGCGATGGTGAATTCGCCGGCGGCGATCCGGTCCGGCAGGCGACCGGCGAAGGTGGCCACCGCCTCCTCGCCATAGGTTTCGACCAGCTCCTGCAAGGCCGCGAACAGAGCCGCGTGCGCAAAACTTTCGCTTTCGATCCCCGCGAGAATGGCTTCGGCCAATGCCTCGGTGACATAGGCCAAGGCCGCGCGACGCTCATCCTCGGCGCCAGAGAGTTCGACGTAATCTTCGGTATCGTGCGGGGTCATCATGGGGAAAGCTTAACCGCCAAACGCGCCCGTGGCGAGCAAGGTCTTAAGAAAGGGTTAACGCCAGTCCGCGCGGCCCGACCAAGCCATTCACAAGACGCCAACCATGCAACCAATTGTTTAAAATCATTTTTCGCTATATTGCGTCGTGATGTCGTGAGCCAGGCGCCCGCCCTCTTCCAGCAAACGGCGCCGCGCGAGGTCGGCGACGGGCGTGCATTGCCTGTGGAAATATTCATAGCCGCGCAAGCCATGGTTGTAGGCACCCGCGAGACGCTCGCGCTGGAGCGGGCCGGCGTCCTGCGAGTCCATCAGTTTGCGCATCGATTGGCGCCAGGCCGATTCGTCGCTCTTGCCGGCCGCCTCGCCGCAGAGCGGATCGAGCGCCGCCAGCGCGCCCATGATTTCCGACAGGCGCAGCAGTTGCGGCTGATAGGACGGCGGCGCCGTCTCGACCACGGTCGCGGGCGCCGGCTTTTGCGGTTCGGGCTTGGCCACGGGGGCGCGACGTTTTTCGGGCGCGGCTTTATGCGGCTTGTGCGGCTTGCGCGGGATCGCCTGGCGCTGTGGAGCCAAAACGGGCGGCGGCGGCGGCCGGTTGTCGAAAAATTGAAAGAATTGCGCGCGCGCGGGTTCCGCTGGCGCCAGCAACGCGGCCAGAGCGCAAAAAACCGCCAGTTTCGGCCAAGGCGCCATCATGGCTTCGCCTCCACCAGCTTTTGGGCGCCCGCGACCACGGCCGCCAGATTCGGCGTGAGCGCGAGATCGGCAAGGTCGTCGGGGCTTCGCCATAAAATTTCGCCCGCCTCGGCGCTGGTTTCCCCCTCCCCGGCGATCCAATGCGCCGCGAAGGAGAGGATGACATAATGCCGCTCGACCCGGCCGGCGCCATCGCGCTGGATGTGCTCGACCGGCCGGTTGAAGGCGCAGATACGCGCGAGCACGCCGGTTTCCTCGCGCAATTCGCGCAGGGCCGCCGCCTCCAGCGTCTCACCGGTTTCGACCAGGCCTCCGGGCAGCGTGTACCTTTGCGCGTAAGGCGCGTCGGTGCGGGTCGCCAGCAGCACCTTGCCGTCGCGAAACACGGCTATGCTCACGGCCAGGGCCGGCTGTGCCGGATAGTGACGGCGCGGCGCGCTCACGGCGTCCTGACTCACGGATACAGCGCCTCGCGGGTCCAGTCGCCGCGGGGCTCGGGGCGGCGGTAACACAGGCGCTCGTGCAGGCGGAACGGCTTGTCGGTCCAGAATTCGATTTCCACCGGCCGGATGCGATAGCCGCCCCAATGCGGCGGGCGCGGCACGTCGCCCAGGCCGAAGCGCGCGGCCTGCGCGGCGACGGCCTTTTCCAGCGCGAACCGGCTCTCCAGCGGGCGCGACTGCGCGCTGGCCCAGGCGCCGATTCGGCTGTCGCGGGGGCGACCGGCGAAATAGGCGTCCGATTCGGCTTCCGTCACGTGCTCGACCGCGCCGCGAAAGCGGAACTGCCGGCGCAGGCTCTTCCAGTGCAGCACGCCGGCGGCCATCGGCCGCGCCGCCAATTCGTCGCCCTTTGCGCTTTGCCTGTTGGTATAAAAGACGAATCCCTGATCGTCGTAGCCGCGCAGCAGCACCATCCGGGCGTTGGGCATGCCGTTTTCGTCCACGCTCGCCAGGCACATGGCCTCGGGATCGTTGATCTCGCTGGCCCGCGCCTCCTCCATCCAGCGCGCGAACAGGCCAAAAGGCTCGTGCTCGGGCAAATGCTTACCTGCCGTTAATGCGTTCATTGGATGATGCCCTTGTCCGGTTCGGCAACTGGACCTGTACCCGGATTACACCTGCTTGCTTGTACGTTCGCGTCCCCTTCCTAGCAAAACGCCACAGCGTGGGCTGCATTTTTTTGCGGTCCGCCGCGCGATGGCGTTAAGTCTCGCGCTGGCGGCGCTGTCGGGTTGCTCCGTGGTCAACCCGCTCAATCCCGACGTGGACATGCAGGCGACCGGCTCCGTCGCCGGCGCGCCCGCGACGCCGGCCAAAACCGCCCTGCCCGCCGGGCTCGACGCCGAGGACCGGCACCGGGCGCTGGGCGCGCTCGGCGTCGCGCTCGATCCCCAGGGCAATGGCGCGGCGGTGCGCTGGGACAATCCGGTGACCAAGGCGCGTGGGCTGGTGACGCCGGTCGGCTTCGCCTATCCCGAAAATGGGCTGATCTGCCGCAAATTTTCCGCGCGCTTCGAGACCGCGACCGGCGCAAAGAGCCGGGCGGGCGCAGCCTGCCGCGACAAGAACGCCGTGTGGACCCTGTCCGAAATCCACAAGGGCGCGTGAAGGCGCGCAAGAGACGCGCAAGAAACGCACCCCCTTGCGCCCGGCCGCGTTCAAGACCACATAACAGACAAAAGACATGCCGCCGGCGCCGTTGAGGGCCGGCGAGAAAATGGGCTTTGAAAGATGCGTGATCCCTATCAGATTCTCGGCGTCGCAAAGGACGCCTCGCAGGCCGATGTGAAAAAGGCGTTCCGCAAGCTCGCCAAGCAGCACCATCCCGACCAGAACCCCAACGAGCCCAAGGCCAAGGACAAATTCGCCGAGGTCAATTCGGCCTATGAAATCCTCGGCGACGAGAAAAAGCGCGGCGCCTTCGACCGCGGCGAGATCGACGCCGAAGGCAAGCCGCGCGGTTTTGAAGGTTTTCCCGGCGGCGGGTTCCGGCGCGGCGGTCATGGCGGCGGCCCGGGCGGCGGCGCGGGTCCGGGCGCGCATCCTTTCGAGTTCAATTTCGGCGGCGGCTCGCCGTTCGACGCGGCCGACATCTTCTCCGACCTGTTCGGACGCGGCGGACCCGGCGCGGCGCGTGGCGCAGGCGCCGGTCCTGGCGCGCGCGCGCGCCAGCCCGGCGCGGATATCGCGCTGGACACCCATGTTTCGCTGGAAACCGCCCTGCACGGCGGCAAGGCGCGGGTGCAGACGCCTTCGGGCAAGACGCTGGAGATCAATGTTCCCGCCGGCGTCGAGGAGGGCAAGCAGATCCGCCTGCGCGGCCAGGGCCAGCCCAGCCCCGGCGGCGGCCCGGCCGGCGACGCGCTGGTGACCGTCCATATCCAGAAACATCCGCATTTCCGCGTGGACGGCCGCGACATCAGGCTCGATTTGCCGGTAACGCTCTATGAGGCGGTGCTCGGCGGTCGGGTGGAGGCGCCGACGCTCGGCGGCAAGGTCGAGCTGACGCTGCCGCCCAAGAGCAATTCCGGCAAGACGCTGCGCTTGCGCGGCAAGGGCCTGCCGGCGGCCGGCGGCCAGCCCGCCGGCGACCTCCTGATCACCCTGCGCATCACCCTGCCCGACGGCGGCTGGGCCGAATTGGAGGAGGTGGCCAGGAAGATGCAGGCCAAGCAGCCATATGATCCGAGGGTGGAGCTGGCGAAGTAGGCGCGGTGGCGGCGCGGGTGGTGCGCGCGGCTGTTTGGTTGACGCATGCGGGCGCTTGAGATGGGTGCGGTGGCGGCGCCTGCCTCGGCGGCGATGCGCCACATGTGACCATGACCTTGTGGCGGCGACGATCCGAATGCGGCGGTAACCGGAAATCGAGCAAAGGGCCGGCGTCGAAGCTAGACCGGTCGATGGCTAACGGGAAAGCGGAAAGGATGCGGCATAACCGGAAATCCGCGCATCCGTGTTTTTCGACAGTCGTTAACATCTCGGCGCGGCGCGCCATCAAAAGTCATCCCTGAAACCATTCCGTCTTCACGAGACGGAAAACTCTTGGAAAAGAAAGGCCGCCAAATGGCGGCCTCGCTTTGCGTTCGACACCTTGCCGCCGCGGCTTAATGGTGGATGTGGCGGCGATGCTGACGATGGTGACGATGATGAGGGCCTGATCCACGGGAAATACTTGGCCCCGCCACGTAGCCAATCGTGCCTCCTGCGACTGCCCCGACGGGTCCGCCGACAAGCGCGCCGGCTCCTGCTCCCATCAACCCATCATTCAGCCGCTCGCCGGCCGTCGCGGGGACTCCAGTCAGCGCGACGCACGAAAGAAGAACGGCGATAAAACGAATATTACTCATTGACATATCCCATATTTGGCGCCGTCTCTCTAAGCCAATAAGTGGCTGAATCAAGCAACTTACGTATGCTTTCGAGCCAGCCAGCCTGCTAAAGTGGAAACATTATTCGACTTAAGGCGACGTTGGTATTCATCACTGAAAATCGGCCGGCTCAGATTTACTCGGCGCAACTCTTGTTTTACTTTATTTTTCTACGCCGCACAACCGAAAATGCGTTGAACAACACTGAGGGTCGTTCAGGGGTCACGCGTGTGAGTGCTTCTCGCTGCTGGAACGTCCGTTGAGTTAGGCGACTCCCGCCGGCGGGAGCTTCATGCCGCAGGACCGCAACGAACCGCATCGCGACCTTCGCGCAAGTCACCACGAGGGACTCCAACGGCAACGAGACGACGACTGGACGGCTTCGAGCCGTCGCGCCGGCGCGTTCAAGTGTCGTGGGTGGACAGGCCTCGGCGCGATGGGTCGAAGCTGGCCCGTCCCAATACTGAGCCGCGCGGGATTACGGCTGAAACTCTTGCGGGCGGCCGTGGCGCGCCCTGAAGTCGGGTGTCTTGGAATGGAAAGCAGCCCCCTTCGGCGATCCTGGCCGGGTCCAAATCCGAGGTCCGGCCCTTTTCGGCCCCCTCGATGCGCCACGATATACCTGACGTTAAACCGTGGGCGCCAGATTGGCGCCATTGCGTTGACTTGAGATCGAGCCATGAAGGAAGATCCTTACAAGCTTCGGGCCATCGGCTTGCTGATCGCGGCCGGCTTCGTCGGCGGGCTGTTCGTGCAGTACAAGGCGCCTGGCGCTTTCGCTTTCGCCAACCACAAGCCGGAAAAGAAAAAGGGCGTGGGCGGCGGCAACGAGGTCATTCTACAGGATGACGGGTCCGAGGAGGCCGCGCCCAAGGGCGCCGCCCTCAACGCGCCGCCCCCTTCCGCCGCCGCCGAGATGAAACGGCGCGAGGAGATGGCGAAAAAGGCCGAGGAGGCGGAAAAGCAGAAGGCGCCGCCGCCCGAGGAGGTCACGCCTCAGATTCTCGGACGGTTCGCGGCGATCTCGACCATTGTCGACAATACTCTGGAAATCACCCGACCCGATGGCGAAAAGCGCTACCTTTATTTCGCGCCGCGCGGGGTCGTCGGCGAGTTCGGCGGCGCCAGGATCGACGCGCGGCTGTGGACGCGCGAAGGCGATCAACTGTGTCGCGGCCAGGGCGACGACAAGCGCGAATGCTTCCATCTCTCCGTTCGCCTGAACGACGACTTGCGCAAGGGTTCGATCAAGACGCTCCAGGATCGCATCCGCGGCATGAGCGATGGCGCGCCGATCGGCGCTGTCGAGGGGCTGGCGCAGAACGCGCGATTGCTGCGCGGCAATATCCGCAAACTTCCAGGCTATGTTCCGCTGCTCGAAGGCAAGCCCGGCTCCGAATGGACCCGCGACCGCAACGCCAGCGGGCGCAGCTTTGTTGGCGCCCTTTTGCTGCGCCAGCGCAAGGACGAGGACCGCGCCGCCACCTTCTTCGCCCCCAACGGGCTGTTGTTCGAAGTCTCGCGCGCGACGCGCCAGGCGGTCAACCTCTGGGTTGGCGGCTGGCGCCGACAGGGCGAAATGATCTGCCGCGATCTCAGCCCGGAGGAAAGCGCGCGGGCCGGCGGCCGCGCCGAGGAATGCGCCCATGCGCGTCTGGCCGATGGACGCGTCGAATTCGCGGAAGCCGCGCCGAGCCGGCGCGCCTACCTGCGCGCGCCCTGGGCCGATGAAGACCCGGAGCCGGCGACTCCCGCCGTCGTTGCGCCCGCGAAAGGCGAGGTCAAACTTGCGCCGCCGCCGCGCGCGCCCGACGCCGAACCGTCCTCGTTCACGGATTTGCGCTGACACCGTCCCCTCCCTTGGCGCACGACGCCCGGGGGCGGGTGGCGTTCAGAAATGCGACTGGATGAAGCTCATGAAAAATCCGCCGGCGGACAAACCAACCATCAGGAACGCGCCATTGCCGACGATGCCGAGCCCCTTGTCGCGAAGGACCATGTGGACGGCATAGCCCAAAATAAGCGTCACCCCGAGCAACACGGGCAGCAGGATGGCAAGATCTATCGAATCGCCTGAACTTTCCACGAGACGTCTCCCCGTTTCCGCAGGTGAGAAAACCGCGAAAATCTGAAATCTTCGCTAAACAGCGAGACGGGCGCCCTTTCGATGGTGCGGGCGGCCGGACTTGAACCGGCATAGCCTTGCGGCTGAGAGATTTTAAGTCTCTTGCGTCTACCGATTTCGCCACGCCCGCGCAAAACCGTTTTAGCGCACGACCCGCCAAAGGCAAATCAGGTTTTGGCAAAACTTCGCGCCTGCCCGGACGCCACCGGGAAACCACATTTTCGTTAAAATTGTCTCAACAACTTGACCGGGGGTCACAATTTTGTGAAACCTTGCAGGTCCGGAGAATTTCGTGCCCCCACGCATCGCCCTCGTCGTCGGTCTCAAGCAAGAAGCCCGAGCCGCAGCTACCCCCCTGACCATCGTGGGCGGCGGTTCAGCCCAACGAATCTACGATTTGCTGAAACGCGCGGGGCCAATCGACGCCGTGATGAGTTTCGGCATCGCCGGCGGCATCGCCCCCGGCCATACGTCGGGCGATGT
Source organism: Rhodoblastus sphagnicola (assembly GCF_002937075.1). Taxonomy (GTDB): domain Bacteria; phylum Pseudomonadota; class Alphaproteobacteria; order Rhizobiales; family Beijerinckiaceae; genus Rhodoblastus; species Rhodoblastus sphagnicola. The sequence goes on from NZ_NHSJ01000087.1 coordinate 19,126, forward strand.
GATCCTGGCCGACATGATCATCGCCGACGAGATGTATCGGACGGATGCGCGCTGGCTGCAAACGCTGGCGCGGAAAATTCCGAACAGCCGCATCGGGGCGCTGGCCGGCGTGGACGAGATGATCGGCTGCCGCCGTCAGAAGGCGCGCTTGCACCGCAAAACCGGCGCGCTGGCGGTGGACATGGAGTCGCATGGCGCGGCGCGTTACGCGCGCGAGCGCGGCATACCCTTCGTCGCCCTGCGCGCCGTGGCCGATCCCCATCACCGCGTGCTGCCGCAATCGGCGCTCGTCGGCATGAATCCGGACGGCTCGACCAACGTCCCCGCCGTGTTGCGCAAACTGGCGCGCAGGCCGGGCGACCTGCCCGGCCTGATCTTGACGGCGCGCGAGGCCGGCGCCGCCATGCGTTCGCTACTCCGCTGCCGCGGCCTCCTGGGCGAGCTTTTCGGCTTCGACCACGGCGTTCAGCCGCTCCTCGACCTGCGCGGCAAAGGTGAATTGCGCCGGCCGCTGTTTGTCGAGGGCAATATCGGGCTTCATGGGGCCTTCAGTGTCGACGCCGAATAGAGCCGTCTTGATCGCCGCCCAGGGGTTGCGAATCGCGTGCTTCACGGCGCTCGGCTCGAAGCCGCAATGCACCATGCAGTCGGCGCATTTCTCGTAATTGCCGACGCCGTAGGAGTCCCAGTCGGTCGTCTCCATCAGCTCCTTGAACGACGAGGCGTAGCCCTCGTTGAGCAGGTAGCAGGGCCGCTGCCAGCCGAAAATGGTGCGCGCCGGATTGCCCCAGGGCGTGCAGGAATAGTTCTGGTTGCCCGCCAGGAAGTCGAGGAACAGCGACGACTGGAAGAAATCCCACTTCTTGCCGCCATTCCCCCGCCGGAAGATGGCGCGAAACAGATCCTTGGTCTTGGTGCGGTTGAGGAAGTGCTGCTGGTTGGGGGCGCGCTCGTAGGCGTAGCCCGGCGCGACCGTGGCGCCGCCGTTGACGCCGAGACCTTTCAGCGTATCCAGGAAATTGGCGACGCGTTCGGGATCGGCGTCGTTGAACAGGGTGCAGTTGACGCTGACCTTGAAGCCTTTTGCGCGGGCGGCGGCGATGGCTTTTACGGCGCGATCGTAGACCCCGTCCTGGCACACCGACTTGTCGTGCATCTCGCGGTCGCCGTCGAGGTGGACCGACCAGTTGAAGGCCGAACTCGGCTCGAATTCGTCGAGCTTCTTCTCAAGCAGCAGCGCGTTGGTGCAGACCGTGACGAATTTCTTGCGGTCCAGCGCGCCCTTGACGATTCGGGCGAGATCCTTGTGCAGCAGCGGTTCGCCGCCGGCGATCACCACCACGGGGGCGCCGCATTCGTCGATCGCCTCCATGCAATCTTCAAAGGGAAGGCGCTGGTTCAGGATCTTGTCGGGATAATCGATCTTGCCGCAGCCGGAGCAGGCGAGATTGCAACGAAACAGCGGCTCCAGCATGAGCACAAGCGGGTAACGCTTGCGGCCGAGCAGATGCTGCTTGACGATATAGGCGCCTATGCGCGCGCCTTCGAACACCGGTATTCCCATACTTCTCTCCGGTTTCTCCGGCGTCCATCACGATCGACACGGGAGGTTGGGTGCGCAGCGGTCTTGCGGCCCACGCTGCTCTGGCCATTCGGCCCAAGCCATAGTCCGGCGCCGTATTCGCCGCAAGCAAAAACCAGCCCAGCTTGGCCTCGAACAGGGTAAGCCCCGCAAGGCGGTTTCTTTTCTTGAGAAAATAACGCAGTTTGCGCGCACTTCAACGGAACGCCCACTCATGCCTTCCCCTGTTCTTCATCGCGCCGGCGAGGAAATCGCCCTTGTCGCCCGGCTGGTTTCGCTCTGCGCCCGGCGCAAATGGCTCACTTTGGCGCTGTCGCTGGCGCTGACGGCCTTCGCCGCCTGGTACGCCGTCGGCCATTTCGCCATGTCCACCGATCTCAACACGCTGATCGCCCAGGATCTGCCGTGGCGCCAGCGCGAGATCGCGCTGAGCAAGTCGTTTCCGCAGCGCCAGGACATGCTGCTGGCGGTGCTGGACGCGCCAAGCCCCGAACACGCCAATGCGGCGGCGCGCAAGCTCCAGGCCGCGTTGCAGACGCAAAGCGAGCATTTCAAGGACGTCCGCTCGCTGGAAACCTCGGATTTTTTCGCGCGCGAGGGGCTGCTTTATCTGCCGAAGCCCGACGTTTCCGCGCGCATGGGGCAATTGATCGACGCCCAGCCATTTTTGGGCGCGCTGGCGCGCGATCCCAGTCTGCGCGGCTTCGCCGGGACCATTGGCCTGATGGGCGGCGCGCAGGGCCAGCCGGCAGAGGGCCAAAACTCAAAGGGACAAGACTCAAAGGGCCAGCCGCCGAAGGGTCCGCCCGCCGCCGAAACGCAGGCGATGGCCAAGTCGCTTGGCGCCGTCGCGGAGGCGCTCGACGCCGCCAGCGCCGGCAAAGCCGCGAATTTTTCGTGGTCGGCGCTGTTTTCGGGCGCGCCCCCCAGCGTCGCCGACAAACGGCGCTTTCTCCAGATCAGCCCCAAGCTCGACTATTCCGCGCTGGAGCCCGGCGCGAGCGCCAGCGACGCGGTGCGCGCGACGGCCCAAAAGCTCGGCCTGACGCCGGAACTGGGCTATCGTGTTCGGCTCACCGGCGATGTCGCCATGCAGGACGAGGAATTTGGCACGCTGGCCGACGGCGCGGCGCTGAACAATTCCCTGATGGTGGCCGCCGTGCTGCTGATCCTGTGGCGGGCCTTGCGCTGGGGCAGATTGATCCTTGCGGTAATGGCGAACATGATCATGGGCCTCGCCCTGACCGCCGCCGCCGGTCTGGCCATGGTGGGCGTGCTCAATCCGATTTCCGTGGCCTTCGCCGTGCTGTTCGTCGGCATTGGCGTCGATTTCGGCATCCAGTTCACGGTGCGCTACCGCGAGGAGCGGTTTCAGCACGACGCGCTCGATACCGCGCTGAACCGGGCCGGCGCCGGCGCCAGCCTGCCTTTGGCTCTCGCCGCGGCGGCGACGGCTGCGGGGTTTTTCTCCTTCATTCCGACCGCCTATCGCGGCGTGTCCGAACTCGGCCTGATCGCCGGCGTCGGCATGATCCTGGCGTTTGGCTCCACCCTCACCCTGCTGCCGGCGCTGCTGGCGATTCTGAAACCGCCGCCGGAAACGGCGCCGGTCGGCTACGCCTTTCTGGCGCCGATCGACCGGTTCCAGACCGGCCACAGGAAACTGATCGTTTTCGCCGCGCTCGGCCTTGCGCTGTTGGGCGCGCCGCTGCTGACGAAAGTGAGCTTCGACATCAATCCGCTCAACCTGCGCAGCGCCAAGGTCGAGTCGGTCGCCACCATGCTCGAACTGACCAGCGACCCGCGCAATGCGCCCAATTCCATCGAGATTTTGACCGGAAGCCTGACGGAAGCCGACGCCCTGGCGCAAAAACTGCGCGCTCTGCCGGAAGTCGATAGCGTGACCACGCTCACGAGCTTTGTGCCGGAAGACCAGAAGGCGAAGCTCGCCGAGATCGCCGACGCCCGCGACCTGCTTGGCTCAACTTTGTCGGTCAAGCCCCTGCCCGCCCCCACCGACGCGGAAGATGTCGCCGTTTTACGCGCGAGCGCGCAGGCTTTGGCGCGCGCGAAAGGTTTGGAGGCGATGGCGGCGGCGTTCCAGCGCCTTGCCGACGCGCCGGCCGCGTCGCGCGAACTGGCGCGGCGCCATGTCATCGCGCCGGTGGAGTCGCTGCTCGGCGATGTGCGCAAATCCCTGGCCGCCGCGCCGGTCGTTCTGGCGGATTTGCCGCCGGAACTTGCGCGCGACTGGGTGTCAGCCAACGGAAAGGCGCGGCTGGAGCTGTTTCCGCGCGGCGACCGCAACGATTTCGCGAACTTGCGCAAGTTCTCCAACGTCGTGCGCAAAATTGCGCCGGAGGCGGCGGGGGCGGCGGTGTCCATTCTGGAATCCGGCGACACCGTGATCAAGGCTTTCGCGCAGGCCGGGGCGCTGGCGCTGGTCTCCATCACGCTGCTGCTTTGGCTGGCGCTGCGCCGCATCGGCGATGTGGCGCTGACGCTGGCGCCGCTGCTGCTCGCCGGGGTCTATACGATGGAGATTTGCGTCCTCATCGGTCTAAAACTGAATTTCGCCAATATCATCGCCTTGCCGCTGCTGCTGGGACTCGGCGTCGCCTTCAAGATTTACTATGTGATGGCGTGGCGGGCCGGCACGGCGCATCTGTTGCAGACCAGCCTGACGCGGGCGATCTTCTTCTCGGCCATGACCACGGCGACGGCGTTCGGCAGCCTCTATCTGTCCAATCATCCGGGCACGTCGAGCATGGGCGAGCTTCTGGCCTTGTCGCTCGCCACCACCTTGTGCGCGGCGGTGTTCTTCCAGCCGGCGCTGATGGGGCCGCCACGTCCACAGAGTGAGTCTGAATGACCGGAAATCCCGCGAAAATCGGCGTCCTCACCATTTCCGACCGCGCCAGCGCCGGGATTTATGAGGACATTTCCGGCCCGGCCATCCGCGATTGGCTGGCGCGGGCTCTGTCTGTTTCGTTTGAACTGGACATGCGCGTGATCCCCGACGGGTTTGAGCGCGTGCGCGACGAGATCATCGACATGGCCGATGTTTCCGGCTGCTGCCTCGTGCTCACCACCGGCGGCACCGGGCCGGCGCCGCGCGACCTCACGCCGGAGGCGACACTGGCGGCGTGTCACCGGGAGATGCCGGGCTTTGGCGAGTTGATGCGGATGAAGAGTCTGGAGCAGACCCCCACCGCCATTCTGTCGCGCCAGACCGCCGCCCATCGCGGGGCGTGCCTGGTGGTGAACCTGCCGGGCAGCCCGCGCTCGATCGACCTGTGCCTGTCCGCCGTGTTTCCGGCCATTCCCTATTGCGTGGAACTGATCGGCGGGTCCTGGCTCGACACCCATGCCGAGGTGGTGACGACGGTGCGGCCGAAGAAATAGCGGGCGGAGCGCGCCGCAAAGGGCGGTTGCGATGGCCCTGGGTCGAGACGCCGCCGATAGCTCGCCGCGATGATAATTCGCTGGTTCGCGTTGAGCCGCGCGCGCGATCAACGGCGGAGATCGGCGGAAAGTCGCCCTTTGCGCCCTTGAGATTGGGCGCGGCGTTTGCGCATCGCGTCGCCTAATATATTTGCCGGCCATCAACATATTTATTACGCACGTCATGTATAAATATCTAACAATAATAGATTTCATGGTGCGTTAACGAGTAGGAACCATATTGAACCAAGATACGTTTCATTCCGATGCCGGCTAATGGAAACAGAACATGCATTTCATCGACTGGACGATAAGCAAAAAAGTGCTGAGCCAGCTTTTCGTGTTCGGCCTTGTCGCGCTACTCGGCCTCGGCTTTGCGATGACGCGGCTGAGCGCCACGGACGCCGCCTACCGCCAACTCATCGAAGGAGAGGCCTCCGGAACCATTCATCTGGCGCGCGCCAGTCGTCTCGCCCAGGCGTCGGTATCGGCGATTCATGAGAATATCACGGCGGGGACCGAAGCGGAGAACAGCGCGGCGTCCGGGAAGAGACTCAAAGCCGCGCGCGACTATGACGAGGAAATCGCCCGAGCCCGCCTCCTCCTGCCGGATCGCGCTGCGGAGATCGACGCCATCTCCCGGAATTTTCATGCCGCTCTCGATAGCGCCTGCCTCGCCACGACCAAATTGGCGAATTCATTCGCTCAGGCCGAGCTTGCGACGGCGGCGGCGACCATGCGCCGGGACTGCGAGCCTGAACTGACCAAGGTTATCGCTTCCCAGATCAGCCTGAATGACTCCGTTCTCGCCGCCATGAACAAGGATACCAACGATCTCGGCAAAGCCACCGGCGGCGCCATCCTGTGGACGTCCATTGCTCTGTTCTCGGGCTTGCTGATCGCCTTGGGCGGGGCGATTCTTTTGGTGAGAACCTTCGTCACCGCGCCGCTTAAAGCCCTCGATGACGCCATGATCGCCGTGAGCCGGGGTGATTATAATTCAAGGATCGAGGGGGAGCGTCAGGACGAAATCGGATCGATGGCCCGCACGCTGGTGGTTCTCAGCACCGGGTTGCGGGACGGAGAGCGGATTCGCGGGGAGCAGGCGGCCCGCGTCGAAACCTCGCGCATCCGGTTGGAAAAGCGCGAGCGGCTGTCCGGTGATTTTGTCACAAACATGCAGCAGCTTGCCGGCGGCTTCTCGCGATCCTCGACGGAAGTGGCCGATTCGGCGCGCAGTCTCGCCGGGACGGCGGAAGAAACCTCGCGTCAGGCGCAAACCGTCTCAACCTCCGCGACGGACGCCGCCAACAATGTGCAAACCGTCGCGTCCGCTTCGGAACAACTGGCCGCATCGGTGCGCGAAATCACCCTTCAGGCCAATCGCTCGGCGCAAATTTCCGAAACCGCCTTCCGGGAAGCCGAAGCCTCCAACGCACGCATCAACGCCCTCGCCACAAACGCCTCGGCCATCGGCGATGTCGTCAACCTGATCAAAGGCATCGCCAATCAGACCAACCTCCTCGCGCTCAACGCGACGATTGAAGCCGCGCGCGCCGGCGAGGCGGGCCGGGGTTTCGCCGTCGTCGCCTCCGAGGTCAAGCAACTGGCGTTGGAGACGGCCAGGGCGACCGACGAAATCGCCCACAAGGTCGAGGAAATCCAGCAGGCCACGAGTTCGACCGTCACGTCGATCAGCGAAATCGTCAAGACGATCTCGCTCGTCAAGGAAGGCGCCATATCCATTGCGGCGTCCGTCGAACAGCAAGGCGAGGCGATCGCCGAGGTCGCCCGCAACTGCCAGCAAGCCGCGACCGGCACTCAGGATGTCACGCAAAATATCGCTCAAGTCGGCGAAGCCGCGAATATGACGGGTTCGGCTTCGACGCAACTCATGTCCTTGTCGGACGGATTGTCCACGCAAGCCACCAACCTCACGCAGACGGTTTCGGCCTTCGTCCGCGATCTCGCCGCCGCGTAGCTGTCCCTGTCGCTCAAGGCGCGGTTTGCGTCCCCTCATCCGGCTCGCGCTCTCAGCGCGAGCCGCCTTCTTCCGCAACGAGAGAAGGAATCTCCCTGTTGCCGCGTTGCATCACTTTCGCCAAACCACGCGAAAAAGGGTTTTTTTCCTTTCAAAAGTACGTCAGAGTTCGCAACTCATTTTTTGGGGTGTAAATGTCGGGGCCGGCGACCGAGAAAGCCTCCAGCGCCAAGGCGCGGCGGCTGGTGGAGATGACGGCGGCCTATCGGCCGTTCGACGGGACGCCGGATGAATTCATCGGCGCCGACGGGCGTCCGCGCGGCCACTGGCTGGAATTCTTCGACAAGATGGCCGGCCTCGGCGCCGACGATATCGCCCGCCGCTTCGAGGCCATCGAGCGCAACATCCGCGAACAGGGCGTGTCCTACCGCGCTTACGGCGAAACCACCGAACGCATCTGGCCGCTCAGCCATATGCCGCTGCTGATTTCGGAAAAGGACTGGGCGGTGATCGAGGCTGGCGTCACCCAGCGCGCCGAAATTTTCGATCTGCTGCTCGCCGATCTCTATGGCAAGGGCGAACTGGTCCGAAACGGGTTTTTGCCCGCCGCCGCCGTCACCGGCAGCTCCGACTTCCTGCGGCCCATGGTCGGGGTCAAGCCGCGCGGCGGACGCTGGCTCAATGTTTACGCCGCCGATCTCGGACGCGGCCCGGACGGGCAATGGTGGGTGCTGTCCGACCGCGTCCAGGCCCCCTCCGGCCTCGGCTATGCGCTGGAAAACCGGCTCAATCTGACGCGCGCCTTCCAGGCGATCTACCGCGACATGAACGTGCGCCGGCTCGCCCCGTTCTTCCAGGCGTTTCGCGCCGGCCTCGCCGCGCTGGCCAGCCGCTCCGACCCGCGCATCTGCCTCTACACCCCCGGCCCCTACAGCGAGACCTATTACGAACAGGCCTATCTCGCCCGCTATCTCGGCCTCGTGCTGGTCGAGGGCGCGGACCTCGTCGCCCGCGACGGCCTCGCCCATGTCCGCACCATCGCCGGGCTGAAGCGGGCGGATGTGATCTGGCGGCGCATCGACGCCGATTTCGCCGATCCGCTCGAACTCAAGAGCGGCTCGCAACTGGGCGTGCCCGGTCTGGTCGAAACCATCCGCCATGGCAGCGTCGCCGTCGTCAACGCGCTCGGCTCGGGCGTGGCCGAAACCCCCACGCTGCTCGGCTTCATCCCCGCGCTCGCCGGGCGCCTGCTCGGCGAAAAACTGCTGCTGCCGAACATCGCGACCTGGTGGTGCGGCCAGGCGCGCGAACGCGAACATGTGCTGTCGCGCTTGCAGGACATGGCGATCGCCCCGGCCTTCGGCTCGGCGACGACGCGCTCCCAACTCGGCCGCACTGTCGTCGGCAGCGAACTCACGCCGGTGCAGCGCGAGCGCCTCGCCGAGGCGATCCGCACGCGCGGCGCCGATTATATCGGGCAGGAGGTGGCCAGCCTTTCCACCACCCCGACCTGGGTCGGCTCCAAGCTCGAGCCGCGCCCGTTCGTGCTGCGCGTGTTCGCCGCGCTCGACGCCGACGGCAAGTTCCATGTCATGCCCGGCGGCTTCTGCCGCATTTCCGACCGGCTCGACTCCCGCGCCGTCGCCATGGGCGCGGGCGTGCAGACCACCGATGTCTGGATCGTCTCCAACAAGCCGGTGGCGCAAACCACCCTGTTGCCGCAGACCGAGAATGTCTCGATCCGCCGCATCATGGGCAATCTGCCGAGCCGCGCCGCCGACAATCTGTTCTGGCTCGGCCGCTATCTCGAACGCGCCGAGGCGACGCTGCGGTTGATCCGCTGCCTCGGCAAGCGCGTGATCGAGAACGAGGATTTGACCGCCGAGGGCGCGGCCACCATGCAGCGCCTGCGCAAACTGCTCACCGACTGGGGCGCGGCCCCCGCCAGGCCGAAAGTCGCGCTGACGCCGCAGGGCTTCCTCAACACCGCTTTGTTCAACGTCGATGAATTCGGCTCGGCGATCGCGCTGGCCCACAACGCGCAGCGCACGGCGGCGGTGATCCGCGAGCGCCTGTCCGCCGACACCTGGCGCATCGTCGTCGAACTGCTCCAGGGCCTGCAAGGCTGCCAGCCGCCGCTCGACGAGGCCGAGATCCTGGAACAGGCGGACATCGCGCTTCAGGCCATCGCCAGCATTTCCGGCCTGGCGCAGGAGAACATGAACCGCGTCGCCGGCTGGCGCTTCCTGGAAATGGGCCGCCGGCTGGAGCGCGGCGTCAACACCGGCCGCTTCATCCGCGCCTTCGGCATGGAGCAGGCGCGCGGCGCCGATTTCGACGTGCTGCTCGATCTGATCGATTCGCAAATCACCTATCGCTCGCGCTACCTCATCGGCGTCGCGCCCTATCCGGTGCGCGACATGGCCCTGCTCGACCCGTACAATCCGCGCTCCGTCGCCTTCCAGACCGCGCGGCTGGCGGAGCATATCGCCACCTTGCCGGTGCTGCGCCAGGATGGCATGCTGGAGCCGCCCAACCGCATCGCCATCAATCTCGACGCCGACCTGCGCACCGCCTCCGCTTCCGCCGTGACCACGGAATTCGTGATGTCGGTCGAGCGCCGGCTGCTGCAACTCGCGGATTCCATCGCCGCCCGCTATTTCCTGCAAGGGGCCAATGCGGCGCAGGCCGAGAAACAGGTGGGCCTCGCGTGATTTACGACATCCGCCACATCACCACCTACGCCTATGAATCGTCGGTCTCGTTCTCGCTCTGCGCGCTGCGCCTGCGCCCGACCAGCCGCGCCGGGCAAAAGGTGCTGTCGGTGGATGTGACGCTCGACCCGCCCGCCGCCCAGCGCACCCCGCGCTTTTGCTTCTTCGGCAATTCCTTCGAGATCGTGCGCGTCGATGACGAACATCGCGAGCTGAAGGTCACGGCCAAGGCGCGGATCGCGGTGGCGCGGCCCGAAGCGCCGGCCGTCACGCCGCCCTGGGAGGAAGTGCGCCAGCAGGCGTTCGGCGCGCACGATCTCGGCCCGCAATCGCCCGCCCATTTCATCTACGCCAGCCGCGCCGTGTCGCTCGACGAGCCGGTGGTGGCCTATGCCCGGACGAGCTTTCCGCCGGACCGCGAAATCCTCGCCGGCGCCCGCGACTTGATGCGAAGAATTTGGGACGATTTCGACTACGACCCCAAGGCGACGCTGGTCTCGACGCCGCTCGGCGAGGCCTTTTCCAAGAAAAAGGGCGTGTGCCAGGATTTCGCCCATATCATGATCGCCGGCCTGCGCGGTCTCGGCCTGCCGGCGCGTTATGTCAGCGGCTATCTGCGCACCGCGCCACCGCCTGGACAGAAGAGACTGGAGGGCGCCGACGCCACCCACGCCTGGGTCGCCGTGTGGTGCGGGCCGTTTGACGGCTGGGTCGGCCTCGACCCGACCAACAATATTTGCGTCGGCGACGACCACATCATTTTGGCTGAAGGGCGGGACTATGCCGACGTCGCGCCGATCGAGGGCGTGATCCTGTCCACCGGCGGCCAGGACGTGTCGGTGGCGGTGGACGTGATCCCTGTCGCGGCGGAAAACGCCCCGCCGACGTTCAAATAGGCGTTCTGTCCGAAGGTTTCAGCGCTCAGCCCGCCGCGCCCGCCCGAGAGATTTCGCGAACGGTCTTGGTCGAAACGGCGACCTGGTTGGTCGCGGCTGAAATCGAGGCGATGCTCTGGCTGATCTGCTCGACGCCGGTCGAGGCGACCTGCATGTTCTCCGCGATCTCGCGCGTGACCGCCGTCTGCTCCTCCACCGCCGTCGCGATGCCGGATGAGATTTCGCTCAGCCGGTTTATGGTCTCCGCGATCGAGCCGATGGCGGCGACGGCGCCGCGCGTGGCGTCCTGAACGGCCGCGATCTGCGCGGAAATTTCGCTGGTGGCCCTGCCGGTCTGATCGGCCAGCGCCTTGACCTCATTGGCGACGACGCCGAAACCGCGTCCCGCGTCTCCGGCGCGCGCGGCCTCGATGGTGGCGTTGAGCGCCAGCAGATTGGTCTGCGTGGCGATGGTGGAGATCAGCGAGGTGATTTCGCCAATGCGCTGGGTCGTCTGCGCGAGGCCGTTGACGATGCGATCGGCTTCGCCGGCCTGGGTGACGGCGTCGGTGGACATGTGCATGGCCGTGGTCACCTGCCGGCTGATTTCCTGCACCGAACCGGCCAGTTCCTCGGCGCCGGCGGCGACAGCCTGCACCGTCACGCTGGTCTGCGCCGCGGCGCTGGCCGCGCTGGCCGCGCGCTCGTCGGTCTCGAAAACCCTCTTGGCGACTTCGCTCAATTCCTCATCGACCTGGCGCGCGGTCTGTTCGCGGTGGCGGCGGCGCACGTAACTGCCGGTGATGTCGGTGGCGAATTTCACGATTTCGGAAATCTTGCCATTGGCGTCCAGGATCGGATTGAAAGAGGCGACCAGCCAGACTTCCTTGCCGCCCTTGCCGATCCTCTTGAATTCGCCCACCTTGGGCTGGCCGCGCGCCAGATCGTCCCAGAACTGGCGATAGTCCGGACTCGCGGCATAGGCGCCCTCGACGAAGATCGCGTGACGCTTGCCGATGACTTCCTCGCGGCTGTAGCCCATCGCGGAGAGAAAATTGTCGTTGGCGTCGAGCACGACGCCGTCCGGCGCGAAATGGACGACCGCCTGAACCCGTTTGATCGCCGCGACCTGTCCTTCGGCCGCGACCGCGCGCATTTTTTCCTCGGTGATGTCGGAAGCGATCTTGACGACCTTGACGACCTTGCCGCCCGACAGCACGGGATTGTAGGACGCATGAATCCAGACTTCGCGGCCGTCCTTGCCAATGCGCTTGAATGCGCCCGCCTTGAACTCGCCGCGCGCCAGGGCGGGCCAGAAGTCGCGATATTCGGCGCTGTCCCGATAGGCCGGCTCCACGAACATGGAATGAGGACGCCCCAGAATCTCCGCGCGCGAATAGCCAAGCGCCCGCAGGAAATTGTCGTTCACCGCGGCGACCTTGCCATCGGGCGTGAATTCGATCATGGCGTGAGACTTGTCGAAAGCCTCCAGCGTCTCCGCCGCATGGCCGTTATCATGCCATAGCCTCATGAGATCCTCGAATTCCTTGTTGAGGCCGCGCGACCAGGGACGACGATATGTCGTGATGTCGATTGGATATTACGGGGACTAGCCTGCGTGTAGCTTGCGCGCGCCGCGCCATCATGGCGCCGCCTGCAACCGCTCCCGCGCCGCCCTGCGCGCTTTTTTCGCCGCCAGCACCAGCGGCACGCATTGTGTTTTATCGTCGTGGATCGCCACGCAATCCATGCATTGGAAACATTCGGCATAGATCACGGCGCCGCCGCGCTCGATGGCGCCGTAACGACACTTCACCCGGCACATCTGGCACGGCGTTCCACACTCCCGACGGCGCGGAATCCAGTTGAACAGCCGAACGTAACTCAGCGCCGAGAAGGTCGCGCCGAGCGGACACAGGTAGCGGCAGAAAAACTTGTAGTGGAACATGCCCAGGATCAGCAGCGCGACCGCATAGAGCACGAAGGGCGCGGAGCGGATGAACAGCAGCGTGATCGAGGTCTTGAACGGCTCGACCTCCGCGACCCTTTCCGCCTGCGACGAAAAGAAGATCGCCGTGACCAGGATGGCCGCCAGCACGAGAAATTTCGGCAGCCGCGCCAGCCGCTCGTAGCGTTGCGGCAGGGAGAATTGCCGCAGCTTGGTCACGCGCGCGATTTCGCCGAAAAATTCCTGCAAGGCGCCGAACGGGCACAGCCAGCCGCAAAAGGTTCCGCGTCCCCAGATGAACAGGGCGGCGACGCCGAAGACCGTCACCATCAGCGTCGGCGGGTCCCACAGGAAGAACTGAAAAGTCCCCTGCCCCCGGATCGCCTTGATCAGCCCGAACAGCCAGACGATCGACAGTTGCGCCTGCGCGATCCAGCCGATGAAGACCAGCGTGAACGCGAGAAAGCCGAGCCGGAAGATTTTGAACGCGCGCGGCGAGCGCACCAGCAGTTTCTGGCGCGAAAGCGCGAAGGCCAGCACGATCAGGCCCGCGCTCAGGATGGACATGTCGCGCGCCCGGCTCGCCCAGATCGAGCGCAGACCCAAACCCTTGTCGTCCGGCGGCAGGTCGAACAGATCTTGCGGCAGGATGTAGTCCAGCTTGAAGTCGGTGGGGAATTTTTCGGGATAGACAATCCCCTTTTCGCGGATGACGCGGATCGAAAATTGCGAGGACGAGGCGGGATCGAAGGCGGCTTCCGGCGCGATGCGCAGCACCGCCACATCGGCGCCGGCGAAATCGGGCAGATCGAGCCGGTCGCGCCAGACGAAATCGCGCCACGCCACCGGCGCGCCGGCCTGCGCCAGCCCGATCAGGTCGGGCGTCGCGCCGGGCACGAAACTTTCGGGCATGAAGGTCCAGCGCCCCAGCGAAATCACCATCATGGCCGGGGCGCCGTCGAGTTGGCCCATCAGCTTGCGCCAATTGGCCTCCCCCAGCAGATTGCGGCCGATAATGGGGACATCGACTTCCGCGATATAGAGATCGGCGAAGGCGCCGCCGGGGTCCGCCAGCCCCTCGCGGTCCAGCCCCTCGGCTTCCGTCGCCTTGTAAGCCTGTTCGACTTCGGCGTTGCTCACGCGCAGACGCCGGATGTATCCGCGCTCCAGCATTTGCGCGAAGGTCAGCGGCGCGAACACGCCCGGCCGGATCTTGGCGACGCGGTTGGGGTCGCGCCCCCTGGAAAAGCCCAGGCGTTCGCGCGCGACCTGAAGCGCCGCGTTGACGATGGTTTCATTGATGATGCGCACGGAGGCCGTGGCCTTGGACACCCCGTCGATCTCGGCCGCCACGCCGTCGCGGTTTTTGGTGGCGAGCTTGCGCGGGGCGACGATCTTGATCGCCTGGTTGAGCGACAAGCCCTCATATTGCTTGACGAAATCGTTGAGCGGCTCCGGCCCCAGGCCATCGACGAACACCGGCTCGTGTTGCGACAGCACGCGCACGCTGAGGAAGGCGCCATTGGGCCGCAGCGCCACCAGCAGGTTGACCGGCGTGCCGGAAAAGCCGGGAATGGGCTCGAAATCCACCGACTCGAACACATAGGCGGCGAGGACGTCGCCGTTGTAGCTCTGCTTGAGGATCGGCCAGACCGGCAGGACGGGATCGCGTTCGCCGACACTGTAGGGCTTGGGAAACAACAGCTCCACGCCCGCGCGGTCCAGCGTCGCCGCCGCCGCCACACCGCCAATCAGCATCAGCAGCGCGGCGCACGCGCCGACGAGCACGCGGCGTCCGGCGCGCCATAGTCCAGAAACCATTGCCCCTCCCCCGAGCGCATTCGCGCCAGAGCCTTGTTCTTGTTTGCTTGTTCACGGCCGAACTCCGGCGGTGAACAAGCTCGGGCAGGTTGTGCGAGGCGGAAAACATCGCCTATAGTACTTTCTCACAATTGCGCGCCGAACCCGTCACACCAACGGGTCAGAACAAGACGCGCGGGTGATGGGAGCATCGTTGAGTGAGCGAACAAGCGGAGCGCGACGGCGTGGTGATCGCCTCCAGCAGCGCAGGCAGCCCCGAACAGGCCGCGCGGGACATAGCGGCGGACATCGCCCGACAGAGTCCGGACGAGGCGCCGCGCGACGCGCTGGCGGGGCTGATCTGTTTCGTCTGCGCCAGCCATGACGCCGCCCGTTTCGCGGCGGAGATCGAAACAGCCCTGCCGGGGGTGGCGATCTATGGCTGCACCACGGCGGGCGAACTCGCCCCCTCCGGCTGGGCTTCGCAATCGGTGGTGGCGCTGGGTTTCCTGCGCCGCGATTTCACCCTGGTCGCCCATCTCGTGCAAAACCTGTCGCATTTCTCGGTCGAGGCCGGCCGCGCCGCCTTCATGGAAACGCGCGACGCCCTGATCGCCAGCGACCCGCGCATCGAGCCGGAACATTGTTTCGGGCTGCTGCTGATCGACGGCCTGTGCCGGCGCGAGGAGGCGGTGATCTCCGCGCTTTATTCCGCGCTCGACGAAATCCCGGTGGTCGGCGGCTCGGCGGGCGACGCCTTGAGCTTCGACAAGACCTTCATGATCCGGGGCGGCGAGGTTTTCAGGGACGCCGCGCTGCTGCTGCTGTTTCATACCAATCTGCCGTTCGCGCCGTTCAAATGCGATTATTTCGAGCCGACGCAAAACAAGCTGGTGGTGACCGACGCCGACACCGACCTGCGCATCGTCCGCGAATTGAACGCCGAACCGGCCGCCGCCGAATATGCCCGCGCCGTCGGCGTGATGGAGAGCAAGCTCGAAACCTCCTCCTTCGCCTCGCATCCGGTGCTGGTGGGCGTCGGCGGCCAATATTACGCCCGCTCGATCCAGAAGGTGAACGCGGATGGCTCGCTGTCGTTCTTCTGCGCCATTGACGAGGGGCTGGTGCTCACCGTGGCCAAGCCGCGCGATCCCTATGAGAGCACGCTGGCGACATTCGTCAGCATGGAGGAGCAGCTTGGCTCGGTTTCGCTCTATATCGGCTTCGATTGCGTGCTGCGCCGGCTCGACGCCGAGCGCCGCCAGATCTCGCGCCGCCTGTCCGAGCTTTACCGTTCGCGCCGCGTGATCGGCTTCAACACTTATGGCGAACAGTTCCGCTCCATGCACGTCAACCAGACCTTTACCGGAATCGCGCTTGGACGGCGCAGCCGGGAGGACGCGGCGGAATGAATGGCGACGGCGCGGAAAATGTCGATGAGCTGAAGAAGCGCATCGCCAAGCTCGAAAAGATCAACAGCGCGCTGATGTCGCGCGTCGAGCGCTCGGTGGACAGCCAGTTCAACGCCTTTTCCCTGTTCGAGACGGCGATTTCGCTCGACCATCAGGTGCGCCGCCGCACCCAGGAACTCTCGCAAGCCATGCGCTCGCTGGAAAAGGCCAAACGTCAGGCCGAGGCCGCCTCGTCGCTGAAAACCACCTTCGTCACCTCGGTCGGCCACGACCTGTTGCAACCGCTCAACGCCGCCCGACTCGCCCTGTCGGCGCTGCACGAACTGCCGGGCGCTCCGGAAGCGGGCGTGCTGGTGGAGCAGGTCGATCGCAGTCTCGTCGCGCTGGAAGACCTGATCCGCACCCTGCTCGACCTGTCGAAACTCGACGCCGGCGTGATGAAGCCGGACTTGCGCGACGTCCCGCTCAACGACGTGCTGGAGCCGCTGGCGCGCGATTTCGCCTATTTCGCGCAAAAGCGCGGGCTGAAGCTGAAGATTTTTCCGTCAAAACTGCATGTGCGCTCCGACCCCTCCATGCTCCGGCGCATCCTGCAAAACCTGCTCGCCAACGCCCTGCGCTACACCGCCCATGGCGGCGTGCTGGTGGGGGCGCGCCGACGCGGCGACCGGGTGATGGTGCAGGTGTCCGACACCGGGCCGGGCATTCCCGAGACCAAGCGCGAGGCGATTTTTCAGGAATTCAAGCGCGCCCACAGCGATATACCCGGCGAGACCGGATTCGGCCTGGGGCTGGCCATCGTGCGCCGCTTCGCCCAGGCGCTCGACCATCCGGTGCGGCTCGCCTCCAATGTCGGGCGCGGCTCGACTTTTTATGTGCGCCTGCCGCGCGCGGCGGCGGCGACGAAGGATCTCCCGGCGCCGCCGCCGCTGCCGCGGCTGTTCCACTCCCCCGTGGCCGGCGCGAAAATCCTGCTGATCGAGAACGAGCCTTCGGTGAGCGAGGCCATGGTCACGCTGCTGGAGCGCTGGGGCTGCGACGTGGCGGTGTCCGGCTCCGGCGACGAGGCGCTGGAGCGCCTGCGCGCCCTGCCGGCCGCGCCGCATATCGTGATCGCCGACCTGCACCTCAACAATGACGAACGCGGCACGCAGGCCATCGCGCGCATCCGGGCGACGTTGGGGGCGGACATCCCCGCCCTGATCGTCACCGCCGACCATTCGGCCAAGTCGGAGGAAGAGGTGCGCGCGGCCGGCCTGGAACTGCTGAGGAAGCCCGTGCGCCCCGCGGAGATGCGGTCGCTGCTGTCGTTCCTGCTGACGTAAGACGGAATTCGGGCGTCGCGCGCCTTCAGGCTTGAAATTCAGCCCAGCACATCGGCGTCTCGAACACTTTTACCGCAGTCAGGCGCGGCAGGTCGGGGCTGACCTTGCGGAAAATCCACAGCGCGATGTTTTCCGCCGTGGGATTTTGCAGCCCCTCGACCTCGTTGAGCAGATGATGATCGAGTCGCGCCAGCACCGGCGCGAACGCCGCCTCGACATCGAAAAAGTCGATCACGAAGCCGGTATGGGGATCGACTTCGCCCGACAGCGTCAGTTCGACGCGATAGGAATGGCCATGCAGCCGGCGGCAGCGATGGGTTTCCGGCACATGGGGCAGATGATGCGCGGCCTCGAAGGTGAAGCCCTGGGTGATGGTGATTGGCATGGCCGGGGTCTTAGAGCATGATGGTGTCAAGGGGAAGACCAATCCCTCGCCCCGCGCGGACGGAAGCAGCCGGCGCCGTCAGCGGCTGAATGTCGTCGCTATTCGAACGCCACATCGCGGCGGCGCGCGAGCAAATGTTCGCCGCCGTCCATGGGAAACAGCGCGCCGGGCATGTCGGGATGGTCGAGCAGGAAACCGATCAGCGCGCACAGGTCTTGCGGCGGCAGCGCGCGGCCCGTCGGAATTTTTTGCGCATCCTCGGCGAAACGCGCCTCGTCCTGCGGTCCCGACGGGAACATCAGGCCGGGCAGAAGGCCGAACGCGCGCACATCGGCGCGGCCCGAGCGGCCCCAGAGTTCGGTGAGAGTTTGCAGGCCGGATTTTCCCAGCGTGTAGGAATAATAATCCGGATTGAGATTGAGCAGCTTTTGGTCGAGGATGTTGAAGACGCTGATTTTTTGCTCCTCGCGCTTTTCCCGGCAGGCCGTCTCCAGGATCAGGAACGGCGCGAGCATGTGGACCATGAAACTTTCCACAAGCAGATTGGCGTCGCCCCCGCCTGGAAAATCATGGACGAAATGCGAGGCGTTGTTGACGATCGCCTCGGGAACGCCGAACGGTTCGGCCAGTCCGGCGCAAAATGCGTCAATTTTTTCGCGCGTGGCGAAATCGAAGGTGAGAACTTCGACCGCCGTCCCGTGGTCGCGCAATTCGGCCGCCAGCGCCGCCACATTCTTGCGTGGGCTGCGCTGGTGCAGCAGCAGGGCATAGCCGCGCCCCGCGAAAAATCGCGCCAGCGGCGCCGCCAGCCGGCTGGAGGCGCCCGTTATCAACGCGCTCCTCAAGCCGGTGGAGTCCAGCGGGCGCGGGTGCGGAACAGGTCGATGCCGGCGCCGCGCGTCTCGTTGTAGATGTCGGGCTTGCGCACCGAAATCTGGCAGGCGGCCACCCGCTTGTCGCCGAAGCAGGCGTCCACCACGCGGTCGGCCACCGTCTCCAGCAGGTCGATATGGCCGTCCTTCTCCAGCGCCAGAATGCGGTTGCGCACCTTGTCGTAATTGATGATCGGCATCTGGTCGGCGCGGCCGGTCGTGAGCGGCGCATAGAGGCGCGCGGAGACGATCAGCCGGGTCGGGCGCTCGGGATGACGCTCCCAGGGATGCAGGCCGCAGGAAACGTTCACGCTGACATCGTCGAGCACCAGAACGATATGGTCCTCGCCGTTGAATAAGTCCTTCATGCTCCACCTTCCGTCGAGAGCCTCTCTTAAGCCCCGCGCGGGCGCCGAGCAATTGGGCTTGCCCCGGACCTCGCCCGATGGTTCAGTGCGCGCATGACTGCAAAGATCGTGCTCGCGACGTTCGGCTCCCATGGCGACATCCACCCTTTCATCGCGCTTGGCAAGGTTTTGCAGGCGCGCGGCTTTCATGTGACCGTGGCGAGCAGCGGCCAGTATCGGCCGCTGTTCGAGCGCGAGGGGCTGGCCTTCGCCGCCATAGGCCCGGACGAAGAGGAAATGGCGCGTCGCCTCGGCGCCAGCCCGCGCGAATTCGTCAAGGCCATGCTGTCCGACCATTTTTTCATCTTCAAGATCTCGCAGGATCTGCTCGCCGAAAACGTGAGCGATCTCATGCCGTTGGTCGCCGGCGCCGATCTCGTGGTCTGTCACCACATCGCCTATGCCGCGCAACTCGCCGCGGAAAAGCAGGGCGCGCCGCATGTCCAGGTGCTGCTGTCGCCTTTGCTGCTGATGGCCCCCGACGATCCGCCTTTCATGTCCACGCCCCCCTTCGGCGACGCGCCTTTCGCCTACGCGCCGGGCTGGCTGGGCCGCGTCTGGAACCGGATGCTGGCCGCTGTCTTTCGCGAGGCCTTCCGGCCGTTGACGCGCCGCGCGCGAAAATTGCGCGCCGAACTGGGCCTGCCGCGCTCCCGCGATCTGCCCTTCCTCCCCGGCGGCGCCCGCGCCATCCTCGGGCTGTACTCGCCCCTGATGACGCGGGGAGCCGCCAGTGAACTCGCCCTGGGCGCCACTTTTCACGATGGCGGCGTCGTCGCGCCGCTCGACCCGAAGGTCGAGGCTTTTCTGGGGGCCGGGCCGCCGCCCGTCGTCCTGACGCTCGGCAGTTTCGCGGCGCTCGACGGGGCCGATCTGTTGCGCGCCGGCGTCGCGGCGACGCGCGCGATTGGGCGCCGCGCGCTGGTGATCGCGGGGCGCGACGACGCCCGCTTCATCCGGGCGCCCAAGGGCGACGACCTGCTGGTGTGGGGCTATGCGCCGCATTCCGCCGTGTTTCCGCGCGCGGCGGCGATCCTGCATCACGGCGGCGCCGGAACCTGCGTCCAGGCCCTGCGCTCGGGCCGGCCGCAACTGGTCGCGCCGTTCTTCGCCGACCAGCCGGACAATGCGACGCGGCTCGCGCGGCTGGGCGTCGCCCGCGTTCTGCCGCGCCGGGAGTTTACGGCGGAGCTGGCGGCGGAAGCGTTGCGCGCGCTGCTGGAACAGCCGGATTATGCGATCCGGGCGCGGGAGGCTGCCGAGCGGATCGGCCCCGAGGACGGGGCGCGCGCGGCGGCGGATGTGATTGAAAATCTGCTGAAGAATGAACGCCGTCCCGCCTTGGAATCGTTTTCAAGCCAGGCGCATGCCGGTTGGCGCGAAGAAAACGCATAATAACAAAGACGAGCGCCCCGACCTGATGCGATCAGATCGGGGCGCGCGTGCGGCGGCGGGATGGTCTGGCGGAAACGCGCGGCCTTATTGCGGGCCTTCGCCCTTCTTCGCGCCGGAGCGGTCGTATTGGGCGATATAGGCGATGACGTCGGCGATGTCCTTGTCGCTCTTGAGGCCGGCGAAGGTCATGTAGGTCTTGGGCACGTCGTGCTGCGGCTGGCGCAGGTAGGATTTCAACGTCGGCACGTCCCAGACCTTGCCGGAGGTCTTGTTCGCCTCGGAATAATTGTAGCCGGGCACCGAGCCGGCCGGGCGGTCGATGAGGCCGTTGAGAACCGGGCCGTAGAAATTGGTGGCGCCGCGGCCGATGTGATGGCACTGGCGGCAGCTATGGAAGATTTTCTCGCCCGCCGCGGGATCGCCGCCTTCCTGCGCGAACGCGCCGGCGCCGAAGCCGCAAAGAAGCGCGGCGGAAAGAAGAATAGTTTTGCCGTTCATGGCCTGTTTGCTCCGCTAGAACCGTTCGGCTTGACTTGACCTCAAGCTGTTGGCGATCCCATCGACCTTGTTCATCGGGCAAGAACAAGCGACGGGGAATGACACCGGGCAATTAAATCATCGCGCGCGCGGCTTTTCCCCTCTCAATAAGTCCTATTCCTTTTTTCCCAGGGCGCGGTGGAGCCGTTTTGCGCGCGATTTCCCTCGCGGAGCCTCCCGCCCCTCGCGACGAGGGCGACGATTTACCGCAGGCGGGCCGGAAGGGCCAAATCCGCGACACGTTTCGGCTCAAGCCCTGAAATCGGCGGGATCGTAACAGCGCTTCGTCGAGCAGAATTCGCAGGTGACGGTGATGCGGCCATCCTCGCCCACCATGTCGTCGCGTTCGTCTTGCGTGAAATTGCGCAGCATCTCCTCGATGCGCGCATCGGAGCAGCGGCAGGCCGCGCGGATCGTCCGCGCCGGAAAAACCGTCACCCCGCGCTCGTTGAACAGCCGCCAGGCCAAATCCGCGCTGGAGAGGCCGGGGTCGAGCAATTCGTGGTCCTCGACCGTGGCGGCGAGCAGCCGAGCTTCGGTCCAGGCCTCGTCCTCGGAAAATTCCGGCGTCTCATGACCCTCCGGCGCGTCGCCGGGATGAAAATCGGCCATGCGGCGGCGCTCCGGCGAATGCGGCAGGAATTGCGCCAGCAGCCCGCCCGCGCGCCATTGCGTCCCCTGGGCCGTCACCGCCTGCCCGACCGCCAGCCGGACAAAGGACGGGATCTGCTCGGACTGGCTGAAATAGTTCAGCGCCGCCTGTTGCAGCGAGCCGGCCTCGACCGGCGCCACGCCCTGGTAGCGGGCGTTTTCGCCGCCCTGCTCGACAGTGAAGGCGAGATGGCCGTGGCCAAGCAGATGCTCGCGGTCATTCTCCGCCAACGCCGCCAGCTTGCGCGCATCGAAGCGCGCGAAGGCGCGCAGACGGTCGGGCGCGTCGAAATCCACCACCAGAAGGTCCACCACGCCATCGGTGCGGGTCTGCAACTGGAAACGGCCGTCGTCCTTGAGGGTTGTGCCGAGCAGCACACACAGGACGGCGGCCTCGCCCAAAAGTTTCGCTACCGGCGCCGGATAGGCGTGGCGCGTCAAAATCGTGTCCAGCGCCGGCCCGAGCCGGGCGATGCGCCCGCGCATGTCCAGCGGCTCGACCGCGAAGGGCAGGACGGAATCGTCCGGAAGCTCGGGCGAAGCCATCAGGCGACGACGCCGGTCAATTCGGCCTGAAGGCACCAGGCCAGAATGCCTTTTTGCGCGTGCAGGCGGTTCTCCGCCTCGTCGAACACCAGGGATCTCGGTCCGTCCATCACTTCGTCCGTGACCTCCTCGCCGCGATGGGCCGGCAGGCAATGCATGAACACCGCGTCCTTGGCGGCGTGACGCATCAGCTTGGCGTTGACCTGATAGGGCGCCAGCAGGGCGTGGCGCAATTTTTCGTCCTTGTCGCCCATGGACACCCAGCAGTCCGTCAGCACGCAGTCGGCGTCCTTCACCGCCTCGCAGGGGTCGCGCATCACATTGACGCCGCCGCCCTCTTTTCGCGCCCAGGAAATCAGCTCGGGACGCGGCGCCAGCTCCTCGGGCGTGGCGATGTCCAGGGTGAAGCCGAATTTCGCCGCCGCGTGGACCCAACTGGTGAGGACGTTGCAGGCGTCGCCGACCCAGGCGACCCGGGCGCCGGAAATATCGCCGCGATGCTCCTCGAACGTCATCAGGTCGGCCATCACCTGA
Organism: Rhodoblastus sphagnicola; assembly: GCF_002937075.1. Lineage (GTDB taxonomy): Bacteria > Pseudomonadota > Alphaproteobacteria > Rhizobiales > Beijerinckiaceae > Rhodoblastus > Rhodoblastus sphagnicola. The sequence goes on from NZ_NHSJ01000087.1 coordinate 41,534, forward strand.
CACGGATGTGTCTTCTTGGTCAGGCCGTTGATGACAGGCACGGTGGCGTGGGCGGCGAGATCGGCGAGATGCTCGTGGCTGAGAATACGGATCATGATGGCGTCGACGAAGCGCGACAGCACGCGCGCCGTGTCGGCCATGGTCTCGCCGCGCCCAAGCTGCATTTCCGCGCCGGTCAGCATGATGGTCTCGCCGCCGAGTTCGCGCATGCCCACGTCGAAGGAGACGCGGGTGCGGGTGGACGGCTTGTCGAAGATCATCGCCAAAGTGCGGCCTTCGAGCGGCCTGTTTTCCGCGCGGCGGCCTTTGACGCGGCGGCTCTTGATGTCGCGGGCGAGATCGAGAACGGTGCGCAGTTCGGCGCGGGAGAAATCCGACAGATCGAGAAAGCAGCGCCGCGCCGGCGTGGGAAGTTGCGAAATGTTCATGCCTTTTCCGGCTCCTTGGCCGCCTTCATCGCCGCGCAGGCCTCCGCCAGCCTGTCCACGCCGATCCTGATTTCCTCGTCGCTGACGATCAGGGGCGGCAGAATGCGCACGACATTGTCCGCCGCCGGGATCACGATCAGTTTTTTCGCGCGGGCCGCTGCGGCGAATTCGGCGGGCGCGACCGTGAGCTTGAGGCCCTGCATCAGGCCCTCGCCACGGATTTCAGTGACAATCTCGGGATAGGCGGCGGTGAGGCCGGCGAGTTGCTGGCGCAGGACGAGGCCTTTTCGCGCGACCTCGTCGAGGAAGCCGTCCGCCAGCATGATGTCGAGCACGGCGTTGCCGCAGGCCATGGCGAGCGGATTGCCGCCATAAGTGGTGCCATGCGTGCCCAAGGTCATGCCCTTGCCGGCCTCCTTGGTCGCCAACACGGCGCCGAGCGGGAAGCCGCCGCCAATGCCCTTGGCCGAGGCCAGTATGTCCGGCGCGACGCCGTAAAGCTCATAGGCGAACAATTTGCCGGTGCGCCCCATGCCGCATTGCACCTCGTCGAAGCACAGCAGCAGCTTGTGATGATCGCACAGGGCGCGCAGGCCGCGGATGAAATCACGGTCGCCGACGCGTATGCCGCCCTCGCCCTGGATCGGTTCGACCAGAATGGCGCCGGTTCGCGGCCCGATCACCCTTTCCGCCGCCTTGAGATCGCCGAAGGCCACTTGGTCGAAGCCCGGCGTTCTTTCGCCGAAACCGTCCAGATATTTGGCGTTGCCGCCGGCGGCGATGGTGGCGAGCGTGCGGCCGTGGAACGCGCCCTGGAAGGTGACAATATGGAAACGCTCGGCCGAACCGTTGGCCGCATTCCACTTGCGCGCCATCTTGATCGTCAGCTCCAGCGCCTCGGCGCCGGAATTGGTGAAAAACACCGTATCCGCGAAACTCGCATCGCACAGCCGGCGCGCCAGACGCTCGCCCTCGGGCATCTGGAACAGGTTCGAGGTGTGCCAGAGCTTTTTCGCCTGCTCGGTCAAGGCCTCGACCAGATGCGGATGGTTGTAGCCAAGGCTGGCGACCGCGATGCCGCCGCCGAAATCCAGATATTTTTCGCCCTGCGTCGAAAACAGCCAGGCGCCCTCGCCGCGCTCGAAGGCCAACGCATAGCGCGCATAGGTCGGCAATAGAGCAGAGGTCATGTTGAACTCCCAACCGGCGCCGGCAAGCAAAGAAGCGCCGCCCAGAAAATGAAACAGCCGCCCCCTGGGACGGCATCGGCATGACGCGATCTTAGAAAATCCTGGCGCCAGGGTCAAATGGCGATCGTCCCCGCCCTTTGTGTCCAATCTGCAATGGGCTGGGGAAAACCTTATTGATGCGTTAAGGACTCTTGCGCGCGATTCCAGGCATGTTGTAGATTCTCATCCGTCGACTACGACATTTTGTTGCGGCGCGCGTTTGATCGGCGTCGTCTCGTCAGTCCCGTTGTAAGACTTTTGCGCCCGCGGCTTTGTCGCGCCAGCGGAGGAGGACTTATGCGCGACGGGGGTGAAAGGAATTGGAGACCGCTATATGTCCTGGACCGATGAACGTGTCGAGACCCTCAAGAAAATGTGGCTCGACGGTTTGAGCGCCAGCCAGATCGCCAATGAATTGGGACATGGCGTCAGCCGCAATGCCGTGATCGGAAAGGTGCATCGTCTGGGCCTGTCGGGCCGCGCCAAATCCCCCGCCGCGACGCCAGCGCGTCCGCGCAAGGAGGAGCCGGTTCGTCCCCAGGCCGCGCCCGCGCCCCTGACGCACGGCGCAATGACGCACGGCGCCCTGGCGCTGGCGATGGACGCGCTTCCGGCCCCCGCGCCTGCGCCGCGCGTCGCGACGGAAGAGGTGGTCATCGCCATTTCGGAGCGCGTGACCATCATGGACCTGCGCGAAGCCATGTGCCGCTGGCCGCTCGGCGACCCCACCAACCCCGACTTCCGCTATTGCGGGGCGAAGATGCAGATCGGCGCGGGGCCCTATTGCCTCGCCCACGCCCGTATCGCCTACCAGCCAGCCCAGGACCGCCGCCGCGACCGCGAAAAGCGCACGGCGATCCGCTAAAAAAAAAGGGCGCCGTTGCGGCGCCCTTTTTTTTCACGAAATGACCCATTCGGCCGCGCAAGCCGGTGTCGCGCCGATGAACGCCTATTCCCGAAAAGGGTGCGCGGTTTTCGGCAAAGAATATGCGCAAAACCAAAGAGCCGGAGCTAATTCGGTGAACGGGAGTTCACCGAATTAGCTCCAGGGCGCGAGGCGGGCGCCGCTCAGAGCTTGTCCACCTGCCCATATTCCAGTTCGACCGGCGTGGCGCGCCCGAAGATCGACACCGCCACTTTTACGCGCGAACGGCTTTCGTCGACCTCTTCCACCAGGCCTTCGAACGAGGCGAACGGGCCGTCGTTGACGCGCACCTTCTCGCCCACCTCGAAGGAAACCGAGGTTTTCGGACGATCGACCCCCTCCGCGACCTGCCCCTTGATCCGCTCGGCCTCATGGTCGGGGATGGGAAAGGGCTTGTTGTCCTGGCCCAGGAAACCCGTGACCTTGGCGGTGTTCTTGATCAGATGGAACACTTCGTCGGTCAGGTCGCATTTCACCAGCACATAGCCGGGAAAGAATTTTCGTTCGGCGTTGAATTTTCGCCCGCGACGAACTTCCACGACCTGCTCGGTCGGCACCAGGATTTCGTCGAACTTGTCGCTCAGGTTGCGCTGCGCCGCGCCTTCGCGGATCGACTCGGCGACCTTCTTTTCAAAATTGGAATAGGCGTGGACGATATACCAGCGCTTGGTCATGAATCTGCCCTGTAGGAACTGAAGCGTTTTCAGGCGAAGGCCGGTTCGCGTGAAGACAGCGCTTGAAAAAGCTCGGGCTCAGCCGCCGAAGCTGAGGATGAAGCGGACGCCGAGACGGATGATCTGATCGACCGAAAGGAAGAAAAGCGCGGCGAAGAAGACCATCACCGCGACCATGCCAGTTGTGATCATGGTTTCGCGGCGCGTGGGCCACGTCACCTTGGCGGCTTCGGAACGGACTTCCTGTAGGAAAGTGAACGGATTGGCCATGGGGTCCGGCTTTGTCTGTTCGGACCGTCCGGAGCGAACGGTCGCGGGCTAAAAAAGTGGGCGCGAGACCTCTCGGTCGCGCGCCTCACAGGGCTTTATAGCGAAATCGAACCCGCTCGCCAAGGATTTTATTAAGCGCCTTGCTCCGGCGGCGGTTTTCGGCCTTTCGCTCTCCGCCGCGCGCGGCCGGCGAACTGGTTGAGACCTTCCACCAGGACCGAGAAACCGATGGCCGCATAAATGAAACCTTTCGGCACGTCATAGCCGCAGGCGTCGGTGAGCAGGCTCATGCCGATCAGCAGCAGAAAACTCAGCGCCAGCATCTTCACCGTGGGATTTTCGCTGATGAACCGGCTCAGCGGCGCCGCCGCCACCATCATCAGCAGGATGGCGATGATCACCGCCGCCACCATGATTTCAAGATGGTCGGCCATGCCGATCGCCGTCAGCACGCTGTCGAACGAGAAAATGATGTCGAGCAGCGCGATCTGCACGATGGCCCTGATGCAACTCCGCGCCGGACGCCCCCCGCCTTCGGCCTGCTCGTCAAGCGCGATCTCCTCGTGAATCTCCTGCGTGCCCTTGTAGAGCAGGAACAGGCCGCCGAGCGCCAGCACGATGTCGCGGCCGCTGAACGCATGGTCGAACACCGTGAACAGGGGCTGCCTGAAATGCGCCAGCATGCACATGCTGGAGAGCAGGCCCAGCCGGAAGACGATGGCGAGCGCCAGTCCGAACCGCGCGGCCAGCGCCCGCTTTTCCGGCGGCAACCCCTGGGTGGCCAGGGCGACGAAGACGAGATTGTCGATGCCGAGCACGATTTCCATGGCGGAAAGGCTCAGCAAGCTGATCCAGCCGCCAATCGTGGTGAAGGGTTCAAGATATTCCACGTCATGCCCTTGGATGAGAAAGCCGCTCTCTAACGCAAAAACGCGCGGCGGGACAGATCACCCCCCGACCGGCAGCCTCAGCGTGAACACCGCGCCGCCCCCCGGCCGGTTGGCGGCGGAAATGGCTCCGCCATGCTCGCGGGCGATGGAATAGGAAATCCACAGCCCCAGCCCCGTCCCCTCGCCCACCGTCTTGGTGGTGAAGAACGGCTCGAACATTTTGTCGAAGGCGCTCTCGGCAATGCCGCCGCCATTGTCCTCGACGACAATCTCCACCTCGCCATTGACGGCCCGCGCCCGCACGCTGACGCACGCATCCGTCTGGCCGCGCACCGCATCCAGCGCATTGTCGATCAGGTTGACGACGATCTGGTGAATCTGCCCCTCATTGCCCCACAGCGCCAACCCGTCCTCGACATCAATGGCGATGCGCGCCTGATGCTTTTTCGACCGCGCCGCCCATTGCGCCGCCACCGCCACGATGCGCGCGACGTCGATTCTTTGCGCCTCGTGGACGCGGTTGAACGAGAGCCGGCGCAGGTTTTTCACGATCTCGCTGATGCGCTGCGCGCCTTCGAGCGTGCCATCGATCAGCGGCGCGAGGTCGTCGAGAATGGGGTCGATGCGATATTTTGCCCGCAGCGCCGCCGCGTCCACGTCCTCAAGTTTTTGCGCCTCGGCGAAATAATTCGACAGATTCTTCCTGTACCGCTCGAGCACATGCACATTGCCATAGACAAAACTGATGGGGTTGTTGAGCTCGTGAGCGACGCCGGCCACGAGGCGGCCGAGGCTCGCCATCTTCTCCTGTTCGATCAGCTTTTTTTGCGCCTGCTGCAGGTCGAGATGCGCCGTGCGCAGCGCCTGATAGGCGCGACGCAATTCACCGATCGGGCGCCCCGTCAGCACGGCGCCGACACAGCGGCCGGACTGGTCGAACCGATTGGAAAAGTTGATCGCCATCACATCCGACGGCCCGCCCGCCGTGGCGAAGCGCAATTCGCAATCGCCCGCGCGCCCGCCGCCGCACAAAAAACCGCGCGCCGCCGCCCGGTCCGCCTCGACCAGCACATCGAGCAGCGGCGAGCCGATCAGACCCGCCTCTGCGCGGCCGAGCAGTCGCACGAAAGCCGGATTGGCCTGGATAATTTTTCCCTCGGCGTCGCAAACCGCGAGAATGTCCGAAACCGACGCGATCACGCTGGAAATGAAACGCTGCGCTTCCTCCAGCTCCGCGTTCTTGGCTTCGAGATCGGATTCATAGCGCAGCAGATCGGAATAGACCTCGTCCACGCGCTTGACGACTTCCTGCCAGACGGACTCCTGCCCATCCGACAATTCGCCGTCATCGCCCGCGCCCGCCAGCGCGAGAATGTTTTCCGGGCGCGGCGGACGATGGGTCATTGCTCATAGCCCCCGCCGACATCCCGGCGCAGGTCGTAGCGGTCGATTTTCGCCCGCAAGCCAACGCGCGACAGACCGAGTTTTTCGGCGGCATGGCTGATATTGCCCGCGCAATCCAGCAGCGTCTTCGCGATGGCCACGCGCTCCAGCGCCTCGACCTGGTCCTTCAGCGTGGACGGACCGTTGAAATTTTTCGCCGCGCCGCGCTCGGCCCCAACGCGCGCGGACAGCAGATGCGCGCCGAGCGGCTCCTCGGCCTCGGCCATCACCACCATGCGCTGGATTTCGTTATGCAACTCGCGCACATTGCCGGGCCAGACATAGGCGCACAGCCGCCGCATGGTTTCCGGCGCGAAGCCGGGAATCTTGCGCCGGAAGGAGCGGTTGACCTCGGCCAGAATGCTTTCCGCGATGCGCGGAATGTCGCCGCGCCGCTCGCTGAGCGCAGGCAGGTGGATGGGGAAGGCGTTGAGGCGATAGAACAGGTCGCGCCGGAAACGCCCCTGTTCGACTTCGTTTTCGAGATCGCGATTGGTCGCGGAAATCACGCGCACGTCGATCTTTCGCGAGCGCGCGGCGCCGAGCGGGCGGATTTCACGCTCCTGCAACACGCGTAAAAGCTTGACCTGAAACGCCGGCGACGTCTCGCCGATTTCGTCGAGGAAAATCGTGCCGCCGTCGGCGAGTTCGAACAGGCCGATGCGGTCCTGATAGGCGCCGGTATAGGCTCCCTTCTTGCAGCCGAACAATTCGCTTTCCAGCAATTCATCCGGCAGCGCGCCGCAATTTTCGATGACGAACGGCTTGTCGCCGCGCGCCGAACCGAAATGAATCGCGCGGGCCAAAAGTTCCTTGCCGGCGCCGGACGCGCCGGTGACCAGAACGGAAATATCGTAGCCCGTCGCCTTGCGCGCCAGCGCGAGCGTATCGACCATCGGCCCGTTGGGATCGTGGACGATGCGGTCGAATTCGAACATTTTCTTCTGTTCGCGGCGTCGCTCGGCGAGCACGCGATTGAGGGTTCCATGCGACGGTTTGGACTCCGCGCCAACGCCCCCCGGCTCCTTCTGCAAATGATAAAGCCTGACAGCGTCGCGCACGGTTTCCAGCAGCTTTTCCGGCCGCCAGGGCTTTGTGATGTACTGGTAGATTCCGGCCTCGTTGACGCCGGCGATGATGTCCTCCGATTCCGAAAAACCGGAGATGATCATGCGCACCGGATCGGGCCAGGTCTCGCGCACATGGCGCAGGAAATCGACGCCTGATACGCCGGGCATGCGCTGGTCGCACAGAATGGCCTGCACCAGATCGCCCGCGAGAATGGCTTCCGCCTCCTGCGCGTTGCTGGCGAGCAGCACGTCGAATTCTTCGGCGAGAACGCGCTTCAGCGACTCTTGCGAACGCAATTCGTCGTCGATGATGAGAACGGCGCCGGATGTCATGTTGGCCTCAACAAATTCTTGCTCAGCAAATTCTTGGCAATTGCTCGCCGGACAGCCAGTCCACGATGCGCCCGCCGCCGAACGACGTGCGCATCTGCACGAAATGATGCGGGTCGTCCACGCAGGCCCCGATGATCGCGGCGTCCTTGCCGAGCGGATGTTCGCGCATCACGCGCAACAATTTTTCCGCGGCTTCCGGCGCGACGAAAGCGATCAGCTTGCCCTCATTGGCGACATTGAGCGGATCGAGTCCGAGCAACTCGCAGGCCGCCGCCACTTCCGGCTTGACCGGCAGCGCGTCTTCCTCGATGCGCACGCCGATGTTCGACTGGCGTGCGATCTCGTTGAGGGTGGCGGCGAGCCCGCCGCGCGTGGGGTCGCGCAACAGCCGCAGGCTTTCTCCGCAGGCCGCGACCATGTCAGCGACCAAACCGTTCAGCGCCGCCGAATCCGACAAGATCTGCGTCTCGAATTGCAGGTTTTCACGGCTCGACATGATGGCCACGCCATGATCGCCAATCGTGCCGGACACGAGGATCACGTCGCCCGGCCGCGCCTTGTCGCCGGACAGGTCGAGACCATCGGGAACGACGCCGATTCCGGCGGTGGAGATGAACACGCCATCGGCCTTGCCGCGCTCGACCACCTTGGTGTCGCCGGTGACGATTTTCACGCCGGCCTCGCGCGCCGCCGCGCCCATGCTCTCGGCAATACGTGCGAGGTCGGCGAGCGGAAACCCTTCTTCGAGAATGAAGCTCGCCGACAGATGCAACGGCCGCGCGCCGGCCATGGCGAGATCGTTGACCGTGCCATGCACGGCGAGCGAGCCGATATTGCCGCCGGGGAAAAACAGCGGCGACACCACATAGCCGTCGGTGGTCATGGCGAGTCTTCCGGGCGGGACGGAAAACACAGCCTGATCGTTGCCTTGGGCAAGTAAATCGTTGGCGAAATTTTCCGCAAAAATCTCGCCGATCAACTGCGCCATGGCGCGACCGCCGGCGCCATGCGAGAGATCGACTTTTCCCGTTTTCAGATCGAGTTTTCGAGCACGAAGGCGCGGGGCGCTCATGACGCTCTCCTGTTTTCGGAATCGCGGAAACGGCCGTAGGTCCAATGCGCCGCGCAGGAGCCTTCCGACGACACCATGCACGAGCCCATCGGGGTTTCCGGCGTACAGACGGTTCCAAACAATTTGCAGTCGGTCGGGCGCTTCTCGCCGCGCAAAATGGCGCCGCATTCACAGGCCGGATTGTCCTGCGCCGCGACGGTGTGAACGTCGAAGATTTTTTCGGCGTCGAACTCCGCATAAGCGTCGCGGAGTCTTAACGCGCTGTCGGCGACGGCGCCGAGGCCGCGCCACTCAAAGGTGTCGCGCAATTCAAACACCTGCGCGACGGTCTCCTGCGCCTTGAGATTGCCGTCCTGCGTGACCGCGCGGATGTATTCGTTCTCGACCATGGCGCGGCCGTCGTTGACCTGCCTCACCAGCATGAGAATGGCCTGCATCACATCGAGCGGCTCGAAACCGGCGATCACCACGGGCTTGGCGTAGGTTTCCGCGAAATGTTCGTAAGGCCGCGTGCCGATCACGGTGGAGACATGCGCCGGCCCGACAAAACCGTCGAGCGGCACTTTGCTGGCGCCTTCGGGCGCGCCGACAATGGCCTGGATCGCGGCCGGCGTCAGCACGTGGTTGCAGAACACCGAGAAATTCTTCAGCCCCAGCTTTTTCGCCTGCAAGATCGCCAGCGCGCTGGGCGGCGTGGTGGTCTCGAAGCCGATGCCGAAGAAAACAACTTGGCGCGCGGGTTTTTCCTGCGCGATGCGCAGCGCGTCCAGCGTCGAATAGACCATGCGTATGTCCGCGCCATCGGCCTTGGCTTTCGTCAGGCTCATGCCGTCCGAACCGGGCACGCGCATCAGGTCGGCATAGGTGCAGAGCGTGACCTCTGGGCGCCGCGCCAGCTTGATTGCGTCGTTCAGGCGTCCGACCGGCAGCACGCAGACGGGACAGCCGGGACCATGGATCATGCGCAGATTTTCCGGCAGCAAATCCTCCAGCCCATAGCGCGCGATGGCGTGGGTGTGGCCGCCGCAGAATTCCATGAAACGATAGGGGCGATCCGGCCGGACTTCCCTGGCGATGGTGGCGGCGATCCCGCGCGCCAGCTTGCCGTCGCGATATTCATCGACATATTTCATGACGCGACCACGCCGGCTTCGGCCAGGAGTTCGAGCGTCTTTTGCGCCTCTTCCGGATCGAGCTTGTTGAGCGCATAGCCAACATGCAGGATGACGTAATCGCCCACCGACACGTCCTCGACCAAAGCGAGCGAGATCACTTTCCCCACGCCGTCGAGACTGACTTTCGCCATGTCGCCGTCCAGCAGTTCCGTCACCTGGACGGGGATTGCGAGACACATGTTTTCACTCCCTATGTTGGCCGCGCCGCCGAGGCTCGGCGCAGCAGCAACCCATCAACCGCTCTCCCTCATGGTGAGGAGCGCCGCAAGGCGCGTCCCAAACCATGGGCGGACGCTCAAACCTTCATCAGAACCGCCCGCGCCAGCGCCGCCTGTCCGAGCGACAGGCCGCCGTCGTTGGGCGGCAGTTTGCGCGCCAGCAACGGCGCGCGATTTTCTTCGCGCAGGCGCGCGGCCAGACCTTCCGAGAGAATGCGGTTCATCATGCAGCCGCCGCCAAGCGCGATCTTTTCGCCGGATTGCGTGAGGGCGCACAGCGCCTCGGAAAAACCCGCGATCACTGTTCCATGCAACAGTTCCGCGCCCGCGCGCGCATCGGGCCGCGCGTCGATGAAATGCGCCAGCAACGGCGTGAAATCGAGTTTCCCGTCGCGCCAAACGAAGCCGCCAGCAAGCACCCTGGGTTCGCGCGCCAAAGCTTCGAGACGCATGGCCGCCTGGCCTTCGAACTCCTGTCGTTCAGGATAACCGAGCAGAGCGGCGGCGGCGTCGAACAGGCGCCCGAGGCTGCTGGTTTGCGGATGTTTCGCGCCGAGCATTTTCGCCGCCTGCGCGGCTTGCGGAACGGCGCTGAAAAAAGCCGACGCCTCGTCGAGACGGCCGAGCGCTGCAAAGGCCGCGACGCCCATGCGAAACGGTTCGCGCGCGGCGCGGTCGCCGCCCCAGAGCGGCAGCGCGCTGAGCGATCCTTCGCGGGTAAACCCGCCGTGGCCGTCGAGCCGCAAGACCTCGCCGCCCCAGACGGCGCCGTCCGCGCCAAGCCCGGTTCCATCGAGCGCGGCGCCAAGGATTTGCGTCTCGCCATGCTCCGCGCCTATGGCGGCGATATGCGCCGCGTGATGCTGGAAGCGCAGCACGGGCGCGCCAAAGTCTTCGGCGAAGCGGGTCGAGAGATAGTCGGGATGCAGATCGCAGGCGACCGCCTCCGGCGCGATGTCGAGCAGGCGCAAAAGGTGCGTCGCGCTCTCCTCGTAGAAGCGAAAGGTTTCGGCGTCGGAGAGATCGCCGATGTGCTGGCAGACAAACGCTTCTCGCCCACGGGTGAGCGTGAGGGTCGCTTTCAAATGACCGCCGCAGGCCAGCACGCTCGGCCCGTCTTCTCCGAGGTCGATGGGCTCGGGAACAAAGCCGCGCGCGCGGCGCAGAAAGGCGGGGGCGCCATCCACGATGTGCATCACGCTGTCGTCGGCGCGCACGACGATGTCGCGGTCGTGGGTGACGATCAGGTCCGCGATTTTTTCGAGCTTGCGTTGCGCTTCGTCATTGTCGGTGATGAGCGGTTCTCCGCCGGGATTGGCGGAGGTCGCGACGACAGCGAAAGCGCAAGGCGCGTTGCGCTGCGCGCCCGCCGCACGGAACAGCAGATGATGGACCGGCGCATAGGCCAGCATCACGCCAAGACGCGTCATGTCGGGCGCGACCGTGTCAGGCAGGTTGCGAGATGAATCGATCAGAACGATGGGATGCGCGGGCGCGCGCAGCAGCGCCAGTTCGGCGGGCGTTGGCCGACCGAACAAGGCGACCGACGCTGCATTGGCCAGCATGAGCGCGAAAGGTTTTGCCTCCCGGTCCTTGCGGCGGCGCAGTTCCAAAACCGTGTCCGCGTTGCGCGCGTCGCAGAGCAGATGGAAGCCGCCGATCCCTTTTAGCGCGACGATCTTTCCGGCGCGCAGCGCGGCGACGATGTCTTGCGGCTGATGCGACAGGCGCGGCCCGCATTTTTCGCAGGCGATGGGTTCGGCGTGGAAGCGACGATTTGTTGGGTCCGCGTAGTCGTTTGCGCAATCCTCACACATGGGAAAGCGCGCCATCGCCGTTTGCGCGCGATCATAGGGCAGCGCGCGGGTCAGGGTGTAGCGCGGGCCGCAATGCGTGCAGTTCACGAACGGATAAAGATGGAAGCGGCTCGACGGATCGAACAGATCGTCGAGGCATTTTTCGCAGGTCGCGGCGTCGGCGGGGATGCGAGTTTGCGCCCTGCCTTGCCGCGTGGTCTCGATGACAAAGCCTGTGTCGCCGCGCGGAAAAATTTCCTCGCATTCGCAAGAATCGAGACGCGCCAGCGGCGGCAGTTCGGCGTGAAGGGCGGCGACAAAGTCTTGCGTAAAACCTTCGACTTCGATCAGCACGCCTTCGGAATCATTGCGCACGAAGCCGGACAGGGAAAAACGCGCCGCCAGTCCATGCACGAAGGGCCGCATGCCCACGCCCTGCACCGCGCCACGCAAGCGCAAATGCAGGCGCGTCGGCTGCTGTTCGCGCTGGCGGGCGGGTTGCGTCATTCCTTCCTCGCCAGAGCGGCGCGTGCGGAAATCCAGGCGTAAAAGCTGGCGAGGCCCTCGCCGGTGCGCGCCGAGACGACCAGGATTTGCAGGCGCGGATTCACGCGCAAGGCATGAGCCAGACAGGCGCCGACGTCGAAATCGAGATGCGGCAGAAGGTCCGACTTGTTGAGGATCATGAGGTCGGCGGCTGCGAACATGTCGGGATATTTGGCCGGCTTGTCCTCGCCCTCGGTCGTGGAAAGCAGCACCACCTTGTGCGCCTCGCCGAGGTCGAAGGCGGCGGGGCAGACGAGATTGCCGACATTCTCGATGAACAGCAGCGAATTGTCGGCGATGTCGAGTTTTTCCAGCGCGTGGCCGATCATGTGGGCGTCGAGGTGGCAGCCTTTGCCGGTGTTCACTTGCAACGCCTGGACGCCGGTGGCGCGGATGCGCTCGGCGTCATTGGAGGTCTGCTGGTCGCCCTCGATCACGGCGATCGAAAACTTATCCTTGAGGTCGGTGATGGCGCGCACCAGCAGCGAGGTTTTTCCCGAGCCGGGGCTCGACACGAAATTCAGCGCCAGCACGCCCTTGCGCGCGAAGGCCGAACGGTTGGCGTCGGCGTAAGAGTTGTTCTTGCCGAGAATGTCGCGTTCGATCTGGACGATGCGCTCCTGGCTCAGGCCGGGGACATGGACGCCCGCCAGACCAGCCCCGTAATCCACCGCGCCTTCGTGCGTGTGGGCATGGGCGTGGCCGCCATGCGCGTGGACGTGGTCATCATCGTGATTGTGGTGATGATCGTGGTCGTGATGATGACCATGGCCATGATCGTGATCGTGGCCATGGTCGTGCTTTTCCTTCGGCTGTTCGCCTTCGACGCTGGCCGTTCCGCATCCGCAAACCGTGCACATCACTCGACCTCCAGTTCCTTCACGCGCATCGCGTCTCCCGACGTCATCTGCACGTGATATTGACCGCATTCGGGGCACTCGCCGAAGCGCTCGGCGAGCGCCACCGTCTTCCCGCAATCGAGGCACCAGCCGCTGCCTGGCGTCCTCACGATTTCCAGTTTCGCGCCTTCGGCCAAAGTGCCGCGCGCGACCACGTCGAAACAGAACAGCATGGCCTCCGGCTCGACGCCGGAGAGCGCGCCGATTTCCAGCCACACGGTTTTGACACGCGTAAAACCTTGCTTGCGGCCTTCCTCGACCAAAATGTCCACCACGCCTTCGGTGAGCGACATTTCATGCATGGGCCAGTTCCGTGATTTCCGCCTCAGCCTTGATGCAGGGATCGAACACGAAGGCGAGGCGCTCGACGCGGCGTTTCGCCTGCGCGCCCGCGCCGATATTGGCGCCGACAGCCAGGCGCGCGAACGGACCGTCGGGATGGAAATTCCACTCGGTCGGCGCGACGATGCGATAGTCGGAAATCCGGCGGCAGGCGTCGAGGCGGCAGGCGTGATACAGCCGTCCGCGCGCGGATTCCACGGCGGCGAAACCGAAGCCGCGCGCGACCAAATCTTTCGGCGCCGAACCGCCCTGCAAAAGGATTTCAATCGCGGCGGCGGTCTCGATCATCTCGGCCTCGCGCGCTGCGATCCGCGCCGCCAGCGCGCCCTGCGCGAGGTTGCGGCGGGCGGCGAGTCCGGTTTCGACGCGGCGACCCAGCAGGGCCGGGGCGCGGCTGAAAGTCTTGTGCGCCCAGAGCGCTTCGATCACCGCGAGGTCATCGTCCGGCGTCAGGAAATCGGCCCGGCGCGCGCGCAAATTCATGGCGGATTCGTCGGCCTGCGCCTCGGCTTTTTCGCGCGCGAAAACGCCTTGTTCGACGCCGAGACCCAGGCGGGACAATGCGGCGCGCAGCGCCTCGGCGGCGGCGGTTGAGGCTTCGTCGGGGAGGCGGCGCAGCAGCGGCAGAATTTCGCGCAGGGCGGCGATGTCCTCGGGCGCCGGCGTCGCGCCCGGCCAGTCGAGCAGGCTGGCGCGCAGCATTTCCGCGAGGCGTTCGCACAGCAGGGCAAGCGTTTCGTTGTCTTGCGGCGGCAGGCCGGTCGCGGCGCGCGTGGCGGTGGATTGCGCCATCGGGCAGAGCGAGAACAGGCGCCCCGCCAGCGCTGCCGCCTCCTCCGGCGTGCGACCGATGAAGACGGCGCTCGGATCGACGCGCGGCGAGGCGATTTCGACCTCCGCGACAATGCCGTCGCGCGTCCGCGCCAAAATCCGCAGCGCGCCGCTCATGCGCGCTTGCCCAATCGAAAGAAGGCGCGGCGGTCGAGCGCGACCTTCTCTTTCGGCTTTTCGGGCGGCGGCGGCGGCGCGGGGTCGGGCGTCTTCATCAGCGCCGCCATCGCCGCCTCGGCGGTCGCCAGCGCCGCCGCGTGGTCGACAAAATCCTGCATCGGCGAGAACAGTGAGGCGAACAGCAGGCGTTCCCCGTCGAGATCGGTGGCGAGGAAATCGACGTTGCCCGCAGGCAACGCCAGCGTGCGGGTCGCCCCCGGCTGGTCCTCGACTTTTGGCGCGCCCGCGCGCGGCGCGGCGCAGATATTCATGAACCAGGGCGTCAACACAATGCCGAGCGTAAAATCGCCGAAGGGTTGGAAACCGACGCAGGCGACCTGCAAGGAAAAATTGCAGATCGGCATGTCCTTCATGCAGCGCTCGAACAGCTCGGCAAAATGCTGTTCCAGCCGCGCCGCCAGTTCCTGCGATTCCCGGTCAACGTCAGTCATGTTTGTCGAGCCGCAGGAAGCGCGTTTGCGCGGCGTCGCAGTTCGGGCAGCGCCAGTCCTCGGGCAAAGCCGAGAACGGCGTGCCCGGCGCGATCTGCCAGACGGGATCGCCGAGCGCGGGATCGTAGACATGCCAGCACACGCCGCATTCCATTTTTGCGTCGTCGTCGCCGGTCGGCTTGCCGAAGTGCTCGAAAGCGCTCACGCGAAATAGGCCTCCTCGATCTCGCGCAGCCGTTCGGCGCTGTCGATGAAATCCTCGTCGGCCGCGCAGGCCGCCGCCGGCGGGGCGCCGATTTCCAGTGTGTCCAGCACGATTTCGTCGGAAGCGTTGAAATATTGCACCGACCACACGTGTTTTGCGCCGGTCGAATGCACGCGGCAGGCGCCATAGCCCTTGGAAATCAGCTTTACCGAGCCGGGGCCGAGATTTTGCTGCAAGAAGCTCATGTCCACCGGGTTCATCGGCAGCAGCGAGAAGGTGATGGTGTGGGTGGGGTCGCCCTCCTTCCACGCTTCCGAGCGCGCGGAAATTTCCTGCAACAGCGGCATCACGTTCATCGCGCCTTCGGGCGGGGCGCCGATTGTCAGCGGGCGGCCGTTGACGAGCGCGGCGCGGCGGGCGATTTCCGGCAAAGCGGAGACTTCGAGATAATCGGCGAACAATTGGCCGTCGGCGGCGGTGAAGCGCACGCGCCACAGGCCGGCCATATTGGCTTCCTGAATTTGCGCGACCACGCCGTCTGGCGTCGAGGCGACGCCGCCGACTTCGCCGTCGCCGATGGCTTCGGACAACAGGCGCTTTTCGTCGGCGGAAAATTCGGTGAGGTCGAACAATTGGCCGGGCGCGCCCGCCTTCTGGTTTTCCAAGGCGGCGACGATTTTCGGCAGCATGTCGCGCACGCGCGGACAGGCTTTCGCCAGCGCCTCGCCCTCGCCGGTGGCGAGCAGGGAGATGCGGCGCGCCTGCGTGTCTTCCTCCACCCCGATTGGCAGGATGGTCATGGCTTCGTCGGCGCCCTCGGGGGCGACCCAGAATCCGGCTTTCATGTCATTCTCCCTGGCGCACGAAGGCAAATTCGGTTTTCGGACCCTGCGCGGCGACGAGCACGGGCGCATCGGGGGCAAGGGCGGCGGCGATTTTTTGCTGGTAGTCCGCCCAATCCAGGATTTTCGGCAGCACGCCGACCGGCTGGCCGTCGCGCGTCACCACGAGCGAAGGGAAGACGAACACCTGAAAGCGGGTTTTGAGGGCGGCTTCGGCCTCCGGCGCCACCAGGGCGCCTCTGACATGGCCCGCGAACATTTTCAGCAGTTCGGGAAACAGCACAGCGACATCCGAGGTTTCCGGGCGCGGCGCGCCGGCGCCGGAGAAGAACAGCAGCGCGTGGCGGGCGTCGCAGGAGGCAAAGAATGTGTCGATGGAGGCTTCATCGACAGTTGCGACGCCGTGACGCGCGACGAGCGCCTTCAGCAGGGGATGATCCATCAAGCGTTTCCTCGTTTTTCCTCCCGCATATGCAAGAAGGCGGCGGGGGCGTTTTGCGCCGTCAGGCGACAGTATTGGAAACGAAGCTTACAGAAAGAGAAACATTCTTTCCAGTAGAAACCGGGGTCAGTGGTGAATTATTTTTGATCCAGATCAAGCTTGGGCGCAAAAATCTCAAGTCTAACAGCCGACATTGCGCGCGACCGCGTCAGCGCAGATGCTCCGGCAATTGCGGCTCACGGTTGATGAGGTCGGCGAAGGCGGATTCGAAATCCTCGCCGCGCATCGCCGCCTCCAGGCCGTGAAGCGCCTGGTCGATCAGCGCGGCCTCTTCCTCGTCGAGCACGCGCACGGCGCTGTCGATATGGATCAGCAATTTGGCGCCGACCGGCTGCGCGCCGACCAGCAGCACCGACACCCGGCGCAATTCGTCGCCGCGCGCGCAAAGCGCTGTGACATCGTCGCTTTCGATCACGCTCATCGGCACGCCAAGGCACATGAATTCGCTCTCCCGTCGGGACTTGAGGTTACGCCGGTTTGGCGCGGAGGAAAAAGGGCGGCGCGGCAGTGGCCCCGCGCCGCCAATTCGGCAGCCGGAGAGGGAGCGGCCGACAGTTTAGTTCGCCGCCGCCATCGGCCTTTCATAGCTGGCGTGGTCGATGTCATTGGCCAGCAGCGGTTCGACTTTTTCATTGGCGTCGCGACGCGCGCAGGGCGCGCCCCAGCCTTCGAGCACGCCAGCCGCCACCTCCGCCGCGCGGACCAATTGGTCGCGCACGGGTTGCGTCAGCGGGCCGCCCCAGTTCTCGAGATCCTCGGGCTGACAGCCGATCAGCGCCAGTTTTTCCGGATAGCCGCCCATCAGGTCGGCCGCCGACAGCACTTCCTGAAAGCCGGTCTGGTGCAGGCTCATTTTTTTCGCGCCGGTGAATTTCGGCACCTCGTCGTTTTCGACGATTTTCAGCGTTCCCGGCGTCAGACCGTAGTCGATGGCGTCGAAAACCAGCAGATAATCGGCTTCCTGCACGAATTGCACGAGATAGAGGCCCTGGGTGCCGCCATCGAGCAGGCTGACGTTTTCGGGAACGCGGTAGAGGCGGTGGAACGCCTCCAGCGCGCGCACGCCAAAGCCTTCGTCGGCCCACAGGATGTTGCCGATGCCGAGAACGAGAATTTTGGGCTGCGTCATGGTCAGACCTTGTCGTCGCGGAACTGGCGTTCGCCGGAGATCATCGACGAGATCATGCTCTGGCGCGACATGATGTCTTCGCGCACCGCCGCATAGACGTGGACGGCGGCGAACAGGCACAGCACCCACAGGCCGATGTGATGGTAGGTGTGGACGTCCTGGCTGTTGGGGAAGATCGCGAACACCCAGCCGAACGCCTTGGCCCAGAGCGAGTCGCGGCCGGCGCCTTCGGAATACATGGCGAAGCCGGTGCAGATCATGAAGACGGTTCCGAGCGTGAACACGAAGAACATCATCATATGCGCCAGCGGATTATGCCCGACATATTGCCGGGGATATTTGACCATGAAGGCGTACCATTTGGCTTCGTTGAACAGGCCGTCCCAGAAATTCTTCTTCCACACCGGCACCCAGAACAACTGTTTGGAAGCGGCGTTGCCGGCGAAGGTCCAGAGAAACCGCATCAGGAAGAACACGGCCATGGTCTGCCCGGCCGCGAAATGGGCGAAGCGGATGTAGCCCATCTGGAAATGGGCGCTGGCTTCGCCGCCAAGCGAGCCGGGCGGCGTGGCGATGAAATAGCCGGTGACGAACAGAACGGTCATGCAGGCCGCATTGACCCAATGCCAGATGCGCACCGGCGCCTGATAGACATAGACCGTGCGGCGGGCGACGACGACCTGGCCCTTCAACTCGCTGATATCCGCGATTTTCGCGTAATCCATGAAGACCTCCCGGGGAATATGACGCTTTGCCCCTTGCGCCGGGCTTGCCGGGTGGGGCGGAGTGGGGGCGATAGGCCGAGACGGACGAACCCCTCATCCGGCCCCTCCGGGGCCACCTTCTCCCGCAAGGGGAGAAGGTGGCCCCGGCTTGTGGATTAGCGGACCTGGACTTTCGCCATTTCCTGGCCGTCCTCGCTCATCACGTGTGTCGAGCAGGCCAGGCACGGATCGAACGAATGCAGCGTGCGCAAAATTTCCAGCGGCTGCGCGGGATCGACCATCGGGGTGTCCAGCAGCGAGGCCTCGAAGGCGCCGATATTGCCCTTGGGATCGCGCGGGCTGCCGTTCCATGTGGTCGGCACCACCGCCTGGTAATTGTCGATCTTGCCGTCCTTGATCTTGATCCAATGGGCGAGCGCGCCGCGCGGCGCCTCGGTGAAGCCGACGCCCTTGACTTCCGCCGGCCAGGTTTTGGGGTCCCATTTCTCGACATTGGCGGTGGAAGAATCGCCGGCTTTGATGTTGGCGATCAGCTTGTTGTAGAAATACAGCATCTTGTCGGCCGCCCAACTGCATTCGAGGCCGCGCGCCGCCGTGCGGCCCAGCGTCGAGAACAAAGCGGTGACGGGAACGTCGAGCTCCTTCAAGACCTTCTCGACCGGCTCCTTGAATTCGGGCTTGTTCTGGGCGTAGCCGATGATCCAGCGGGCCAGCGGGCCGACTTCCATCGCATGGCCCTTCCAGCGCGGCGCCTTGATCCAGCTGTACTTGCCCTCTTCGTCGAGGCTTTCAATATTGGTCCGCGTCCCCTTGGCCTTGGGGCCGAGCACGTAATTCGGCTCGGTGACGCCATCCCAGGGATGCAGGCCCTTGGTTTCGTCGGGATATTTGTACCAGCTATGCGCGACGAATTCCTGGATTTCCTCGGGGTCGCGGTGATTGACCGGGAAGATCTCCTTCAGATTGCCGTTGATGATCGCGCCCTGCGGCAGCAGCAGATTCGAGGCGCTGTAGTCGTTGGCGCGCTCGGGAATATCGCCGTAGGACAAAACCGACTTGCTCGACAGGCCCCCGCCATAGAGCCAGTCCTTGTAGAACGAGGCGATGGCCAGCAGATCGGGGATGTAAACTTGGTTGGTGAAAGTGATCGAGCGGTCGATGATTTCCTTGACGTAGTTGAGGCGCTCCATGTTGAGCGCGCCGACCCCGCCTATGCCATCGACGTTGATCGGACAGGGCACGCCGCCGACCAGCCAGTTCGGATGCGGGTTCTTGCCGCCGAAGATGGTGTGGATTTTGACGATTTCCTTCTGGAAATCGAGCGCCTCAAGGTAATGCGCCACCGCCATCAGATTGGCCTCGGGCGGCAGTCTGTAGGCGGCGGAACCCCAATAGCCGTTCTTGAACGGGCCGAGTTGGCCGCTCTCGACGAATTTTTTGAGGCGCGTCTGCAAATCCTTGAAATAGCCCGGCGAGGACAGCGGCCAGGACGAAATCGACTGCGCCAGCGTCGAGGTTTCCTTGGGATCGGCGGACAGAGCCGAGACCACATCGACCCAGTCGAGCGCATGCAGGTGATAAAAATGCACGATATGGTCGTGCACCTGCAGCGCCAACTGCATGATGTTGCGGATGGAGTTGGCGTTTTCCGGGATCTTGATGGCGAGGGCGTCTTCCACCGCGCGCACCGAGGTCAGCGCGTGCGTGCCGGTGCAGACGCCGCAGATCCGCTCGGTGAAGGCCCAGGCGTCGCGCGGATCGCGGTTTTTCAGGATGACTTCGATGCCGCGCCACATCGTGCCGGTGGAGACGGCGTTGCGGATGACATTGTTGGAATCGACGTTCACCTCGACGCGCATATGGCCTTCGATGCGGGTGACCGGATCGACGACGACGCGCTTGCCGGAATTGTCGAGTTTGAAGCCGTTCGGCGTTTCGAGACCCATGGCTGCGTTTCCTTAAGGGATTCTTGAATCGGTCTTTGACGGGGGCGAGCGCCTGAGCAGGATTTCCGAAAAGCGGCCCCCGGTTTCGGAGAAAAATCCTGCTCAAACAGAGGACTCTGAGCAAACATCCGTTGGCGAACCAACGAATGTCTGCTGAGCGATCACGTGCCTTGCGACAGGTCTTGGTCCGGCGCCTCAGGCGCCCTTCCGCCGTGCTTCACGCCCAGACGGCCGGCGGCCGTGACGGCGGTGTGGACGACAATGCCCGCGCCAACCACGGCCGCGGCGGCGACGCCGATCTTGTCGGCATTGGCCTCGATGCCGAACTGGTGGATGGTCGAGAGACGCTCGTAGAACGGCCCCTTGTCCCAGAACCCGTCTTCCGAACAGCCGATGCAGCCATGGCCCGACTGGATCGGGAACGACACGCCGTCGTTCCAGCGCACGGTGGAGCAGGCGTTGTAGGTGGTCGGGCCTTTGCAGCCCATCTTGTAGAGGCAGAAGCCTTTTCTGGCGTTTTCGTCGTCCCACTCTTCCACGAATTGTCCGGCGTCGAAATGCGGACGGCGGTAGCATTTGTCGTGGATGCGTTGCGAATAGAACATCTCCGGACGGCCCTGGCGGTCGAGCGTAGGCAATCTGCCGAAGGTGTTGATGAAGGTGATGACGCCGGTCATGACTTCAGCGATGGGCGGACAGCCCGGCACTTTAATGATCGGCTTGTCGGTGATGACCTTGTCGATCGGGGTGGCCTGGGTCGGGTTCGGCTTGGCGGCCTGCACGCAGCCCCAGGAGGCGCAGGCGCCCCAGGCGATCACGGCCATGGAATCCGCCGCCATTTCCTTGAGCCGCTCGACGAAGGGACGCCCGCCGTCGATGCAGAACATGCCGTCCTCGTTGAGCGGCGGATTGCCTTCGACCGCGAGGATATACTTGCCCTTGTACTTCTCGCGGGTCTCCTGGAGGATGGCCTCGGCCTGATGGCCGGCCGCCGCCATCAACGTGTCGTCATAGTCGAGCGAGATCATCGACAGCACGACATCCTTCACCAGCGGATGCGCCGAGCGGATGAAGCTTTCCGAACAGCAGGTGCATTCCAGCCCGTGCATCCAGATCACGGGCACGCGCGGATTGGTTTCCAGCGCGTGCGCGACCTCGGATGCGCCGGTCGCGCCCAACCCCATGCTGGCGGCGGTGAGCGAGCAAAATTTGGTGAAATTGCGCCGGGTTATCCCCTGGCGACGGATCACGTCGTAAAAAGTTTCGGTTGCCGACATCAAGCGCGCTCCTGCCCTGCTCCGTTTTTCTGGGCGCCCCATGGATGAACGGGGCGCCCTCGCGGCGGTGAAGACCGCCTGCGGTTACGCTTGGAATGGCAAGAAGGGCGCCAACTGCGACAATTTGTCCATGTCGGCTTTATTTCAATCGTTTATCCCCGAACCCTTTCGCCGCTGTGGCGGGGAAAATGGAAAGCGCGCTGGCGCCGGAAGCAAGTTTGTTGGCGCCCACGCAAAAAAATACCCCCGCCGGTTCGGGCGGAGGTGGTTTTGACCAAATGTCGCCGCCGCGTCAGTAGCGTGCGCTCACCGGGGGGTCGTAGGCCGGCGGACGGTTGACGATGACCAGCGGCGGACGATCGGGATCGTGGGCATAGACTTGCGTGTAATACAGTTCGAGGCGGAGCGCCGATTCGGACTGCCCGGCGAGGCAGGAGACGCCACAGACCGAGCCGACAGCCTCGTCCTGCACATAATAGCCGCCCGCATGGCTGGCGGGGGCGAGGCCGAACGCCGCCAGAGCGAAGACGAAAGGAACGATTTTGCGCATATTGGGCAACCCGTGAAAGAGTGGGGCGAGCGCGTCGATCTTCTGTGTCAACCCTTGCCGCGACGTTACGGCGCCCGCGCGATGCGCAAACGCGGTGAAGCAAGGGTTAATGCGCGGTGCAGACCATGCACGGGTCGAAACTGCGCACCACATGCTGGATCGCCGCCGCCTTCGCGCCTTGCGCGCCCGTCTCGACCCCGACCAGCGCCTGTTCCAGCGGACCGGGAACGCCAGCGGCATCGCGCGGCGAGAAATTCCAGGTGGTCGGCGCGATGATTTGATAGCTGCGGATCACGCCGCGCTCGACGCTGACCCAATGCCCGAGCGCGCCGCGCGCCGCCTCGATCCTGCCGACGCCAGCACCTTTCACCGCCGCCGCCGAGGCTGCGCAGAAACTCTCGCGCACGTCGAGCGCGCGCGCCCAGTTCTCGGCGGCCAGCGCCACGGCGGCGATTTCCAGCACGCGGGCGACGACGCGCACCAGCACATGGCTGCCGCGAGCGTCGCCGAGCAGCGCGCGAACCAGTTTGTGGCCGGCGACCGCCTGCCGCGCCACGGCCCCGGTTTCCGCCGGCCTGCCGTCGAGACGCGGCGCCTTGGCGAAGGAATAGGCTTGCGCACGCTCCATATCGGGCGTCGTAAACGACAGCGCCGGGTCTTCCGCGCTGTCGGCGAAAAAGGAGGAGGCGACCTGCTCGCCGATCGCCCCCATCGGCAGCGCCGCGCCGGCGGCGTCGGCGACGCCCGCGGGAAACAGCGCGCCCTCCGCCGTGTGATAGGCGCCGAAACTCATCAGCGGCAGGGCGCAACGGCCGAGGGTATCGAGGCGCAGGTCGCGGGCGACGCGCAGGAAGGCGGCGAAATCGCCCGGCCCCTCCGCGAAGGCAGCCAACTGCTCAGGCGTCTCCAACGCCGCGATCTGTTCCAGCGGCGCGCCGAACAGATGTTTTTCGGCGAAGGCGCGGAAATCGCCGAGAATCGCCAGCAGCCGCATCTTGCCGCCGAGATCGAGCGCGCGGGTGACGCCGCCCGGTTGCAAGGCCAGGGAATGCGGCCATTTGCCCGCGATCAGCCCCATAATATGTAGCAGCCGCGCCCGCGCCGGCAGCATGTCGCGCGCGGCGCTCCCCTCCACGGCCTTGAACCGCTTGTGGATCTCGCCATGCCAGGGTTTTGACGCATATTCGGCGCGACAAAAATCTGGCATAAAGAACAGATAGAAATGGCTGAGATGGTCGGCGATGTTTTCCGCCGCATGGGCGAGGTTCGCCGCCAGTTCGCCGTTACGCGGCGGTTGGACTCCGCAGAGTTCGCGTAAAACCGCAGCCGCCGCCAGGCTCTGCGACACCGAGCAAATGCCGCAGATGCGCGGCGCGATGGTCAGCGCATCGCCCGCCGGCCGCCCCACCAGAATCTGCTCGAAACCGCGATAGAGCGTGGTCGCGACCCGCGCCTCCGCGACGCGGCCGTCCTCGACGTCCAGCGTCAGCTCCAGATCGCCCTCGACCCGGTTGAACGGCCCGACAACCAGCCGGCTCATTTCGCTCTCTTGGGGTTGACGACGACGCGGTCGGCTTCGGCGTTTTGGCGCACCCGCGCCGGCGTCGCCGATTTCGACAGAGCGGCCAGCGTCATGAACCAGGCTTTGGGCATGTCGAGCGGCAGGCCCACGGGCACGCCGCCGATTTTCGGGGTGACATGGGTGTCGCGCGCGGCCTCGAAACCGGGCGAGGTGCAGGAAATGCAGGCGAAACCGGCATGGGTGCAGGAGCCGCCGCCGTTCCAGGCGCGCTGGTTGCAATCGCCGATCGCCTGCGTCGCCTTGCAGCCGAGATGCTCCATCATGCAACCACGCTCGGAGAGGACGCGCGCGGAAGCCTTGAACTCGTAAAATTCGTTGCGCGAACAGCCGTGATGGGCGAGATGGCCGGCGAAAAACAGCGGGCGTCCGAGCGCGTCGAGATCGTCGGGACCGAGGTCGCCGGCGGCGAGCGCGGCCAGGGTTTCGACGATCCAGCCGGGATGCGGCGCGCAACCGGCGATGTTGACCACCGGCAGACCGGCCCTGGAGCGCCAGTCCGCGTCGAGACTCCCGCCGGGCTCGGCGCCGTCGTAATGCAGGCCGCAGGCCTCGGTGGGATCGGGATCGCCGGCGGGGATGCCGCCGAACGCCGCGCAGGAGCCGACGGCGACGCAATATTCGGCGTGCTGGGCGAGCGCGCGGCTGAGATCGAGCAGCGTGCGCTGCGTGCCGGACAGCCGGTTGAACCGCCCCGTGCCGTTTGGCCCGCGCAGGATGGACCCCTCGACGCAGAGAATGTCGAGCTGTTGCGCGCCGGTTTCGATGCGCGCGAAAAGCTGCAAAACCTCGTCGCCGGTGGCCTCGCTGACGCTGGGATGCCAGAGCAGGTCGAGGCCGAGGTTTTGCAATTCGGCGAACAACCCGGCGCCGCCCTGTTCCAGCGCCGCCATGGTGCAGCCGCCGCACGAGCCGGCCTGGAGCCACAGCAGGGTTTTGCGCTTGGTCGTCATGGCGCCACTGTCGCCGTATTGACCGGCGATTTCAATGGCCGCGCGCGCTCCCCTTCCCGGCATCGCCCTTGGCAAGACGGGCGGCCGTCCGGGAACGCCCTATGGCGGACAAGATGGCGCGACACGCCGAAACGATGCAGGAGATGGACGCCGGGAGGGTCTTTAGCCCGCGCAAAGCTGCGGTCTTGAGCCGCGGTCTTGGCATTACGAGGCCTGGAGGGCTTCAGGCGGACCGGCGCCCCGCCTGTTTGCGACCATGAAGGGCCTCCGCGCGCCACAGGGGTAAATCCGCGTCAAGGCCTGGGAACATCCCCCCATCCGCGCCAAAAGGCACTTACGTAGTCCCCGCAAAACGCGACTCGACACGCTCGGCCCGATCACAGGCTTCACCGCTAACGCCTTGGGATAAAAGGGACATCTCCCGCCTCGCCCAGGATCTGGCGAGGCCGCGCGCGCCACGCCCGGCTCTGTCAAGCCAAGTTGACGGCACAAAGCGTCAAGCTCATAGTCCACCTGCGTTGCGGCGGCGATATCTCATTGATTTCGCTTACGTTTATGCCGCCTAGCCCCTGAGGCGAATAACCTGCATGCAGGTTAGCACGAAAAGCCAGGGGCTAATTACGAGAGGTGTACAATGGCTGATGTACTTACCCCGGAGCAATCCGAAGAGCTTCACAAGCATGTCATCGACGGAACCCGCGTGTTCTTCGTGATCGCGATCTTCGCGCACGTCCTCGCGTTCGCTTTCTCTCCCTGGCTGCATTGAGGAGTTTCTGATATGAACCAAGGCAAGATTTGGACTGTCGTCAACCCGAGCGTCGGCCTGCCGCTGCTGCTGGGCTCCGTGGCCGTGACCGCTCTGCTGGTCCACTACGCCGTTCTGACGCACACCACCTGGGTCGCCGCGTATTTCCAGGGCGGAACCAAGAAGGCTGCCGCTGTCGAGCACATGCAGGCTCCGGTTGCTTCCCTGCCGAGCAACGTCTCCGTCAACTGAGACGGTTGACGCCATCGGGCGTTAGCTAAACATGTGAAGCCCTTCAGTCATCCCCACGCGGCGCGTCCACCGCCGTTGCTGGCGACAAACGGTCAAGCATGTGCAGCCGAAGAGTGCCGGTCGGTATCGAAGCGATACCGACCGTTTTCGCGTTTGAAGCCGGCATCGGCGCCGTCTAGAGCTTTGAAACCGCATATCCGTTTCGCAAAACCGGCGTCCCCTTTTGCGGGATATGCGCGAGTGCCGGCCGCAGGCTTCGGTGGGGTCGGGATCGCCGGCGGGAATGCCGCCAGAGGCCGCGCAGGAGTCGATTGCGACCCAATATCCGGCTTTTTCGGTCGGCGCGCGGCTGAGAGCGAGCCGCGTAAGCGCCGGCCCCACGCTGACCTGAGTCAATGACTTCAGGGCTGTCAGGGGCCGCCGATTTGACGTTCGGGGGAAAGTCTTAGTTGCGCATGATTTGCGCGGCCAGTTCCGCGACTGTGCCAGGGGCCAAATGGACCGGTTCAGCGGCTGCGCCAGGGGCCGAACCGATGGGTTTGGCGACGGCGTCAGTGGTCAAACCACCCGGTCTCGCGACCGGACCGGTGGAACGTTCAGCGGCCTTTATCGCCAGGCGGAGTTGGCGATCATTGACACTCCAATCCAAATTTAATCTGCCGGTCACGCCAGACTCCGTGATGCCATGGGCAAACCGGCCGTTATCATAACAAAATCTGCGAGAACCGCTTGCGTATTTCAAATTATTCTCGAGGCAATGCTCGCGAAAGGATGCGTCAGCTCGCTTTGCGAGGAGATCATTGATGTAGACGCCGAGCCCCCCGACCATTACAGCCAAAGCGGAATAAGCCACAGCATTATGAAATAATTTAGATTTGATAAGAGTCAAAAAACCAGAATAAATTTTGCTCCACAAGGATGACTCTTCAACAGGCGCAGGCTTGGCCTTGGCGCGCAGGGCGCGCTCCATGAGATGGCGCTGAAGCTCCTCCTCGGCTTCTTTCTTCTTGCGTTCAGCCTCACGCGCTATTTTACGCGCGGCGACCCGGCGCTGGATGACGTCAACCTCAAAGGGATCCTCATCGGCATCTGAAACAACGACTTCACGCGCCTCGGCTGCGAGTTTGTCGCCATCAGGCGCGCCGGACTCGTCATCGGAGACTTGACGAACTGATTCACGCGCCTCGACTCTGCGCTTGAAGACCTCGGCCTCATCGGAGGCGCCGCGAATTTGTTTGCCGCTCATGGTAGATTCCAAACGCATTCGATTTCGAAATTTCCACCATTCAATTACGCCACAAGCGTTAAAACGACATTATCTGGATCAGAAACGCGTTCTTGCTGCATATTTACTCAAACAAAGTGGTTAATAAATTTTATTAATAACTCTAAATCCTAAGGATTACGTTTTTTGCTTTGGCTTTTAATGTCCAAGAAAACGAATTTTTGTAAACCTGCCGGCGACACCATGACTGGCGCGCATATTGCGGATTTTTATTTCAGTTCAAGATCATGGTCGCACAAGGCGACACGAGCCGCCTTGCGCGAAACCAAGCCTCAGCCCTTCACCCCGATCCGCTTGATCTCCCATTGCAAGTCCACGCCCGTCGCCGCTTTCACCCTGGCGCGGACCTCCTCGCCGAGGTTTTCGATGTCGGCGGCGGTGGCGGCGCCGCGATTGATCAGGAAATTGCAGTGCAGCTCCGACACTTGCGCGTCGCCCAAAACCAGCCCGCGACAGCCGGCCCTGTCCACCAATGCCCAAGCCTTTTCGCCCGGCGGGTTTTTGAAGGTGGAGCCGCCGGTCTTTTCGCGGATCGGCTGAGATTTTTCCCGCGCCTGCGTGATGCGGTCCATTTCGGCCAGAATTTCGGCCGATACGCCCGCCCGCCCCTGAAACAGGGCTTGGGTGAAAATAATGTCGTCGGGCGCGCCGCTGTGGCGATAGGTCATGTGGAGATCTTCGACCCCAAACAGATGCGCCGCGCCGTTGCGGTCCACGCCCCGCGCGGAAACCAGCACATCCTTGGTCTCGCCGCCATGGGCGCCGGCGTTCATGCGCAAGGCGCCGCCGATGCAGCCGGGAATGCCGCGCAGAAACGCCAGTCCGTCAATGCCAGCGTCAGCCGCCGCCTTGGCGACGCGCATGTCCGGGACGCAGGCGCCGGCGCGCAGGCGAAAACCGTCCTCGACCTTGACCTCGCCAAAGGCGCGACCGCCGAGCCGGATCACCACGCCGGGAATGCCGCCGTCGCGGACGATGAGATTGGAGCCGAGACCGATCACCGTGACGTCAACGTCTCCAGGCAGACGCTGGAGAAAATAGCACAGGTCTTCTTCATCGGCCGGATTGAACAGGATTTGCGCCGGGCCGCCGACGCGAAACCAGGTGTAAGCCGCGATCTCGGCATTGGCCGTCAGCCGTCCCCGCAGCTCCGGCATGAGACCCGCCAGCGCCGGCGTGACGTCCGCAAAACTCATGAGAAAATCCCATCCAGCCAGGACCGGAACATTTTTGTCCCGGCGCGGGCCGTCGCCGCGCCATGAACCAAAGCCTGTCGGCGCAGTTCGCCCGGCTTGATCCCGACCATGCCCAATTCGCAGGTGTGGCCGATCAGCCAGCTCTCAAAACCCTCCGGCTCGGCTTCCGCATGGAATTGCAGCGCCAGCGCATGAGAGCCGAGCGTAAAGGCCTGATGCGGGCACAAAGGCGTCGAGGCCAGCGAAACCGCGCCCTCGGGCAGACCGAAGGCGTCGCCGTGCCAATGCAGCACGTGCGCGCCCTCCAGGGCGGCGAGCGGCGAATTCGCGACCGGCGCCAGATGCAGCGGCGCATAACCGATTTCCTTGCCCGGCCCCGGCGCGACCGGCGCGCCGAGCGCGGCGGCCATCATCTGCGCGCCCAGGCAAACGCCCAGCGTCGGCTTGCCCGCGCGCAGCCGCGCGCCAATCGCGGCGACTTCCTCGCGCAAAAAGGGGTAATCCTCGATCTCGTGGACCCCGATCGGACCGCCGAGCGCGATCAGCAGATCGCAAGCGGCGATTTCGGCGACCGGCAACGGCCCGACGCCGACCTCGTGATAAATGGCGTCAAAACCGTAATCCGGCAGGATATGCGCGAGGACGCCCAGGTCTTCAAAGGCGAGATGACGCAAAACCAGCGCATGTTTCATGCTCAACCCTCCGCGAGTTGGCCCGGCAGCGCATAGGCCCATTGGCTGATGCTGCCGGCGCCCAGGCACACCACGTAATCGCCGGGTTTGGCCAGGTCACGGATCAGTTTGGGCAAGGCGTCCGGCGTGGGCAGCGTGAACACCTGGCGGTGGCCGTGCGCCTTGATGGCGGCGACGAGATGCTCCTTGTCCACGCCGTCAATGGCGGATTCGCCGGCGGCATAGACATCGGCGACAATAACCACGTCGGCGTCGTTGAAACAGGTGGCGAAGGCGTCGAACAGGCTTTGCAGGCGGGTGTAGCGGTGCGGCTGCACCACCGCGATGACTTGCGCCTTGGTGGAGGCGCGCGCGGCGCGCAAAACGGCGGCGATTTCGACGGGGTGATGGCCGTAATCGTCGAAAATCGTCGCCCCGTTCCATGCGCCGGTGCGGGTGAAGCGGCGCTTGACACCGCCGAAACCGGCCAGACCCTTCTGGATCTGCTCGATGCCGACGCCCAGTTCATAGGCCACCGCTATGGCCGCCGTGGCGTTGAGCGCGTTGTGGTGGCCGGGCATGGGCAGGACGAGATCGTTCAGCGCGATCTCCTTGCCATGCAGGCGGTCGCGGATCGTCACCTGGAAGCGGCACACGCCGCCATCAAGATCGATGTTGGACAGCCGCACGTCGGCCTGGGGGTTTTCGCCATAGGTGATGACGCGGCGGTCCTCGATCTTGCCGACCAATTCCTGCACAGTCGGATGGTCGAGGCACATGACGGCGAAGCCGTAGAACGGCAGGTTTTCGACAAAAGTGCGGAACGCCTCCTTGATGGCGTCGAAGGTCTTGAAATGGTCGAGATGCTCCGGGTCGATGTTGGTGACAACAGCCACATCGGCGGGCAATTTCAAAAACGTGCCATCGCTCTCGTCGGCCTCGACGACCATCCACTGGCCCTCGCCGATGCGGGCGTTGGTGCCGTAGGCGTTGATGATGCCGCCGTTGATCACGGTCGGATCGAGTCCGCCGGCGTCGAGCAAAGTGGCGACCAGCGAGGTGGTCGTGGTCTTGCCATGGGTGCCCGCCACCGCCACGCATTGTTTCAGGCGCATCAGTTCGGCCAGCATTTCCGCGCGGCGCACGACGGGCAGGCGTTTTTCACGGGCGGCGGAGAGTTCGGCATTGTCGCGCTTGATCGCGGTGGAGACCACCACCACCTCGGCGTCGCCCAGGTTTTTCGCGTCATGGCCGATGAAGATTTTGGCGCCCTTGTCGCGCAGGCGCTTGACATTGGCGTTGTCGGAGGCGTCGGAGCCCTGCACCTGATAGCCGAGATTGATCAGCACCTCGGCGATTCCGGACATGCCGATGCCGCCGATCCCGACGAAATGGATGGGGCCTAGCGTGCGCGGCAGTTTCATTTCGGACTCTCTTGCGTTTCGGATTTCTTGGGAGGTTCGCCCATCCCCGCGGCGTGCAGGGTGATAAAGGCCAGCCGCTGGGCGGCGTCGGCCACGCCGGCGCTTCTCGCGGCCTGCGCGCGCTTCGTCAAGTCCTCGGGCTTGGCGAGCGCCTGCCTCAGCCGGTCGGCGAGGCCGGCGGGGGTAAAGTTGATCTGCCGCACCAGTTCCGCCGCGCCGGTCGCGGCGAGATGGGCCGCGTTGGCGGCCTGGTCGGCGTCGATGGCATGGGGGAACGGCACGAGAATCGAGGGCCGGCCGATCAGGGCGAGTTCCGACACGGTCGAGGCGCCGGAGCGGCCGATCACGAGATGCGCGGCCGCGATGCGCTTGGGCAGGTCGGCAAAGAAGGGCGACACCTCCGCCGCGACCTTCAGGCGCGCATAAGCCTCCTTGACGCGCGAAACATCCTCTTCGCGCGCCTGCTGGACCAGGACGATGCGCCCGCGCTCCTCCTCGGTCAGCAGCGCCAGCGCCTCCGGCGCGACATCGGAAAACACCCGCGCCCCCTGCGACCCGCCGGTGATCAGCAGCCGCAATTTCTGGTCCTCGAAACCGGGATACGGAGTTCTCGCCGCCTCCAGCACCGCCGGGCGCATGGGATTGCCGACATAGGCGACGCGGGAGCGCAAATCGACCGGCAGGCCGTCGAGAGTGGGAAAGCCGGAAGCGATCACCTCGGCGCGGCCGGCGAGAAACCGGTTGGCGCGACCGATCACCGCGTTCTGCTCGTGCAGCACCAGCGGCACGCCGCGCAGGCTGCATCCAAGCGCCGGCGGCACGGTGGGATAGCCGCCAAAGGCCACGATGGCGCGGGGTTTCAGCTCCCCGGCGAGATTGAAGGATTCCAGCACGCCATTGGCGAGGGTCAGCAGCGCCATGAACTTGGCGCCGAGTCCGCCCCCGGTCGGCGTGGCCGAGGCGATCTCATGCACGGCCTCGGCGGGGAACCCTTCGGCATATTTCAGAGCGCGGTCGTCGGTGGCCAGCCTGACGCGCGCGCCCTTCGCGGCGAGCGCGTGGGCGAGCGCGGCGGCGGGAAACAAATGGCCGCCGGTCCCCCCGGCGGCGACGAGGATGAGATTGTCGTTTTCCATCAGGCGGCCTGTCCTTCCGGCCCATGATTGAACAGGATTTCCGAGCGCGGACGCTTGCGCGTCACCGCTATCAGAAAACCCATGCCTATGCCTAGGGAAACCAACGACGATCCGCCATAGGAGATGAACGGCAGCGTCATGCCCTTGGCTGGCATGAGATGCAGGTTGACCGCCATGTTGATCGACGCCTGGATGCCGAACAGCAGAACCAGCCCCGCCGTGGCGAAGCGGCAGAACGGATCCTCGTTGGCCGCCGCCTTGATCAGGCCGCGGATGACGATGAAGGCGAACAGAGCGACCAGCGCCATGCAGAAGATCAGGCCGAACTCCTCGCCGGTGACGGCGAAAATGAAGTCGGTGTGCGAATCCGGCAGGATCTGCTTGAACGTGCCCTCGCCCGGCCCCTTGCCGAACCAGCCGCCGGAGACAAAGGCGTCATGCGCGGTTTCGACCTGGAACGTGTCGGCCTGGCCGCCGCCCTCGCCGGGGTTGAGGAAGTTCTGGATGCGCGCCCGCACGTGCGGCGCCAGTTTATAGGCGAGTCCGGCGGCGGTGACCGCGACGCCGCCGAGCGCGGGAAACCACAGCCAGTGGATGCCGGCCATCACGAACAGCGCGCCCCAGACCAGGCAGATCAGCATGGTCTGGCCGAAATCCGGTTGCAGCACCAGCGGAATCACCGTCACCGGCAACAGCGCCACCGCCAGAATATTGCCCGGCACGTCGCGGCGGCGCGACCCTTCCGAAATCGCCCAGGCCGCGAGAATGGTGAAGGCGGGTTTCAGGAATTCGGACGGCTGGATGCCGAAAATCCAGCGCTTGGCGCCCTTGACCTCGTGGCCGAACAGCAGCGCCGCGAAAATCGCCGCCATCGACACGATGTAGAGCAGCAAGGCCGCGCGGCGCAGATGGCGCGGCGGCAGGAAAGAGACCGCGACCATCAGCACCAGCGAGGGCGCCAGCAGCTCGACCTGTCGGTTGACGAAATGGAAGGTCGGCAGGCCGATGCGTTCGGCCACCGGGGGGCTGCCGGCCATGATCAGCACGAGGCCGCAGACGATCAGCGCGCCGACCGCACCCAGCAGCCAGCGATCGACCGTCCACCACCAATCGGCGATCGGAGAACGTTCCGCGCGTGAAACCATTTTTCAGCCCCTTGTCCCTTCGCCCGGAGCCAGAGCCTAATGCCCGGCGCCGCCCTCGCCCTTCGAGACGCCCGCCAGAGCGGGCTCCTCAGGGTGAGGGCTCGTTGATGCCGCGAGAACTTCCGCTTCAACCTCTTCAACCTCATCCTGAGGCGCCTGCGAAGCAGGCGTCTCGAAGGATGCGTCGACGCGCGAGTCCAGCCCCTTCACCGCCTCCCTGAACGCGTCGCCGCGCTTCTCGAAATTCGGGAACTGGTCGTAAGAAGCGCAGGCCGGCGACAGCAGCACCACCGGCTCCGGCGCGTCGCTCGCGGCGGCGTCGCGCGCGGCGGCGGCGGTGGCGACGTCGAGCGTCCCGCATTGTTCGTAATCCACGACGCCTTCGAGCGTGTGAGCGAAATCCTGCGCCGCGGCGCCGATCAGATAGGCCTTGCGCACTTTCGGAAACAGCCGGCGCAGCGGCGTGATGCCGCCCTCCTTGGCCTTGCCGCCGATGATCCAGAAAATATCGTTGAAGCTGAGCAGCGCCTTTTCGGCGGCGTCGGCGTTGGTGGCCTTGCTGTCGTTGACGAACAGCACTTCGCCATGGCGCGCCACCTGCTCCATGCGGTGGGCGAGGCCGGGATAGGATTTCAAACCCGCCACGATTTCGTCATGCGTCACGCCCAGCCGCTCGCAGACGGAAAAGGCGGCGGCCGCGTTCTGGCCGTTATGCGCGCCGCGCAGCGCCGGCGCCCTGGCGAGATCGATCAGGGTTTCGTCGAGCGTCTTCATCGCCGGCAGCGCGAAGACGCGGCGCAGCAGCCCCGCCTCGAAGCGCACGGCGCCGAGCGCCTGCGGCTGGCTGTTGGTGATGCCCACCACCGCATGGCCCAGTCGTTTCAGGAATTGAAAAATCGCCTCGCAGAATATGTCGTCGCGGCCGACGACAGCGAAATCGCTATGCTCGACCAGGCGCTGCTTGATGGCCGCGTAATTCTCCATCGTGCCGTGGCGGTCAATGTGGTCGGGCGTGAGATTGAGCAGCACGCCCACGCTCGGATTGAGCGAAGGCGCGAGATCGATCTGGAAGGTGGAGCATTCCACCACATGGATGCGTTGCTCCGAAGGCGGCTCCAGCTCCAGGATGGGCACGCCGATATTGCCGCCCATCTGCACGTCGCAGCCGGCCTCGCGCAAAATATGCGCGATCAGCGAGGTGGTCGTGCTCTTGCCATTGGTGCCGGTGATGGCGACCAAGGGCGCGCGGGGCGCGTGTCGCGCGCGCTCGCGCAGGAACAGTTCGATGTCGCCGATCACTTCGACGCCGGCGGCTTGCGCCTTGAGCACGGTCCAATGCGGCGCCGGATGGGTCAGCGGCGCGCCCGGCGTGAGGATCAGCGCGTGGAACAAGGACCAGTCGGCCTCGCGCAGGTCATAGGGCGAGAAACCGGCCGCGCTCGCCTTTTCGCGCGCGCTTTCCGAATCGTCCCACACGAAGACGCGGGCGCCGCCGACGGCCAGAGCCTTGGCCGTGGACAGGCCGGAGCCGCCGAGGCCGAACAGGGCGACGGTCTTGCCGGAGAAGGTCGAAACAGCAATCATCAGCGCACCTTCAGCGTCGTCAGGCCGATCAGGGCCAGCACGAAGGCGATGATCCAGAACCGCACCACGACTTGAGGCTCGGACCAGCCGAGCTGTTCGAAATGGTGATGGATAGGCGCCATTTTGAACACGCGCTTGCCCGTGGTCTTGAACGACACCACCTGCACGATCACCGACACCGCCTCCATCACGAACAGGCCGCCGACAATGGCGAGCACGATCTCGTGCTTGGTCGCCACCGAAACGGCGCCGAGCATCCCGCCCAACGCCAGCGATCCCGTGTCGCCCATGAAGATCTGCGCCGGGGGCGCGTTGAACCACAGGAAGCCCAGGCCCGCGCCGATAACCGCGCCGCACATCACCGTGAGTTCGCCCGAGCCCGCGACAAAGTTGATGCCGAGGTAATGGGCGTAAATGAAATTGCCGGCGAGATAGGCGATGATGCCGAAAGTGCCGGAGGCGATCATCACCGGCACGATGGCGAGGCCATCGAGACCATCGGTGAGATTGACGGCGTTGCCGGCGCCGACGATGACCAAAGCCGCGAAGGGAATGAACAGCCAGCCGAGATCGAACAGCCAGCCGTTGATGAAGGGCGCCGCCAGCTTGGTCGCCGGCGCCGCCGCGTGAAACGGCGCGACCAGCGCGGTGGTGAGATCGCTGAACGAAGCCACCGGCGGCGCCGCCGAGGCGCACATCATGAAATAGGCCGCGAGCATGGCGATGCCCGCCTCGATGGCGAGCCGCGACCGGCCGGAAAAGCCGGCGTGGCTCTGCTTTTTCACTTTCAGATAATCGTCGTAGAACCCGATGGCGCCAAAGCCCAGCGTGACGAACAGCACGATCCAGACATAGGCGCTTTTCGGATTGGCCCACAGCACGGTGGAGAGCGCGACGCCCGCGAGGATCATCAGGCCGCCCATGGTGGGCGTGCCCCGCTTGGCGAGATGCGATTGCGGGCCGTCCGTGCGGATCGGCTGGCCCTTGCCCTGTTTCAGCCGCAGCGCGGCGATGACGCCGGGGCCGAACACGGCGACGATGGCGAGCGCCGTGGCGCTCGCTCCGGCGGCGCGGAACGTGATGTAACGAAAGACGTTGAGCACGCTGAGGTGATGGGCGAGTTCGGCAAGCCAGGTGAGCATCTATGCCTCTGATTTCTGCGCCGGCGCCGCGAAACGATTTTTCAGCGCCGCGACCAGCATGTGCATTTTCGATCCGTTCGATCCCTTGACCATCAGCGCGTCGCCGGGACACAGCGCGCGCGCCAACTCGTCTTCGAGCGCAAGCGCGTCGGGCGCCCAGCCGCCGCGCATGTGCTGCGGCAGGGCGTCGAACAGCGACCGGCTCAGCGGTCCCGCCGCGAAGACCAGATCAATGCGGTTTTTTTCGAGCGGCTCGACCAGTTGGCTGTGCAAGGCCGGCCCGCTCGGCCCGAGTTCCAGCATGTCGCCGAGCGCGGCGATGCGGCGGCCCTGGTTGGACACGGGCGCCGCGCCGAGCAGGTCTATGGCCGCGCGCATCGACGCGGGATTGGCGTTGTAGCTCTCGTCGATCAACAGGAAATCGCTGCCCTCGAACAGCGGATCGAGCCGTAACATTTCGCGCGCGCCGCGCCCCTTTGGCGGCGCGAAGGCGGCCAGCGTTTCGGACGCCTTGCGCGCGTCGATGCCGACCGAGCGCGCCGCCAGCAGCACCGCGAGACTGTTCAGCGCCAGATGCTTGCCCAGCGCCCCGAGCTTGTAGAGGAAGTCCTCGCCCAACACCCGCGCCAGCACCAGGGCGGAGGACTCCTGCGGGTCGTAGTCGAGCAATTGCGCGTCCGCCCCCGCCGCCTCGCCGAAGGTCAGCACATGTCCGGCGCCGGCCGCCCGCGCCGCCTGTTCGAGCAGCGGGAAGGTGTCGTTGTCGCGGTTGAGGATGGCGACGCCGCCCTCGACCAGCCCGGAAAAGATCTCCGCCTTGGCGCGGGCGATGGCTTCCACATTTTCGAAATATTCGAGATGCACCGGCGCGACATTGGTGATGACGGCGACATGGGGCCGCACCATGTCCACCAGCGCGGCGATCTCGCCGGCATGGTTCATGCCGATCTCGAACACGGCGAAATCGGCGTCCTCGGGCAGGCGCGCCAGCGTCAGCGGCACGCCCCAGTGATTATTGAAACTTTTTTCGGAGGCGTGGGTGGCGCCGGCCGCGCGCAGCACTTGCGCCAGCGCCTCCTTGGTCGAGGTCTTCCCGACCGATCCCGTCACCGCGATCACCCCGGCGCGCGTGCGTTCGCGCGCGGCGCGGGCGAGTCCCTCCAGGCTTTTCAGGACGTCGTGGACGACATAGAGCGTTCCAAGCCCTTTCAGCGCCTGGGCGTGCGCCTCGTCGACCACGGCCGCCGCCGCGCCGCCCGCGAAAGCCGCCGCGACATAGTCGTGGCCATCGGTTCGGTCGCCCTTGATGGCGAAGAACAGGTCGCCCGGTTCAAGGGTGCGCGTGTCGATCGACACGCCGTTCACGCCGGCTGGCGCGGCGCCGAGGAGGCGCGCGCGCAGCGGGGCGAACAGGCCCAGCCCGCTCCACAGGAACGCCCGCGCCGCCTTCAGCGCGGCGCGCGCGGCGTCGTGATCGGAAAACGGCAGGACGTCGCCGGCGACGATCTGTCCGGTTTCGTGGCCCTTGCCGGCGATCAGCAGCGCGTCGCCCGGGCGCAGCTCCGCGACCCCCGCGCGGATGGCGCTGGCGCGGTCGCCGATCTCGCGGGCGCCCGGCGCGCCCGCGAGGATTTGCGCGCGTATGCTGGCGGGCTCCTCGCCGCGCGGATTGTCGTCGGTGACGATGACCAGATCGGCGCCGCGCGTGGCGATCTCGCCCATGATCGGACGCTTGCCGGCGTCGCGGTCGCCGCCGCAGCCGAACACCACGATCAGGCGGTTTTTCGCGAACGGCCGCAGCGCCGCCAGCGCCTTTTCCAGCGCGTCGGGCTTGTGCGCGTAATCGACGAACACCGGCGCGCCCCGCCGGTCGCCGACGCATTCGAGCCGCCCCGGCGCGCCCTTGAGCTGCTCCAGCGCGGCGAAAACTCTTTCCGCCGGCGCGCCGGCGGCGAGCGCGAGGCCCGCCGCGACCAGCGCGTTTTCCGCCTGGAAGGCGCCGGCGAGCGGCAACAGGATTTCGCGCTCCACGCCGTTGTGGACCAGGATGAGCCGTTGCTCGAACCCTTCGGCGCGCGCGCCCAAAAGGCAGATCCCCTGACCGCCCGCGCCGACCGAAAAGCTCTTTATGCCGCGCTGCGCGCAGGCCGCGATCACCCGGTCGGAAAAGGCGCCGCCGGCGGCGATCACCGCGACGCCGCCCCGCGGCAGCAAATCGGTGAACAGCCGCAGCTTGGCCGCGAAATAGTCTTCGAGATCGGCGTGATAATCGAGATGGTCGCGCGACAGATTGGTGAAGCCGGCCGCGCAAATCCTGACGCCGTCGAGCCGGCGCTGGTCGAGACCATGCGAGGAGGCCTCCATGGCGAGATGCGTCACCCCCTCTTGCGCCAGCGCGTCGAGGGTCTTGTGCAGCGTCAGCGGATCGGGCGTGGTCAGCGAACCATAGACGGCGCCCGACGGCTTGATCACGCCGATGGTGCCGAGCGAAGCCGCCGCAAAGCCGCAATAAGCGAAGATCTGTCGGGTGAAATCGGCCACCGAGGTCTTGCCCGACGTGCCGGTGACCGCGACGATTCTTTCGGGCTGACGCGGATAGAACACCGCCGCGGCCCGCGACAGCGCGGCGCGGGCGTCATCGACCCGCACATAGCGCGCGGCGATGTTTTCAGGCGCGGGCCGGTCGCCCACCACGGCGACGGCGCCGGCGGCCAGCGCCTTTTCGGCGAAAGCCATGCCGTCGGCCTTGGCGCCGGCTAGGGCGAAGAAAATGAATCCGGGCGCGACCGCGCGGCTGTCGGCGGTCAGGCCGGCGACGTCCGCGTCCTCCGGCGCGTCGGGGAAGAAATCCGTGAGCCGCGTCATTCCTCGCCTCCCCCCTGCTGCGCCGGCTGGTTGGCGAAGCCATAGCCCATGCGCGCCAGAATCGGGAAGGGCTGCGTCGGCAGTTCAAGGCGCGGCGGCAGGCCGAGGATGGGCGTGACGCGCTCGATCAACCGGCCCGTGACATAGCCGGAATTGTAGGCGGCGGTGGCGAAATGGCCGTCCTCGGGCAAGCCCTGCGGCTCGTCCATCACCGTCAGGAACAGATAGCGCGGCGCGTCGGAGGGGGCCACCGCCATGAAGGTGGTGAACAGTTTGGTGTGGTCGTAACGGCCGTGGAAAACCTTTTCCGCCGTGCCGGTCTTGCCGCCGACGAAATAGCCGGGAATGTTGGCTTTCCTGGCGGTGCCGACCTCGGCGTTGAGACGCATGATGTAACGCAGGGCCTCGCTGGTTTCAGGTTTTATCACGCGCGGCATCGTGGTCTTGTCGAAATC
Source organism: Rhodoblastus sphagnicola (assembly GCF_002937075.1). Classification (GTDB taxonomy): domain Bacteria; phylum Pseudomonadota; class Alphaproteobacteria; order Rhizobiales; family Beijerinckiaceae; genus Rhodoblastus; species Rhodoblastus sphagnicola. The sequence continues at coordinate 79,894 of NZ_NHSJ01000087.1, forward strand.
CGCGGGGCGCTTGAGGAAGGTCGGCGTGACCAGATAGCCGCCATTGACCAGCGCCGCCACCGCCATCATCGCCTGCAACGGCGCCACGGCGAGGCCATGGCCGAAGGCGATGGTCGCCGACGACACCTGCGACCAATGCGCCTGATGCGGCTGCATCGGCTCGCGGCTTTCCGGCAATTCCGTGCGCATGCGGTCGAGCTGGCCCATCTTGCGCAGGAAGCCCTTCTGGTAATCGGGACCGACCGTCAGGGCGAGCCGCGCCGTGCCGACGTTGGATGAATATTTGAACACCTCGGGCAGGGTCAACATCCGGTTCTTGGGGTGGTAATCGTGAATGACATTGCGTCCGATATGCAGCGGCGCCTGGCCGGAGACGGTGGACATCAGTCCGAACTTGCCGGAATCCATCGCCATGGCCAGGGTCAGCGCCTTGAAGGTCGAGCCCATTTCAAACACGCCGTAAGTGAGGCGGTTGAAATTGTCCTCCTTCTGCGCGTCGCGGGGATCATTGGGGTCATAATCGGGCAAGGATGCGGCGGCGACGACTTCGCCGGTGTTGACATCGAGAATGGCGGAGGCGGCGGCCTTGGCGCGGAAGCGCTCCATCGCCTTGGCCAGTTCGTCGCGCAGGGCATGCGTGGCGCGCAGGTCGAGCGACAGCGCGACCGGACGCAACTCCTGCTTGGGCATGGCGATGCCGGAGGCGCGCAGCGCCCCGAGGCCCTGGTCGTCCAGGTATTTTTCCACGCCCATCAGCCCGTCATTGTCGGCATTGGTGAAGCCGACCACATGGGAGCCGAGGCGCCCGTTGGGATAGACGCGCTTGTGCTCGGGCAGGAAGCCGACGCCGGGCAGGCCCAACCGGAAGATCTGGTTCTGCTGCGTCGGCGTGACCTCGCGCTTGACCCAGACGAAGCCCTTCTTCTTGCCGAGTTTTTCGCGCAGTTCGGAGGCGTTGAGATCGGGCAGGATGGCGGTGAGCTGTTCGGTCGCCTCGTCCTTGTCGACGATGGAGCGCGGCTCCGCGAACACCGACATCACCTTGACGTCGGTGGCGAACACCTCGCCATTGCGGTCGGTGAGGTCGGGCCGCGCGGCCGAAACCGCCTCGGCGGCGTCGCGCTGCGCCGAATGCTGGCCGGGCGACAGGCCGAACGCGGCGAGACGCGCGACGAAGACGCAAAACAGCGCGGCGAACAGCAGAGCGACGAGGCGGATGCGGCCCCGGCTCTTGTCGAGATCGGTCGAGCCGAGCGCGCGCCAGAACGACCGGCGCAGGAAGAACGGCGGCGGCGCGGGCGGCGGCGGCGGCGCCGGCTCCACGCCTATGGGCTCGAAATTCGGCTCGATCCCTGGCTCCGTCGCGAGATCGGGCGGTTCGAAACGGTCGTTCTGCGCGCGGGCGGCGGCGGATTGCATGTTCATCACTCCGCCTTCGGCTTAGAGACTGTTTTTAAAGGCTTGGCGACGATCTTGGCCGGCGCGGCGGCGTTCGGTTTCGACGTCGCCGGCGCGCCGCTGGGCGTCGCCGCCCGCGCGCCGTGGGACGGCGTCGCCGGCGCGCTGCTGGCCGAGGGGGTTTTGGTCGGCGCGTCCAGGCCGAGATCGCTCAGCTTGGCGGCGATTTCGTCGCCGCGCGCCGCCTTGTCCGGCACGGCGCTGGCGCTGACGATCTGCGTCAGTTGCAGGGTCTGGCCGCCGAGATATTTGCCCGCCAGCGTCTCGATGCGGTCGGGATTGACGAGGTTCGACCATTCCGCCTTGAGCATGGCGACGCGGTCGGTCTCGCGCGACAGATCGCGCTTGGCCTTGGCCAGCTGCTCGGCCTGATAGAGCGTCGAATATTTGATCTCATAGGCATAAACGGCCGAACCCACCAGCACGATCACGGCGACGATGTTGAGGATGCGGAACATCTAAACCTCCCGGGCCGGGCTGGCGAGCCGCTCCGCCCAGCGCAGCTTTGCGGAGCGGGCGCGCGGATTCTTCAGCGACTCTTCGTAGCCCGCAGCGACGGGCTGACGCCCGTGGAGGGCGAAAGTGGGTTCGGGCGGAGGGATTTCGCCGGGCAACAGCCGCGAGGCCGCGCGCCCGCGCCCGCTGCGGTCGCCGAAAAATTTCTTGGCGATGCGGTCCTCCAGCGAATGGAAGGTCACAACGGCGAGGCGACCGCCGGGTTTCAAGAGCCGCTCGGCGGCCTCCAGCGCGCGCGAAAACTCGTCAAGCTCCTCGTTCACGGCGATGCGCAGCGCCTGAAACGTGCGCGTCGCCGGATGAATGTCCTGGGGGCGGGACGGATTGGCGCGGGCGACGATTTCGGCGAGGCGCAAGGTGGTGAGGATCGGCGCCTTGGCCCGCTCGATGCAGATGGCGCGGGCGATGCGGCGCGAGGCGCGCTCCTCGCCATAGAGATAGATGAGATTGGCGAGGTCGTCCTGCTCCGTCTCGTTGACGAGATCGGCGGCGCTGCGGCCATTGCGCGACATGCGCATGTCCAGCGGCCCGTCGAAGCGGAAGGAAAAGCCGCGCTCGGCCTCGTCGAACTGCATGGAGGAGACGCCGATATCGAGGGCGATTCCATCGAATTTTTGGTCAGCCGCCACCTGCTCCATCCTGGAGAACCGGGTTTCCACCAGTTTCAGGCGTCCGCCCGCCTCGGCGACCAGGTCCTGGCCGGCGGCTATGGCGGTGGGGTCGCGGTCGAGCGCCAGCACGTCGCCGCCGCGCTCAAGAATGCCCCGCGTATAACCGCCGGCGCCGAACGTGCCGTCGATGAAAGTCTTGCCCGGCGCGACGTCGAGCGCGTCAAGCACTTCGGCGAGCAGGACGGGAATGTGGCGCGCGTCGCTCATCGCGGGCCTCGCGCGGGAAAAAGGGGCAAGGGCATGGATTCCTGAAACTGCGCGTGGCGGCGCGCACACCAACCCGGCCAGCGCCGAAACGGCGCCGCGCGGAAGTGGAGGCGGGCTAACATGCGTCATGTCTGGGCGTCAACGCGGCCGGGTTGCGGTGTTCACGCCCATTAAAGCATTCTTAGCGTTAAGACTTTGTTGAGAGAGGAAGAGGTTTTCCGGTCAAAGGCTTGCCCGGCGCCCCTCCCCTTGGGGTTCTCGCGGGGCGATTGAGCGCGCCCGTGTCGGCGCGCTGCACGTGCGCGCCATGGTCGCCCCCCTTGGGAGCAACCACGGCATATGGGTTTTTAGCGCCAGTCGGCCTGTAAGCCGGGTTCTGTATGGCGCCTTGCGGCGCGCGACAGCCATTCATCTGGGACCTCCATTGCTGGAGGCCTCATGCAACCAACCCGGACGACGCCCCGGAGAGGGTGGGTTTCCCCTGTCGTCCCTATTCGGTTTTGCTCCCGGCGGGGCTTGCCTTGCCGCCGACGTTGCCGCCAACGCGGTGCGCTCTTACCGCACCCTTTCACCCTTACCTCCAGCCAAGGAGACTCCTTGGCGCAAGGCGGTTTGCTTTCTGTGGCGCTTTCCCTGGGGTCGCCCCCGCCGGACGTTATCCGGCGCCGTTTCTCCGTGGAGCCCGGACTTTCCTCTGTTTGCCCGCAATCTCCCGATGGGCGATTGCGGGGGAAACAGCGGCTGTCCAGCCGACTGGCGCGCCCTGCTTAGGGTTTTTCCGCAGGCGGCGCAACCGGCGATGTGTCCGGCTTCGGCGCTTCCAGCTTTTCGGCCCGCGCCTCGCAGACCGGCTCATGCGGCGTGCAGGCGATGCCCGGCGTCGAGCAGGTTTTTTGCGTGCAGATCATGCAGCCGTCGGTCCAGGCGAAGCAGTCGGGATGATCCACGCCATATTTTTGCACGGCGCGCTGCTCCGCCGGCGTCGGTTCGGGGCCTGGCGTTTCGGCGAGGGCCGGCGCGACGGCCATACAGAACGCGAGCAAGAAGATTCGGCGCATGTCGCCCTCCCGCCGCCAATCTAGCCGCCGCGACGCCGCGCGCAAGATCGACTTGGCTTGTCGGCCATGGTAAAGCCGCGCCATGCTTGAAGGACTGCCCCCCAACAACGCCGCCTTTGTCATGCGGCTGCGCTGCGATGAAGCGCAGGCGCGCGCGCTCGCCGATCTCGTGGTCGAGACGTTCGACCCCGCCGAAACGGCGGCGGCCGCCTTCGAGGAGCAGGCCTCCACCGCAAGCTGGGCGGCGACGCCGTGGGTGGTGGAAGTCTATTTCAGCCACGCGCTGGACGAAGATAACGTGCGCGAACTGGCGGCGGTGGTCGTCGGCGCGGAGCTGGCGCAACAGATCAGCTTCGGCCGCGTCTCGCAAAAGGACTGGGTCGCGTCCGCGCTGGAGGGCCTGTCGGCGGTGCGCGCCGGGCGTTTTCTCGTGCATGGCTCGCACGACCGCGCCAGCGTCAAGGTCAATGACATCGGCCTCGAAATCGAGGCGGCGCTGGCCTTTGGCACCGGCCACCATGGCACCACGCGCGGCTGTCTGCTGTTTCTGGAAGACATTCTGAAACGCCGCCGCCCGCAAAACATTCTCGATGTCGGCTGCGGCACCGGGGTTCTGGCGCTGGCCGCCGCCCGCGCCTTGCGCGTAAACGTGGCGGCGGGCGACATTGACGCCGAAGCGGTCAAGGCGACGCGCGGCAACGCTTTGCTCAATGGCGCCGGTCCCTGGCTCAAACCGGTGCGGGCGCGCGGCGCCGCCCATCCGGCCTTGCGGCGGCTGGAAGGCTACGATCTGATCTTCGCCAACATTCTGGCCAAACCCTTGCGGATGCTGGCCCCGAGCCTCGCGCAACTCGCCGCGCCCAACGCCGATGTGGTGCTGTCCGGCATGCTGTTGCGCGATGTGCCCGGCGTGGCCTCCGCCTGGGCGGCGCAGGGTTTCGCCATCGCGCGCCGTCGCGCCATCGACGGCTGGGCGACGCTGCTGCTGCGGCGCGGCGGCGCGTGACGCGCCCAGGCGCGCTGCGCGCCGACCTTGCCGATTTACGCGAACATTGGCGCCGGCGCACGCCCGCCGCCGCCTCGATCTGGCCGCCGGCCCTGGCCGCGATCGCGCCAGCGCTGGCTGTTCTGGCCGATATCAGCCTGATTTTCGACGAAATTTTTGCACGGGGCGCCCGTGCGCTGCCGCGCGATCTCGTCGATGTCTTTCAAATCGTCACCCGCTTCGGCGAATCGCATTGGCTGTTCGCGCTGTCGGTCCTGACTTTTGTCGGCGCCGCCGGCGCCCGCGCCTCCGCCGTGACGCGCCGGGCAAGGGCGTGTTTTGGGCTGCTGGCGGCGCGTGCGCTCTATGTCTTTGTCGTGCTGGCGGATTCCGGCCTTCTCTCGCAGGCGCTGAAACATCCGATCGGGCGCGCGCGGCCGGCCCTGCTGGACAAGGTCGGGCCGCATCATTTCGAGTTTTTCTCCCTGCCGTCGATCTACGCCAGCTTTCCCTCGGGCCACACCATCACGGCCTTCGCCACCGCCGCCGCGCTCGGCTTTTTCCTGCCGCGCCGGTTCAAACCCCTGCCCTTTCTCGCCGCCCTGGCGATTGCGGCCTCGCGCGTCATCATCGGCGCGCATTATTGCAGCGACGTCCTCGGCGGCGCGCTGATCGGGCTGGCCTGCGCTTACCTTACGGCGCTGGTTTTCGCGCGGCGAAGACTCGCCTTCACCGTCGCGCCGGACTCGTTCTGGCCCAGGGCGCGGGGATCACGCCTCTGCGCGTAGTCGTGCAAATCCCTTGTCCAGATCGTCCTTCAAATCCTCAATGTCTTCCAGACCGACGGAAAAGCGCAGCGCGGGACCCTCGGGCGCCCATACGGAAGCCGCGCGATAGCTGGAACAGTCGAACGGAATGACGAGGCTCTCAAAACCGCCCCAACTGTAGCCAAGCCCGAACAGCTCCAAACCATCGAGCAGCGCGGCGACCGCCCGCTTCGACGCCGGTTTCAGGATCACCGAAAACAGCCCGGTCGAGCCGAGAAAATCGCGCTTCCACAGCGCATGGCCGGGATGGCTTTCCAGCGCGGGATGCAGCACGCGAGACACTTCCGGCCTTGACTCCAGCCAGCGGGCCAGCGCGAGTCCCTGCTTTTCCGCCTCGCGCAGACGCAGCGCCATGGTGCGCAACCCGCGCAGCGCCAGCCAGGCGTCCTCCTGCCCCGCGCAATTGGAAAACAACTGAAAGGTCTGGCGCAGCCGTTTCGCCCATTTGGCGTTGGCCGAAACGAGGCCGAGCAGCAGGTCGGAATGGCCCGACAGATATTTGGTGCCGGCGTCGGCAGAGAGATCGACGCCGCGTTCATGCGCCGGGAAAAACATCGGCGTCGCCCAGGTGTTGTCCATGATCACGCAGGCGTTTTTGGCGTGGGCGACGGCGGCTATGGCCGGAATATCCTGGATTTCAAAACTTTGCGAACCGGGCGCCTCGACCAGAACCGCCCTGGTGTTGGGCCGGAACAGAGCCGCGATCCCGGCGCCGACCAGCGGATCGTAAAAGGTGGTTGCGATCCCCATCCGGGTCAGAAACGCCTCGCAAAAGCTGCGGGTCGGGCCATAGGCCGAGTCGGTGACCAGCACATGGTCGCCGCTCGACAAAGCGGTGAGCAAGGCGAGGCAGCAGGCGGCGAGGCCGGACGGCGCCAGCACGGTGTCGGCGGCGCCCGAAATTTCGCTCCAGGCCTGTTCCAGCGCTTCGGTGGTCGGCGTGCCGAACGTGCCATAGCGAAAGCGCGAACCCGAGCGCGATTCGAGCGTGGCCATATCGGGAAACAGCACGGTGGAGCCGCGATAGATCGGCGTGTTGACGAAGCCGAACTGGTCTTCCGGCGCGCGGCCGGCATAGACCAGTTTTGTGCGCGCGCGCATGTTTTTGCGCGACTCAGGCGTGGATTTGGACATGAGATTCCCTTTCACGGCGAGAGTGGCGGCGCGCGAGGGGGCGCGTCAAGAGGCGCGCGCCTTGCTTTGTGCGCGCGATTCCCCTATTGAAAAGGCTGAAAATCCCGGCCGCATTTTGCGCCGCGCGCCCGCAATGGCGCGCCGCCGGGAGCAGTTTCAGGATTGGGACGCGCAATGACGGCTCGCATCTTCCGCCCCGCCAAGACCGCCACGCAATCGGGACTTGGCAAGACCCGCGCCTGGCGGCTGGAATATGTCCCGGAGACGCCGCGCGGCATTGAGCCGCTGATGGGCTGGACCTCGTCTTCCGACATGAAGAGCCAGATCAAGCTGACTTTTCCGACCAAGGAAGAGGCGGTGGCCTATGCCGAGCGCAACGCCATCGCCTATCGCGTCGAGGAGCCGAACGAGGCCAAGCGCCGCGTCATGTCCTATTCCGACAATTTCAAGACCAATCGCGTCGCGCCCTGGACGCACTGAAAGCGTAAAAGGCCCCGTAGCTCAGTGGATAGAGCAACCGCCTTCTAAGCGGTAGGTCACAGGTTCGAATCCTGTCGGGGTCGCCATCCCAAGCGCCATTTTCGATGTGCGGAAACGCACGGGAGCGTCGTCTCGTGAACTCACGAGACCGTCGGAAGCGCCTTCGACTGCCGTTGAAGCGCAAGCGCGGCTGCCGCCTGCACTCGGGGCGCGCGTGCGAGGGACCGGTCGAGGTCCACAGGGAAAAGAATGCGCCAGAAGGGGAAATTCGCTTCAGCGGCGTTTCGGATCCGACAAGGCGACGACGTTTGCCCTTCCGAAAAGGCGCTTACGCACCTAACCTGGATTTCCTAACGTAAACAACAATTTATTCATGAACTCCGGGCAAAGTCCTTCACGGCGAGAGTGCGGATATGCCGGCTTAAAGCCGCGATTCATTCGCTCGACGGGAGTGTTGCATCATGGAATTGAGGCTTGTGATCCGCCCACGCGAACCGGCTGAGTTTCCGGGGTGGTCCTTTCCGACGCTGGATGTCGAATTCGATGGCGCTTCCCGCGCATTCTGGATGTTTTACAAGGCGGATACGCCCCCTTGCTTCACGCTTCAGACCATCAACGATATCGTCGATGTGCGGGAATCGCTGCGGGCGTTGTTTCGCGCCGCCGACCCCGAGGCCTTTCCCGTCCGCTATTTCGTGATGGCGTCAAGGCGTTCCGGCATTTTCAACCTCGGCGGCGATCTCGCGACATTCGCGGACTCGATCCGCAAGGGAAGCCGGGCCGCCTTCCGGCGTTACGGACACGCCGCCATCGACGGATTGTACGGTCTCACCCAAGGGTTCGGCCTGCCGATCGTCACATTGGCGCTCGTTCAGGGCGATGCGTTGGGGGGCGGTCTGGAAGCCGCTCTGGCCGAAGACTTTCTGATCGCCGAACGCGGCGCCAAACTGGGTATGCCCGAAGTGGCTTTCAACACCTTCCCGGGCATGGGCGCCGCCAGCACATTGACGCGGCGCATGGGCGCGGCCTGGGCGGAAGAAGTCATGATGTCCGGGAAAGTGTTTTCCGGCGCCGAAATGCACGAACAGGGCCTCGTCGACGTCCTGGCCGAAGATGGCGATGGCGTCGCCTGCGCCAACAAATGGATCGCCGGGGACGAAAGCCGTTTCTCCGACCTGCGCAGCGTGGCGCAAAGCCGTCGCGCCTGTCTGCCGATCTCCTACGAAGAATTGATCGCCGTGAACGATCAGTGGGGCGAATGCTGCTATTCCGTCGGACCGGCGGATATTCGTCACATGGATCGACTCGTCTCCGCGCAAAGGAAGAAGACCCAAGCGCGAAACAAAACAACATCCTCTTAGATCGGCGCCGGTCATGTCGCTTCACAGCAAGCCGTCGCCCAAGACGGTCCCGCCGGACATCCATGCCGATCTGGTCGATTCGCTTTTTGGAACCACGGCTTCGTTTTTCGCTGGCGTGCTCGGCGGTCTGATCGCCCCGGCCATCGCTTATGCCCGCACCGGCGAAAGCGTCTTCATTGGCTTTGCCGCGGCCATGTGCGGCGTGACCGCGTTCCGCATGGCGGTGTTTAGCGCCTATCGCGCCAGCTCGGTTGCGAAACGACGGGAGAATGCGCGTCGCTGGGAAATTTTATACGCGGTCGGCGCGGTTGTTTTCATGATGACCGTCGGCGCAACGGGGGCCATTCTGTTTCAGCGGCACGCCGATCCGATGACCATCATCTATGGGCTGGTCGTCGTGCTCGGCTGCGCCGGCGCCATTCCGGGCCGCAACGCGGCGCGACCCTCCATCGTGCTCGGCCAGGTCGCGGGCCTTTTCCTGCCGCTGTGTCTCGCCTTGTGGCTTGAACTGGAAGGCTGGCACATCGGCTTGTCGGTCCTGTTGCTGATCATCTTTGTGTCGGTCGTGTCGACAACCAGGTTCCTGAACGCCTATCTGCTGACCGCGCTCATCAAGGGGCGCGAAGCCAAGATTCAAACGGACCGCCTCGACGCCGCCCTGAACAACATGTCGCAAGGCCTCTGCATGGTCGACATGAACGGGGTCCTCTCCGTCGTCAACCGCCGTTTCCCGGACCTGTTCGGCATCAAGGCGAATTTGGTTGGGATGGACACGCGCGAACTGGCGCAACAAATCGTGGCGGCGCAGGGCTTGTCGCAACTTGACGGCCATGCCTTCATTGTTGACTTCGATCGTCATATCAACAAGGTGGAAGGGAGCGTTTTCACCGCTGCGCTTGGCGAGGCCATTTTCGATTTTCGTTGCGATCCGATGGATGACGGCGGGCTTGTCATCGTGGCGGAAGACGTGACCGAAACGCGCCTCGCATCGAGAAAAATCGAGCACATGGCGCTGTTCGACACGTTGACCGGTCTTCCGAACCGCATTCAATTCCGCGACCGCATGCAAGCCGCGTTCGATCACAGCGACAAAAGCGGTCTCGGATTTTCGGTCCTTTACGTCGACCTCGACCTGTTCAAGGAGGTGAACGACACGCTCGGCCATCCCGTCGGCGACAAGCTTTTGCGCGAAGTGGCCAAAAGATTGGAAGCCTCGGTTCGAAGCGTCGATCTCGTCGCCCGTTTTGGCGGAGACGAATTCCTGATCCTCATGACTCCGACGCGTGACGTCATCGATCTCGACGCCGTGAGCGAACGTCTGATCGCGGCCCTCAGCGCGCCCTATCAAATCGCCGAACACAAGATTGTCATCAGCGCGAGCATTGGCGCCGCGTCCGCGCCAAAAGACGGCGCCAACGCCGACGACATCATCAAGAACGCCGACATGGCGCTCTATCACGCCAAGGCGTGGGGTCGCGGCTGTTTCCGGCGCTTCTCCGCCTCCATGGACGAACAGGCGCAGAGCAAACGCCAGATCGAGGTCGATCTGCGCAAGGCGCTCGTCCATGATGAACTGGAGGTGTTCTACCAGCCCGTCGTCGATATTCGCACCGGCCGCGCCAACGCTTTCGAGGCCTTGCTGCGGTGGCGTCACCCTTCGCAAGGCTTTATTTCGCCGACGGTGTTCATTCCAATCGCCGAGGAAACCGGCATGATCGTGGAAATCGGCGAATGGGTTCTCAATCGCGCATGTCGCGACGCGGCCTCATGGCCGGACAATATCCGCGTGGCCGTGAATTTCTCGGCGATCCAGTTTCGCCGCAGCAATATCTGCGACGTGATCACGCGAGCGCTTGCGTCCTCGAGACTCGCGGCAAACCGACTGGAGGTCGAGGTCACCGAAACGATCGTCATTCAGGACACGGAAGCGACGCTCCTGGTCTTTCATGAATTGGCCGCGTTGGGCGTGCGTTTGGCGCTCGACGATTTCGGCACCGGCTATTCCAGCCTGAGCTATCTGAACCGATTCCCATTCCATAAAATCAAGATCGATCGCGCCTTCGTCAAAGACCTCGATGATCCCAAGTCGCTCGCGGTCATCACCGCCATCATGCATTTGGCGAAAGACCTTGATATATCGATGGTTGTCGAGGGCGTCGAGACGCCCGCGCAGCTCGCTCTGCTGGCCGCGCGAGGCATTCACGAAATTCAGGGCTTCCTGTTCAGCCGGCCGGCGCCTCTCGGCGAAATCATGGAAATGATCCGAGTTCCCTTCCGTTTGCCCTTTTCGCAAGCGGCTTGAACCTCGTTCCAACAGCTGTTCGATTTCCCAACCGTCAGCGATGTTCGCAGCCGTCGCTATCCTCAGGCGCCGTGTGCCGCGCGCACCAGTTCATAGGGAACCGGCATGACCAGGCGTTGGGCCCGGTACATATGGGACAGGGCGTTGTGACGGCGCAGGTTTTTGTTGAGGAATTCGATTATGGCGTCGTCGCCGTCGCCAATGCCCTCCGCGACGTGGCGCGCCAGCAGCATGTCGCGCATGGCGTGGGCGCTCAAACGTTCGCGATCGAGCATGGCGCGCTCTGCACGCGCCATGCCGATTTTTCTGGCCAGAAACGCGTAAGCGCCGCCAAAAGGAGACAAGGTGAAAGTTGCGCAGGGTTCCGCTGCGATCATCGAGCAGGCCAAGGCGAATTCCAAATCGGCGCCGACCATGTCCCCGCGCGCCCAGGCGACCGCAACCGTGGAGGAATTCGCGATGAGATTGGCGGCGGTGTGAACGAGTTCCGCGAGCCCGTCGTTTTCGGATTGCGTGGCCGAGCCGGCCGAACGATGAGCAAAATCGAAAATCAGAAATTTCGGATTTTCGTCCAGGGCCTCTTCCAAGACATCGCCGAAGGCGACGATGTCGTCGGGGCCGAAACCCGCCGTCCATTTCGAAGCGATGACCGAACTCAGTTCGGGAAGCCGCCGAACGCTGACTTTGTCATCTCCGGCCGAAAAGACCCGCGCGCCGCCGTCGGTTTTGATATGTTCGGCGACATCCAAACCAGCATCGAAAGTCATTGTGTCACGCCCTTTCAGGTTAAGGATATATTAACCGGAGTGACGGCTTTGTCTCAGTTTTTGAATGTTTTTGTTAAGCTTTTCGAAACCATGGTTAATTCTCGGCTCTTTCCCCAACGCGAACCCTTGCCCCCGCCCGCGAACCCTCGATCTTGAAGGGCTGGCCGTCGCGCGTGTTTACGCGGATGGTCTTGTTGCATTTACAGTCGTGGGGTTGCTGGGCGATGTCAGCTTCGGCGCACGCGGCGCTGGACAGCGCCAAAAACGGCGACGGTGGCGAACATCAGCTTTTTCATAAGGCCTCGCGGGAGCCGGGAGGCGAGGCCATCGCGAACGCGCCTCATCACAAAAAAAGAGCGCCGCCAGTACATCCGTGGCGCGCGCTCCTTCCCAGTTGGCCAGTTGGGGAAGGAGCCCCAACCGATCAGTTCGTTATGGTCAACGAAGCTTGCGCGAGCCTCGCCAGCGCGATTTACCCTTTTCGTCCGCCCTGAATCCTTCCCCCGCGCCTGCTCAAATCCTGGGCATGATTACGAATTGTTTATCGCCATGCTCCAGCATAGCATCCCGACAAAGCAACAACACTCGAATTGGAACGCGCCGTGTCGTCCGCGGAAAGCTATGGCGAGCTTGTCCAGATCATCTACAGCAGCCGCAGCCTCCTGGCCGGGACGACGGCGGAGATTGCAGCGGGGATCGCCGACATTCTCGCTGTCTCCCATCGCAACAACGCGCGCGACGACGTCACCGGCGCGCTGTTTTTCAATGGGCGCTCCTTCGCGCAGACGCTGGAAGGCAAATCGCTCGCCGTCGCCGATTGCTATGCGCATATTCTCAAGGACAAGCGACACACCGACATCCGCCTGCTGCGACACGAATACGTCACAGCGCGCTGCTTCGAAGGCTGGGCCATGGCCTATGTCGAGGGTCCGTGCGGCCTGGGATTCACCATTTCGCCCGGCTTTCTGCACGCCACCGTCGCGAAAAACGACGAAGCCGCCGCCGTCCTCGAACTGATGCGCCACGTCATGGCGTATCCGTGAGCGGCTACGCGCCGCCGCGCCCGGGCGCCTCCATCATCGTGTTGAACTGCGTGAACTGCGCGTCATAGTCGCCGCGCCGCTCGGCCTCGCGCAGCAGCAGCACGCGCTCAACCAGAATCTCATGCGCGTCGGGATCGCGCTCCAGCACGGCGAAAGTCTCCGCGATAAAATCTTCCAGCGGCATGGCGCGGGGGTCGGCGGCCTGACGTTCGCCGGTGAGCCCGGTTTGCACATAGGGCGGGGCGATTTCGTGGACCTTGACGGACGTGTCGCGCAATTGCCAGCGCAGCGATTGCCCCCAGGAATGCAGCGCCGCCTTGGTGGCGCAATAGGTGGGCGTCGCCGCCAGCGGCAGGAAGGCCAGGCCCGACGTCGTGGTCAGCACGGCGGCGTCGGCCTGCCGGGTCAGATGCGGCAGCAGCGCCAGGGTCAGGCGGATCGGACCGAGCAGGTTGGTGGCGATCGTGGCTTCGGCCGTGGCGAGGCTGGCGGGATCGCGCAGGTTTTCGGTCTGCATCATCCCGGCGTTGTTGATGAGGACATTGAGATCGGGAAAGATTTGCGTCGCCTCCTCGGCCAGTCGCGCGATGGAGTCGGGGTCCGTCATGTCCACGGTGGCGAACTCCATGCCGGGATTGGCGGCTGCGACCGCCTCCAGCCTGTCGCGCCCGCGCCCCGCGATCAGCACGCGATTGCCCCTGGCGTGAAAGCCCTCGGCGAGGCCGCGCCCGATGCCGGAGCCGCCGCCAGTGATGAGAATGGCGTTGCCGGAAATCTTCATGGTCCAACCTCCTGATGCGGCCGGACTCGACCGCATCCCCAATCTGGGGCCAAGCCGATCAAAATTGAAGAAGGCATGAAAAAGTTCTATACTTACCAAAAAGAGAGTGAAGATGATCGCCAAGGCCGCAACCGAAAACACGTCCGGCGTCACCGACCCGCGGCTCGACGCCCTGGTCACTGAAATCATCGGCCGCGTCGCCGACAAATGGACCATGCTGGTGCTGGAGGAACTGGAGGCGGAGAGTCCGCTGCGCTTCACCCGGCTGCTGGAGCGGGTTGACGGCGTGAGCCAGAAAATGCTGACCCAAACCTTGCGCCACATGGAGCGCGACGGCCTGTTGACGCGCAAGGTCTATGCCGTCGTCCCGCCGAAGGTCGAATATGCGCTCACGCCGCTGGGGCGCGGCCTTGGCGAGGCGTTCTGCGGGGTGTGGCGCTGGGCGGAACGGCATTTCGAAGAGATCGGGGCGGCGCGGCGCGCGTTCGACGACGGTCGCGACCGCTGAAGCAAATTTCCGCGATCTCGATGGTCTTTTCCGCCACCTTGAAGGAATTGGCCACTGGCGGCGGCGGCCTCGGTGGATTATGAAGGCTTTCATGAGCCTTGTGACCGATTCTGACGAACTGGCGGCCTTGTGCCGCGAATTCTCCCAGCATGAATTCGTGACGGTCGATACGGAGTTTCTCCGCGAAACGACCTTCTGGCCAAAAGTCTGCGTCATTCAGGTGGCCTGCGACACCAAGGCCGCCGCCATCGACGCGCTGGCCGAAAACCTGGACATGTCGCCGTTCTTCGAACTGATGGCCAACGAAAAGGTCGTGAAGGTTTTTCACGCGGCGCGGCAGGATCTGGAAATCATCTGGAATCTGGCGAAACTCATTCCCGCGCCTTTGTTCGACACCCAGGTCGCCGCCATGGTGTGCGGCTATGGCGACCAGATCGCCTATGGCGAGTTGGCGCAAAGCCTGTGCAAGGTGACGCTCGACAAGAGTTCGCGCTTCACCGACTGGTCGCGGCGGCCGCTGTCGGACGCCCAGATCGATTACGCCATCGCCGACGTCACCCATTTGCGCGACATTTATCGGGCGCTGAAGCAGAAGCTTGAAAAAGCGGGACGGTTGCATTGGCTGGCCGACGAAATGGCCACACTGACCAATCAGGACACCTACGAAATGCGGCCGGACCGCGCCTGGGAGCGCTACGCCCATCGCGCGCGAAAACCCCGCGACCTCGCCGTGCTGATGGAGTTGGCCGCCTGGCGCGAACAGGAGGCGCAGACCCGCGACGTGCCGCGTTCGCGCGTGCTCAAGGACGATATTCTGACCGAGATCGCGCTGGCGGCGCCGCGCACGGTGGAGGCGCTGGGCAATCTGCGCGCCTTTCCGCGCGGCATGGAGCGCTCGCGCTCCGGCGCGGACATTGTCGCGGCGGTGGAGCGCGGCCTCGAACGCGATCCCAAAACCCTGCCGCGCATCGACCGCGAACGGCGCAGCAACGGCACGGGCGCCACGGTGGAGCTGTTGAAAGTGCTGTTGCGGCAGGTGGCGGAGGCGCAGGGCGTCGCCGCCAAGATGATCGCGACCACGGACGATCTCGAAGCGCTCGCGAGTGACGATTCCGCCGATATCAGCGCGTTAAAAGGGTGGCGGCGCGAGCTGTTTGGCGAAAAGGCGTTGCAGCTCAAGCACGGGCGTTTGGCCCTCACCGTGGAGAAAAACCGCGTCGTGACGCTCGAATATCACGAGGGCGACGCGGAAGAGGAAGCGCCCGAGGCGTAAACGGGGCGCCGCCCCGCTCGCCCCGCCTTTCTCAAATCTCCAGACAGATCTTGCCGAAGTGCTTGTTGCTTTCCTGATGGCGGAAGGCGGCGACGATGTCCTCCAGCGCGAAAACCTTGTCGATCACCGGCTTTAATCCAGTGGCGTCGATGGCGCGGATCATGTCGATCTGCTGGCGCCGGCTGCCGACCAGCACCGCGCGCAATTGCTGCTGGCGCACCAGCGCGTTGACCAATGGGAAATCGCCGGCGAGGCCGGTGAGGATGCCGATCACCGCGATGTGGCCGTGGACGCGCGTGGCGATCATGCTTTGCGCCAGAGTCGCGGGGCCGCCGACCTCGATGACGTGATCGACGCCGCGCCCGTCCGTCAATTTTCGCGCGACGTCGCCCCAGTCGGGCGTGGCGCGATAGTTGATGACGTGATCGGCGCCAAGGCTTTTGAGTTTTTCCAGCTTTTCGTCGCTCGACGAGGTCGCGATCACCGTCGCGCCCGCCTGTTTGGCGAATTGCAGCGCGAAGATCGACACCCCGCCTGTCCCCTGCACCAGCACGGTCGCGCCGGCCTTGACGCGGCCCTCGTCGTGCAGCGCGCGCCAGGCGGTCAGGCCCGCCGTGGTCAGCGTGGCGCTTTCCACCGCGCTCCATCCTCTGGGCGCATGGGTGAAGCCGTTGGCGGAGGCGGTGACCACTTCACGCGCGAAACCATCGACGCCGTCGCCGGGCGTGGTGGCGAAACCCTCGACCTCCGGTTCGCCGTCGAGCCAGGTGGGGAAGAACGTGCTGACCACGGGATCGCCGGGTTTGAAGTCGGTCACGCCCTCGCCGATAGCGACAACTTCGCCGGCGCCGTCGGCCATGGGGATGCGCGGCTCGGTCGGCCCCCACATGCCGCTGACCACGGCGTAATCGTGATAATTCAGCGAGGAGCCGCGCAGCCGCACCTGGATTTCGCCCGGTCCCGGCGCCGGGGCCGCGCGCGTTGTCAGCGTCACCTTGTCGAAGCCGCCGCCCTTTTGCACCACGATCGCCTTGGCCATTTGAGCCTCCCTGTTGGTTGAAGGATTTGACCGCAGATGTTCAGTCGGCGCGAGAAGACCTTGGTCCACTTGCGCGATGTGGCGCGAACACCGAAACCGCCAACCCCGCGAGCACCACGACAATCCCCGCCAGCGTCGCCGCGTTCAGCGTTTCGCCGAACACCAGCGCCGCGCTCGACAGGCCGAACACCGGCACCAGCAGCGAAAACGGCGCGACCAGCGCGACGGGATGACGGCTGAGCAGCCAGGACCACAGGCCGTAGCCGACCATGGTCGGGCCATAGGCCAGAAAGGCCGCCCCGCCCCACACCGCCACGCTCGGATGGGTGAGCGCGTGAACGATGGCCGCGTGATCTTCCAGCGTCCAGGACAGCGCCAACAGCGGCGCCGGCGAAAACAGGCTCGACCAGACGATGAAGCCGAGCACATGCACCCGTCCGGCGCGGATCGAGAACAGGTTGCCCCCCGCCCAGCAGGCGGCGGCGGCCACCACGGCGGCGAAGGGGACAAGCGGCGCCGCGGCGCCGCGTGAAAATGCGATCAGCGCCACGCCCGCCAGCGCCACGCCGGCGCCGATCCATTGCGCCGCGCGGGGTTTTTGCCCCAGCAGCGCCCAGGCGAGCAGGATGGTGAACACGGACTGGATCTGGATCACCAGCGAGGCCAGCCCCGCCGGCATGCCCTGGCTGATGGCGGCGAACAACAGGCCGAACTGGCCCAGACCAATGCACAGGCCATAGCCGGCGAGATCGCGCAGCCGCGCCTTGGGCCGGGGGACGAAAAACACGGCGGGAATGGCGGCGAGAAAGAAGCGCAAGGCGGTGTAGGCGAGCGGCGGCGCCTCGGCCACGCCCGCCTTGATGGCGATGAAGCTGACCCCCCACAAAGCCGCGATCAGCACCGCGAGGGCGAGATCGCGCGCGGGAAGTTTTTCGGGCGTCACGCGATCGCCATCGCCGGCTTGCGGCCGAGCAGCCGCGCCAGTTGCTTGAGCCGGCCGCCGAGCCTTTCGCCGGCGAGATCGGCGAGGTCCGGCGGCAGCGTCAGCAGCAGCTCCCCCTTGGCGCAGGTCAGTTTTACACGCGGCAGCACGCCTGGGTTGGAGGCGGAAATAATATAGGCGACGCGTTGCAGCGCGCCCATGATGCGGGCGCGGTCCATCAGGCGCGGGGTGGCGAGGCCCCGGATCAGCGGATTGACGTCCTCCTCCATGCCGATGTGGCGATAGGCCACGGCCATGCCGAGATAGGCGCGGCCGGCATGATCGACGCCCATGGTCGGGGTGTTGGCGAGCAGGTCCATGGCGAGGCGGGCGCGATGGTCCGGCGAGGTGCGCCAGCCGATATCGCCGTAAAGACAAGCGGCGTGACGCAGTCTTTTCTCCTCCGCCGTTTCGTTGAGCTGGCTCGACGCGAAAAAGGCGTCGGACCAGTGGATCATGTCCTCGCCATGGCCGGGCGAGCGCGAGCGCAACAGATTGTAGGCGCGCGCCGCCTCCAGCAGCGGGTCGCGCGCCTGGGTCGCGGCGTCGAGCCGGGTGTAGAGCAGGCCTTCGCGCACGCCGCCGATCGACACCACCACGCGCGCCGGCTTGCCGCGCCGGATGATTTCCTCCAGCGCCACCGCGCCATAGGCCAGTGAGGGTCGGCGCTGCTGCGACACCACGCCGACGGACACCAGCGCCTCGCTGTCCACGCGCTCCACCAGCGCGGCGAAATCCAGCGCGTCACGCGCGGGAATCTCATAGCCGTGCATGACTTCGAGCGGATAATTGCGCTGGCGCATGTGCAGCTTGGCCAGCGACCGCCAGGTGCCGCCCACGGCGTAAAACGTGCGGCCGCGCAGGGTTTCCAAAGGCGCCGCATCGGCCAGGGCGTCGCGCGCGATTTTCACCGCCGCCTTGGGCGAGGCGCCGGAGGCGTCCATCAGCGCGAGCGCGCCGAGTTTCAAGGACACGCCCACGCCGGGCTGGCCAGCCTTGACCTCGATCAGCTCCAGCGAGCCGCCGCCGAGATCGCCGACCACGCCATCGGCTTGATGAAAGGTGGAAATCACGCCCAGCGCCGAAAGCTCGGCCTCGCGGGCGCCCGAAATCAGTTCGATCGGCCGCCCGATCGCCGCGCCCGCCGCCGCCAGGAAGGCCGGGCCGTTGGCGGCGTCGCGCGCGGCCGCCGTGGCGATCGGCGTGACATCGTCGATCCGCATGATCTCGCACAGCTTGCGGAAGCGCCGCAGCGCCGCCAGCGCGCGCTCCATGCTCTCGGCCGCGAGTTCGCCGGTGGTGGCGACGCCCCGGCCGAGGCCGCACATCGCCTTTTCGTTGAAAATCGGCGATGGCGAGCGCGTCACGCCCTCATAGGCGACGAGGCGCACCGAATTGGAGCCGATGTCGACGATGGCCGCCGGCTTTACGCCGGGCAGCCGGCCCTGTCCCCTGACCATGTCTTCAGTTCCGCTCGCGCTTCTTGAACAAGGGTTTGGGGCTGGACTCGCGCAGGCTGGCGCCGCGCCCCGACAGCGACGGATTGGTCATGAAATACTCATGCAGGTTGAACGGCTCCTCGTTCGGCCCGCACTCGATATGCACGGAGGAGCCGTCGGGCAGCACGCGATAGGATTGCTGGTTGTCCAGCATGTTGGCGACGAGGATCTGGTCGAGAACCTGCTCGTGCGTGGTCGGATTGGTCACCGGCAGCAGCGATTCCACGCGGCGCTCGAGATTGCGCTGCATCAGGTCAGC
The DNA here is from genome assembly GCF_002937075.1 of Rhodoblastus sphagnicola. Classification (GTDB taxonomy): domain Bacteria; phylum Pseudomonadota; class Alphaproteobacteria; order Rhizobiales; family Beijerinckiaceae; genus Rhodoblastus; species Rhodoblastus sphagnicola. The sequence continues at coordinate 99,044 of NZ_NHSJ01000087.1, forward strand.
CGAGGAAATATAGACGTAAGCCTTCTTGTGCGGCAGGCCATGGCCGCCGCCGAAGGCGTAGATGCGGGTGTGCTCCAGGAAGCGCCCGATCACCGATTTCACGCGGATGTTCTCGGACAGGCCGGGAACGCCGGGCCGCAGGCAGCAGATGCCGCGCACCACAAAATCGATGGAGACCCCGGCCTGGCTGGCGTCGTAAAGCGCATCGATGATTTCGGGATCGACCAGCGCATTGCATTTGCCCCAGATCGCCGCCGGCTTGCCGGCCCGCGCGTAACCGACCTCCTCGGCGATATGGGCGAGCAGCTTCTTCTTCAGCGTCAGCGGCGAGACCGACATGCGCTCCAGCCCGACCGGCTCGGCATAGCCGGTGATGTAGTTGAAAATGCGCGACACGTCGCGCCCGATGGCGGGATCGGCGGTGAACAGCGACACGTCCGTATAGATCTTGGCGGTGATCGGGTGATAATTGCCGGTGCCGATGTGGCAATAGGTGGCCAGCGCGCCGCCTTCGCGCCGCACGACAAGCGAGAGTTTGGCGTGGGTCTTCAGCTCGATGAAGCCGAACACCACCTGCGCGCCGGCGCGCTCCAGGTCGCGCGCCCAGCGGATGTTGGCCTCCTCGTCGAAGCGCGCCTTCAGCTCGACCAGCGCGGTCACCGACTTGCCCGCCTCCGCCGCTTCGATCAGGGCGCGCACGATCGGGCTGTCGAGCGAGGTGCGGTAAAGCGTCTGCTTGATGGCGACCACATTGGGATCGTGCGCCGCCTGCATCAGGAACTGCACCACGGCGTCGAAGCTCTCGTAGGGGTGGTGGACGACCAGATCCTTCTGCTTGACGGCCAGGAAGATGTCGCCGCCATTTTCGCGCACGCGCTCGGGAAAGCGCGGGGTGTAGGGCTTGAATCTCAGATCGGCGCGCGGCAGGCTCACCACTTCCGACAGGTCCTTCAGCGCCAGCATGCCTTCCAGCGCGATGATTTCGTCGGCCTCGACATCCATTTCCTCCGCGACAAAAGCGCGCAGGTCGGCGGGCATTTGCGCGTCCGTCTCCAGCCGGATCACCGAACCGCGCCGGCGCCGCTTCAGCGCGGTCTCGAACAGGCGCACCAGATCCTCGGCCTCCTCCTCGACTTCGAGATCGCTGTCGCGGACGATGCGGAACAAGCCCTTGCCCTTCACCGCAAAGCCCGGAAACAGCTTTTGGATGTGGGTGAGGATCAGCGCCTCCATCGCCACCAGCCGGAAGCCGCCGCCGGGCGTGTCCGGCAGGCGGACGAAGCGCTCGATGTTCTGCGGCACGCGCACCAGCGCCTTCATCCGATCGTGACCTTCCTGTTCATAGGTCGTGGCGGCCTCGAGATCCAGCGCCAGCGACAGGCCGAGATTGGGGATGAAGGGGAAGGGATGGGCGGGATCGATGGCGAGCGGCGTGAGAATGGGAAAGACATGGGCGAAGAAATAATCGTCGAGCCAGAGCTTTTCCGCCTTGTTCAACTCGTCGGGATTGACGATGGCCATGCCCTCGGCAACCAGCTCCTCCTGCAAATCGAGCCAGCGCCTGGTTTGTTCGCGCGCCAGCAGGCTGACGCGGGCATGGATCAGCGGCAGATTTTCGGCGGGGGTGAGGCCGTCGTCGGACGGGGTTTCCACCCCGCTGCGCAACTGGCCGCGCAGGCCGGCGACGCGCACCATGAAGAATTCGTCGAGGTTATTGGCGGATATGGAGACGAAACGCACCCGCTCCAGCAGCGGATGCGCCAGATTGGACGCCTCCAGCAGCACGCGGCGGTTGAACTCCAGCCAGGACAATTCGCGGTTGATGAAGCGCTTGGGCGACAGCCGCAGATTTTCATCGGCCAAGGCCGGGTCGCCCGACGGGGTCATGACGGTCACGGACTCAATCGCCTCGCTCATTTACGAATCGCTTTCACACTGCGGCTGAAGATTATTGCGCTGCGGCATAATGTCTCCCCCGCCTTCAAAAGGTCAATCGCTGTCATCGTCGTCGGCGCCACAGCCGAATTGCGGGTTGCCCCGCAAAAACTCGCCGGCGAAGGCGCGCGTCACCGCCCGCCCCCGCGCCAGCGCCTCGCGGTCGAGCGCGCTCACCAGCGCCCCGCAGGTTGCGAGGGAACGCTCGATGCGCGCGGCCAGATAGGCGATGGTGGCCGCGTCCACGCGAATCTGGCGGTCGTCGAACAGCTTGACGAGAATCGTTTGCAGGAACGCCTCGTCGGGCGCGGCGATCTCGGCTTGCGGCATGCGGCGCAGCCGCGACAGCAGGTCGGGGGTCTTGAGGCCCCAGAAGTCGGGCGCGCGCGCCGCCGTCAGCATCAGCGCCGCGCCGCTTTCCATCAACACATTAAGGAGGTGGAACAGTTCTTTCTCCGGCGCCAATTCGGCGTTCTCCAGCAGCAACGCCTTTTCGCCGGCGAGCGCCGGCGGCCCGCCCGCGTCGAGATCGCGCCCGTCAAAAATCCGTGCTCCGGCCCGCGCCGCCCAGATCGCCCCGAGATGGCTCTTGCCCGACCCCGACGGCCCGGTCAGCAGCAGCATGTGGCGCGGCCAGTCCGGCCACAGCCGCACCAGCGCCAGCGCCTGCGCGTTGCAGGGGCTTTCCAGGAAATCCTGTTCGCCAAAGCGCGGCGCCAACGCCAGATCCAGCGGCAATTGCCCGCTCATGTCGGACCGATGTCCATGCCGTGGAACAGCGTGCTCTGCTTGTAGCGGCGCGCGGCGAAGCGCACGACCACGCCGAAGGCGGCCGCCGCCGGCACGGCCAGGATCATGCCGGCGAAGCCGAACAGGCTGCCGAAGGCGAGCAGGGCGAAGATCAGCCAGACCGGATGCAGCCCGACCGAGCCGCCGACCAGTTTCGGCGTCAGGAAATTGCCCTCCAGAAACTGGCCGACGCCGACCACCGCCAGGGCCTCGCCGAACAGGCCGAGGCTCGGCCAACCCTGGACGATGGCGACGACGGCGGAGAAGATCAGCGCCGTGAGCGAGCCGACATAGGGAATGAAGCTGAGCAGGCCGGCCGATGTGCCGATCAGGAAACCGAAATTGAGGCCGATCATCGACAGACCGACGCCGTACCACAGGCCGAGAAAGAGGCAGACCAGCGATTGCCCGCGTAAAAAGCCGCTCAGCGCCCGGTCGATCTCGGTGGCGATTTCGAGCACGGCGGGGCGGTAGCGCGGCGGCACGAGGCTGTGCAGCACGGCGATCATCTCGTCCCAGTCGAGCAGCAGATAGAAGGTGACCACGGGGGTGATGACCGTGAGCGTGACGATGCCGACCAGCGCCTGGCCGCCGGACCAGATGCTCTTGAGGAAATTGCCGAACCATTGCACGCCCTGGCCGACGAAATTGCCCAAGGATTTCTGGATCGATTCATTGGCGCTGGCGCTGTCGATTCCCAGCTTTTGCAGCCAGTCGCCGCCGTATTTCTGCAAGAACTCGGCCGCCTGTTCCGTGATCAGGGACTGAAGCTTGGCGGCATAGACCGGCAGGCTCTCGGCAAAGCCCACCACCTGCCGTCCGAGCACGGGCGCCAGCACGAAGATGACGATGGTCAGCACCACGACGAACACCGCCAGGATCACCAGCGTCGCCAGCAGGCGGCTCAGGCCGAGCCTTTGCAGCCGGTCGGCCACGGGGTCGAGCACATAGCCGAGGATCAGGGCGGCGACGAAGGGCGCCAGCACGCTCGCGGACATGTAAAGGCCGAGACCGGCCAGAACCAGCATCAAAAACCAGAACGCAAGCTGCCATTCAATGCGCATGAGCCAGTCCTCTTGAGGCAGTCCTCTTGGGCCAGTCCCGGGGCGGGCGTCACGAATGCATGTGCGCGACCCACCGTTTGAAATAGGCCGCCAGCGAGGCCAAGGTCAATGCCGCGACCAGCCAGACTCCCGCTGTGAACCAGGGCATGGGGAGATGGAAGGCCAATGCGGCCAACAGCATGACGACAAAAGCGATCTGCGCGGCGGTGTTGGCCTTGGAGAGAAAATGCGGCCGGATGGTCATGGGCCTGTCCATCACCCGGCAGAGGATGACGGCGCCGACAATCAGCAGATCGCGCGTCACCACCAGCAGGACGAGGTAGAGCGGAACCAGCCCGACGCCCGCGAGCGTAACGTAATTGCACACCAGCAGCGCCTTGTCGGCGAGGGCGTCGAGATAGGCGCCGAGTTCCGAACGCAGGTCGAAGCGCCGGGCGATCCAGCCGTCGAGCGCGTCGGACAGGCCGGCGACGACGAAAATCGCGAGCGCCTCGGTCCAGCGCCGCTCCACGATCATCTCGACCGAAAACGGGGCCAGCACCAGACGCGCCAGGCTGATCAGGTTGGGCAGGAAGGCGAACCACGTGCGGGGCATGGAAACTCAACGATACTAAACGCAAGCATATCCCGCAAAAGTGGACTCCGGTTTTGCGAAAGGGAGATGCGCTTTAACGGAAAACCTGAGCTTTCCCCACTTCAAGCCAAGCGGGGAAAGCTTTGGGATACGCGCTGACTATGCGGCGGGCACCGCTCCCTGACAAGGGGGGCGTCGCGGCGGGAACCCGGCGGCGCTCGCCTCACGCGGAGGTTTGCGGGGCAGCCGCGCGCGGCGCGCGGCGCAGCAGCGGAAACATCACCACGATGGCGCACAGCAGAAACACGATTTCAAGGCTGTAAACCGTGTTGTACGGCGTCGCCGCGCCAAATGGCTGCTCGATCGGCAAGCCCGCGACCACGTCGCGAATCACGCCGCCCAGCGCGATGGCTATGCCCGCCGCCGAAGCTTGAACCGCGCCCCAGGCGCCCAGCGCCAGACCGGCCTGATCGTCGGGGGCCGTTTGCATGGTCGCGGTCAGCGTGCCGTGCCCGAACAAGCCGGCGCCGAAGCCGATCAGCGCCGTGCCCAGCGCGAACAGCGCCATGGAATTGAACGGCGCGGCGAGAATGACCGCGAGGAAGGCGGGAATCCCGACCAGGGCGCCGTAGCTGGCCATGCGGAACGGATCCGCGCCGCGGCTCAGGACGCGCGACGCCAGCGCAAAACCGAAAAGGCCGCCGATTGCGAGGGTCGCCGTCAGTTTCGTTGTTTGCCCGACGGTAAGGTGAAGAACCTGACCGCCATAGGGTTCGAGCAGGACGTCTTCCATGCTGAAGGCCATGGTGCCAAAACCGACCGCGACCAACCGACGGATGGCGCCGAGACCCGAGGTGAAATTCACCCAGGCTTCGCGGAACGATGGCAAGCGCGCGGAACTGGGCGCCCCCGACCCCGGCTTGCGCGCCTCCTGCTGCCAGACCGCGGTCACGTTGAGGATCAACGTCGCCACAGCCGCGCCCTGGATGACCTGGATCAGGCGCGCCGGCGAAAACTCCGTCAAAAAGTAGCCGAAAACCTGCGCGCAGACGATCATGCCGAGCAGCAGCGACACATACATGAGGCCCACGACCTTGGGCTGCGACTCAGGCGGCGCCAGATCGGTGGCGAGGGCGAGGCCGACGGTCTGGATCATGTGCAGACCGGCGCCGACCAGCAGGAACGCAGCGCCTCCGCCGAGATAGCCAAGCCAGACCGGCGCGTGATTGGCATGTCCCTGGCCGGTCAGGACGAGAATCGCGAAAGGCATGATGGAGAGGCCGCCGAACTGCAGCAGCGTGCCCTTCCAGATGAAGGGAACCCGCTTCCAGCCAAGCGCCGAAGTATGGTTGTCCGAGCGAAACCCGATCAGGGCGCGCAAGGGCGCGAAGACAAGCGGCAGCGACACCATGATGCCGACCAGCGAGGCCGGCGCCCCGAGTTCGACGATCATCACGCGGTTGAGGGTTCCAACCAGCAGCACCAGCGCCATGCCGACCGAAACCTGGAACAGGGAGAGACGCAGCAGCCTCGACAGCGGCAGTTCCGGCGTGGCGGCATCCGCGAACGGCAGGTAGCGCGCGCCCCGCGCCATCCATGCGCGCATCGCCTTCTCGCTGAATCGGTTCATGAGATGTAGACCCAAGTTTACGACGATTGACAAGTTTACGACGATTGAACCGGCGGGATCCGATGATCGGGAACCAACACCCGCGCCGCGCGCCCAAAGGGCGAATGGAAAGCAGGCGCGCTGACCGCCCCACGTGAAGAAACGACCGGTATCACATGACACCGGCCGCGAGAAAGCTTTATCAGCTCATGGGGCGTCGAATGACGCTGCGATCAACTCAGCCGAAAACGGAGGTCTCGATCGCGGCAGCCTTCTTCACGCCACCCTGCCAGTAGGCCGGGAACCATGTGGTGTGCGAGATCAGCGCAAGATGCACCAGGATCGCAATCACGGTCACGGAGCCGAGCAGCAGCGGGAGGCCAACGCTCGGGTTGACGACAGTCCAAATCTTACCTTGGTTCATATCAAAGACTCCTCAATGCAGCCAAGGAGAGAAAGCGAACGCGAGAACGTGCGCGAAGATCGCGAGCACGAAGAACACGCGGGCGCCGTCGATGACGTGCTTGTGAAGCTCTTCGGATTCAGCTGCGGTCAAGCCCGTCAGCCCCTTTTCATCAGCCATTGTCCACCTCTCATGTAACGCCACCAGCTCCGCTCCACGCGGAAACCACGAGAAGCTTTTTTTGCCTGTGGCCAGGAGGCCCACAGCGCCCCGAGAGTCTCGTTGCGACCTGCAGGCGACCGTCACTATATATTGACACTTGATACTGTCAAGCTGGTGTGACATAAATTTCGACGGAACACGGCTTCTTTTCGGAACCGCTGGCGCGGCTGAGTTTTTCCTACCTTTTGGCCGGATTTCCTGGCGAAGCGGGGGCGATGCGACGGATCGTGTTGGGGCGTGGACTGCGGCTTGCCGCAAGCCGGAAGGAAAGACCCATTCCCTCAACGGGAGGGGCTGGACCGTCTGGCCCGAAGGGCGCAAACCCTTAAGGCTCAGGCATTGCGTCGAAGAAAAGCCTGTTCGTCTGGCGCCGATGCGCTTGTTCGGAAGAGTCGGAAGAGTCGGAAGAGAAGGAAGTAGCCCATGACCACCATCATCACGCGGCTATATGCCGCAGAGGAGCACGCGAACGCCGCGATCCGTGCTCTGAAGCATAGATTCGGGGATGACGAGATCAGCCTGGTTACGCGGAAAAGTGGTGGGGACATCAAGGGAAAGATCATCAAGGGCGGCGTGAAGCCGGCCAACGCGCAAGCTTTGGCCGATAGCGTAAGCAGGGGCGGCGCGGTCGTCACCGTCCGGGCGTCCTGGGGCTTCGCGCGCGAAGCCATCAAGCATCTCGAGGCGCAAAAGCCGACCGGAGCCGGTTCGGAGCATAGCGTCAGGGCCACCGGCGCCTACAATCCGACGCCGCTCTCGAAATTGCTGCACCTGCCGGTTCTGGAGGACTTCGGCTCCGAAATCCTGCTGCTGGATTCGGCGGCGCCGCTTTCGGAAAGCCTGAACATCCCAACGTTGCTGAACACGAAGCCCCAGGCGACGTTGATCGACAAGCCGGCCTTGCTGTCCGACAGCCTGGGCCTGCCGACGATCATTCACACCGAGCCGTTTTCGGCCCTGCTCCCGACCCAGGCCGGCGTGGCCTTGCTCGACATCGCGGCGCCGCTCTCGGACCTCCTGAACCTCCCGACGCTGCTGAACATAAAGTCCAAGGCGACGCTGATCGACGCGCCGACCTTGTTCTCCGACATCCTGAACCTGGCGACGGTCATTCGCACCAAGCCGTTTTCGTCCCTGCTCCCGAGCACGGCCGGCGTGATGCTGCTGGACATCGCGGCGCCGCTCTCGAAGCTCCTTGGTCTTCCGACGCTGATCGACTCAAAGCCCCAGGCGACCTTGATCGATGCTCCGACCTTGCTCTCCGACATCCTGAACATCGGGACCGTCATTCGCACCAAGCCGTTTTCTTCGCTGCTTCCGAGCGAGGCCGGCGTGGTGCTGCTGGATATCGCGGCGCCGCTCTCCAAGCTCCTGGGTCTTCCGACGCTGATCGACTCAAAGCCCCAGGCGACCTTGATCGATGCGCCGGCGTTGCTCTCCGACAGCCTGAACCTGCCCACGTCGATTGAAACGAAGCGGGAGGGCTTGCTGCCGTGCGGGCCGTCCAAGGTGGTCCTGCTCGACTGCCCGGATCCGATTTCCCGCCTGTTCTTCTTCCCGCTGAAGAAGCGCGACTGATGTCCGCGCGCCGGCTTCGCCTCCAGGGGCGCGGCCGGCGATGCGCGGCCGGCTTCTTCCGTCGGCTTCAGAAAACCGCGTGATCGCCGCGATCCGGCGCCGCCGCGCCCGAGATCACGGACGCGTAAAAATCGTACAGCGTCTCGGAGCCCGTCGAGGGCGTGGCCTCCGCGTCGTAGCAGCCCGTTTCCGGGTTCAGCGCCAACATGGATTCGGTCGCGTAATAGCGGCCGATTCGCGCAAATTCGGCCTTTTCCGCCAATCGGGACGAGAGCGGCGCGAGAAAACCGAGCGCCCCGATGATGACGTCCATCAACGCGACCGGAACCTTTCGGAACGCGGGCTTTCGGTTGAGCAGCGAAAACAGGATTTCTCCCTGCCGCTTCGGCGTGATCGCCTCGCCGGGGCCGCCGATGGGAAGCACGCGATTCCAGCGCGACTCGTCCTCCAGGCACGAGGCCAGATAATCAGCGAGATCGTCGTCGCTGATCGGCTTGCACGCCGTCAGCGTCCCGTCGCCGAAAACCAGGAATGGCTTGCCCTGGCGCACCCGCTCGATCTGCCCCGACAGCGACTTGAAAAACGCCGTCGGCCGCACGATGGAATATCTTACGCCCGAGTCGATCAGCGCCTTCTCGAACGCCAGTTTGGCGTGTTGGAAGGCGAGTTGCGGTTTTTGGACGCAGATGGCCGAGAGTTGCACGAAATGGCCGACGCCGGCCGCGCGCGCCGCCTCCAGCAGATTGACATGCGCCCGGTGGTCGATCGCCCAGGCGTCCTTGGGCGCGCCGGTGCGCGAGGCCATGCAGGACACCACGGCGTCGAAGCGCTCGCCCTTGAATCCGTCCGCAGCAAGCGACATCGGATTGGAAAAGTCGACGAACCTGACTTCGGCGCCCGCGACATCGGCCGCGCCGCCGGGCCGCGGGCGCAGGAAACAGACCACCTCATGGCCGCGCCGCGCCAGCGCGCGCGCCGTCGCCCGCCCGATCGTGCCGCTGGCGCCGGCGAGGCAAATTTTCTGGGGCGAGGGTTGCGCTGTGTCGGCGCCGTCGGCCTCGGTCATCATGTTCACGGCTTCCTCATTCCGGTCGGAGCGCGCCAGCGCTTTCGACCGGACTCTTAGCAGCCGCGCCCGCGTGCTCGCAAGACGCGACGTCAGTTGAGGCCGTTCGAGACCGTGACGAACTTCCCATTCACCTTGGCGCCCGCGCCCGTGAGGGTGGCGATGGCGGTGACCGAGATCAGCGCCGCGATCAGCCCGTATTCGAGGGCCGTCGCGCCGGACTCGTCGCATATGAAGCGGAGCAACCCGCCCTTGAGCGTCGTCTTTTTGCGCGCGATGGACCCTTGGAGGCCTGTGCTGGGGTGGAGCGGCATATCCGTACTTCCTTGTGAGACGACTTGTTCTTGAGGAAATCCATACGAGCGCCGGCTTTCCGCAACGTTATGTCCACAATGCAAAAAGGGTTTACCTGCGTTAAGCATGAGCGAGGCCAGCGCGGCCCGCCGAAACCGGTCGACGCGGCGCGCCTTGCCAGCCCCGCGCCAAGCCGCTAGAGCAGGACGCGAGAAGGCAGGCGCCGGTTGTTCGCGAAAACATCGCGAAAATAGCTGAAACTGGACTGCAATGGACGGGATCGCCCGCGCCAGCGCGGGCGCGCAAGACGAGGAGCCTCATGACCCAGCCCGGCGACAAGCCCGCGGGACTGACTTACGCGCAAGCCGGCGTCGATATCGACGCGGGCGCGCGCATGGTCGAACTGATCAAGCCGCTGGTGCGCGCCACGCGGCGGCGCGGCGCCGACGCCGAAATCGGCGGCTTTGGCGGGTTGTTCGATTTGAAAGCCGCCGGCTTCACCGATCCGATCCTGGTCGCCGCCAATGACGGCGTCGGCACCAAGGTCAAGATCGCCATCGAGACGGGCATTCACGACACGGTCGGCATCGACCTCGTCGCCATGTGCGTCAACGATCTGGTGGTGCAGGGCGCCGAGCCGCTGTTCTTCCTGGACTATTACGCCACCGGCCATCTCGACCCGGAAACCGGCGCCCAGATCGTCAAGGGCATAGCGGCGGGATGCCTGGAGGCCGGCGCGGCGCTGATCGGCGGCGAGACCGCCGAAATGCCCGGTCTTTACGCCGGCGGCGATTACGATCTCGCCGGTTTCGCCGTCGGCGCCGCCGAACGCGGCGATCTTTTGCCGCGCGCCAACATTCAAGTCGGGGACGTGGTGTTCGGGCTGCCGTCGTCGGGCGTGCATTCCAATGGCTATTCGCTGGTGCGCAAGATCGTGGAGCGCACAGGCCTCGCCTGGGACGCGCCCGCGCTTTTCGCGGAAGGCAAGACGCTGGCCCGGGCTCTGCTGGAGCCGACCCGCATCTATGTGAAGCCGCTGTTGCAGACCCTGCGCCAGACCCATGCCATCAAGGCGCTCGCCCATATCACGGGCGGCGGCTATCCCGAGAATCTGCCGCGCGTGCTGCCCAAGGGTTTGGGTGTGAAGATCGATCTTTCGGCCATACCGGTGTTGCCGGTGTTCCGCTGGCTGGCCGAACAGGGCGGCGTCGCCGAGCATGAAATGTTGCGCACCTTCAATTGCGGCCTCGGCATGATCGTGGTCGGCGCCGTTTCACGCGCCGACGAGATCGTGGAAGCGCTGCACGCCTCGGGCGAGGCCCCGGTTCGCCTCGGTCAGGTCGTCGAAGCCGGCGACGAACGCGTCGTCTATGAAGGAAAATTGGCGCTGTGAGCCGCAAACGCGTCGCCATTCTGATTTCCGGGCGCGGCTCCAACATGCGCGCTCTGATCGCCGCCGCGAAAGACGAAAAGTTTCCGGCTGAGATCGCGCTGGTTCTCTCAAATGTCGCCGACGCTGGTGGACTGGATTTTGCGCACGGCGAGGGTATTGCGACGGCGGTGGTCGATCACAAGGCTTTTGCTTCGCGTGAAAATTTCGAGCGGGCCGTGCAGGCCGCGCTGGAGGCGAAAAACATCGAACTGGTGTGCCTCGCCGGGTTCATGCGGCTGTTGTCGCCCTGGTTTGTCGAAAACTGGCGCGGGCGGATGCTGAACGTGCATCCCGCGCTGCTGCCGTCCTATCGCGGGCTGCACACCCATGAGCGGGCGCTCGCCGACGGCGTAAAGATCCACGGCGCCACCGTGCATTTCGTCGTTCCCGAAATGGACGCCGGCCCCATTGTCGCCCAGGCGGCGGTGGCGGTGCGCGGCGACGACACGCCCGAAATTTTGGGCGCGCGCGTGCTGGAACAGGAACATGTGATTTATCCGCGCGCGCTGGCGCTGGTGGCGTCCGGCGCGGCGTTGGTGGAGGGCGCGCGCGTGCGTCTCGCCGAGGAGCCGGCGCCGGGGTTGGCGCTGGTGTCGCCGGCTGCGGATTTTTCACGATAGGGCGCGTTTCGAGCGAGGCGGATGCCGGTTCGCGTGAAGAAACTGCCGCGCCTATGCGGTTGACGCCGACACCCACTAAATGTGGATTCAGCTGCGGGCCAGAGCGGAGCCGGCTGATCGGCCGCGATCGGCGGATTGCGGACGGCCGCGGACGCCGCCAGGATGGAGCGTTTTGGCCCAATAAGCTGTCCTTCGTCGTGCATTCAACGGCGCCATGCGGCGGACAAAGACCTGCGTTTAGATCCGGCGGGCCGCCATGGCGGCCTGATTTGAACGAAACGCCTCGGGCAAACCCGGGGCAGTTCACCACAATGTCATTGGGCAATACCAAAAAAATCATTGGATGCTACCAAAAAAATGATATCCTCGCTTTTAATCTCAATAACGTTACTCCGAAACTAGAGGGCTTTGACGCCATCTTAAACGGATTAGTTATCTTAACGAGATTAACAGGAGCTTCGCAAATGCCCATCCGCTTTGCCCAAGCCACCGCCTTTAAGTGGTGGTATCTGAGTTTTACTGCTCTGTTTTGTACAATTTTTTTAGATACATGCGCGCCTAATAGCGCGTGTGCGTTTGCGGTTTATGGGGATATTGGAATTAAGTACGCAGCGGTTGGTGGCCCATCTGGTCCGCTTGGGCAGCCGTTAAGTGATGAGGCCGGCGTTCCCGAAGGAGGTCGATTTAACGACTTTCAACATGGATCTATTTACTGGCACCCCAAGACTGGCGCGCACGTAATCCTTGGGGCTATTCGGGATAAATGGCGTCAGCCGGGATGGGGAGCGGGTTGGCTTGGCTATCCGACCACTGATGAAACAACCACTCCGGATGGGATAGGCCGTTTCAATCATTTTCTGCGGGTCACCAACGGAGCCGAAGCATCAATATATTGGACGCCCAAGACAGGTCCAGTTGAGATCTATGGCGATATTCGAAAACGATGGGCGCAGCTGGGATGGGAAAGGAGTTCGTTCGGCTATCCAATAACTCCTGAATTTCAAGAATACCAAGGTACGCCTATTCGGAGCCAGCAGTTTGAACACGGTAAACTGTGGTGGAGTCCAAAAACAGGTGTAACGACAGAAAACCCAGTCGCGGCTTACACTCCGCCTGCGCCGCCGGCGCCGCAGAAGGTAAAGTATTGCACAGATTACACCTGCGACGCTTGCAAACGGGATGGCCTTCGGTGTGAGTTAAACAGTTCGGCATGTCCTAACATTAATTCATCATGGGCCTGTTACTAGCGGTTGCGGACGATCGCGGTCACCTCATGCGAATGACGGCCGCAGCAAGGTTTGCCATTAACGCGAAGCTGGTGTCGGTCTTACAGGTCTTTCTCTGGTCTGCGACATAGACGAGATGCTGCGATTCCGGTAAGGCGGAATACGGAAACTGCGGCTTACGGCCCGAACGAGACATTCGCCACACCGATCAGTAAGGTCGCCTTCGAGCCGGTTCCTGCCTCTGCATCGAGCGCGCGTCCCTCTATATGTAGTGTCTGCGCTAACCGGATGGGCACGGACAATGCGACAGTCCTGAAAACGTGAGCGCAATGTCCCGGCGTGGATGCCCGGGACAATCTCCCGGTCAAGCCCGGGACGGGGATGACGTCCGTGGGGGCGGGATGGCGGCGGGAGCAAGCCCGGCACTGTTGCCTTCGAGGAAATTTCAATTTCTGATTGTGGCGCGTGGGGTCGAAACCGAGAAAAAGCGCGCGATTTTTGTGACTTTTGTGCGAATTCCTGCATGGAATCGACGATTTTTGCGCGCGCAATCGCTTGGTTGTGTACGAGATGTGCCGGGTTTTGCGCGCGGGGCGCGGTGCGGCGCTTCGGGTGGCTTTGATTTTTTTTATTTTTTTACAAGCGGTTAGTTGACCATGGGGTCTTGATGTCGTTTCACGTGAAACAAAACAAGAACAATATCTTGTGGGGGGCGCATTTCCACTTTAGCGCCGCGTGGACCGCCCTCGCCCTTCGAGACGGCTCCTTCGGAGCCTCCTCAGGGTGAGGGCTGATGACGGGGTTCGGCCTCAGACCCTGTTTCGCCGCGCGTTCACTCGATCCGGCGCAGCCTTGCGATTTCCTGCTGGATTTCCGCCGCCGCGACGCGCTGGGTCGAGACCAGTTGCGCCAGCCCCGCCAGCGTGCGGTCGATCAGGCCGGATTGCGAGAACAGCGATTCCACCTGTTCTATCGTGGCGCGATAGCGTGTTTCCTCGGCGTCGAAGCGCTCGCGCGTGCCGTCGATGATGCCGCCGAGCAGGCCAAGCGACTGCTCCATGCCGGCGATCGACCCTTGAGTCTGGGCCAGCGTCGATTTGGTGTTGGTGGCGAGCTTCTTCACCTCGGAGGCCACGACCGAAAAGCCCCGGCCGGCGTCGCCGGCGCGCGCGGCCTCGATGGTGGCGTTGAGCGCCAGCAGATTGGTCTGGCCGGCGATGGAGTCGATCACCCTGAGCACATTGCGCAAGCCGGACATGGAATCGGCGAGGCTCTGGAACTGCTGCGACAGTTTGCCGGAATTGCCGTCATCGGTAAAATCCGCTTTGGCGGAGGCGAAAATGACGCCGCGCACGCGCTCCATCGCCTCGTGCATCTCCGAGGTCCTTTCCAGCGCGTGTTCGATCTCCTTGACGAAATCGAGCTGCTCGGCCATGCGGGCGATGATGGCCGAACGGAACCTGTTGAGAATGCCCGCCTGCTTCAGCGCGCAGGTGGTGAAATAATTGACGAAGCGCGCGTAATGGATGGGGAAGCCGTCGAGGAAATCGTCGCGATAGCCGGGCCGGTCCTCGAAGAAGGCGATGGCGCTCAGCGTCTCGTTGATGTTGATGCCAAACAGTTCGCCGAAGGTGGAAAAGCCCGCCGCCGGCGCGCGCCACAGATTGTCGAGCGCGGACAGCGCCGCATTGTTGTTGAGGCGGCGCAGGATGCAATCGTTGAGAATCAGGCCGAGCGGCTCCGGCTTGCCGCGCAAGAAGGCCTCGTAGTCCGCGCGGGTCTGGCCGGCGAAATCATTGGCCTTCAGCAGCAGCAATTCGTCGCCCGGATTGACGTCGCAATAGAAATTCACCGCGCCGGTCTGGGTGTCGATGCCGGAAACCGAGCGCACGAAAATTTCGCCGTCGACCTCGACGCCAAAAGTGTGGCCGGCGAGTTTTGCCGGGACGTTCGCGCCGCTGACGCCGAAATGCGCCGCCAAAACCTCGGCGAAAGGGTCGATGTCCATACCGTTGGCGGTGAGCGCGCCGCGCACCACGCGGGCGTCGGGATCGGCGTCGAGAATGGTGAAGCTCTTGCCGGTTTTTGTGAAATTCTGGGTCTTGAACACGCCGTAGCGGCGGCCCGGCGCCATGCGGACAAAGATGATCACCGCCTGGCCGTGCAGGGTCTGGCCGCCGTCGAACAGCGACGTCTCCTTGAAATCGAACTTGCCGCCGGCGGAGCCGCCGATGAACAGGCAGGGGAAGCGGCCGGAGCGATAGACCGCCTCCATCAACACGTCCTCGGCGCCGGACACGCCATCGACGAGCGTGAGCGCGAACACGCGGTTTGCCTCGATCTGGAACGGCGGCGCGACGCGGGCGAGATCGGCGGCGATTTTTTCCACGCGGTTTGCGCGCGTCCCGTCCTTGGGCAACGCGACCCGGTGGACCGACACCGCCTCGAACAGGTCCGGCGGGAAAATCTGCACGGTCAGGCTCGACCAACTGGCTCCCGTCGGGCGATAGAGCGCGCCGGCGTTCGAGCACAATTCACCGGCGGTGGAAACGGCGACCAGCGGCGCGGAGCCGGCGAGCGCCTTCAGCCGCGCCGCCACCTGGGCGAAATCGACATGGGGCGAGATGAAGGCCAGAGCCAGCGCGGCCGGGCGGCCGGCATAGCTGAAATCCTCGGCGGAAAGACCGGCGAGCGCGGCGTCCGAGGTCTTGACGCGCATCGGCAAGGCGGCGACGGCCGCCGGATGGGAACCGGCGGCCTCTGGAACGGGACCGGGCATTGCAGAAGTCTGGTTGCGAGAGAACATTATTCGCCTCTGTTGCCCGCAACCGAGGGCTCCGCCCCGTTCGCGCCGGTTCCATTACAATTCGCCAGTTAGACCCTACAGTGGAGGAGCTTGCGCAAAGCTGACGCCCGGGAGACGATCCCAAAATCGCGCGCCACGCATTCGGACCATATTTCGGCCCGCCGGACGGCGGCGCGGGGCGCGCCGCGCCCGATTTTCGGCAGCGCCCTGCGCGATGACCAGGCGGAGACGACTCCGGGCCTCGTCGCCCATGGCGCGCACGTCAGGCAGACCTGGTTCTCGCAAAAAAAGGCCCACCAAACGGCGGGCCAGGGATCAAGCCGACAGGCTTGAGTTTGGCGGGGTCGGATTGATTGCGCCCGCGCCCCTCCGGGCATTGTTCATTTCATAGCGTCGAAATACGCACCGACGCGACGCCGCGTCCGCGCATGCCCAGTTCGCCGGCGGCGCCGTTGGACACGTCGATGATGCGGCCGCGCACGAAGGGGCCGCGATCATTGATGGTGACGACGGTCGAACGGCCATTGGAAAGATTGATGACCTTCACCTTGGTCCCGAACGGAAGCGAGCGGTGCGCCGCGGTGCGGACGCCGACACGGCTGCCGCTCGCTGTGTGGCCGCGGCCGGAATAATACGAAGCCTTGCCAGCCCAGGTCTGCGCTTTGGCCTGTCCTTCGGGTGCAAGAGAAACAGCAGAAAAAACAATTCCGAGGGTGAGGGTTTTGATCAGGATGCTCTTCAAACGCTGAACCTTTCGCTTGTGTTCACAAAAATGTTATCGCGAAAGAATATGGCTCGAAAAAGACCTGATATTTCGGCTTTTACTGATTACGTTCGTCATGTGTTTGGTTTTTTGCGGCGTCAATTCAATCAAAGAATTAGCGTAATAATTAACTCTACGATTTCTATACGATTATTTCGTGAGTAGGCTACGAAAAGGGACAGAGCACTGTATTCGCGAATCTGTCGGGCGGCGCTTGATTCGCGCATTGGTTGCGTGATTGCGACTGAATTGTGACACAATCCACTCAAGGCAAAAAGAAAGGGCCGGGCTTGCGCCCGACCCCTGTTGGCTTGAAAAAGTGTCAGATCAGCCGACGATTTCGTTGCCGGCGAACCATTGCGCGATCTCCTGCGCGGCGGTTTCCGGCGCGTCGGAGCCATGAACCGAGTTCTCGCCCATGTTCAGCGCATAATCCTTGCGGATCGTGCCGGCGTCGGCCTTTTCCGGATTGGTGGCGCCCATCACGTCGCGATAGCGCTTGATGGCGTCCTCGCCTTCGAGCACCTGAACCACCACCGGCGCCGCCGACATCTGCTCGACCAGTTCGCCGAAGAACGGGCGCGCGCTGTGGACGGCGTAAAAGGTTTCCGCCTGAGCGCGGGTCATGTGGACGCGCTTCTGCGCGACAATGCGCAGGCCGGCGGCCTCGATCTTGGCGTTGATGAGGCCGGTCAGGTTGCGGCGGGTCGCATCGGGCTTGATGATGGAAAACGTGCGTTCTAGAGCCATTGTGGCGCTTCCTTTTGCTGACGAAATGGGCTTGCGGCGCTTATAGACGCGGCGCCCGACTCCCGCAAGCTACCGCCGCGCCTCCGCCAGCCTTCCCTCCAGCGCGCGCGCGTAGGACGACATCGCCAGGCAGAAGCCCAGATAGAACGCGGCGGCGAAAATATAGCCGGTGAGCGCGATTTGCGGCCCCGCCCAGGCCGGATCGAGCCGCGCCGTCTCGATGGCGTGCAGGAAATCGAACAGGCCAACAATGGCCACCAGCGTGGTGTCCTTGAACAAAGCGACGAAATTGTTGACGATGCCTGGAACCACCGCGCCCAAAGCCTGCGGCAGCACGATCAGCCGCAGCCCCTGCCAACGCGAAAACCCCAGCGCGGCCGCCGCCTCGCTTTGCCCCAACGGCACGGCGGCGAGACCGCCGCGCACCACTTCCGCCATATAGGCCGAGGCGAACAAAGCGATGCCGAACAGGGGCCGCAGCAACCGGTCCGGCGCCCAATCGGGCGGCAGAAACAGCGGCAGCAGCACATTGGCCATGAACAGCACCGCGATCAACGGCGCGCCGCGCACAAACTCGATGGTTCCCACGCACAGCCAGCGCAAAGCCGGAAGCTTCGAGCGCCGCCCCAAAGCCAGCGCCACGCCCCCCGGCAGGGCGGCGGTCATGCCGGCCAGCGCCATGATCAACGACACCAGCGCGCCGCCCCACAGGTTCGTCCCCACCACAGGTAGGCCCAGCGCGGGCGCGCCATGCAGCAGGATGAAGCCGACAACAGGCAGGCCGATGAAAAAGCCGCCGAGAGCGTAGTTTTTATATTTCGCGCGCGGGCGCAGCAGCCAGACGATAAGGACGAGCGCGAGCAGGAAAGCGGTGTTGACCCGCCAGGGCTGGGGATAGGCGCCGTAGATGAAGAAAGGCAGTTTCGCGGCCACATAAGCCCAGCACGCCCCGGCGCCCGGCGCGCGGCACAAAGCCCCGTCCGGCGCGGTCCACACGGCGTCGATGAACAGATAGCGGACAGCGGGCGGCAAAAGCAGACCCGCCGCGACCAGCAGGCCGAGCGTGATCGCCGTCGCGCGCGCATCGCCAAACAGTTTTTCGCGCCAGCTTTTTCCGCGCGCCGGCGGCGGCGGCAGCGGAGACAAGAATTCGGCGCGCAGAAAATCGCTCATCTGGCCCCCCATTCGGAGCCGCGCTCGAAGCGGCGCATCAGCGCCAGCGTCAGCATGGAGAGACCGAGATAGAGCGCCATGTCGACGCCGAGCGTCTGCAACGCCGCGCCGGTCTGATTCAGGATGGTGCCGGACACCTGCATCAGGTCGGCGAAGCCGATGAAGGCGGCGAGCGACGAGTTCTTTGTCAGCGCAAGATACTGGCTGATCAGCGGCGGCAGCGCCACGCGCAGGGCCTGAGGCAGGACGACAAGGCGCCGCGTCTGCGCCGCCGAGAGCCCCAGCGCGGAGGCCGCCTCGATCTGACCCCGTGGCACGGCCTGGACTCCGGCGCGCAAAATTTCGGCGATGTAGCTGGCGGTGTAGAAAGTCAGCCCCAAAATCATCGCGGCGGCTTCCGGCGCCAGTCTCAGCCCGCCCTCGACGTTAAAAGCGTTACGCGCCGGATCGAACAGCGGCCAGCCCAGACCCGGAAACGGAAAATAAAGCCCGCGATTGTTGAGCAAGACGCCGCCGAGCGACAGCGAATGCTCCGGCGCCGGCAAGGGCGTGAGCAGCACGATGTACCAGAACAGCAAGTGCAACAGCAGCGGGATGTTGCGCAGCGTCTCGACATAAAGCGCCGCCAGCCGCGACAGGCCCCAATGCGACGACAGCCGCGAAAACCCCACGGCGAAGCCGACCAGGGTCGCCAGCGCGGACGCCACCACGGACACGATCAGCGTGTTGAGCGCGCCCGCCAGCAGGGCGCGGCCGTAGGAATCGAGCGGGGTATAGGGAATGACGCTCTGATTCATGCCAAACCCCGCCGTCTGCCACAGGAAGGCGAAGGAAGTGGGCATGTTGCGCGCTTCGAGATTGGCGCGGGCGTTCAAGAAAGCCGCGACAAAAACTCCGGCGACCAGCAGCAACAGCAGGGCCTGGAGCGCGACGCGCCGGTTCATCGCGTCACCGCACCGGCGGGGCGTAATGCAGCCCGCCGTCGCGCCATTGCGCGTTCAGTCCGCGCGGAATCTTCAAGGGCGATCCCTCCCCCAGATTGCGTGAAAAGATTTCGCCATAATTGCCCACCGCCTTGACGATGCGCGCCACCCAATCCTTGGACAGCCCCAATCCCGCGCCAAAATCATTGTCCGCGCCGAGCAGGCGGCGGATTTCGGGATTTTGCGACTCGCGCAAGGATTCGACATTGGCGGAGGTCACGCCCAGCTCCTCGGCGTCGAGCAGCGCGAAATGGGTCCATTTCACCAGATTGAACCAGCGGTCGTCGCCCTGCCGCACCACCGGCCCGAACGGCTCCTTGGAAAGGGTTTCGGCCAAAACCTCATGGTCGTCCGGCGCCGACAGTTTCAGCCTTTGCGCATAGAGCGCGGAGCCGTCTGTGGTGTAGGCGTCGCAGCGCCCGCTCTCATAGGCTTTCAACGCCTCGTCGCCGCCGGTGAAGACGACGGTTTCGGCTGAAATTCCGGTTTTCCTGAAGTAATCGGCGAGATTGAGTTCGGTGGTGGTGCCCTGCTGCACGCAGATGCTGGCGCCTTTCAGATCACGCACGGATTTCAGATTGCGCGCCTTTCGCGCCAGAAAAGCCTGGCCGTCGAAATAGTTTATGCCAACAAACAGGAGTCCCTGTCCGGCCTCGCGCGATTGCGTCCAGGTGGTGTTGCGCGACAAAATGTCGATCTCGCCCGATTGCAGCGCGGTGAAGCGGTCCTTGCCCGACAGCGGCGTGAACCGCACTTTTTGCGCATCGCCGAAGATCGCCGCCGCCACCGCCCGGCAATAGTCGATGTCGAAGCCGCGCCAAGACCCGCGATCGTCCGGCAGGCCGAAGCCGGCCAGCCCGATATTGACCCCGCACACCAGCGCGCCGCGCGCCCGCACCTGATCAAGCGTGTCGGCGCGCGCCCCCACCCCCGCCAAAAACAGCGCGAGACCGAGCGCCAGGACGATTTTCTTGACGACAAGAACCATGCGCAAACCCACTCTTGCCCCAGCCTATGCGCTCCTCGCCGCACGCGCAAAGCAAAATGGCGGCGCGGGGCGCGCCGACCGAAGCTTGCCTGAGCCGCCACGGCGTTGTTCCTTGCATAACCGCGATCAAGGGGCATATTCGCTTCCAAGGCTTCGGCGACGAACCGGAGCCGCGACATTGCGGAGAGCTGGATGCCCCATCGCCTCAAACATGCCCTGCTGACCGTCGCCGCCGTCGTCTTCCTGATCGAGGCGTGGCTGTGGGACTTGACGATCGCGCTGGGCCACTGGGTCGTTGGCCTGCTGCCCTGGCGGGAATTCAAGGCCACCGTCGTCCGAATCGTGCAGCGCCTGCCGCCCTATGGCGCGCTGCCGTTGTTCCTGATTCCCTTCGTCGTCATCGAGCCGCTGAAGATCATCGCGATCGAGCAGATCGCGCACGGCCATTTTTTTCGCGGCGTCCTGGCCTTCATTGTGCTGAAATTCGTCGGCGTCGGCCTCATCGCCTTCATCTTCGACCTCACGCGCGAAAAGCTGCTGGCCATCGGCTGGTTCGCGAGTTTTTATCGCTGGGTCGTGAAATGGCGCGACAAGGCCCATGCGTTCATTGAACCCTACAAGGTAGCGGTGCGCGCGCGGATCGCCGATCTCAAGTTCCGGATTTCGGAGATCAGACGCCGCCTCAACCTGTCCGCCGGCAAGGGCGGAGTCATGGAGCTGCTCGTTCGGCTGCGGGCGCGGGCGCGCAAGCCGCAAGGCTGAGCGCGTCGCCTTGTCGCCCCGAACGCATCGCCTGGAAATCCCGTCAGGAGACCACCGGGAATGTCGCGCAAATGGCCCAGGCCAGCGCGGCCGCGTTGCTCAGGGCGGCGACGCGCGGATCGCCCGTGCGCGCATAGGTCCAGCGGCTGACCCAGCCAAACACCGCGAAGAAAAGGCAGATGACGGGAACGATGATGACCAGGAAAAACAATTTGTGAGGATTGAGGGCGACGGCGATCGCCAGCGAGACGACGAAGCAGATTTTGGAAAAGACATATCCGCCCGTCGCCGCGCCCGGCCCGCTCGTCAGCCATTCATCGGCAAGAAAATAGATGACGGTGCAACACAGCAGCGCGGGGATCAGCAGCCAGCGCAGCGAGGATGGCGCGATGGAGGTCACGAATGTGTCGATCGGCAACCCGAGGCCAAGCCCGTAATAGGCGAGGACCGCCAAAGCCGCCAGAAGGCGCCCGCGCCAGGGAATGCGCCAACCGGCTCCGCCCGGAGGCTTCGTGAGCCACAGGCCGAGCAAGGTCAGCGCGCCGTAAACGGCGAAATGCGCGGCGAGATAATCGCCAAGCAGGATCGGCAGAAAATCCGTCGGCGCTTTCCATAGGATCAGCGGCGTCAGCAGCGCCGGCGCGACGGTGAGCGGCCATTGCCGTCTCCAGCCAGGTCCGGCCCCCAGCGGCAGCGGCGACAGCGCCGGCAGCAGACGCGACAGCGGCAGCGCGAGAGCGACAAGGCCGAGAAAAAGCAGCGCCATCCCCCCTCCCCTCGCGTCGATGGCGCCGCTTTCCGCGCGTTCGAACACGGCGTTCATCCAGTTCCGCATTTCGGTGAGGCCATCGCGGCTGTAAATGACGCCGATATGCTCGGCGCCTTCGGCATAGGCCAGCCGGCGCGCCGTGCCGCGCGCCATCTCGCCGTAGGTGACCCGTTCCCGCGGCGCCGCGCCGGAGGCCATGGCGACGATCCGCAAGGCGTCGTTTTTCAGGGCCGCCGCCTCCCATGCGCCGTCTATGACCAGAAGGTTTCTCGGTTCGCTCGCCGTCGCATTGCTGCCGAAATTGGAAAAGGCCACCACGCCGGCGACCGCGTCGTTGCGGACCGCGCTGTTGATGATCAGAATCGCCGCCATCGAATGTCCGACAAGGCCCAGCCGTGGCCCCGCACCGGGCAGGGTCAAGCCGAACCGAATCATCTTGTCGATTTCCTCGCCGAGGAGACGCGCGCTCTCGTCGTGGTTCTTGATCCCGCCAGAAAGCGGGCGCGCGTTGCGGCCATGGCCGGCGAAGTCGAAGGTGACGGCGGTATAGCCGGCGTGAGCGAGCGTCATGGCGGCCGGTTGCATCAGTTGTTGCGAACCGGCGAAACCATGGGCGATCACGATTACGGGGCCAGGAGATGCGCTCTCGGACCGAAACACCGAGACGGGAATTTCATCGACTTGCGCATGGTCGATTTTCAAATCGGCCGATGGCGCAAGCAGCGACCAGAGCCCTGTGGCGATTGCGAAAGCAGCGGCGAGAAACACCAAAAAAACACGTTTGTTCATTGAGCCTGGCTGCTTTCGTTCGCGCCTGACGCGCTTGCTGGATTGGGGCGCATGGAAGCGCAATCGTCAAGCGCCGCGCACGGAGGGCCGCGCCCCGGCCTTCCAGCATTCTCAAGCGAAGGCGATTCCAGCTCGCGTGAAGAATATACGCAATAACAAGCCTCTAGAGACCCAATCAGATCAGGACTCCCGAAGCAAATATCAAGAACTTATGGCTCTTATGCAAAGTTTTCACGACAAATGCGAGATGACAAACCGAGCAGTTACGTTCAAGCTCGACCAGAGAAAACAACAATCGTTCAGTTGCATCGCAACGGGCTTGCCTTATGAACAACCTCTGCTTACTCTCTCCCAAATGTTACGCGAATGGAGTTTTCCATGACCTTCAGTCGTCCGACAGCTTTCATGCTTTTTTTATTCGCGGCGACTTCCGGCGCCTCGGCCCAGACGCCGGCCAGCGGCGCTTTCGCGGCGACGCAGGTCTGCCCGGCGACGCGATCGATCCATGGCGGCGCCAGCGCCGACGACGTTCTGGTTCAACCCGGCCAATCCTACACTCTGGTTGGCAAGAACAAGCCGGACGCAACCCATTATCTGATCGAGGTCGAAGGCGCCGAACCGTTGCGCCGATGGGTGGCGACAAAATGCGGCACGATCGATGGCGCGTCGTCCTCAAGTTCGCAACCGGGCGAAAACGGCGGCGCCAATCTGCTCGCCGTGAGCTGGCAGTCGGCGTTTTGCGAGAACCACGCGCAAAAGCAGGAATGCGCGACTCAGACCCCGGAGCGTTTCGACGCCACCCATTTCACCTTGCACGGCCTTTGGCCTCAGCCCAGGGGGGTCGCCTATTGCAATGTCGCCGACAGCTATGTCGCCCTGGACAAGGACCACAATTGGGATCAATTGCCGCCCGTGGCGCTCTCCGACGACACCCTTTCGGCCTTGACCGAGGTCATGCCCGCGGTCGCCTCGAAACTGGAACGGCATGAGTGGATCGTGCACGGAACCTGTTTTCGCGATGCGTCCTCGCAAGACGCCTATTTCGCCCGCGCGGTGAAACTTATGGCGCAGTTGAACGCCTCCCCGGTGCGAGACCTGTTTGCGCACAACATCGGCGGCAAGATTACAGCCGATCAGATCAAACAGGCGTTCGACGACGGTTTTGGCGCCGGCGCGGGCGATCGCGTGATGATTTCGTGTCCGGGCAGCCGCCGCTTGATCGTGGAAATGACCATCGGTCTGGTCGGCCGGATCGACGACAATCCATCGCTGGCCCAATTGATCGCGGCCGCGAAGCCCGTCGCCAATGTCGGATGTCCGTCGGGCGTTGTAGACGCCGTCAAGCGGAATTGACCATTGGCGACGCGCCGGCCGAGGGAAAGCCTCAAGCTTTCGGCTCCGGCCATTTGAAGCCGAGATAAAGCCCGCTGGAGAGTCCCGCGAGGATCAGCAGGTTGGCGCCGAATTTGGGAAAATGAGCGTCGACACCCGCGAACACAGGCGGGAAGACCACTGCGTATTTTCCACGCGCCACGCATGCCTTGGTTGAGTCGCCAACGAATGCCTGCGTGGCTCCTTTGTTTCAGTAGGGTATTTGCCCGAAAACCGGCGGCGGCGCTTCGGTCTGGCTTGCGGCCTCAGGCCACCCCCGCCCGCAGCAGGTCGTGGATGTGCAGGATTCCGGCCGGCTTGCCCGCGTCGAGGATGAACAGGACGGTGATCTTCCTCCGGTTCATCATCTCCAGGGCGGCGGAAGCGAGCGAACCGAGTTTCACGGTGCGCGGGTCGCGCGTCATCATTTCGACGGGGCGCCGGTCCTGCATGTCCGGGCCCCAGTTCCGGCGCAGGTCGCCGTCGGTGATGATGCCGGCCAGGGCGCCGTCGCCATCGACGAGGCCGACGCAGCCGAAGCGTTTGCCCGACATGACCAGGATGACCTCGCTCATGCTGGCGCTTTCCGGCAGCAGCGGCATGTCGTCGCCGCTATGCATCAGGTCGTCCACCTTGTGCAGCCGCGCCCCGAGTTTTCCCCCCGGATGAAAAACCCGAAAATCCCGCGCGGTAAACCCGCGATCCTCGATCAGCGCGACCGCCAGCGCATCGCCGAGCACCAACTGGATGGTGGTGGAGGTGGTCGGCGCGAGACCGTTGGGGCAGGCTTCCTCGACCTGCGGCAACAGCAGCAGGACGTCCGCCGCGCGGCCGAGGGCGCTGTCGCGTTTGGAGGTGCCGGCGATCAGCGGCACGGCGAATCGCTTGGAATATTCGATGAGATCGGCGAGTTCCGACGTCTCGCCCGACCAGGAGAAGGCCAGCAGCACGTCTTCCTGGGTGACCATGCCGAGATCGCCGTGGCTGGCTTCGGCGGCATGGAGGAAAAAGGCGGGCGTGCCGGTGGAGGCCAGCGTCGCCGCCACCTTGCGCCCGATATGGCCTGATTTGCCCATGCCCGAAACCACCACGCGCCCGCGCGCTCCGCGGATGACGTCGATGGCCTTTTCGAGCGCCTTGCCCAGTTCGGCGTCGAGCGCGGCGCGCAACTGCGCCATGCCCCTGGTTTCGATCTCAACGCTTTTTCGCGCGGCTTCAAGTGCGACCCGTGTCATGCGATCCTCTTCTCGCGGGGATCCCTAAACCATCGGCTCGCCTTCGGCAAATTTTCCATGACGTTTGGGGAAACATGACGCCTGTGGAATAACAACAGCTTGCCAGCGACGCAGGTGTTCAATCCGGGTCCGCCACATAGGCGTGAAACCGGATCACCCCGTTGTCGTCCACTTCGCGGTGCAGGCCCTGGATTTCCGCTTCAAAACCAGGGAACAGATTGGCGCCGCGCTCGAACGTCTTGAGATAGTCCAGCATCGGCCTGGCGCGCTCGTCGAGCACTTCGCCCGGCGCGATGGTGGCGATTCCCGGCGGATAGACCACGAACAGGGTGGTGGCGATCTTGCCGAACATTTCGTCGAGCGGCAGATAGCGCACCTGGTTGCGGGTGAGTTTCTGCACCGCCTCCTGCTGGCGCATCACCATGGTCGGCAGATGATCGGGCCGGAACTGGCGGCGTTGCAGGTCTGATGTGTTGGCCGCCTTGTAAAAGGCGTGCATCTGGCCGCACAGGTCGCGCAGCCGCATTTTGGCGTATTTCTTCGGGCGCTTGGCGACGAATTCCGGAATGACCTCGTCGAGCGGCGCATTCTCGTCGTGATAGGTCTTGAAGGCGACCAAAGCCGAGATCAGCGCGCCGGCCTTGCTCGATTCCACGCCGGGGGTGAGCAGGAACAGCAGCGAGTTCAGGTCGTTCTTTTCCGCCACGATGCGGTTTTCGCGCAGATATTGCGCGACAATGGGCGCGGGCACGCCGTGGTCGAGATATTCGCCGGTCTTGCGGCTGAAGCCGGGCGTGATCAGTGTGAGCTTGCAAGGATCGGTCAGGGCGTAATTGTCGGACACATGCTGGAAACCGTGCCATTTGGCGCCGGGATCGAAGGTCCAGTAGGTGGAGTTTTCGGCGAGATCGTCGGTCGCCACGTCCTCCCAGGCCATCCAGCCGTCGGGCGTCTCGACCTCGTCGGGCACGAAGGGGTCGAAGAACCAGGCGTTGGACCTGTCCTTGGCCTTTTCCGAGAATTCCTTGCCGAGCGCCCGGATTTTCTTGCGGATCTCGATGCCGAGCCGAATGGTGTCGTCCCACAGCACCACGCCGGACTTGCCCTTCATCATCTGCGCGCCGACGTCGAGCGAGGCGAACAAAGGATAAAACGGCGAGGTCGAGGCGTGGATGAGGAAGGTCTCGTTGAAGCGCTTGTGCTCGATGCGCCGGCTCTGGCCCTTGATGTGGCGATCCTTGAAATGGATTTGCGAGGCCTGCGAAAAACTCGCGAGCTGCTTGTGGGTCGATTGCGTTGCGATGATGCCCGGGGCGTTCGGACCAAGGTTTTGCAAGCCCATGGCGAAATGGCCGGCAAAGATCGGATGGAACTTCATGAAGCCGGCCCAGGCCTCGTCGAACAGGATATAGTCGCAGAGGTGGCCGATCTTGGCGAGGATCATTTCGGCATTGTAGATCGTGCCGTCATAGGAGCATTGCTCGATCACCGCCACGCGGAACGGGCGCTCGCGCTTCCAGGCGTCCATGTCGGTCACCAGCGGATTTTCGCGGATTTTGTCGCGGATCGCCTTCTCGTCCAAGGCCTCGTAGTCGATCGGGCCGATCAGGCCGAAAGCGTTGCGGTCGGTTTCGAGATAGACCGGTACGCCGCCGCCGAGCACGAGCGCGCCGTGATGCGCCGCCTTGTGGTTGTTGCGGTCAAACAGCACGAGATCGCCGGGCGCGACCAGAGCCGACAAAACGATCTTGTTGGAGGCCGAGGTGCCATTCAGCACGAAATAGGTGCGCTCGGCCCCGAAAATTTTCGCGGCTTCCTTTTGCGCGCGCAGCGCGGGGCCTTCGTGGGTGAGGAGGTCGCCGAGTTCCAGGACGGAATTGTCGAGGTCGTCGCGGAAAATGGCTTCGCCGAGATGTTCGACGAAAATGCGGCCGATCGGGCTGCGGCTGTAGAACACGCCGCCATTATGGCCGGGACAGGTCCAGAGCTGGTTGCCCTCCTCGGCGTAATCCACCAACTCGCCGAAGAACGGGGTTTTCATGGTCTCGGCATATTGCTTGAGCCGCGACACCAGATTTTTGGCGATGAATTCCGGGGTTTCCTCGGCCAGGAACACATAGCCGTCGACATTGTCGAGCACATCGATGGGCAGGTCTTCAAAGCGCTTGCGCCGCACCAGCAGGATGATCGGCATTTCCAGGCCGCGCTTGCGCACATAGGAGATGAGGCCCGCCGTCTTGGAGTTCATCCCCTTCTTGCCCCAATCGACGATCATGCAGCCGATGGCGGCGTCGGTCTTGATCGCCAGCTCCGCATCCTCGACGCGGCGGGCGCGCGTGACCTCGAAACCGGATTTCTCCACCGCCAGCACGATATGGTCGAGACGCGTCCCCTCCAGTTCGTCGGGATCGAACGAGGGCGCGCAGAGCAGGAAATTGAACCGGCGGAAATAGTCCATGGGCGATCCCCGGAGGGTTAAGGGCGGCAAGATTTGGCCACGACGCGTGACCGTTTGATGAAGCCGTATAAAGCAAAAAGTGCGTAAATCTAAACGCGCCTGTTGAAAAGCGCGCCAACCCGGATCGGCCGGCGCGCGAAAAAGTCGCGGTCGAGCGCAATAGTTTGATTGACAATCAATATGGGATAGGGTTCGCGATCCATGATGGCGTCGACCCCCGCGCCATCCGGCGCAACGAGATCATCGGCTCGAAAAAGGCTGGCGTCGTCGCCCTGTTGCGGGATCGCATGGTCAGCGGCGACCTCTCCGCGCCCGGCGCGGCGAGGGTGTATAGAGACGTGGACATCAGCGACAATCTGATTTCCTGAGGAAGAAGGCAGTGGAATGAGCCAGATCACCCGTATCGCCGTGCAAATGGATCCGATCGAGCGCATCAACATCGCCGGAGATTCCACTTTCGCCCTGCTGCTGGAGGGACGCGCGAGAGGATTTGAAATTCTCTATTATACGCCCGACAAGCTTTCCTTGCGCGGGCGCGACGTGGTGGCGACGGCGCAAACCCTGTCGGTGCGCGACATCGCCGGGGACCATTTCACCCTGGGAACCCCGCGCGAAATCTTCCTGCGCGACATGGATGTCGTGCTGCTGCGCCAGGATCCGCCGTTCGACCTGTCCTATATCACCTCGACCCATCTGTTGGAAAAGATCGGCGGCGAGACTTTGGTGGTCAACGATCCCGCCAGCGTGCGCAACGCGCCGGAAAAACTGTTCGTGATGGACTTTCCGCAGTTGATGCCGCCAACCCTGATCACCCGCGACAAGGCGGCGATCGACGCCTTCCGCGCCGAACATGATGAAGTCGTGATGAAGCCGCTGCACGGCCACGGCGGCGCCGCCGTGTTCAAGCTTCAGCATCAGGACGCCAATTACGGCTCGCTTTACGACCTGTTCGCCACTTCGTTCCGCGAGCAATGGGTGGTGCAGAAATTCCTGCCCGAGGTGAAGAAGGGCGACAAACGCATCATTCTGGTCGATGGCCAGCCGCGCGGCGCGGTCAATCGCGTGCCGGCCGAAAACGACATCCGCTCCAACATGGTGCGCGGCGGCGCCGCCGAAGCGGCCGGCCTCACCGAGCGCGAAAAGGAAATCTGCGCCACCATCGGCCCGGAACTGAAACGGCGCGGTCTGGTTTTCGTCGGAATCGACGTGATCGACGGCTGGCTCACCGAGATCAACGTGACCTCGCCGACGGGCGTCAGGGCGATCAAGCGCACCGGCGGCCCCGATCTCGCCGTCGCCATCTGGGACGCGATCGAAGCCAAAAAGTCCGAAAGCCAGAAATCCGAAAGCCCGAAGGCGGAAGCGTGATGACCGTTCTGACCGCGCCGGCGTCCCAGGCCAAATGGAACGGGCCGCGCCTCGAATTGCCGATGAAGACGCTGATCGATCGCGCGCGGATCGACGCGCGGATCGCCGAATGCGCAGAAACGCTCGGAACCAATGCGCGGGAGTTCCGCAAGGCGGCGGTCGAAGTGCTCGCCGAGGCCCTCGCCAAGGGCGCGGAAACGGCGCGGGCGGAGCTTGAATCCGGCGGCGGCGGCCTCGCCTGCGGCGCGCATCTCGCCTATGTCGAAGACGAGATTCTTCGCGCCATCCACACCTGCGTGACCAAATTCATCGTTCCAGACGCGGAATCGACGCCCCTGTGCGTGATCGCGGTGGGCGGCTACGGACGCGGCGCGCTGGCGCCCGGTTCGGACATCGACCTCTTGTTCCTGCTCAACGGCAAGGGCCGCGCCAGCGCCGAATCGATCGTCGAGGCCATCCTGTATTTCCTCTGGGATCTCAAGCAGAAGGTCGGCCACGCCACCCGCACCGTCGAGGAATGCCTGCGCCAGGCCAAGGGCGACATGACGATCCGCACCACGCTGATCGAGACCCGCTACATTCTTGGCGACCAAACCCTGCTCGACACGCTGTTGACGCGGTTCGACCAGGAGATCGTGCGCACCACCGCGCCGGAATTCGTCGCGGCCAAGCTGGCCGAGCGCGACGAGCGGGTGCGCCGCGCGGGATCGTCGCGCTATCTGGTCGAGCCCAACGTTAAGGAGGGCAAGGGCGGCTTGCGCGATCTCAACACCCTGTTCTGGATCGCAAAATACGCCTATCGGGTCCACGATGTCGAAGCGCTGGTCGCCGCCGGCCTGTTCAGCGAGCAGGAGCAGCGGCTGTTCCGCCGCTGCGAGAATTTCCTGTGGTCGGTGCGTTGCCACATGCATTTCTACACCGGGCGCGCCGAGGAGCGGCTGAGCTTCGACATCCAGCGCGTGCTCGCGGAAAGACTCGGTTTCAAGCCGGGCGCCGGCCTTTCCATGGTCGAGCGCTTCATGAAGCGCTATTTCGTCACCGCGAAAAACGTCGGCGACCTCACCAACATCGTTTGCGCCGCGCTGGAAGAGCGCCAGGCCAAGCCCCGCGCCGTGTTCGACCGTATTTTCGGGACGCTGCGCCGCCGCGCAAAGCCGCGCGACCTCGGCCCCTTCGCCATCGAGACCGACCGCGTCACCGTGCCCTCCAACGACGTGTTCGCCAAGGATCCGGTCAATCTGATCAAACTGTTCTGGGTGGCCGCGCATAATGAAATGCCGATCCACCCGGACGCGCTGCGGCTGGTGACGCAGAGCCTGCCGCGCATTGACGCCAAGCTGCGCGCCAATCCGGAAGCCAACCGGCTGTTCCTCGAAATTCTCACCAACCCGCAATCGAGCGAGCGGGCCTTGCGCTTGATGAACGAGGCGGGCGTGCTCGGCCGCTTCATCACCGAATTCGGCCGCATTGTCGCGCTGATGCAGTTCAACATGTACCACCATTACACGGTGGACGAACACCTTTTGCGCGCGGTGCGCGAACTGGCCTCGATCGAACTGGGGCACTTGAAGGCCGAGCTGCCGCTCACCAGCGAGATCATGCCGACCATCACCCATCGCCGCGCGCTTTATCTGGCGGTGCTGCTGCACGACATCGCCAAGGGCCGCCCCGAGGACCATTCCCATGCCGGCGCGGCGCTGGCGCGAAAAATCGGGCCGCGCCTCGGCCTCACCGACGCCGAAACCGAAAGCGCCGCCTGGCTGGTCGAGCAGCATCTCACCATGTCCAATATCGCGCAAAGCCGCGATCTCGCCGACCCCCGCACCATCGAGGGTTTTGCGCGCACGGTGCAGAGCATCGAGCGGCTGAAAATGCTCAGCGTGCTCACGGTCAGCGACATTCGCGCCGTCGGGCCGGGCGTCTGGAACGGCTGGAAGGGCGAGCTTTTGCGCACGCTGTACTGGGAGACCGAACTGGTGCTGGCCGGCGGCCATTCCTCCGTGGACCGCAAGAGCCGGGTGGAGCGGTCGCAGCGGGAACTGCGCGAAAAATTGCCGGCCTGGTCCGACCCGGAATTCGCCGATTATGTCGCGCGGCATTATCCGGCCTATTGGCTCAAGGTCGATCTGCCGCACAAGATCCAGCACGCGCAATTGCTTTACGCCTCGGCGGTGGAGCTGAATTCGCTGGCGACCGAATATTCGACCGACGTTTTTCGCGGCGTCACCGAACTGACCGTGGTGGCGCCCGACCATCCCCGCCTGCTCTCGATCATCGCGGGCGCCTGCGCCGTCGGCGGCGCCAATATCGTGGACGCCCAGGTCTTCACCACCGCCGACGGACTGGCGCTGGACACGATCAGCATCAGCCGCGCCTTCGACCAGGATTCCGACGAATTGCGGCGCGCGGCGCGGGTGGCGAAGTCGATCGAACAGGCCCTGCGCGGCGAGATCCGCGTCACCGAACTGCTCGCGGCCAAGGCCGAGAGCACGCCGGATCGCGCCGAAACCTTCTCGGTGCCGCCCGATGTCGTCATCGACAACAGTCTGTCGCACAAATACAGCGTGGTCGAGGTGTCCGGCCTCGATCGGCCGGGCTTGCTGCACGATTTGACATTCACCCTGTCGAAGCTGAATCTTAACATTGCCTCCGCCCATATCGTCACCTTCGGCGAAAAGGCGGTGGACGCCTTCTATGTCACGGACCTGACGGGGGCGAAGGTTATCAATCCCGCCAGGCACGCAGCTTTGCGGCGACATCTGCTCGATGTGTTCGCCGGCAAGCCGCGCGCCGTGGAATCAGCGTGATTCGGTTTCCGGACGATTTGATGCGAATTTTTGGAGTTGGAAATGATCGGTTGGTTGGGTGATTCGTATTTGTGGGTGAAGACGGCCCATGTGGCGTTCGTGTTCTTCTGGATCGCCGGGCTGTTCGCCCTGCCGCGCTATCTCATCTACATGCACTCGACCCAGCCGGGGTCGAAGGAAGAAGCGCAGTGGACCGAGCGGTGCAACCGCCTGCGCTACATCATCCTGACGCCGGCGCTGATCGCCTCGTGGGTTTTCGGCCTGTCGCTCGCCTTCAACATCGGGTTCGAGGGCAATTACTGGCTGCACGCCAAGCTGCTGATCGTGGTCCTGCTCACGGCCTATCACCTGTGGATGGTCAGCCTCGGCAAGAAGATGAGCCTCGGCAAGCGGCCTGTCGCGGAGAAAACCCTGCGCATCGCCAATGAGGCGCCGGCGATCGCGACGATCCTGGTGGTGATTTTCGTGATCGTGCGGCCGTTCTGACCGCGCGGCGACCATGGGCAAACGGGTGGACCACCCGCGTGCTTCGAAACGGGCCGTTTTCGCCGCGCCGGTGAGGGCGACGTCGATCGCCCTCCGGCGCGCAATTGCTTCGGCGCGTGCGCTTGGCTTGATTTTTGGGGCGAACAGCCCCAAATGCAGGCCACAATTCCTTCAACGAGAGACTCCATGAGCGACGAACAGACCCCGCAGAACGAGGCAGAATCGCTGAAAGCCGAAACCCCGGCCGCCGACGCCCCGCAGTCCGACGCAGAGCGCGACGCCGCCGCCGTCCAGGCCCTGATCGCCGAAAACGCCAGCCTGAAGGACAAGGTGCTGCGCACCCTTGCGGAAATGGAAAATCTCCGCCGCCGCACCGAGAAGGAAGTCACCGACGCGAAAATCTATGGCGTCGCCTCCTTCGCCCGGGACATGCTGACCTTCGCCGACAATTTGCACCGTTCGCTGGACAATGTGCCGGCGGAAGCGCGCGAAAGCGACCCGGCCCTGAAAACCTTCATCGAAGGCATCGAACTCACCGAGCGCGATTTCATCTCGCGCCTGCAACGCCACGGCGTGCGCAAACTCGATCCCAAGGGCCAGAAATTCGACCCGAACTTCCACGAAGCCCTGTTCGAAATCCCGGACGAAAGCATTCCCACCGGCACGGTGGCGCAGGTGGTGGAAGACGGCTTCGCCATCGGCGAGCGCGTGTTGCGCCCGGCCAAGGTCGGCGTCGCCCGAGGCGGCCCCAAAGCCTGACGCCTTCGAGATGTTGACCCTTGGCCCCGCGGCCTGCGCCTCTATAAATCGGCGCTGGACCAGGCCGCGCAGGAGGCTTTGCGCGACGAAATCCGCGAGATTTTGCGCATTGCCCCCCTGTTCCAGCCGGTCATGCCGCGCACGCGCAAAAACTTTTCGGTCCGCATGAGCAATTGTGGCCCGCTCGGCTGGGTGTCGGACGTGTCCGGCTATCGCTATCAGCCTGATCATCCCGACACCGGCCAGCCGTGGCCGCCCATGCCCGAACGTCTGCTGGCGCTGTGGCGCGATCTCACCGGCTATCCCAGGGATCCTGACGCCTGCCTGATCAATTATTACGATTGCAACGCCCGGATGGGCGCGCACCAGGACGTGGACGAACAGGATTTTGACGCCCCGATCGTCTCGATCTCCTTGGGCGACGCCTGCCGCTTCCGTATCGGCGGCGTTGCCCGCGGCGGATCGACGCAGGCTCTGGCGCTGGACTCCGGCGATGTGCTGGTTTTTGGCGGCCCCGCGCGAAAAATGTTTCATGGCGTCGACAAGATCCTGCCGGGAACTTCGACTTTGCTCGACCCGCCCGGACGGATTAACCTGACGCTGAGACGCGCGCGGTGATATCTGTCTTCGCGCAAATCAACCCGCGCGGTGCGACCATGTTCTTATCCGATGAAGCCATCACCCTCGTCTTGTTCTTCGTTGCCATCACGTTCATTGGGATCGCCTTCCGCAACGCCCGAATCCTCAAGGAGAACAAGCGCGCCGCCAAGGCCGCCCGCGAGCGTGAGAACGCTATCCGTCTCGAATTGCCCGTCATCGAGGCCGCCAACCCCGAAACGGTCGGCTGGGTGGCGCGGCGGGAGATCATGCCCGTTGTCGCCGCCGAGCCGCGCTCGGCTTCCGTGGACGGCCACGCCTTCCTCAAGACCAAGGCGCTGGTGGAGCAGCTCAGGGCGCTGAAACACCCGGGCGCGCGCCAATCGCACACGCTCCCTCCCTTCCCGGCGGTGATCGAAACCGCCGCGGGAAAGATCGAGGTCCGGCTCGGACGCGACTCCGCCAACCGCCGGGAATACTGGGTGTTCTACCCCCGCTTCACCGCGACGAGCGTCAACGCCATCGGCCTTATCGTCACCGATCTGCTCGACGCGATCGAACCGGCGGCGGCTCAGGCGGACGAACCCGCGCGCGCATAACCGCGCGCGGGGCCATAGATCAGGCTTCGGCCTTGGCCGGCTCCAGCACCTGCTTCGACTCCACCGTCGAATCCGCCTTGAGGCGGTAGACCAGCGGCACGCCGGTCGCCAGCTCCATGCTCGGAATGGTCTCGGGGGTCAGGCCGTCGAGCACCATCACGAGCGCGCGCAGCGAATTGCCGTGCGCCGCGACAATCACGCGCTCGCCGCGCAAAACCGCCGGCAGGATGTGCTGGTTGTAATAGGGCAGCGCGCGCGCCACCGTGTCTTTCAAACTCTCGCCGCCGGGCGGGGGCACGTCATAGGAGCGGCGCCACAGATGGACCTGGTCCTCGCCCCATTTTTTCCGCGCGTCGTCCTTGTTGAGGCCCGAGAGGTCGCCGTAGTCGCGCTCGTTCAGCGCCTGGCTCTTCTCGACATGCAGGCCGGTCTGGCCGAGTTCGCCGAGGATGAGGTTCAAGGTGTGCTGAGCGCGGGTCAGGTCGGAGGTGAAGGCGGTGTCAAAGGCAAGGCCCAGTTTCTTCAGGCCCTGGCCCGCCGCCTTGGCTTCGGACACGCCGAGTTCGGTCAGGTCCGGATCCTTCCAGCCGGTGAACAGGTTCTTCAGATTCCAGTCGCTCTGGCCATGACGGACCAGAACCAGCAAACGTTCAGACATATGTAACTCCTATGACTACAGGCCGAGCACGTCGGCCATGGAATACATTCCCGGCGTCTTGCCATGTCCCCACAACGCCGCGCGCACGGCGCCAATGGCGAAAATACCGCGATCCTCGGCGCGATGGACCAGTTCGAGGCGCTCGCCGGCGCCGGCGAAGATCACGCTGTGGTCGCCAACCACCGTGCCGCCGCGCAGCGTCGCGAAACCGATGTCGCCCGCCTTGCGCGCTCCCGTATGGCCGTTTCTTTCGCGCACGCTGACGTCCGACAGCGCGACCTCGCGCCCCGTCGCCGCCGCCTCGCCCAGCAGCAGCGCCGTGCCGGAGGGCGCGTCCACCTTCATGCGGTGATGCATTTCGAGAATTTCAATATCCCAGTCGGCGCCAAGAGTGGCCGCGACCTTTTTGACGAGGCCGGCCAGCAGATTGACGCCGAGGCTCATATTGCCGGAGCGCACGATGGTCGCGTGACGCGCCGCCGCGTCGAGCTTTTGCAGATCGTCGGCGGACAGGCCCGTCGTGCCGATGACATGGACGATGCGCGCCTGCGCGGCCAGCGCCGCGATCTCCACCGTCACCGCCGGCGTGGAAAAGTCGATCACGCCATCGGCGTCGAGCAGCGCATGGAGCGGATCGTCGGCGATTTTTACGCCCAAGGCGCCGACACCCGCGAGTTCGCCGGCGTCGCGACCGAGCGCCGGGGAACCTGGACGCTCCAACGCAGCGCCGAGCGTCGCGCCCTCATTGGCCGCGATCGCCTTCACCAGCATTTGCCCCATGCGGCCGGCGGCGCCGACCACGACAAGCCGCATCTTTCCCATTGAAGACTCCATTGCCGCTGTTCTGGAGCGCGATGCGTTTCCACGCAAACGCATCGCGCTCCAGACTCTTTATTTTCGCATGATCTTTTCTAAAAACCGGCGTCCCCTTTTTGGGATCATGCTTAAGCCCTTTGGCCCGCCGCCGAAAGGCTCAGGCCCCTTCGACCAAGGTCATATGAAAATCGGCGGCGCCGATGCGGTGCGACCGCGCATTCTGGTATTCGGCGGAGTGATAGTAAGCCTTGGCGGTCTCGTAATCGTCGAATTCCAGAATGACATTGCGCGACCGAGCGGCGCCCTCAAGCGCTTCCGAGCGGCCGCCGCGCGCGAGGACGCGGGCGTTGTATTTCTTCATCGCCTCGGGCGCCAGAGCCGCATATCTGGCATAGGCTTCGGAATCGGTCACGTCCACGCTGGCGATGATATAGGCTTTGGCCATGTCTTGATCTCGTCCTGTTTCCGTCACTTGCATTTCACAATGCGCCTTTAGACAATTTCCTGTCTGCGGTCGTTGCCCCATCGACAGCGGACAAGCGCCGGGCCGGAGGTACGCCCGGCGTTACTTTTTTTACGATCTCGCTTGCGCGATCTCAGCCTGGATGGCGCGCGCGGCGGCGCGCGGGTCGGGCGCCGCCAGGATAGGCCGCCCCACCACAATGTGATCGGCGCCGCGCGCGAAAGCCTCAGACGGC
The DNA here is from genome assembly GCF_002937075.1 of Rhodoblastus sphagnicola. Classification (GTDB taxonomy): domain Bacteria; phylum Pseudomonadota; class Alphaproteobacteria; order Rhizobiales; family Beijerinckiaceae; genus Rhodoblastus; species Rhodoblastus sphagnicola. Next base: position 135,491 of record NZ_NHSJ01000087.1, read on the forward strand.
GTAGCCACCCGCTTCTGGTCGCCCAGCGCCGCGCCCGCCGGCCGCACGCCCGGCGTCACCAGCAGCAGGGATTGGCCGACGAGCGCGCGGGTGGAAACCAGTTCTTCCGGCGACAGGATCAACCCGGCGATCCCGGCGTCGCGCGCCTGTCGCGCGCGCAACGCCACGAGGTCGCAGACATTCAGGCGGTAGCCGCAGGCGGCGAGATCGGCGTCGTCGTAGGAGGTCATCACGGTGACGCCCAACACCTGAAGGGTGGAGCCTTCCGAGCCGCGTTTCGCCGCCGCAAGCGTCTGGGGCAAGGCGTGAACGGTCAAGAAGCGCGCTCCGAGTTTGGCGATTTGCGCCGTCGCTTTTTCGACGGTATTGCCGATGTCGTGCAGTTTCAGATCGACGAAAATCTGCTTGCCGGCGCGCGAAAATTCCTCGACCAGGGCGAGGCCGCCGCCATAGGCCAACTCCATGCCGATCTTGTAGAACGAGACGGCGTCTCCCAGCGCGGCGACCATGTCGCGGGCCGCCGCGACATCGGGAAGGTCGAGCGCGACGATCAGGCGGTCGCTGGCGGTTTTGGGCATTGGATCTTCCGGCTTGAGTTTTGCCGGGCCTTATAGACGTCAAACCGCATAAGGGCAAAATGCGCGGCGGAGCTTACCGCCCCGACCCGCGCCCATTGGAAGCGATCCGCGCCCGCGCCTCGGCGATTTCGTCGCGGATTTCCTGGGCGGCCTGGCGCGACCGGCGCAAGATCATATCGATCACGTCCGGCGGCTCCCGGAACTGCGTCGGGCCATGCGCGCGCCGATAAATGTAGATGCGCGCCGGCGGCAGGTTGAGCCAGATGGGGGCCAGCGCCTGGATGCGGACATGCAGGTTGTGGCCCAAATCCGTAGGGACCGGAGATTTCACGCCATAGGTGAATTGCACGAATCGCCCGCCCTCGCCCATCAGGTCGAAGGCCTGCTGCAACAGCGTGAGCCGGTCATCTTCCGGCATGGTCAGCAAAGGCAGACTCGACACGATCGCCGACGGCTTTTCGCCGATAACGCCCTTCAGCGTCTCGGCAAGCCGGTAGGCGTCGCCGCGCACGATCTTCACGCCGGGAAATTTCTTGGCCAGCAGCGTGCAAAAACTCTTTTCATATTCCACCAGCACCAGCTTGGCGCGCGGCACGCCGCGCGCCAGCAGCGCCTGCGTCACCGGCCCGGTGCCCGGCCCGAGTTCGATGATCGGGCCGCGCGCGACGGGATTGACGCATTGCGCCAGCGCCCGCGCCAGAAACCGTCCGGAAGGCGCGATGGCGCCGGCGATCTTGGGGTTTTCCAGCCAGGAGCGGATGAAGCGCGCTTCGTCGCCCAGATCGACGTCCAGAGGAAATCTGGGCCGCGACCCGTTTCTCGCCACTGGACTTTTTTGCGCGCTCACGGACAATGCCTATCAATTCGACCAAGTGCCTGTCATAAATTAATTACAAAACAGGCCACGTCAAGAAAGCGTCATCCGCAACGGATTTGCAAGCGGAATGTGAGGTTAGGTCAGCAGCGCGACCTCGCGCCGCAGGCGCCCTCAAGGAACAGATCAGGCCAGGTCGAAGAAATCCTTCATCTTCGCGAAAAAGCCCGAAGATTCCGGATGGGTCTTGTTGGTCGATTCCTGGTCGAATTCATGCAGCAGTTCCTTCTGGCGCCGGGTCAGGTTCTGCGGTGTCTCGACATTGGCCTGGATGTACAGGTCGCCAAAGTCCCTGGCGCGTAAAACCGGCATGCCCCGGCCCTTGATCTTGAACTGCCGGCCGGATTGCGTGCCCTCGTCCACCTTGATCTTGATCTCGACGCCATCGACGCCGCGCACCTTGACCTCGCCGCCGAGCGCCGCCTGCACCATGGAGATCGGCACACGGCAATAGAGGTCGGCGCCCTCGCGCTGGAAATAGGGATGCGGCTTGATCGACAGGAAGATGTAGAGATCGCCCGCCGGGCCGCCGCGCATGCCAGCCTCGCCCTCCCCGGCCAGACGGATGCGGGTGCCGTCCTCGATGCCGGCGGGAATGTTCACGGAGAGCGACCGGTCCTTGGTGACGCGGCCGGAACCCGAACAGGTGGGGCAGGGATTGTCGATCACCTCGCCGCGGCCCTGACAGCCTGGGCAGGTGCGCTCGATCGAGAAAAAGCCCTGCTGCGCCCGCACGCGACCGTGACCGCCGCAGGTCGTGCATGTCTTGGGCTTGGAGCCAGCCTTGGCGCCGCTGCCGGAGCAGGTTTCGCACGCAACGGAGGTGGGGATTTTCAGCGCCGCCGACTTGCCCCGGAACGCTTCCTCCAGCGAGACTTCCATATTGTAGCGCAGATCGGCGCCGCGCTCGCGGCCGGCCGTCCGGGCGCCGCCGCGCCGCCCACCCATCACGTCGCCGAACAGGTCGTCGAAAATATCGGCCATGGAGGCGGCGAAGCCCTCGCCCATGCCAAAGCCGCCAAAACCGGCGCCGCCCTGCTCCAAGGCGGCATGGCCGCCACGATCGTAAGCCGCGCGCTTCTGCGCGTCGGACAGGACCTGATAGGCCTCGTTGATTTCCTTGAACTTGGCTTCCGCAGTATGGTCGCCCGGATTCTTGTCCGGATGATATTGAATCGCCTGCTTGCGGAAGGCGCTTTTCAGCTCTCCTTCCGAAACGGTGCGGGCGACTCCAAGGACTTCATAGTAACAGCGCTTGGCCATAGCGGCTTGATCCAGATTCTTCGCGGCGCGCGTGACGCCTCACATTTCTCGATTTACACGTTTTCTTCTCGCGAACCGGAATCCACTTCGCTTGAAAACGCTTTTGAGTTGCGGCGAGCTAAAGCTTGCGCGCACGAAAAGCAAGCCACGCCGATCAATGAAAAGGAAAAAGCCGGCGCGGATCACGCGCCGGCCTGGGGTCAGTGACCCTTCTTGTCGTCCTTGACTTCCTTGAAGTCGGCGTCGATCACGTCCTCTTCGGGCTTGGCGGCGCCTTCGGCGCCCGCCGCCTGCTCGGCCTTGTACATGGCCTCGCCAAGCTTCATCTGCGCCTGCGCCAGTTCGTTGGTCTTGGCGGTGATCGCCTCGACATCCTCGCCTTCCAGCGCGGTCTTCAGCGCGGCGATCGCCGCCGTGATCACGCTCTTGTCGGCTTCGGAGGCCTTTTCGCCAAACTCCGCCAGTTGCTTCTCGGACGCATGGACCAGAGCCTCGCCCTGGTTCTTGGCGTCGACCAGGGCGCGGCGCGCCTTGTCCTCGGCCGCATGGGCTTCAGCGTCCTTCACCATCTTCTCGATGTCGCCTTCCGACAGGCCGCCGGAGGCCTGGATGCGGATCTGCTGCTCCTTGCCGGTCGCCTTGTCCTTGGCGGTCACCGACACGATGCCGTTGGCGTCGATGTCGAAGGTCACCTCGACTTGCGGCATGCCGCGCGGGGCCGGCGGCAGGCCGACGAGGTCGAACTGGCCGAGCGCCTTGTTGTCGGCGGCCATTTCGCGCTCGCCCTGGAACACCCGGATGGTCACCGCCGTCTGGTTGTCTTCCGCCGTGGAGAACACCTGGCTCTTCTTGGTGGGGATGGTGGTGTTGCGGTCGATCAGGCGGGTGAACACGCCGCCGAGCGTCTCAATGCCCAGCGACAGCGGGGTCACGTCGAGCAGCAGCACGTCCTTGACGTCGCCCTGCAACACGCCGGCCTGGACCGCCGCGCCGATGGCCACGACTTCATCGGGGTTGACGCCCTTGTGCGGCTCCTTGCCGAAGAACTGCTTCACCACCTCCTGGACCTTGGGCATGCGGGTCATGCCGCCGACCAGAACCACTTCGTTGATCTCGGCCGCCGACAGGCCGGCGTCCTTGAGCGCCTTCTTGCACGGCTCGATGGTGCGCTGAATCAGGTCATCGACCAGGGCCTCGTATTTGGCGCGGGTCAGTTTCAGCGTCAGATGCTTCGGGCCGGAGGCGTCGGCGGTGATATAGGGCAGGTTGATGTCGGTCTGCACCGCCGAGGACAGTTCGATCTTGGCCTTTTCCGCCGCTTCCTTCAGGCGCTGCAGGGCCAGCTTGTCCTTCTTCAGGTCGATGCCGTTGTCCTTCTTGAACTCGTCGGCAAGATATTCGACGAGGCGCATGTCGAAGTCTTCACCGCCGAGGAAGGTGTCGCCGTTGGTGGACTTCACCTCGAACACGCCGTCGCCGATTTCCAGCACCGACACGTCGAAGGTGCCGCCGCCGAGGTCATAGACTGCGATCGTGCCGGAGCCCTTCTTGTCGAGGCCATAGGCCAGGGCGGCGGCCGTCGGTTCGTTGATGATGCGCAGCACTTCGAGGCCGGCGATCTTGCCGGCGTCCTTGGTGGCCTGGCGCTGGGCGTCGTTGAAATAGGCGGGAACGGTGATGACGGCCTGGGTGACGCTCTGGCCGAGATAGGATTCCGCCGTCTCCTTCATCTTCTGGAGGGTGAAGGCGGAAATCTGCGACGGCGAATAGGTCTTGCCTGACGCCTCGACCCAGGCGTCGCCATTGCCGGCCTTGACGATCTTGTAGGGAACAAGACCCATGTCCTTCTTGGTCATCGGATCGACGAAGGTGCGGCCGATCAGACGCTTGATCGCGAAGAAGGTGTTTTCCGGATTGGTGACGGCCTGACGCTTGGCCGGCTGGCCGACGAGGCGCTCGCCGTCGTCGGTGAAAGCGATGATCGACGGCGTGGTGCGCGCGCCTTCGGCGTTTTCGATCACCTTGGGGGTCGACCCCTCCATCACCGCAACGCAGGAATTGGTGGTGCCGAGATCGATGCCGATAACTTTAGCCATTGTATATGTCCTTTCCTCGCAGAACCGCCGAACCCCGGAGCGGTCCGGCCTGGGCGTCTTTTTCGCCCGGTCCCCGACGATGTGTGAGATTGGGAGCGCGATGCGCGAATGCAAGAGCGTGGCTGATATAGGGGCGCGGATTTTTGCCCGCAAGGCGAAAGGCCAGCATTCGCCATCCGGTCGCAAAAATGTTGTAATTTCGCCACGCGGGGACCAAATTGCGCCCGAACCGGCGCAAATTTGGACGGACTTGCGAGAGTAATAGGTGTTTATTGTTTTTTTTCAGCCGCTTGGATACGAAATCCTCCCCCTGGGGCATCCTGCGCCAGAAGCGTAAACAATGCTATGGTGCATTGACTTTTTGGCCCGGCCCCTGCAATTTGAAAAAAAAGTTCACAAGTAAACTAGTAAGCAAACCAGGGAGACGTCCATTGAACTGCAATCTGTTGGCCAAGACGCTGGGAACCACCGCTCTCGTCTGCTCTTTTTCCGTCGCCGCGCAAGCCGCCGACCTGCCCAGCTCCAAGGAGCCGCTCGCGCCGCCGCCCGTGGCCGAGACCTTCCTGCCCTTCTTCGTGAAGGGCGGCTTCACCTATGCGATCAACGAGTCGCGCTCGAAACTCTACACCCCGCGTGGCGACACGGGCCTGAACGCGACGATCTCCGACGTCGCCACCTTCGGCTACGAATTCGGCTGGTTCGTAACGAAGAACATCTCGATCAACGTTTCCGGCGGTATTCCGCTGACCGCCACAGACAAGACCAAAGGTACTTACCCCTTCCTGCCCAGCGGCACGAACCTGACGACGCTTTTGCCCGCGCTGGTTCCCATCACCGTCGTCTATCACCTCGACAATTTCGGCGCGTTCCAGCCCTATGCCGGCGTCGGCGTCGCGCCCGGTTTCTCGTTCGAAAACAAAAACGCCTATCTCAGGGACGTCAGGGTGAGCGGCGCGCTCAACACCGTTGTCAAGTTCGGCTTCGACTACATGCTGAACCAGCATTGGGGCGTGAGCTTCGACGTGACGAAGGCTTTCGCCTATCTTGAGGGTCGCGGCATCGTCAATTCCGGCCCGTACCGAAACGTCACGGTGGTCCAGCACGCCCATTTCAACCCCTGGCTGCTGTCGACCGCCATTGTCTATCGCTTCGGCCTGTCGGACATCGGGCTCGGAAGCGAGGTCGTCGCCAAATACTGAGCCGCGCCCGGCTTTGCTCCAGGCCCTCCGGACGCCGGGGGGCTTTCTTCATCGGGCGCGACGGCATGAAGTCATCCTTGATCGAAGTCGTTTCGTGATGCGCGCCTTTCTCCTGATTTTCGCCCTGGTCCTCGCGCCTCTGTCGGCGCAGGCGCAACTCGCCCTGCCCGGCGCGGTCGCGCCGACGCCCGAGGGCGAGAGCATGGCGCCGCCAAAGCCCCACGCCGCCCCGCGCAAGACGGAAGGGGCCGGCCCGGTTTCCCGGCCGAAGCCCCCGGCGGAGAGCGCCATTCTCGGCCAGACCCTCAGCCTCAACGGGACGCGCGGCGTGCTGACCGTCGAGAAGACTGGCGACGACTTGCGGGTGACCCGGCTTGTGCTCGCCGGAGCGAAAGTCTCCCATCCCAACCAGTCCTGCGAAGTGGCGATGGGGGACGACGGGCCGATCACGCTGAAGGCGCTGGGCGCGCCCGACGGCGCCACCCGATACGAACTGCAATCCTCCGTCTGCCCGATGCTGCTCGACCTGCTCGGCGGCGCCCTGCGCGTCAGCACGCCGTTCGGCGCCTGCGTCTTCATGCAGGCCGATTGCCGCGCCGATGTCAGCGGCCTCTGGGGGCCGCCCGCCGCCTCGTTCAGCGAAAGCCAGATCAAGACCTTTGAACGCGAACGCGCCGGACTGGAGAAGTCCACGCAGGCGCGTTTCCGCGATTTATTGAATAAATTCAAGAAGAAGCCCGATCTCGCCCGGCTGCTTGTCAAGGACCAGGCCGATTTCGGCGCGTCGCGCTCGAAAACCTGCCGCGATTACGACAAGGAGGAGACGCACGGCTTCTGCGCCCTGCGGCTGACCGAGGCCCGCGACCTCGCGCTGCACGCGCGCCTCGCCGACGACGCCGGCGACAGGAAGGCGGAGAAGGGCGCAGCCGAGAAAAACACGCGCAAGGCGGCGCCGAGAAAACCCGCTGCGGCGCCTCGCCCCACCACTCTTGCGCCCGCCGCCGCGCCAACCGCGCAGCCCGGGCTGTATTGAGAGCGGCGCCGCCAACAGCTCTCCTTGACCCCGTCGCAACGCCAGCCGGCCGCGGAAAATGTTGCCGCCCTTCACTTCGTTTCGGCTAGAGTGCGGTCATCGTCACCTTAGAGCGCGATGCGTTTCCACGGAAACGCATCGCGCTCCAGAGTCTTCGTTTTCGCATGATCTTTTCCAAAAACCGGTGTCCACTTTTTGGGATCATGCTCTTGGGGGAACGCTGAAATGGTTTTGCTCGTCCTTGGTCTGATTCTCTTTCTGGGATCGCATCTCATCCCGACCTTTCCCGCCGCCCGCGAAGGCTTGATCACGCGGTTCGGTCTAAACGGCTACAAAGGCGTCGTCACACTCCCCGCCTTCGCCGGCATGATCCTGATCGTTTTCGGCGCCAGCGCTTTGCGCGGGTCGCCCGCCGACGCGCAACTGTGGACGCCGCCACATTGGACGAAGCATTTGACCTTCGTGCTGATGTTCGTCTCGTTCGTGCTGCTCGCCGCCGCGAATTTCCCCTCGAAAATCCGCGACGCGGTCAAACATCCGATGGTCGCCGCCATCGCGGTCTGGGCGCTGGCGCATCTCCTCGCCAACGGCGATCTTTTGTCGCTGCTGCTGTTCGGCTCGTTCCTGGTCTATGCGGTTTACGACCGCCTGTCCGTGACCGCGCGCGGCGTGGCGCTGAAAGCCCCGGCGACCGGCCTTGGCGGCGACATCAAGGCGCTCGTCGCCGGCGGCATCCTCTGGGCCGTGACCCTGTTCTGGCTCCACGCCTGGGCGGGCGCGCCGCTGCTGTAAGTTTCGTGGACCGCCCTCGCCTTCGAGACGCCTGCTGACGCAGGCTCCTCAGGGCGAGGGCTACTCATGCAGGTTTCAAACCCTTATGTTTCGGTTAGCCCTCACCCTGAGGAAGCCGCGCAGCGGCTGTCTCGAAGGGCGAGGGCGGCCCCAAGGGTGTTTCACCACCCTCCCATCACGACACAGCCAGCGCGCCGTCGCCTTGCAGCGTCGTCCGCGCCTCGTGCCAGGCGGCGAGCGTGGAGCGGTGGCCGATCGAGACCAGAGTGGTCATGGGCAGGCGTTCGGCCAGGATTTGGTAGATCGCGGCTTCCGTCTCCTCGTCGAGCGAGGCGGTCGCCTCGTCCAGCAGCAACCATTCCGGCTTGGCCAGCAAAGCGCGGGCGATGGCCAGCCGCTGCTGCTCGCCGCCCGAGAGCCGCAGCCCCCAATTGTCGCTTTCGTCCAGTTTTTCCGCCAGCTGCGGCAGGCGCGCGTCGATCAGAGCGGCCTTGATCGCCGCGTCGCCATATTTTTCCGGCTCGGCCGGATAGGCCGCCGCATCGCGCAGCGGACCGATCGGCAGATAGGGTTTTTGCGGCAGCAGCATCACCTTGTCGGAGGGGAGATCGACCTCGCCCGCGCCATAGGGCCACAGACCCGACAGCGCCCGGAACAAAGTGGACTTGCCGGCGCCGGACGGTCCGGTGACCAGCAGGTTCCGTCCCCGCCGCACCGCCAGATCGACATCGCGCAGCAACACCCGGCCGTCGGGCAGGGCAATGGTCGCGCCGCGCAGGCCGAGCGAGTCCGCGTGCGCGACCTTGAAGCCGGCCGGCGTCCGCGCGGCCTCGATGGCGGCGTCGAAACCGGTGAGACGGTTGAGCACCGCGCCGAAGCCGGCCAGCGAGGTGTAATAATTAATGAAGAAGGTCAGCGCGCCCTCGACATGGCCGAATGCGGAGGCCGTCTGGGTCATCACCCCCAGCGCGATCTTGCCGGAGAAATAGAACGGCGCGGCGAAGACGTAGGGGATGATCGGGCTGAGCTGGCCGTACAGGCTGGTGAAGGCGGTGAGTTTCTTGCGCTGGTCGACCAGTTCGAGATAGTTGCCGATCAGCGCGCCGAATTTCTCCTTGAGGCTGGCGGCCTCGGCCTTCTCGCCCTTCAGCAGCGCCACCTGCTCGCTATATTCACGCAAGCGCGCCAGCGAGAAGCGGAAATCCGCCTCGACCTTCTGTCGCGTGAACAGGATGCGCGCCAGCGGGCGACCGATCAGGTGGGTGATCGCCGTGCCCGTGCCCGCGTAAAGCAGCGCCACCCAGAACAGCATGCCGGGAAAGGCGAAGTCGGTGCCGGGAAGGGTGAAATTGGCGGACAGCCCCCAAAGCAGGATGGCGAACGACACCAGCGACGACAGCGTCGAGATCAGCATGATCGAATAATTGTAGACGCCGAAGCCATAAGTGCCGCCCTCGGCGCCGCCATCGATGAAGCGCGCCACATCTTCGGAAATACGCTGGTCCGGGTTGTCGGCCCCGTCGGAGGCCAGCGACATGCGGTAATGAGCATGGCCGGACAGCCAGTGGGAAATGTAGAATTGCGTCAGCCAACGGCGCCAGCGGATGACGAGATAGGAGGTCACCACGAATTCGATCACCGCGCTGGCGACATAGATGAAGGCCCAGGGCGTGAACACGAACAGCAGCAGGTGCCAAAATTCCGGGCCGTTCTTCTCCTGGATGGCGTTGAAAAAATCGCGGTTGAAGAAATTCAGCCGCACCGAAATCGCCACCTGCGCCTGGTTGATCAGGACCAGGAAGACCACCATGCCCGTCGCCAGCGCCCGCTCGGTCGTCTTGAAGAGAATCGGGCCGTAGCCCGCCACGGTCGGGGCGACGGCGTGAAAATAGCGGTCGGCGATGCGGGTGAGCCGGCGCACCACCGGCAGATGCGAAACCGCGAACACCAGAACGGCGAACACCGCCACGGTGAGCGGCAGGGTCGAGGGGATCGGCGCCTCCGCCAGCATTTTTGGCCAATAGCCGAAGCGGTTGGCGAAGTCGCACAGGCCGAACGCGATGATCTCGACCGAAAACAGCGCGATGAAAATCTTCAGGAACAGCGACACCGGGGCGCTGCGCCAGCAGCACAGGGCGGCGACCAGACTGAAGCCGCCGAGCAGCTCCAGGATGGCGTCGCCTTGCCCGATGCCGAGACCGATGGCGACGAGAGCGAAGACAGCGACGGCGAGGCCCAGAATTTTCATGCGAGTCCTTGGATCGGATCGAAACGGGGGGATCGAAACGGGCGGGAAGCGCGAATTAGCGCAGCCCCCAGGCGGAATTGCGACTTAAATTTTCGTCATGCGGCCGGCGCGGGCGGGCCAAGGATTCGCCGCGCCTCCGCCTCGTCGCGCCGGATTTGCTCCAGCATGACGTCGAGCGAGGCGAATTTTTCCTCCCTGCGCAGGAAGGCGAGAAAAAACACCTCGATCTCCTTGCCGTAGAGATTGCCGTCGAAGTCGAAAATGTGGATTTCCAGCAGCGGCGGGCCATTGTCCACCGTCGGCCGCCGCCCGAAACTGGCGACGCCTTTCAACCGGCCGCCGTCGACCTCGACCTCGACCGCATAGATGGCGTGGCGCAGCCCGCAGGTCTCGTCGAGCGCGAGATTGGCGGTGGGATAGCCCAGCGTCCGCCCGAGCTTGGCGCCGTGAATCACCTCGCCCGTGACCGACCAGGGATGTCCCAGCAGGGCGGCGGCGGCCGCGACATCGCCCGATACGAGCGCCTCGCGCGTGGCCGTCGAGGACACGGCCTCGATCGAACCCTGCTCGTCGGCTGTGACCTTTTCGACAATTTCGACGGTCAGGCCCAGTTCCGCGCCGCGTGTGCGCAGGAAGGCGGGCGTGCCCGCGCGCTTGGCGCCGAAATGGAAATCATAGCCGACCACAACAGCCGCCGCGCCGAGCCGGCGCAGCAGAATTTCGCTCAGGAAGGCTTCCGCGTCGAGCCCGGCCAGCTTGGCGTCGAAACTCATCACCACCATGCCGTCGAGACCGAGTTCGCGCAGCCGGTGCGCCTTGGCGTCGCGCGAGGTCAGCCGGAAGATGGTGGGCGCGCCGGCGAAGAAATCGGCGGGATGCGGCTCGAAGGTCAACACGACGCAGGGACGCCCGAGTTTTCGCGCCAAATCCCTGGCGCGGAAAATCACCGCGCGGTGGCCGCGATGCACGCCGTCGAAATTGCCGATGGCGACGACGGCGCCCGCGAGCCCCGGCGGCGGCGCCTCGGGATCGACGCTGACAACGAATTTTTCCGATTTCGCCATGATTCCATCCGGCTGACGATTTGCGTCGGCGCCTTTTAACCGGCGCCAACGCCCGACCGTCAAGCCCGATGCGAAAATCAGGCCTTGGCGACGTCCTTCGGCGCCGGCGCCTTCCGCGCGGGCACTTTGACCAGCGCCTCGCCCTCCAGCACGGGCTTGCCGGCGACGGTCGCGAGGCAATATAACTTGCAGCGCGTTCCCCGCTCGATCAGTTCGGCCACTTCGACGGAAACGATCACCTCGTCGCCGATATGCACCGGCCCCTTGAAATCGAGGCTCTGGTGCAGGTAGATCGCGCCGGGACCGGGCATGTGTGTGCCGATGATCGCGGAAATCAGGCTGGCGGTGAACAGGCCATGGGCGACGCGCTTGCCGAACTGGGTCTGCGCGGCGAAATCGTCGTCGAGATGCAGCGGATTGTGGTCGCCCGACAGATGCGCGAAGCTCACGATATCGTCATGCGTGACCGTCTTGCTGATGGTTTCGCGCATGCCGAGGCACAAATCCTCGAAATAATAGGTTTTCCACTTCGCGGTCATCGGACTCCCTCTTGTTCAGCCCGCAGCAAAGCGCGCGCGTGGGCGCATGTCCATTGGCCGAAGGGAGTGGCCGAAGGGAGGCGTCACCAGGCCAGCCGGCCCATGTAGAAGGTCGGCGGCCTGTCCTGATCGGCGAAAAACTGTTTCAGCGCCTCGGCGTCGAGCGCGCCGTCGCGACCATGAAAATCCTCGCGGTGGATGCCGGTGGTGATCCAGACACAATCCATGCCCATGTTTTGCGCGCCGGCGATGTCGGTGTGCATGGCGTCGCCGATGGCCAGGACGCGGGCGGGATCGAGCGAGACGCCATGCGCCTTCTCCAGCATGGCGAGCGCCGCGCGATAGATCGGGGCGTAGGGCTTGCCGGACTGCTCGACCGCGCCGCCCAATTGTTCGTAACGCTCGGCGAGCGCGCCGGCGCAATACACCAGTTGATTGCCGCGATAGACCACCAGATCGGGATTGGCGCAGACCATCGGCAGGTCTTTCGCCCGACAGGCGTTCAAGACCGCCTCATAGTCGGCGGGGGTCTCGACGGTGTCCTCGACCAACCCGGTGCAGACGACGAATCCGGCCTCGTCCAGGGCGACGGGCCTGATCTCGACGCCGGCCATGCGGGAGGCGGCGTCGTAAAGCGGCAGGTCGCGGTCGGGGCCAATCTGGAAGGGCTTGGACGGCAGGCGGCTGGCGATGGCGCGGGCGGACACGTCGCCGGAGGTGGCGATGGCGTCGTAGCAATCGGGCGCGACGCCCAGTTCGGTGAGTTGCGCCGCCACCTCGTAATCCGGGCGCGGCGCGTTGGTGACCAGCGCCACCGCCTTCCCGGTTTTCCGCAAGGCGCGCAGGGCCTGCGCCGCCGCCGGAAACGCCTTGGCGCCGTCGTGCAGCACGCCCCAGATGTCGCACAAAATGGCGTCGTAGCGTTCGGCGATCGCCGAAAGCCCGGCGAGTCCAGTGGCGGGGCTTGGCGGCGTGTCTGTTGGGCGGCGGTCGGTCATGACCTGCGGCTAGCCGCCGCAGCCGCCCAAGTCAATGCTAATCGTGTCAACTTTTATCGTTGCAGCGTCGGCGCGCCGCTGGCGATGGTCGAGGCGCAGGTCGCCGTCACCTTGAAGAAGAAGTCGCGGTTGGCGCTAATCTTCCCAGGAATGACAGGTCGTCCTCGGCATGTTCGCGCCGCTCGTACAGACGTTGATTTTCAGGCAAAGTTTTACAGTTAAATTTTTATAAGATCGTGATGATCTCTACATTACTTTGCGTCAATCACACAAAACTTTCTCCTGCAAGGACTGGCGGCGTCTGCTTCATGGATGTCTCGCCTAATCGGGGGAGCGTGAGCGTCGCTCCTTGGCGCCGCACGCTCTTGTCTCGACGCCCCGCCCCGCCTATGAAGCCGCAAACAGGAAAACACCCATGCCCCCCGCCAAAACCTCCCTCGTCAAAGCCCGACTGCCGCGCGGATTCGTCGATCGCGGCGCCGACGAGATCGGCGCGGTCGGCGCCATGCTCGACGCCATCCGCGAGGTTTACGAACTGTTCGGGTTCGAGGCGGTCGAGACTCCGACCGTGGAATTCACCGAGGCGCTGGGGAAATTCCTGCCCGATCAGGACCGGCCCAATGCCGGCGTGTTCTCGTTCCAGGACGATGACGAGCAATGGCTGTCGCTGCGCTACGACCTGACCGCCCCGCTCGCCCGCCATTTCGCCGAAAACTTTGAATCCCTGCCCAAGCCCTATCGCTCCTATCGCTCCGGCTTCGTGTTCCGCAATGAGAAGCCGGGTCCGGGCCGCTTCCGCCAGTTCATGCAGTTCGACGCCGATACGGTCGGCTCGGCCAGCCCGGCCGCCGACGCCGAATTGTGCATGATGGCGGCGGACACGCTGGAAAAGCTCGGCATCGCGCGCGGCGACTACCTTCTCAAAATCAACAACCGCAAAATTCTCGACGGCGTGATGGAGGTGATCGGCCTCGGCGGCGAGGACGAGGCTTTGCGCCGGCTGGTGGTTTTACGCGCGATCGACAAGCTCGACCGTCTCGGTCCGCCGGGCGTGCGCGACCTGCTCGGCGCCGGGCGCAAGGACGAATCCGGCGATTTCACCAAGGGCGCCCAGCTCGCCCCGGAGGCGATAGAAACCGTGCTCGCCTTCACGGCGTCCCGGCGCGGCAACAACGCCCAGACGCTGGAGGCGCTGGCCGCCCTGGTCGCCGCCTCGCCGCGCGGCCAGGAGGGCGTGGAGGAGCTTCGCGCCATGGATGCGCTGGCCAAGGCCTGCGGCTACAATGAAAACCGGCTGCTGATCGACCCCTCGGTGGTGCGCGGGCTGGAATATTACACCGGCCCGGTGTTTGAGGCCGAACTCACCTTTACAGCGAAAGACGACAAGGGCCAGCCGATCCGCTTCGGCTCCGTCGGCGGCGGCGGCCGCTACGACGGTCTCATTGGCCGCTTCCGCAGCGAGAATGCGCCGGCGACCGGCTTTTCCATCGGCGTGTCCCGCCTGTTCGCCGCGTTGAAAGCCATTGATTCGCCTCTGGTCGCGGCCAGGCCGCATCGAGGCCCGGTGGTGGTGCTGGTGATGGACCGCGACCACCTCGCCCATTACCAGACCCTGGTCGCCCAGTTGCGCGAGGCGGGCGTGCGCGCGGAGCTTTATCTCGGCGGCGCCGGCATGAAGGCGCAGATGAAATATGCCGACAAGCGCCACAGCCCCTGCGTGATCATCCAGGGCTCCAACGAGCGCGATAAAGGCGAGGTCCAGATCAAGGATCTGATCGAAGGCGCCCAGGCCGCGGCGGCCATCGGCTCCAACGAGGAATGGAAGGCGGCGCGTCCCGCGCAGATTTCCGTCAGCGAACAAGATATGGTCGTGAGCGTGCAGGAAATTCTCAGCCGCCACGGCCTCTGACCGATTGGAGACATATATGCGTCGCATTGCTCTCGCCGTCCTGTTCGCCGCGCAAGCCTGCGCCGGCGCCGCGCTCGCCGAAACCCGCTGCGGCTGGGTGGTCAATCCCACGCCGGGCAATTGGTGGCTCACCGACAGCAAGGGCGAGTGGATCATGATGACGCAGGGCGTGGATCGCGACCCCGGCATGGACCGTATTCCCGACACTGCCGGGCGCAATTGGGTGGAGACGAATTCGGGCGGTCATGGTTACGGCTGCGGCTGCATGGGCGGCGCATATGACGCCAAGACCAAGATGGTGACGAAGATCGCGAGCTTCGCCTGGAAGCCGCTGTCGGCCTGCCGCAAGGACAAAGGACTGAAAGCGCCGGAGTGAACGCGCGCGTTCACTCTTGTCTGCGAAAGAAAGTGCTTTCCGTGCGCAATCTTGCTAAAGCGATCCCAAATTTGGGGCGGAGCGGGGAATGAGCGCCGGTCAGGACAATGAAACCTTTCTGCGGAAACTGGAGGCTGCCGGCTATCGCGCCCGCGATCCCGCCATCCTGCAACCCGCATCCGTCTTTCTGGACCTGTCCGGCGAGGACATGCGCGGCAGGCTGCTGCTGACCTCCGACGGCGCGCGGGAATATTGCCTGCGCCCGGAATTCACCATTCCGCTGTCGCTGGCCTATCTCGCCTCGCCCGAGGCCGGAGAACCCGCCGCCCTTTGCGCCTGCGGCCCGGTGTTCCGGCTCGGCGCGGGCGCAAAACCCGAATTCATCCAGGCGGGCCTGGAAAATTTCGGACGCGCCGACCGCGAAGCCGCCGACGCCGAAATTCTGGCCTTGGCGCTGGAGACCGCGGGTCCGGGTCCATGGCGCGTGCGGATGGGCGACGCCTCGCTGGTTTCGGCCCTGCTCGAAAAACTCGAACTGCCGGCCGTCTGGCTGCGGCGCATCCACGCCGGCCTCGCCAAGGGCCAGGCCCTCGGCGAGATCTTTAATCCCAGGCGCGACCACTCCGATCATTCCGGCGTGCTGGCGGCGCTCGACGGCGCCGACAAGGCCGGCGCGCGCGCCCTGGTCGAAGATCTGTTGAAAATCGCCGACATATCGGCGCTTGGCGGCCGCACGGCGAACGAAATCGCCGAACGCTTCCTCGAACAGGCGGAACTGCGCTCCAGCGCCGGTCTCGACGCCGCCAAGCGCGGTCTGCTCGAACAATTCTTCGCCATTTCCGGACAGCCGGATCAGGCCTCCGCGCAGTTGCGCGCCCTGTTCGCCGCCGCGCAACTCGACCTCACGGTGGAAATGAACGCCTTCGACCAGCGCCTGAATTTTCTGGCTGCGCGCGGCATCGACCTGAATACGCTGGAATATTCGGCCGGCTTCGCGCGCAACCTCGATTATTACACCGGCTTTGTGTTCGAGGCCTCGAAAGGCGGCGATCCCGTCATTGGCGGCGGGCGCTACGACCGGCTGCTCTCGACCCTCGGCGCGAAAGAAGACATTCCGGCGGTCGGCGCCGCGATATGGATGGAGCGGCTGTGACGGGAGACCATGACGTGAGCGAAAAACTCGTTCTGGCGGTTCCCTCGAAAGGCCGCCTTCAGGAAAACGCCAACGCCTTCTTCGCCCGCGCCGGCCTCGCCGTGCAGCAGGCGCGCGGCGCGCGCGATTATCGCGGCGTGCTGGCCGGCGTGGACGATGTCGAAGTGGCGTTCTTGTCCGCGTCCGAAATCGTGCGGAACCTCGCCTCCGGCGCCGTGCATTTCGGCGTCACCGGCGAGGATCTGGTGGTGGAGGCCGAGGCGCGGGGCAAGGTCGAGTTGCTGACAAAACTCGGCTTCGGCCACGCCAATGTCGTGGTCGCCGTGCCGCAGGCCTGGATCGACGTGCGCGACATGGACGATCTCGACGACGTCGCCATGGGTTTTCGCGCCCGCCGTGGCGCGCGGATGCGGGTGGCGACCAAATATGTCAACACCACCCGCGCCTTCTTCCGAGATCACGGCGTGACGGACTACCACATCGTCGAGAGCCTCGGCGCCACCGAAGGCGCGCCCGCCGCCGGACAGGCGGAGGTCATCGTGGACATCACCTCCACCGGCGCCACGCTGGTCGCCAACGGTTTGAAGGTGCTGGACGACGGGGTGATTCTGCGCTCCGAGGCCAATCTGGTCGCCTCGCTGGCCGCGCCGTGGACCCCGAACTTGCGCGAGGTTGCGCGAAAAATTCTGGCGCGGATCGCGGCGGAGGAAGAGGCCCGCACCACCCGCGAACTGGTGGCGACCCTCCACGCGGAGCCGGAAGGTTTCGCGGAAAAACTCGACGGGTTCGGCGCAAGATTGCGCCGCCGCAACGCCGATGGCCGCATCACCATGTTCGCCGCCAAGGCGCAGGCTCCGGCCCTGGCCGACTGGCTGGTCGGCCAGGGCGCGGAAGACGTGATCGTGCGCCAGAGCGATTATGTCTTCACGGCGAAGAACCCGCTCTACGAAAAACTGGTCGCGCGCCTCGGCGCGTGAGCGCGGGGGTCCTGAAAGCTAATTTTCCAGGAAGCCCCTGATCCGGTCTGTCGCGTCGGCGATTTTGAGAATGCCGTTGTAGTGCCCGTAGGGGCCGTGCAACTGGATCGTTTCGGCGCCGAGTTTTTGCGCGGCGGTCTCGATCCATTCGGCGCGAAACACCTGATCCCCCGGCGCGTAAATCACCAGGGCCGGCGATT
The DNA here is from genome assembly GCF_002937075.1 of Rhodoblastus sphagnicola. Taxonomy (GTDB): domain Bacteria; phylum Pseudomonadota; class Alphaproteobacteria; order Rhizobiales; family Beijerinckiaceae; genus Rhodoblastus; species Rhodoblastus sphagnicola. The sequence goes on from NZ_NHSJ01000087.1 coordinate 152,790, forward strand.
TTATCCGGCTCAAGCCCTCGTCGGCGTTCTCAGCGCCGGCGCCCGCGCCGGGGACGTAAGTCTGGTTGGCGCGAACGAGATAAAGCAGGGCGTTGGCGTCCATGAAAGCCATTTTTTCGCGCGCGGCGTCTGTCAGGGTTTGCTCGATGGCGTAGGGCTCGGCGGCGAGGTCGGCGGGATCGCCGCCGTCGCGTAAAACCCGGCCGATGGCGTTGTCCGCCCAGTCGGCGTCGAGCGCGTTCAGCGTGATCAGCCGCAGCGCCGCTTCCAACCCGCCGCGCGGCGCCCCGGTCTCGTAATAATCGCCGCCGCGCCAGGCGGGATCGAGCCGGATCGGCTGCGCCCACAGCGAAAGCCAGCCGATCAGCCAGCCGTCGAATTTTGGCGCGGCGATCACCGGAATGATGCGCCCAACCCTTTCGGGATAGGAAGCCGCCCATTCAAACGTCTGCATCCCGCCCATGGACGGCCCCATCACCGCATGCAGTCGCCCGATACCCAGCGCATCGAGCACGGCTTTTTGCAGCCGCACGAAATCGGCGATGGCGACGGCGGGAAAACGCAGGCCATAAGGATTGCCCGCCGCGTCGAGGCTGGCGGGGCCGAGCGTGACCACATTGGGATCGAAGGCGTTGAGGTTGCACAGAGAATCGACGGAGATGACGAAGAATTTCTCCGTATCCACCGCCTTGCCCGGACCGATGATCGCATCCCAATAACCGGGCTTGGCGTCGTCGGCGCGGTAGCGGCCGGCGGCATGGCTGGTTCCCGAAAAATAGTGGCAGACGAGGATCGCATTGTCCCGAGCCGCGTTGAGACGGCCGTAGGTCTCGAAGCCCGCGGGAACGTTTTTCAGCCTGACGCCGCTGAGCAGCTCCAGCTCCGGGATGGTCATGCGGCGTTTTTCGACCAAAAAGTCTATCATGGCCAGAGATCGCAAAAATGGTGGGGTGGGCCGTGGCCTGCGCCGATGTGCACATCCGCGCCGGCTTGCAGCGCCCGCGTCAGCCAGGCTTTCGCGCCCCCGACCGCCTCGCTGAGCCCCCGGCCTTGGCCGAGCAGGGCCGCAATGGCCGAAGACAGCGCGCAGCCGGTGCCGTGGGTGTTGCGCGTTTTTATGCGCGGCGCGGTGAATTCTGCAAAATTTTCGCCGTCATAGAGCAGGTCGAGCGCATCGCCTTCGGAGAGATGCCCACCCTTGATTAGAACCGCCGGCGCGCCGAGCGCGCACAGCCGCAGCGCGAGCGCCCGCATGTCCTCGACGCCACGCGCCAATTTTTCGCCCCCGCTTGCGCCATCGGCCAAAATCGCGGCTTCGACCAGATTGGGCGTCGTCAGCCGCGCCAATGGAAGCATTTTTTGCAGGGGCGCCCTCATGGCGGGGCCACCGAGTGCGTCGCCGCTCGTCGCCACCAGCACGGGATCAAGCACGATGTTTTTCGCCCGGGCCCCGGCCAGCGCCTCCGCGATAGCGAAAGCGTTGGCCGGCCCGCCGATCATGCCAATCTTGACCGCATCCACCGCAATGTCGGCAAACACGCTTTCGATTTGGCGTTTCACGAAATCCGCAGGAACCACGCTGACCGCCTGGACGCCCCGCGTGTTCTGCGCGGTGAGGGCGCTGATCGCGGCCATGCCGTAGCAGCCGAAGGCGGCGAAGGTCTTGAGATCGGCCTGTATGCCGGCGCCGCCGGAGGGATCGGAGCCCGCAATCGACAGGATTTTCGCGTAAGCCATGTCACCCCACGGGAAGGAAAGCGGCGGCCAGCGCCCCGCCCATGGCCGAAACGAACAGCAAGGCGTCATGGGCCGCCAGCATCGCACGCGAGGGATTGGCGCGATAGAGCCGCAGCGACGCCCCGGCGGTGGCGAGACTCCAGCCCACCGCGACCACGATCAAAGCAGCGGCGAAGCGCCAATAGTCGCCGGCATAGATTTCGAGCGCCCAGGCGGCCGCGATCAGGGCGAGGCCGAGACCCGCCGTCGCATCGGCGCCGAGGCGCCGGGCCAAGGCGCCCGCAAAAAAGGCCGGGGCGTACATGGCGATCACATGCCAGGACACGGCGGAGAACACGTCGGGCGCCGCTATGCCACAGCCCGACATGGCGCCGGGCGCGCCCACCATCGCCACGGTCATGCCGAACCATGCCAGCGCGGCGATCAGGCTTGGCGCGACAAAGGCGGCCCAGTCTGGCGCGGTCTTTTCATGCAGCGCGGCGCCGGGCAGGATCGGCGCGCGCGCCGTGGTGAAAACCGCCAGAACCAGCACCAGAACCTGGGTCGCCGCTGCGGCGAGCGCCGTCGCGGCGAACAGTTTTTCGGGCGCGTGTTGCGCGACAAAACCGGCGAGCGCGGGACCGATCAGACCGGCCAGCGCGCCGCTGCCGAACACAACCAAGGCCGCCCGCGCGCGACCCCGAGGGTCCGATCCCAGCGCCGCCTCGTGGCGGTAGAACAGCGAAAAGCCCTGCGCCACGCCAAGCCAGAAGGCGCCGAGGCAGAACGGCGCGAACAAGGAGAAGCTCAAGCCGAAGGCCATGATCAGGCCGCCGGCTATGCCGAGGCTGGCGCCCAGAGCCAGCGCCGCGCGGCGGCCAAAAGCGTCGAGCAGGAAAGAGGCGGGAAAGGTCGCCAGCGCCGCGCCAAGCAGCATGGCGATATAGGGCGCCGACATCAGATGCGGCGAAGGCGCCAGCAGACGTCCGGCGAGCGGCAACATGCCAAGCGTCAGGCTTTGCGACAGCACCGACAAGGCGAAGCCGCCAGCGAGGGTGACGACGCCGGGACTCCAGCGGCCGTCGGTCACAAAAGCGGCTGACCCCGGCGAGGGCGCCAGTTCCCGCGAAGGCAAACCTGGTGGGCAGAAGCAGGCCAGACGTCCGGCCCGCGCCATGCCTGAACCGATTTCAGACTCCGGCATGTCGCTCGGCGTGGCGCGCCCCTGGCCGATGGCGGTCATTTCTTCTCGATGTCGTCGTCGAGCAGGATGCGATAGGCCGCGCCTTCGAGATCCTCGTATTGGTTGCGCTTGAGCGACCAGAACAGGCCGTAGAGCGCAAGCAGGCCGAGCGCGATGGCGAGGGGAATAAGGAAGACCAGGACGTTCATGCTGATCTCTTTTCTTCAGGATTTGGCCAAGACATTGACGCTTTTGCCCGGCCCGCGCAAGCGCAGCGCATTGAGCGTCACCAGGATCGACGAACCGGACATGGCTGCGGCGGCGAACAGCGGCGAGGCGTGGCCCGCCATGGCGACAGGCACCGCGATGGCGTTGTAGACGATGGCGAAGGTCAGGTTTTGCGTCATCAGCCCGCGCGCCTTCTTCGCGATCGCCAAAGCGGCGGCGACGGGCAGCAACCTTTCCCCGAGAAACACAGCGTCGGCCTGCCCTTGCGTCAGATGCACAGCATCGATGGGCGAGAGCGAGGCGTGGGCGGCGGCCAGCGCCGGCGCGTCGTTCAGCCCGTCGCCGACCATGAGAACTCTTTTGCCCCGCGCGCCTAAATCTTCGACAAAGGCGATCTTGTCGGCGGGTTTCTGGCCGCCGCGCCAATCCGCAATTCCCAACTTCGCGGCGACCGGCCCCACGGCTTCGGCGCGGTCGCCCGAGAGAATGTGCAGGTCGAGGCCGGCGCCGCGCAAATGCGCGATGATTTTTGCGGCGTCGGGCCGCAGCGTTTGCCGGATCGACAGGCGCGCGACTTTTTCGCCGGCGCGAATGTAAATCGAACTGGCCTCGTTCTCCGGCGGCAAGAACTCGGCGTCGCAGAAGGCGGCGGAGCCAAGCCGCGCCTCGCCGCCTTCATAGGACGCGCACACCCCCTGCCCCGGCGTTTCCCGCGCATCGGGCAGCGGCGCGCCGGCGCGCAAGCTCCGCGCGAGGGCGAGCGCCAGCGGATGATGGCTGGAGCGCGCCAGACGCCCGGCGAGGGCCAGCAGGTCGGCGGGAATGTCGTCGGCATTGGCGACGCCGGACTGCGGCAGGGTCAGCGTGCCCGTCTTGTCGAACACCACGGAGTCGATTTCGCCGAGTTTTTCCAGGCCGCGCGCGTCGTTGAGAAAAAGGCCGGAGCGGAAGAAGGCGCCCGACGCCATCGCCTGCACGGTCGGCACGGCCAGCGCCAAAGCGCAGGGACAGGTGATGATCAGCACGGATATGGCGATCACCAGAGCGTCATGGGCGGTCGCGCCGAAAAACAGCCACCAGCTGAAGCCGGTGATCAGCGCGGTGAGATGGACGGCGGGCGCGTAAAATTGCGACACGCGGTCGGACAGCTGCATGTAGCGCGAGCGCGCGGCGCCGGCCTGTTCGATCAGCCGCGCCGCCTCGTCGATCAGGGCGGAATGGCCGGCGGCCGTCACATCCACGGTGAGCGCGCCCTCGCCATTGACCGTGCCGGCATAGACGTGGTCGCCCAACCGCACCGGTTTTGGATCGGTCTCGCCGGTGATGGCGCTTTCATCGACCGCGCTTGTCCCCTCCACGATCACGCCATCGGCGGGAACGCGCTCGCCGGCGCGCACCAGCAGCCGGTCGCCCGCCGCGAGCGCAGCGACCGGAACGAGCGCCCAATCGTCCGCGCCATCCTTCGTTTCGCGACGCAGCGCGTTCTCGCCCTTCAGAGCCGCCAAATTGCCGGCGGCCGTCCTGGTGCGGCGGCGCATGGCCTGGTCGAGCACGCGCCCAGCCAGCAGGAACGACAGCAGCATGACAGCGGAATCGAAATAGGCGTGGTCGGCGTGATGTTGGGTTTCATAGACCGACAGCGCCAAAGCCAGCGTGACGCCAATGGTGATGGGCACGTCCATGTTGAGCCGGCGCTGGCGGATCGCCGTCCACGCCGAACTGAAGAACGGCTGACCGGCATAGGCGGCGGCGGGCAGCGCGATCAGCGCCGAGACGAAATGGAAGAAATCGCGGGTCTCCGGCGGCAGCGAGGTCGATTGGCCGGACCAGACCGAGATCGACAGCAGCATGATGTTCATGCTCGCGAACACCGCGACGCCCAGGCATTTGAGCAGCAGGTTGAACCGCGCCTGCTCGTCGGCCTCGACCTGCCTTTGCTCGAAGGGATAGGCGCGGTAGCCGATCGCCTCCAGCGCGCCGGTGAAGCGCGCGGGCTCGACCTGCTGGGGATCGTAGGTGAGGGCGAGGCGATGGCTGGTGAGGTTGAGCCGCGCCAGTTTTACGCCGGGCAACCGTCCCATGGCGGTTTCAATGTCGGGCAGGCAGGCGGCGCAGGTGATGCCGTCGATCGCAAGATCGAGCCTTGAACGCCCGTCCTCGTCGTTCCTGACGAAATGCGAGAAATCCGGCGCCGCGCCCATATCTTACTCGACGTTGAAGGCGTTGCGCGACCGGAACGCCTGTTCGCCGTTGCGCTTGAGTTCGATCTCCACGTCCCAGTGTCCCGGCCGCAATTCGGCCGCGCCGGAATAGACGCCGTCGGCGATCCCTGAGGCGGCGACGGTCTTGTCCAGCCTGCTGGTGGCGGGATAGACGAAATGCAGCGCCGCCTCCAGGCCATTGAGCGGCTGCCCGTCCCTGTCCTTGACGGTGACGGTCACCTCGGTGGCGCCGCCCTGGCTGGAGCGGCTCAGGCCCACCGACCAGCCGAGCCCCTCCTGCGCCTTGGCGGCGGCGATTTCCTTGTTATAGGCGACGCCCGCATCGTAGGGATGGGCGATATCGAGGCCCGGATGGGTCATGACCGCCTCGCGCGCCATGTAGAAGTTGACCCCCAGCATCACGCCGAAAAAGCCGATCAGCATGAACAGCACCTTGCGCCCGGTGAGGGGCTGACCCTTGGGCTGGTAATCGCTGTCTTCGATCATCGAAACATCCTTCCTGACGAGCCTCACGGCCCCTTGAAGAAATCGGCGCGCGCCGCCTTTTCGCCGGTCTTCGCGTCCGTCAGCACGAGCTTGATCGGCGTGCTCGTCGGCGGGGCGGCGTCCGGCGGCGTGGTGATCATCACGCGCATTTCCAGCGTCTGGTCCGCTTCGACATGGATGTCCACGCCGTCGCTGGATTTCTGTCCCAAGACTTCGATCTGGCCCTTCGGCAAACCGTCGAGGGTCAGCTTGAAGTCGCGCGCGGCGCCGAGCTTGTTGAGGGCGCGGATGGTGTAGCCGTTGCGCAGCGATCCGTCCGACAGCGCGACATAGATCGGATTGCGGTCGTGCATGACGTCGACGCCCAGCGTGTTGCGGGTCGCGAGGCTAAAGCCCATGATCGCCGCGACGCCCGCGATCAGCGCCATATAGACAATGGTGCGGGCGCGAAAGATTTTGGGCGGCTCGGCGGGAAGCCCCTGGGCGCGGCGGTCGACATTGTTGTCGGTGTCATAGCCGATCAAGCCGGTGGGGCGCCCGACGCGGCTCATCACGTTGTCGCAGGCGTCGATGCACAGGCCACACTGGATGCAGCCCATGTCCAGGCCATTGCGGATATCGACGCCGGTCGGGCACACGACCACGCATTGGTTGCAATCGACGCAGTCGCCGGCGGGCTCGCCGGCTTCGCGCAAGGCCTGCGCCTTTTTCAAGGAGCCGCGCGGCTCGCCGCGATCGACGCGATAGGTGACGTTGAGCGCCCATTCGTCGGTCAGCGCCGCCTGGATGCGCGGCCACGGGCACATGTAGAGGCAAACCTGCTCGCGGGCGAAGCCGGCCAGGGTGTAGGTGGTGAAGGTGAGGATGCCGATCCAGACATAGGCCTCCATCGGGGCCTGGAAGGTGGCGAGCTGCTTTACCAGCGTGGGCGCGTCGGCGAAATACAGCACCCAGGCGCCGCCGGTCCACCACGCGATCATGAGCCACAGCGCGTGCTTCAGGATCGCCTCGACCAGCGTCTGCATGGTCCATGGCTGCCCCGCCTTGATCAGGCGTTCGCGGCGCTCGCCCTGGGTCCAGCGTTCGATCAGCAGGAATAGGTCGGTCCAGACCGTCTGCGGACAGAGATAGCCGCACCAGACCCGTCCCGCCAACGCGTTCATCAGGAACAGGCTGAAGGAGGCGAGGATCAGCAGTCCGGTGATGTAATAGACCTCCTGCGGCCAGATCTCGACGCCGAAAAAGAAGAAACGGCCGTTGGAGAGATCGATCAGCACGGCTTGCCCGGGCTGGCCGGGGCCACGGTCCCAGCGCAGGAAGGGCAGGAAATAGTACAGCAGCAGGCCGCCGATCAGGAGGCCCCACTTTATGTTGCGGAACCGGCCGGACACGCTTTGCGGATAGATCGGCTTGCGGCCTTCGAACAGGGCCTCGGAGGGTTCCGGCTCCGGTTTTCTCAATATTGGATCTTTTTCCACGCTGAGCGTCATGTCGCCGTTTCCGTTGCATCGCCCCGGCGCTGCCGCGAAGGGCGTCGGCTTCGTTCTAGGCATCCCGCGCCTGCGGAGTCGATGACTATTTTGCTCAAATTTGAGCAAAATCAAGTCCGGACTTGACGATCTTTGGGGCGCGACAAATGAAAAGGCGAAGCCGGAACCGCCGGCTTCGCCGCAATCGAGCCTCGGACTCTGGCCGGGCTTACTGGCCGCCGCCCAGCGAGTGGACGTAGATCGTGAGCGACTTGATGGTGGCCTGATCGAGCTTGGCGCCCCAGGCCGGCATCTGGCCGGCGCGGCCGTTGGCGATGGTCTGGACCACCGTCGCCCTGTCCGAACCATAGAGCCACTTCGACTTGGACATCAGGTTGGGGGCGCCCAGATCGAGATTGCCCTTGGCGTCTTCGCCATGGCAGGCCACGCAGTTCTCGGTGAAGATCTTCTGGCCCGCCGACACGTCGGCGTTGGTCGGCTTGATCAGCGACTCCACGTAATCGGCGACCTGATCGATCTGCTGGGTGTTCAGACCCATTTGCGACCAGGCCGGCATGCCCGCCGAAGCGGTGGGATCGTGACCTTCGGCGTCGCCGGCGCGCACGCCATGGGTGATGGTGGCGGCGATCTGGTCGAGCGAGCCGCCCCACAGCCAGCGGTCGCCGGCGAGGTTCGGATAACCCGCGTTGCCTTGCCCGCCCGAGCCGTGGCAGGCCGCGCAATTGTTGCCGAAGGCGGACCTGCCATAGGCGCGGGCGAATTCGGCCAGTTTCGGATCGGCGCTGATCTGCTGCAGGCTCGCCTGCTCGATCTTGCCGACGAATGGCGCGCGGATCGCCTTGAGATTATCGACGTCCTTCTGCACCGCGTCGCGCGAGGCCCAGTTCAGCATACCCTTGGTGTGGCCGCCGGGGAGCGGAATGGCCGGGTAGAGCACCCAATATCCGAAGGCCCAGACGATACAGGCGTAGAACAGCCAGAGCCACCATCTCGGCAGCGGCGTATTTAATTCCTTGATGCCGTCCCATTCATGGCCCGTGGTCGGTGTGCCCGTGGCCGCATCGATATCTTGGTGCGTGTGATCAACCATCGTTCAATCCTCGTTGAGCGGCAGGCGCGCGGCTTCGTCGAAGCTTTTCTTCTTCGATGGCCACAGCGCGAAGGCGATGACGCCCAGGAATGCGACCACGACCAACAGGATGCTCACGACTTTCGCCTGAGCGAAGAAAGCTTCGACGTCCATTTTTCGCCCCTCAGCGCCAGCTGGCCTTGTCGTTAAACTGGGTGAAGTCCACCGTCGTCCCGAGCATTTGCAGATAGGCGACGAGCGCATCCTGTTCGGTCGGGCCGGCCGCGCCATTGCTGGCGTGGGCGACGACCTTGGGATAGCGGGTGGCCAGACCGGCCACCGCCCCGTCGTCCGTGTTGAGTTGCGCGTTGAGGTCGTCCTTGGCCTTGGCGATCATGTCGTCGGTGTAGGGCACGCCTTCGATTTTCAGCACCTTCATGTCTTCCTGAATGTGCGTGTATTCGAGGGGTGAGCTGGCGAGGAAGCCGTAGCGCGGCATGACCGAGCCGGGCACCACCGAACGCGGATTGGTCAGATGGCCGCGTTGCCAGTCGTCCGAATATTTGCCGCCGATGCGGGCGAGATCGGGACCGGTGCGCTTGGAGCCCCACTGGAACGGATGATCGTATTTCGATTCCGCGGCCAGCGAGTAATGGCCGTAACGCTCCACCTCGTCGCGCAGCGAGCGGATCATCTGCGAGTGGCAGAGATAGCAGCCTTCGCGCACGTAGATGTTGCGGCCGGCGAGTTCGAGCGGCGTGTAAGGCCGCACGCCGTCGACCGTTTCAATGGTGCTCTTCAGGTAGAAGAGCGGGCCGATCTCCACGAGGCCGCCAATGGCGACCACGATGAGGATGCCGATCAGAAGAACGAGAGAGTTCTTCTCGAAGATCGCGTGTTTGCTCCAAAGGGACATGTTCGATCTCCTCACTCGGCAGGCGCGAGAGCGGCTTCGGGGGCGCTCGCCAGCTCAGGCGAGGCAATGGTCTTGTAGAAGTTGAAGGCCATGATCAGGGCGCCGATCAGGAACAGGCCGCCGCCCGCCGCGCGGATCACATAGAAGGGGAACATGGCTTCGACGGTTTCGATGAAGGAATATTCCAGGAAGCCGTTGGCGGTATAGGCGCGCCACATCAGACCCTGGAGAATGCCGGACACCCACATGGCCGTGATGTAGAGCACGATGCCGATGGTCGCGACCCAGAAGTGCCAGTTCACCAGCTTCAGCGAGTAAAGCTTGCGGTTGAACACCCAGGGGATCAGGCAGTAGAGCGCGCCGAAGGAGACGAAGCCCACCCAGCCGAGAGCGCCGGAATGCACGTGGCCGATGGTCCAGTCGGTGTAATGCGACAGGGAGTTGACCACCTTGATCGACATCAGCGGACCTTCGAAGGTCGACATGCCGTAGAAGGCGATGGACACAACGAGCATGCGCAGCACGGGATCGGTGCGCAGCTTGTCCCAGGCGCCCGAGAGCGTCATCAGGCCGTTGATCATGCCGCCCCACGAGGGCATCCACAGCATGATGGAGAAGGTCATGCCCAGCGTCTGCGTCCAGTCCGGCAGCGCCGTATAGTGGAGATGGTGCGGGCCGGCCCAGATGTACATGAAGATCAGGGCCCAGAAGTGGATGATCGACAGGCGGTAGGAATAGACCGGGCGTTCGGCGCGCTTGGGCACGAAATAATACATGATGGCGAGGAAGGCGGCGGTCAGGTAGAAGCCGACCGCATTATGGCCATACCACCACTGGAACATGGCGTCCTGCACGCCCGACCAGACGATGTAGGACTTCGGCGAGAAGATCGACACCGGAATGGAGGCGTTGTTGCCGATGTGCAGCATGGCGATGGTGATGATGAACGCCAGCGTGAACCAGTTGGCGACGTAAATGTGGGGCTCCTTGCGCTTCCACAACGTCACTAGGAACACCAGCAGATAGGCGACCCAGACGATGGCGAGCCAGAGGTCGGAATACCATTCCGGTTCGGCATATTCCTTGGACTGGGTGATGCCCAGCAGGTAGCCGGTGCCGGCGATGACGATGAACAGGTTGTAGCCGAGGACGACGAACCAGGGCGCGATCTCGCCGGCGAGACGGGCGCGGCAGGTGCGCTGCACGACGTAGAACGAGGTCGCCAGCAGGACGTTGCCGCCGAAGGCGAAGATCACCGCTGAGGTGTGCAGCGGGCGCAAGCGACCGAAATTCAGCCAGGGCAGACCCATCGACAGATCGGGGAAAGCCAGCTCCAGGGCGATGATCAGACCGACGAGGAACCCGGCTATGCCCCAGAACACCGCGGCGATCGAGGTGAACTTGATCGGGCCGTAGTTGTAGTTCGGCTTGCCGTTGATTTCCTGCGGGATGACGGCGGGGCGGTTCTTGTAACGCTTGATGGTGGCGAAGGCGCCGCCAAATCCAGCCAGGGCGAAAACGATCATGTGGAACGCATAGGGGGCGGTATAGGCCTTCGATGCGATGTAGAGCGCGCCGACCGCGCCCACGAGCGAAACGACGATCATCGTAATTTCGCCAAAGGAGATGGACTTGCCGCCAGATGGCGGCGCTGTGGTGAATGTTTCTGCTTGCGCCATGTTTTCGCCCCAATGAAATCAATCTGGCGCCACAGAGCCTACCAGATCGCCATCGGGCGGACCATTGCCCGCCCCCACAACGCGTTCATTGACGCAAGTCAAATGCCGCGCTCCGGGGCCTCCCATAGCGCCAAAACCCGGCCATGGCGAGAGCGGTGGAGGAACTTTGTCAAATAACTGCGACACTTTGACGCGCCGACTTTCGCCCAATAGCGCGAGGCTCCCGCTGAAAATGGAACAAAGGCAACTTGAGACTTTGGACTAAAGGACAAGGTTTTCCGGGCGTCACCGCTAGATTCCCTTGCGCGAAAACAAGCCGCTCGCCATTTCGCCCGGCTACAGCGTGGATTTATACAAGCGCGCGACCTTCGGGCTGTCGGCGGCGCTTGACCCTGTCCGGCGAGGCGATCCTGATGGTCCTGCTCGGCGGCATGGCGACGATGACCGGCCCCGTGGTCGGCGCGATTTCTGTCGGCGCGATCCCTGAGGCGTTGAACCGGATCGGCGGGCCGGATTTTGCGCAATGGATGACCGCGAGGCTGAGGCGGACGCTTTAAAGCGAAGGGGATCGCGCCGACAAAGAACGCCTCGAAGCGCCGGGAAGCCGAGCCGCCCCTGCGAGGCCTTTGCTTCGCTCAGGCTTGAGTCGCACGCTCGCTCAGCTGTGCAATCGTGTTCCGCAATGCGTCTCTTTGCGCGATGAGAATTGAATATTCAGGACGATCTGGCGACGACGCCTTGATGGCTTCGTCATAATGAACAAGCACTCGCTGTTCGCCATCGACCAGACTCGGGATGATTTTCTCGTCAAGCTCTGTAAACAGCGACGTGACCTTCATCACCACACGGTCAAAAGTTCCCATGAGTGATCCATCCTCATCAACCGGCGCGCCAAGGCGCTGGAGTTGCAGCGCAATGGCGCCGACGCCCTGTTCGTGCAGAGCGATCAGTTCTGAAAAAAGCGGCGCCAGCCCTTTGCCATGAGCATCCTTCAATCCCTCTTCATAGCCGCTGCGCGCATCGATCAAACTGGTATGAAGGCTTGTCAGCTTGCCAACGAGATCGTCCATGATGCGCTCCCAAACAAGATTGAAGCGTCTGTAAACCAGACGCCCATGCCTGCCGGGCTCAACAAGCCACGCCGCTTTTTGTTCCTTGCTGGCGACCTTCCGCCTCTTGAGCCAACGCCGAGACGGCGCCCCGGAGCCTCCCCAGGATGAGGGCTAATGGTTTGATTGGGATGACGGACTCGATCCGGCGCCTTAAACCCGCCGCACCGCCGTCACCTCGGAAAAATTCTTCGAGCGGATGCGGTCGCGCGCGGTTTGCAGCGGCTCGGTCATCACCGTCATGGAATACGCGGTGGCGTGGATGATGGTCTGCTCGCTGGCCATGATGGCGACATGGCCGCGCCAGAAAATCAGGTCGCCGCGCCGCAGGTTGCGCATGCGGTCGTCCACGTCGGCGTGGCGGCCGAGCATGGTTTCCATCAGGTCCGTGTCGCGCGGCGCCGCCACGCCGATGGCGTTGAGCGTCACTTGCACGAGGCCGGAACAGTCGATGCCCATGTCAGTCTTGCCGCCCCACAGATAGGGCGTGTGCAAGAACATTTCCGCCAGTCCGACGAAATCGCTCGCCGGCCGCGTGTTCGGCGCGATGTGCCGGCTGAACACATGGCCGCCGTCCTGGAGCTGCGAGAACTCCGAAGTGGCGGAGACGACATGGACTTCGGCGCCGAACGGCAGCGCGTCGATCGGCGCCGATTTCATGTCGGGCTGGGAATAGACGATCGTGTGGCGCGTGCGCACGCGATAATTGGGCTTGACCGTGTTTTCCGACAGCGCGGTCTCGTCGATATAGCCGACATAGCGGTCGCGATCGAGTTGTCCCCAGCACCAGCCGTTCTTCTGCTCATAGACGATCAGCGTTTCGCCAAACAGCGCCTGCGTGTCGGTCGGGGCGTTCTCGTCGGGCGCGCGCTTCACGTCGACAAAGGAGCGGGTCACCTGCATGCGTTTGCCCGGCGCATAGGCGTCCGCCTGAACCATGTCCTTGAGGTGTTCGGCGGCCAGATCCGGCCGCGCGGGCGTCAATCGCGTATCATAAGTCAATTTCTTGCTCTTCTGTTTCCCCGTTTTAACGCGCCGGCGTTACGAAATCTTCGCCACCCCGAATTTTTCTCGCGCGAGCGCATGGATGAGGCGCGCGGCCTGCGCCTCGCCGCCATCGGGCCGGCCGGGACGCGCCAAGGGAACCCAAGCGTAAATGTCGAAATGCGCCCAGCAACGGCCGGGGCTGACAAAACGCTTGAGAAACAGAGCCGCCATGATCGAGCCGGCCATGCCGCCAGCCGGCGCGTTGGTGAGATCGGCGATCTTGCTGTCGAGTTTCGGCTCATAGGCTTTCCACAGCGGCAGGCGCCAGACCGGATCGTTGCAGGCGAGGCCGTGGCGCGCGATGCTTTCCGCCAGCCCCTCGTCCTCGGTGTAGAATGGCGGCAGATCCGGGCCGAGCGCGACCCGCGCCGCCCCGGTCAGCGTGGCGAAATCGATGAGAAGGTCCGGCTTTTCCTCGTCGGCCAGCGCCAGCGCGTCGGCGAGAATCAGCCGCCCCTCGGCGTCGGTGTTGCCGATCTCGACCGTCAAACCCTTGCGGCTGCGATAGACGTCGCCGGGCCGGAACGCTTCGCCGGATACGGAATTCTCGACGATGGGGAGCAGCAGGCGCAAGCTGAGGTCGAGATTCCCCGCCATGATCATGGCGCTCGCGGCCAAAGCCGCCGCCGCCCCGCCCATGTCCTTCTTCATCAGGCCCATGGCGCTTTCGGGCTTGATGTCGAGCCCGCCGGAATCGAAGCACACGCCCTTGCCGACCAGCGCGAGTTTCTTTTCGCGCTCCGGCTTCCAGCGCAGTTCGACCAGGCGCGGCGCGCGCGGAGACCCCTTGCCGACGGCGTGGATCAGCGGGCATTCGCGTTCAAGCGCCTCGCCCCGGATCACGCGGACTTCGGCGCCGAATTTTTGCGCGACGGCGCGCGCGAAAAACTCCAGTTCGTCGGGGCCGAGATCGTTGGCCGGCGTGTTGACGAGATCGCGGGCGAGCGCGACGGCGGAAGCGATGGTCTCGACCTCGTCGCGGGCGATTCCCTGCGGCGCGACCAGACGCGGCCCGGGTTTGCCGGGTTTGTAGCGGGTGAAACGATAGGCCCCGAGCAGGAAGGCCAGGCTTGCGAGCGTTGGGTTTTCGGGAGACTCGACCAGGCGGTAGACGCCCTCGGGAAGGCCGGCCAGCGCGCCGAGTTGGAACGGATCGGCGCCGGGATCGGCGTCCAGACAGAACAGCACGGCGCTGGCGCCACTCTCCTGAACAAAGCTCAGATGCCGCCCCGCGCGCGGCTCAAAACCGCTCGCTCTGGCCAGCGCCAAGGCCTCCGGGGGGAAGACGTGGGCCTGGGTTTCCCCGGCCAGCGCCGCCTTGATCGCGGCGGCGGGCGCGATCCAAACGGGCGTGGCGGTCTCGCTGGGATCGGCGAATTTCACTTCGGGCAGTTCGAACATGCGTCGTTTTCCATAAGGCGGCGAAAGACGCCCGTCTTTTGACGGGCTATGGGGCGGCGAAAGCGCCCATCTTCTGATGAGATATGCGGGCGGCGAAAGCGCCCCTCCTTCGACGGGCTTTGGCGGGCGGAGGCGGACATTAACGCTCCATTAGGGTTAACGAATTATTCGTTACGTGAGTAGTCGAAATTCAGAGGATAAGCCGTGTCAAACCGATACAAGCCGCGTTTTCTCGCCGGCGTCGCGCTTTGCGCTCTGATCGGTCTTGGCGGTTGCAATAGCGTGAGCATGGACGACGTGACCGGATCGATCGGCGTCCCCTCCGCGCCCGCGTCCAATTCGCCGGAAGATCTGCGCCGCTTTTCGGAGCGCCTGCGCGAACGCTATGAGGCGCACCCCGACGACAAGAAGATCGCCATGGCCTATGCGCGCTCGCTGCGCGCCCGCGAACTGACCGATCAGGCGGCGGCGGTGCTGCAAAATGTCGCCATCAAGAACCCGCGCGACCGCGACGTGCTCGCCGCCTATGGCAAGGCGCTCGCCGACGCCGGGCGGTTGCAGGAAGCCAGGAACACGCTGGAAAACGCCGATTCGCCCGACGATCCCAACTGGTCCGTGGTTTCGACGCGCGGCTCGATCGCCGACCAGATGGGCGAGCACGAGCAGGCCCAGGCGCTGTACGAGACGGCGCTGAAAATCGCGCCGGGCGAACCGTCGGTCCTGTCCAACCTCGGCCTGTCCTACGCGCTGTCGCACGATCTGCGTCACGCCGAGCAGGTTTTGCGCGAGGCCGCCGCCAGCCCGCGCGCCGACATGCGCGTGCGCCAGAACCTCGCCCTTGTGCTGGCGTTGCAAGGCAAGTTCGCGGAAGCCGAGCAGGTCTCGCAGCGCGATCTCTCGCCCCAGCAGGCGCGCGACAATGTCGCCTCGATCCGCCAGATGATTTCGCAAAACAACGGCTGGCGCGACATCCAGGCCGCCGCGACGCGCGGAAAAGCCCAACGCGTCGGCCTCGACGAGACGCGATAAGCGAACCTGTTTCCAAAGAAAACAAGGCGCCGAAGCTCCCCGCTTCCGGCGCCTTTTCATTTTGAGGCGGCGCGCTTTTTACTGCGCGCCGGTGACCTGCATGACGGCGGGCGTCATGATCACCGCGAACAGAACCGGCAGGAAGCACAGGATCATCGGCACGGTGAGCTTGGGCGGCAGCGAGGCCGCCTTCTTCTCGGCCTCCATCATACGGTTGTCGCGCGATTCCTGCGACACGGTGCGCAAAGCCGAACCGAGCGGCGTGCCGTATTTTTCCGCCTGCACCAGCGATGTCACGACGTTCTTGACGTCGTCGAGGCCGGTGCGCTGATAGAAATTGTCATAGGCCGTGCGCCGGTCGGGCAGATAGGACAGTTCCGCCGTCGTCAGGGTGAATTCCTCGGCCAGCGCAATGGAGCGCACGCCGATCTCCTGGCTGACGCGGCGGAATCCATGTTCGATCGACATGCCGGATTCGACGCAGATCAACAGCAGGTCGAGCGCGTCGGGAAAGGCGCGGCGCATGTCGAACTGGCGCTTGGTGATCGCGTTGCTCAGATAGATTTCCGGCCCCTTCAGGCCGACATAAAGCAGCCCGACCACCACCGCGACCTTCTGCAGGAAGCCCATCTCCAGGTGCAGCACCACGAAGGCGTAGAGCGACCCGACCAGCGCCAGTCCGATCGGCGTCACCAGGCGAAAGAACAGGAAGCCGATCTCGGCCTGCGGGCCGCGAAAGCCCGCCTTGGCGAGCTTGGTCTTGGCCTCCTCGGTCGCCAGCCATTTCGACAGGCTGAAGCGATCGACCACGTCCTTCATGTAGGTCCTGGACGAATGGCGAAGACCCAGCTTGGCGCCGCCCTTGGCCATCATCTTCTCGCGTTCGCGCGCGCGCAGGCGCTCGCGCTCGACCGCCACGGACTTCAGGCGCTCGTCGAGATTGTCGCCTTCGAGATAGGGCATGGCGATCACCAGCAGACTGGCCACCGTGATGACGCCGATGAACAGCGCCACGATCGAGCGGGGATCGGCAAGTTTTTCGAAGAGAAGCGCGAGCATGGCGGTCCCGGTTCAGAGCCTATTCCCGAAAAATATGTGCGGCATTCGGACGGAATATGCGGAAAGACTAGATATCGAAGCTGATCATCTTGTTCATGACGAAGCTGCCGAACGCCATGGAGCAGAAGCACGCGAACAGGACGACCCGCCCGGTTTCCTTGAGCCAGAGCTGCTCGATATAGGCCGGGCTGGTGATGTAGACCAGCAGGGCGACGGCGATCGGCAGCGAGGCGATGATATAGGCCGAGGCGCGCGCTTCCGAGGACATGGCCCTGACCTTGTCGGCCATCTTCTTGCGCTCGCGCAACACCTTCGACAGATTGCTCAGGGCTTCGCCGAGATTGCCGCCCGCCTTCTGCTGGATGGTGATGACGATGGCGAAGAAATTGGCTTCCGCCGTCGGGATGCGCTCGGGCATGCGTTCGACCGCTTCCGCCACCGACATGCCCAGGGTCTGCGCCTCGACGATCTGCCGGAATTCGCCGCGAACCGGTTCGGCCGCCTCCGAAGCGATGATGCGCAGGCAGTCGCCCAGCGGCAGGCCCGCCCTGACGCCGCGGATGATCACGTCGACCGCGCTGGGAAATTCGAGCGTGAATTTCTTCAGCCGGCGCTTGGTCATGAAGGACAGCCACATGCTGGGCAGGCCGAGGGCGCCGATGACCAGGCCGGCGCCGCCGAAGATCGGATTGCCGCTGAGCACGAAGATCATCAGCGCGGTGATGCCGCCGGCGATGCCGGAGGCGATCAGGTAGCCCTGCTTCGACATCGACAGGCCCGCCTGCGCGATGCGGACTTCCAGCGAACGCCGCTTCTTCTTGACGTTGCGCTGCTCGAGTTCCTTCAGGCTGTCCGCCACCTGTTTGCGGCGCGCCACGGAATCGACCTGCCGTTCGCCGCGCGAGACCGGCGCCCTGTTCAGCAATTGCTCCTGGCGCTTCTCGCCCCGGACATCGCCGTTGAGAAAGGGAAAGATCAGGAAGGCCGCGCCCGAGGCCGCGGCCAGCGCCAGCAAAACGATGAGGAGCGATCGGAAATCCAAGGCCTGTGGCTCCTATTCACGCAGTTCGGAGGCGTCGAGCGCGGCCGCCAGGCGCGCTTCCTCGTTGAAATAGCGGGCGCGCTCCCAAAAGCGCGGGCGTCCGATGCCGGTCGAGCGATGCCGGCCCTTCAGCTTGCCGTTGGAATCCTCGCCGGTGATGTCGTAGACGAACAGGTCCTGGGTGATGACGGTCTCGCCTTCGAGGCCCATGACCTCGGTAATGTGGGTGATGCGGCGCGAACCGTCGCGCAGGCGCGCCGCCTGGATGATGACGTCCACCGAGGAGGTGATCATTTCGCGGATGGTGCGCGCCGGCAGCGAGAAACCGCCCATGGTGATCATGGATTCGAGACGGCTCAGCGCCTCGCGCGGCGAGTTGGCGTGGAGCGTGCCCATCGAGCCGTCATGGCCGGTGTTCATGGCCTGCAACAGGTCGAAGGCTTCGGGTCCGCGCACTTCGCCGACGATGATGCGTTCCGGCCGCATGCGCAGGCAGTTCTTGACGAGGTCGCGCATGGTGATGGCGCCCTGCCCTTCCAGATTGGGCGGACGGGTTTCCAGGCGCACCACATGGGGCTGCTGCAATTGCAGTTCGGCGGCGTCCTCGCAGGTGATGACGCGTTCGTCGAGGTCGATGTAATTGGTCATGCAGTTGAGCAGGGTCGTCTTGCCCGAGCCCGTGCCACCGGAGATCAGCACGTTGCAACGCACGCGGCCGATGATCTTCAGGATTTCCGCGCCCTCCGGCGAGATCGACCCGTAGCGCATCAACTGGTCGAGCGTCAGCTTGTCCTTCTTGAATTTACGAATGGTGAGCGCCGGCCCGTCGATCGCCAGCGGCGGCGCGATCACGTTGACGCGCGAGCCGTCGAGCAGGCGCGCGTCGCAGATCGGCGAGGCCTCGTCGACGCGGCGGCCGACCTGGCTGACGATGCGCTGGCAGATGTTCATCAATTGCGCGTTGTCGCGGAAGCGGACGCTGGTGAGCTGGATCTTGCCGGCGACTTCGATATAGGTCTTGGTGGAGCCGTTGACCATGATGTCGGCGATCTCGTCGCGCGCCAGCAGCGGTTCGAGCGGGCCATAACCGAGCACGTCGTTGCAGATGTCCTCGAGCAGGTCTTCCTGCTCCGCGATCGACAGCACCACATTCTTGATGGCGATGATCTCGTTGACGATGTCGCGGATTTCCTCGCGCGCGCTCTCGGCGTCGAGCTTGGACAATTGCGACAGGTCGATGGCTTCGATCAGCGCGCCGAAGATCGCGCCCTTGGTCTGGTAATATTCGTCGGACCGGCGCGTCTCGGGCGCGGGCGCCGGCTGCGGAATGGTGGGCTGGGGCGTGATGGCGACAGGCGCCGCGATCGCCTCGACCACTGTAGAGGACGGACCCTGGCTGGCGCGCGGCGCATCGGTGGTGGCGGAACGCTTTCCGAACATTTCCGTCTACATTCCCTCTGGATATCCGGCCTCATGCCGGAAGATTCTTTTCCGCGAACCCGGCCGCGCCGGATCCGTCAACCCTTTAGAGCGGCGAGCAGCGGTTCGAGAAACCCCTTGCGCTCGCGCTTGATCGGCGCGCGGCCGGTGACCGCGCGGGCGATGTCGCTGAAGACGGCGGCGGTCTTTTCGCCCTCGTCCAGTTCGGCGATCATCTGGCCATTGTTGGAGGCCGCGCCGAACATCTTGGCCTCGAAGGGCACGAGCGCCAGGGGCTCGGCCTCGACCGCCTTGGAGAAGTCGGCGACAGCGATTTCCGGGCGCTTGGGCATGCCCACGCCATTGAGCACCAGCCGCGGCGAGGGATCGTTCTTGCGGGCCGCGCGCAGCGTGTCGATCAGGCTCTTGGTGTTGCGCAGGCTGGCGAGATCGGGCGCGGCGACCAGCACGGCCTCGTCGGCCGACACCATCATCCGCCGCGACCACGCCGTCCACATGTGCGGGACGTCGAGCACGATATAGGGCGTGGTGGCGCGGAGAATCTCCAGCAGCGCGTCAAAGGCGGTTTCCTGGAAGTCGTAGCAGCGTTCGACCGTGGCCGGCGCCGCGAGGATCGACAGCCTGTCGCTGCATTTCGAAAGCAGGCGGTCGACCAGGTTGGAATCGAGCCGATCCGGCGCGAACACCGCCTCGGCTATGCCCTGCGGCGGATCCTGGTTGAAGTCGAGCCCGGCGGTGCCGAACGGCAGGTCGAGATCGACGATCACGGTGGAGGCGTCGAGGTCGCGCGAAATGGCCCAGGCGAGATTGTGCGCGAGGCAGGAGGCGCCGACGCCGCCCTTGACGCCGGTCACCGCAATGACCCGCCCGAGCGAGCCGGAGGAGTCCTGCTGGTATTGCGCCGAAAGCGCCGCGACGAAGTCCATCACGCCGAAAGGCTTGACGAGGTAGTCGGACACGCCGCGCGCGATCAGCTCGCGATAGAGCGTGATGTCGTTCATCTTGCCGATGACGATCACCTTGGTCCCGGCGTCGCAGAATTCCGCCAGATTGTCGAGTTGCTCGATCAGCTCCGCGCGCGATGCGCTGGTCTCGATCACGATGACATTCGGGGTCGGCGACGTGCGATAGGCCTCGATGGCGGCTTGGGCGCCGCCCATGTTCACCTTGACATGGGCCTTCTCCATGCGGCGGTCGATCGCGGCCTCGCCGATCAGTTGCGCCAATTCGTGCGTCTCGCAGAACGCCTGCAACGAGATGCGCGGCGCCGGCGCGATTTGCGCGTATTGAGCGTTTTCCAGATGTGGATGCATCGAATCCGTCATGGATCAGTTCCCTACGCCGCCGATATTGCTGTTCTGGACGCTCCAGTTCGTGCCGGGATCCTTGCCATCGCGAATGGCGACGATGCCGCGCGAACGCATGGTCGAGTCCGGCGGATTGCTGGCGGCCGGACCGAGCAGATCGCGCGGGTCCGCCGTCTGGGCCGCGATCATCTGCTGGCTGGCGCAACCGAAATTCCAGTAGGGCTTGTTCTCCCAGGTTTCGGTGGAGGAGCCGGAGGCGAGGTCGTTGGGCCACTGGCCGCAGCGGGTGCGGGTGCGCGCGACCACGCTGGCGTAGGAGAGGCGGATCGGCGCGGCGACGCTGGGGTCGGCGATCGGATAGGAGGAGATCGACACATAGCCGCGCGCGCCGCCGGCGACCAGAGCCTGACGCAGGCCCGGAACCGCCGCGCGCGCTTCCGCCGCGCCGGGACCGCCCCGCGGCAAGGCCACGGCGATGTCGCCGGAGCCGGAGTGGCTGTACTCCTTGGCGAATTCCTTGACCTGCGCCCTGGTGCGCTCGTCGAGCGCGCCGCCGCGCACCTGCGGGAGGACGTCGATCGCGGCGCGGCTGTTGGCCAGTTCGATGGGATGACGGGCGCGATAGTCCTGGTTCTCGATCGAGCCGGTGACGACCCGGTCGGCGCCGCCGTTGGAGCAGGCGGCGAGCGGCGCGGCGAGGAGCAGCGCGGCCACTTTCAGCCAGGCTCTCGGGCTGGAGGGGTTCGCGGTCTTGATCAAGCGGGAATGCGGCATGGTCTTGTCCATAGCTTTCGTGTCTTGCTCGCGAACCAAGCTCAGTCGTGGATGAAGCCGACCCGGCCGCTGAAGTGCTTGGCGGCTTCGGGATTGTCGGTGGTCGAATAGAGCTTGTTGACGCGCCCGAGCAGCCAGGCCTGCGGATCGTTCGAGTCGGTGTAGTTGTCGTCCGGCCGCGACAGCGCGTTGGCCTGCACGGACTTGGCGATATAGGGGGTGACGATGATCATCAGCTCGGTTTCCTGGCGCTGATAGTCGCGCGAGCGAAACAGCGAGCCGAGGATCGGCAGGTTCATCAGCCCGGGCACGCCGTTGATCGCCTGGTTGGAATTCGACTGGATCAGGCCGGCGGTGGCGATGGAGCCGCCGGTGGGCAATTCCACCGTGGTCTCGTGCCGGCGGGTGCGGAACCCCGGCGCCGAGATCGTGCCGGTGGAGACCGTGGTGCTCGGATCGATTTCCGCGACCTCGGTGGCGAGGCGCAACGAGATGCGCCCCGTGGACAGGACGATCGGGGTGAAGTTCAGCGTGACGCCATAGGTCTTGTAGCTGACGCTGACGATGCAATTGCTGGTCGTGCCGGAGCCGGTGCAGCTCGTGCCCGAGGAAATCGGCACCTCGCCGCCAACCGTGAACTTGGCGCTCTCGCCCGAAACCGCGGTGACCGTCGGCTCCGCCAGCACGCGGGCGACGCCGTTGCGTTCGAACGCCTGCAGCGTCTGCGACAGCGAGTTGCCGCCGCCGAAATTGCTCTTGGTCGTCAGCGCGCCCGAGCTGTAGGACTGGCCGTTCAGCGCGAAGGGATTGTCCTGGACGAACGAGCCCCATTTGCCCGCCAGCGTCGAGGCGGTGACGCCCAACTGCTTGGTGACCGTGCGCTGCACTTCGGCGATGGTGACCTTGATCATCACCTGATCGCGGCCGCGAATGGTCATGGCGTTGACGATCTGTCCGACCTTGGCCGCCGTGGGGCCGGCCCCGCCGGCATTGTTGGTGGCCTCCACGAAACCCTTGGCGACGTCGAGCGCCGTCTGCATCTCGGCGGCCGAATCGACCTCGCCGGTCAGGATGATCGAATCGTTGATCGTCCGCGCGATCACCTTGGTGGTGGGCATGGCGGCGCGCAGAATGTCCTGCAGCTCGCCGATGTCGCGGCCGATGGATATCTCCAGCGCCCCGATGCGCTGGCCCTGCTTGTCCATGGCGAAGATCGAGGTCTGGCCGGTGGACTGGCCGATCACGTAGACCTTTCGGGCGGAGCGCACCACGGCGTTGGCGACGGCGGGATTGCCGACGAAAATCTCGCCGGCGTCGACCGGCAGTTCGATGATCACGGACTTGCCGACGCCCATGTTGATGCGGCGCGCGCCCCTGTCGGTGGTGAACTTGATGACTTCGCCATCGCCGATGACGCCGGCGCGGACCGGCGCGAGCGCGGGCGCGGCCAGGGCGAGAAGAACCGACAATCCGCCAATCAGCCAAGGACGCGTCATGTGCATTTTCATCAACTCCAAAGGGCGAAGCTCGCGCGGCTTGAGGCGAGCGGGCGGCGGATCACTTGCCGCGCGATTGGGTGGCTATTCCGGCGCGCACGATGGTCACGCCGCGATCTCGGGTTTGCGAGGCGACCGAGACCGACCCGCCCGCCTGTTTCGCGCTGTCCTGCATCGAGCGCAGGATCAGGGACAATTGTCCGACGCGTTGCGCGAGAATGATGGTTTCGGCCTGGTAGGGATCGAGTTCGAGCGTCGCGGTCGATCCGCCCGTGGTCGGGGGGCCGCCCTTGTCGTTGGCGTTCTGGCCGATCGCGAGCACGCGCACGTTGGTGACGAGCGTCTCGGACACGAAGGCGTCGCCCGCGCCGCTCTTGGCGGCGTCGTCATCGCGGTAGATGTGCACCACGTCAACGCGATCGTTGGGCAGGACGAAATTGCCGGCGGTGGTGGCGCCGCTGCCTTCGATGTTGATGGCGACGGCGCGATAGCCGGGGGCGAGGACCGCCGAAAGAAAGCCCGACGACGCGCCCTTGAACAACCTTTCGGCGCGCAGCGGCTCGCCGGCGAGGAAAGAACCGCGCACGACGGATTCCTTGACCTCTTCGATGGCGTTGGGACGCTCGACCTTGCGGATCACGCCCTGGATCGGCGAATCCTTCGGCCAGTCCTGCCAGTTCACGTCGGCGGGCTGGATCACGGAGCCGAAATTCAGCTCATGCGTCGCGACGAGGATCTGGTCCTTGGGGACCGGAGGCGGCGCGATCACGACCGGAGCGGGCGCCGGCGCGGGCTCCGGCTTGTCCAGCACCAGATAGATGGCGGCCAGTCCGCAAACCGCTACAAACCCCAGGGAAATGAGCCGGGCTCTTTTCATGGTTCTTCAACAATCCAGCATTTGCTCCGGTTGGAGCGCCCAAGGGAATTCAAACAGCGAAAGGTCAAATTAAGGTTAATGGATCGTGTTGAATCTTACCCACGGTAACAAATGAGGAAAAAGCTGCTTGAAGGCTGGGTATTCGCGAGGACGCGCTCCGCGTCGAGCGGCGGCGCCCCCAAGCCCGCGGCGGCGCCTCTCAAGAAGGCGCGGGCGGGCCATCGCAAGCAGACGGGCCATTACTGAACCGGAAAGCTGTTGTTTTCACATCGGGAGCGCTTCGAAAGGCTCCGCGGCGACCCGGACCCGTTCCGCGACCGCGCCATGGCGCGCGGCAAAGCCCAACGCCTTCCGCAGAGGAAAGTCGGCTCGGGCCAATCAACCAAGGCGACAGGCCTTGAATACAGAGTCGCCTTTACGGAAGCTCGGCAACGGAAAGGGCCGGCCATCGCTGGCCGGCCCGTCCGCGCGGAAGACCTGTGCGGAAGAGCAGTCTTGGTTCAGGCCCCGAGCGTTTTCAAAAACAGTTGCGACTCGGGGTAGAGCAGGATGCCGGTGATCGCGAGGGCGATGCCATAGGGCGCGCCGACTTTCGCGTCATGGAGCCGGTCGATCCAGGCGCGGCCGCGCGCCCAGCCGGGAAGCGGCAGGCGGCGGAACGCAAGGACGCCCAGGGTGAGCGCGCCGCCGATCAGCGACGCGATCAGCCCATATTCCGCGAGATGTTCGAAGCCCAGCCAGACCGCCGTGGTCGCGGCGAATTTTGCGTCGCCGCCGCCAATCTGGCCGAGGGAAAACAGCACGAAGGTGATCGCGAGCACGCTCAGGCCGCAGGCCAGATGCAGGAGAATGGCCGAAGCCGGCAAACCCGTCAGCAAAGCGATGCCCACAAAGGCCGCGACCAGCGCGATCGAGATCCAGTTCGCGATCGTCATGGTGAACAGATCCGAAAAGGCCGCATAGGCCATCAAGGCGGGAAAGACGACGAGGATGAGGGAGTCGATCATGGGGTTTCCGGATTCAGTTCGGCGCTTTCATGATCTCCGGTCTGGATGAACCATTCGTTACCCGCGCGCAAGAATTTCTGGCGCGCAAAAATTGGCTGACGCGCCTGGGCGCGGGCGCGGGACAAGCGCGTCTGGCCGAAGGCGCGTTGCGGAGGACGCAGCGGATCGCCTCATGATGTGAAAGCTGAGCCTAGCGCATTTTCAAGCGAAGTGGACACCGGTTCGCGTGAAGAAAATGCGTTAAAATAATATTCTAGAGCTTTTTCATGTTTCCACGAAACGTGAAAAAGCTCTAGCCGCCCAGCCGCAACTCAGTTCAGACCGTTGGAAATGGCGATGAACTTATTGTTGAGCTTCGAGCCAACCGCCGTGAGGGTCGTGATGGCGGCGACGGAGATCAGGGCGGCGATCAGGCCATATTCGATGGCGGTGGCGCCGGACTGATCCTTGGCGAAACGAATGATCAGGGACTTCATGACGGACTCCAACGTGAATCTCACTCGGCGCGCGAGGCCTCCAAGGCCCCGGCGACGTCCTTCAACGTATCTCCAGACAGTTTCATTCAAGTTAATATCAACATTTAGACCGATACACCTAAGACAATATCCCAAATACCTTACATTACGCTGGTAAATTACATGACCATTGGTAAATATTGCTCACAAATTATTCGTGTCTGCGCGGGATAGACATGAATACGCCAAGACGGCGGATCAACAGGGCCAAGCCGGCCGCCGCGCCCATCGGTCAGGCTGATCGGCGCCCAAGTCGCCTCGTTCGTGGGAAGAGTGGTTTTTCGGGGGCGATATGTTGCGTCACGCCACCGGCGCCCCGCGGGAAGGCGCGCCCGGACCTTCGGGCCACGCTCCCGCGAACCGGGACGGTTGCGGAGCGATCATGGATCCTGAAAACCGCGTCGGCGGTCAGAGCGCCGAAAGTTCGGATCGGAGGCCGCGCCAAGCCAATCCTGAAGAGTGCGGCGTCAAGACGCGGGCGCCGCAAAAAAAAAGCGGCCTCCGGATGACCGGAAGCCGCGAGATCAAACCGCCAGGGCGGCGAGCGACCGTTAGTTCAGGCCGTTGGAGATGGCGATGAACTTGCTGTTCAGCTTGGTGCCAACGGTGGTCAGGGTGGCGATCGCGACGACGGAAATAAGGGCGGCGATCAGGCCATATTCAATGGCGGTGGCGCCGGACTCATCCTTCACGAAACGAGCGAAAAGCGACTTCATGTCAAACTCCTGGTTTAAGCTGTCAGCCCTGGAACTGCTCGGGACCGGCGCTGACACCGAGAAGCTACGATTGAAGCTCTTGCCGTTGGGTTAACATGATTGCTCAATCAGTTGGGAAGCTAAGTGACGTTGCGGAGCACAGCGGTTCCTCCGAACATTTTTGCTTTAAGAACCTTTGGTCATTGCATCCGGGACAGACATGAATGGCCCCGCGAATTTCGCCACTTATATCAAAAATACACTGGGGCATGACGGCGGAATCAGGCCATTTAGTCTTCATTCACCAAATTCGGTTCTAATCCGAAAAGAAGACGTTCAGCGGGTGGGAGACGAATATGCGTTTTGACGCGGCAGCGCGGGTGTTGGGCAGGGCGACGATCCTCGCGAGCCTGATGGCGCCCGCTCATTTCCTGTTGTCGCCCACGCAGGCCGCGGCCGGCGCGCGCGACCTGGTCACGGTCACGGTCGATCGCGCGCGCATCGCTCGAATTCCCGAGAAGACCCAGACCCTCGTCATCGGCCAGCCGGGCATAGCCGACGTCACCATGCTCAAGAACAGCGGCATGGGCGTGATCACCGGCAAGAGCTTCGGCGAAACCAACCTGATCGCGCTGGACGGCGAAGGCAACATGCTGGGCGAATGGATCATCCGCGTCGGCGCCGAAAAGGCGGACCTGCTGGTGCAAAATGGCATGAACCGCGAAAGCTACATTTGCGCGCCGAATTGCCTGCCCACGGTCGAATTGTCCGACAGCAAGACCATCGCCGCCGATCGCGCGGGCGCGGTGTCCGCGCATACCGGCTTCTCGTCGGGAAAATGATGCGGACGCGCGACGTTTGATCCGCATGGTTAAGCAAACGGAAACGACTTTGGATCAGATTACGCCAGAAACATAGGTCGACGAAAACTTGGCCGACGAAAACTTGGCCGACGAAAACTTGGCCAACGAAAACCTGGCCGGGCGCCAGCGTCCCCTTGCACGGCGTAACGAGGATCGGTTGGTGGAAGCAAAGGTCGAAACCGCGCCCAAACCCAAACCGGCGCATCGACGCGCGCTGGCGCGTTTCGGGCGCGATCGGCGCGGCGTCGCCGCCCTCGAATTCGCAATGGTGTCGATTCCGTTTCTCGGACTGCTCTGCGCGATCTTCGAAACCGCCTTCGTCTTCTATACGCACGAGGTTTTCGACACCACCGTCGCCAATGTGGCGCGGCAGATCCTCGTCAACCAATATACCTCGACGACGCAGACCGCCGCGAATTTCGTCGGCCGGGCCGGCCAGGCGGCGCCGGAGGGCACCAATGGCTACAGCCTGTGCGGCTCGCTGCCCAGCTATTTCCTTTGCGGCAACATCAGGGTGAACATCTCCGCCACGGCGGCGGGCGGCACATTCGCGTCGCTGTCCAGAACGATCACCGACAGCTTCATCGCCAACCCATCGACCAACGTCAATCTCGGCGCGCCCGGGTCGATCGTGGTGTTCCAGGCGTTCTACGCCATGCCGATCTATCTTTCGGTTCTGCTCGCGAGTGGAACCAATGCCAACCAAGTCTCCAACCTCTACAGCCAGACGTCGGGATCGGTGATCAACAACCCCTTCGGTTCCGGGCTGGTGCACAAGATCTATTCGGTCGTCGTGTTCAGGAACGAGCCGTCAAGATCCGAAAGCTCGCGTCGCCCCTGAAGGCGGCGCTCGACCGGCTCCTGCGCCGTTTCGGACGCGCGCGGGCCGGAATCGCGGCGGTGGAGTTCGCCTTCATCCTGCCGATGATGCTGGTGCTTTATTTCGGCCTCGCCGTGCTCGGCCAGGGCCTGGAGGTCGGCCGCAAGGTGCAGTTGGCCTCGCGCACGCTGGCGGACCTTACCTCGCAACAATTGCCGTCCAGCGCGACCGGCGCGGCCGCGGACGGCAATTGCCCCGCCAACAGCAGCACGCCATGCGTCTCCGACGGCGATCTCACCGATTTCTACGCCGGCGCGCAACTGGTCCTGACGCCGTTCGGGACCACGACCCTGAGCGCGACAGTGAGCGAGGTGATCTTCGACAATCTCACCGCCACTAACACCAGCGGTTGCTGCAAGGCGCGCGTGGTGTGGAGCGCCGGTTTCGGCGCGAGCCCCACGCTGCGCGCCTGCGGCGTCGCCGGCTTGACCGCGGTCGCCAACGGGACCAACGGCGCCGCGGTCATGCCGCGAGGCAACTATCCCAGCGGCGGCGAAGGCGCTTATGTGGCGTCGGGGACGGCCAACACCACCGATTACTATCTGATCGTCGCGGACGTCACCTATCAATTCCAGCCGGGCTACGATTTCAAGCTGTTCAACTGGAGCGGCAACGCCAATGGCGGGACCGGCTACACCATCGCCCATACCACCTATATGACGCCCCGCAACGGCGCCACCACCGCGATCCAGTGGACGCGAAGCGGCACGGTCGCGAACTATAGAAACTGCACATCGGGTACGGATTATTACGTACCGTAAGCTTGAGCGTGTCCAGATTCGACTTTTCCCGCCCCAGACGTGATTTTCATGGAGGGCCCAAAAATATTTCGACCAAAACCAATGTATTTTTTCAGATCGCCCGGTATTTTTTGTCACATTCTCCTGCTATTAGCCCGACGTCCGCAAAACTGATGGACGAGAGATTTTTGTGATGCTCTATCATTTTCAAATCATCGATCCCCAAGGCGGTCGGCGCGAGGTTGACTCCTTGCGCCTGCCCGATCTGGACGCCGTCTGGGAGCGGATCGCCGCGCTGGCTTCGGCGCGCGACGCCGAAGGGCGCCAGATCCGCGTGACCAACGAGGCCGGCGGCATCGTCGTCCTCGTCGGCGTCTGCACCGCGCGGCGCCTGCAAACTTTGCGGGCGGCGTGATTCCGTAAAAACAGGCTCGACGGCGCGCCGATCCTGAGGCAGATTTCTTCCATGTACCGCGCTGTCACCCAGAACATAGAAATCATCGCCATCCCCCTTTACGCTCCGGAGCGCAGCGCCCCGGAGGAAGGGCGCTATTTCTGGACCTACACGATCGAGATCGTGAATCACGGTCCCGTCCAGGTGCAACTGGTCTCGCGCACCTGGCGGATCACCGACGCCGCCGGACACGTGGAGACCGTGTGCGGCCCCGGCGTGGTGGGCGAGGCGCCGATCCTCGAACCCAGCGGCAGTTTCCGCTACACATCCGGTTGCGCCCTGGCCACGGCTTCGGGCATCATGTCCGGCTCCTATCGCATGGTGGACGCCGACGGCCACGCCTTCGACGCCGAGATCCCCGCTTTCTCGCTCGACAGTCCCGTGGAGCGGCGCGTGCTGAACTGAGCCCGCGTCCCGCGCCTGTCGCCCACGGCAAATGACAGCCCCATGTCCCGCGCGCCTGCTCCTTTTCGCAATCCCCTGTCTTGAACGGTTGCCTTGGCCCGTCTGGCGCCTAAACTGCTTCACCTGATCTCAAGCCGCGAGATCATGGTGGGTGGCGCGCAGCATGGATGCAAAGATGAAACCCCAGTCAGCCGACCCGACGCTCGACCGCGCCATCGCCCTGCTCGACCGTCTCGTCGGCTTCGACACCGAGAGCGCGCGCAGCAATCTCGCCCTGATCGATTTCGTCGAGGATTACCTGCTGGGTCTCGGCGCGCGCTTCACCCGCATCCCCAACGCGAGCGGCGACAAGGCGGCCCTGTTCGCCACCTTCGGTCCCGACGGAGACGGCGGCGTGCTGCTGTCGGGCCATACGGATGTGGTTCCGGTCAAGGACCAGCCGTGGTCCTCGCCGCCCTTCGTGCTGCGCCGCGACGGCGGCAGGCTTTATGGACGCGGCACATGCGATATGAAGGGTTTCGACGCGATCTGTCTCGCCATGGCCCCGGAGTTTTCCCGCGCCGCGCTGAAGAGACCGATTCACATCCTGCTGAGCTACGACGAGGAGACCAGTTGCACGGGCTGCCTCGATTCGATCGCCCGGTTCGGCCAGGATCTGCCCCGCCCGGCGCTGGCCATCATCGGCGAGCCGACCCTGATGCAGGTGGCCGACGCCCACAAGAGCGTCACCACCTATCGCACCGTGGTCTCCGGCCACGAGGCCCATTCCTCGAAGCCCTGGCTCGGCGTCAGTGCGGTGCATATCGCCTGCGAACTGGTGGCGGCGCTCGAAAAAATCGGCGAGGAGCTTTACGCGGAAACCGATCCGCTCGGCCGGTTCGAGCCGGCCTGGTCCACGATCCATGTCGGCATGATCGAAGGCGGCACCGCGCGCAACATCATGGCGCGGCACTGCGAATTCGCCTGGGAGTTTCGCGGCCTGCCCGAGGTTCCCTACGACCGGGCGCTGAAGAAATTCGAGGTGGTCTGTGAAGAGGTGAAGGCGCGCCGCATGGCGGGATTTCCCGGCGCGAATATCGAAACCTTTTCCGACATAGCCGTGCCCGGCCTGCGCGCCGAGCCGGATTCCGCCGCCGCGACGCTCGCGCTGGCGCTGGCCCAGGCCAACCACACCATCGCCGTGCCCTACGCCACCGAGGCCGGACAGTTCCAGCGGCGCGGCGGCCTGCCGGCCGTCATCTGCGGCCCCGGCAGCATCGACCAGGCGCACCAGCCCGACGAATATATCGAAATCGCCCAGCTCGAAGCGGGGCTGGCGTTCCTGCGACGACTCGCGGACAATTTCTCGCGGTGAACCGCAAGGTTTGGCGCGCGCAAGGGCTGGCGCGCGTCCAGCGGAACCCACACATAGAACAAGCTCGGTGAACTCAAGTTCGCCGAACTTGTTCTAGTTCTTTGGTTTTGCGCATATTCTCTTCCGAAAACCGCACACACTTTTCGGGAATATGCGCTGGAACCGACCGGAAATGGGAGTGAAGCCGACGCATGACAGACGCCGCCACACGGGACGATGCGCGCAAGCCGGCGCAGGTCGAGGCGCCGCTGCTGCGCGTCTCCCGCCTGAACAAGAGCTACCCGACCCCGCAAGGCCCCGTCGCCGTGCTGAAAGGCGTCGATCTCACGCTGGCGCGCGGTGAAAGCGTCGCCCTGATGGGCGAATCCGGCAGCGGCAAAAGCACGCTGCTGCATCTCGTCGGCGGCCTCGACCAGGCCGATGACGGCGAGATTGTCATCGATGGCGTCGATGTGACCTGGCTGTCGGACACCGGGCGCGCGGCGCTGCGGCGCGAAACGCTGGCCGTCGTGTTCCAGCAGTTCAACCTGATTCCCAGTCTGAATCTGCAAGCCAATGTCGCGTTCCAGGCGCGTCTCGCCGGCCGGTTCGATCCGGCCTGGACGGACGAGTTGATCCATCGCCTAAAACTGCAAGACCTGCTGGAGCGCTATCCCGAACAATTGTCCGGCGGCCAGCAGCAGCGCGCCGCCATCGGGCGGGCGCTGGCGGTGCGGCCGCGCCTGCTGCTGGCGGACGAACCCACCGGCAATCTCGACGAGGCCACGGCGGATGACTTCATGGCGCTGGCGCTCGATGTCGTCGCGGCGACAGGTTGCGCCTTCCTGATGGTGACGCACAGCGAGCGGCTGGCGGCAAGACTTCAGCGGCAAGTTCGCCTCAGCGCGGGACAAGTCCGCCTCAGCGCGGGAGTGATCAACCAGCCGTGAAACAGATTTTCTGGACCTTCGTCACGCTGCTCAGCCATTGGCGCCGCCGTCCCGGCAACTTTTTCGCGCTGTTCGTCGGTCTGGCCATCGCCACGGCGCTGTGGAGCGGCGTTCAGGCCCTCAACGCGCAAGCGCGAAAAAGCTACGACCGCGCGGCGTCCGTGTTTTCGGGCGGCGGGGCGCAAAGCCTCGTCCCCACCAGCGGCGCGACCATCCCGCAAGAGCTTTTCGTCAAACTGCGTCTCGCCGGCTGGAAGGTCTCGCCGGCGCTCGAAGCCACGGTTTTGGTTCGCGGAACGCCCTTCCAACTGATCGGCGTCGAGCCGCTGACCCTGCCGCGCGGCGGGCAACTCGGCGGTCTGGTCGATGGCGGCGACTTTTCCGCCTTTTTCGCCCCGCCGGGACAGGTCATTGCTCCCCCGGAGGTTTTGCGCGATCTCGGGGCCAAGGACGGCGACCGGATCGCCCTCGACACTGGCAAGAGTCTGCCGCCGTTGCGCTCAAGCGCGCAGGCGCCGCCGGGACTCCTCACCGTCGATATCGGCGTGGCGCAAACCCTGCTCGGCCGGCCCGGCCAAATGTCGCGGCTGATCCTGCGACAGCCCCCCGACAACGACGCGCCGTCGCTGGCGTCGGTGGTGGGCAACGCCTTGCGCCTGCTTCCGGCGGGCGAGGAGGAGGCCGACCTGAAGCGGCTGACCGAAAGTTTCCATCTCAACCTCACCGCTTTCGGCCTGCTCGCCTTTCTCGTCGGCCTGTTCATCGTTCACGCCGCCTTTGGCCTCGCCTTCGAACAAAGGCTCGGCATGGTGCGAACCCTGCGCGCCGTCGGCGTGTCCACCCGCGCGCTCGCCGCCGCTTTGTTCGGCGAAGTGGCGCTGCTGGCGCTGGTCGCCGGCGGTTTTGGCGTCGCCGCCGGTTTCTGGCTGGCCTCGGCGCTGCTGCCCAATGTCGCGGCCAGTCTCGACGCGCTTTACGGCGCGCGGGTCGCGGGCGGGCTGACGCTGGACCCGACCTGGCTGCTGTCGGGTCTCGGCATCGCCCTTGTCGGCGCGCTGGTCGCGGCGGCGGGCGGCCTCGCCAAGGCGTTGCGCCTGCCCATCCTCGCCGCCGCCCAGCCTTTTGCATGGCGTCAGGCCCAGCAAGTTTTCATGCGCCGGCGGGCATGGCTGGCGCTGCTCGCCTTCGGCGCGGCTTTCGCCGCCTATCTCTGGGGCGACAGCCTCTATACCGGTTTCGCGGCGCTCGCCGGCCTGCTGTTCGGCGCGGCGCTGCTGCTGCCCGTTCTGCTCTCCGCCGCCCTGCGGCTTGGCGAGTCCTTTTCGAGCGCGCCGCTGGTGAACTGGTTTTGGGCCGACAGTCGCCAGCAGCTTCCCGGCCTCGCCCTCGCCCTGACCGCGCTTCTGCTCGCCTTCGCCACCAATGTCGGCGTCGGCGGCATGGTCGAAGGGTTTCGCCAGACTTTCGCGCATTGGCTGGACGAAAGACTGGCGGCGGAGGTCTATTACGAAGCGGCGGGCGCGCCGGAAGCGCGGCGCATCGAGGCTTGGCTCGCGACCCGACCCGAGGTTCTGGCCGTGCTGCCCTCGGCGCGAACCAGCGTCCGGCTCTCCGGCTGGCCAACGGAAATTTTCGGCATGACGCCGCACGAAACGTTTCGCGCGCATTTCCCGATGATCGATCAGGCCCCCGACGCCTGGGAGGCGCTGCAACGCGGCGATGGCGCGCTGATCAGCGAACAACTCGCGCGCCGCCTCAAACTCGGGCTGGGATCGTCGCTCGATCTTCCGACCGCAAGCGGGATCTGGCGGGTAAAAGTCGGGGGCGTCTTTCCCGATTACGGCAATCCCAGGGGGCAGGCGCGGATCGACATAGACGCGCTCACGCGCCATTGGCCCGACGCGCCGCGCGTGTCCTATGGACTGAGGGTGGCGCCGCAGGAGACGCCGCGCCTGATCGCGGCCATGCAGGCCGAATTCGGCGAAAAAATCGTCCGCATCGCCGACCAGGCCGCCATCAAAAAAATCTCGACGCGCATTTTCGAGCACACATTCGCGGTGACGACGGCGCTCAACACGCTCACCCTGGTCGTCTCGGCCATCGCCCTGCTGGCGAGCCTGACGACGCTCGGCGACACCCGTCTGGCGCAGGTGGCCCCGGTCTGGGCCAGCGGCGTGTCGCGCCGGCGCCTCGCGCAGCTCGAATTTTTGCGCGTGCTGGCGCTGACCGCCGCCACCGCCGTCCTGGCCGTCCCGCTCGGGCTGGGCCTGTCCTGGTGTCTGGTGGCGGTGGTGAACGTGCAGGCGTTCGGCTGGCGGCTGCCGTTTGAAATCTTTCCCTGGCAATGGGCCGAAATTCTGGCGCTGGCGCTGTTGACGGCGGCGATCGCGTCGATCGCGCCGATCCTGCGCTTCGTGCGGACCACGCCGGCGCAACTGGCGAGGATTTTTGCCAATGAGCGCTAAATGGATTTTTTTCGCCGCGTTGGCCTTCACCTCTCCCGCCTTGGCGCAAGGCTATGCCGGGCTTGGCGACGACGCCGGCGGTTTTGAGCGGGTGGTTCCCGGCAAGCCGCTGGTGTTCCCGCAGGATTTCGGCGCGCATCCGAAATTCCGCACGGAATGGTGGTATGTCACCGCCAATCTCACCGACGAAACCGGCGCGTCCTATGGCGTGCAATGGACCCTGTTCCGACAGGCGAGCGCGCCGGGCGAGGAGCGACAGGGCTGGGCCAACCAGAACGTCTGGATGGGCCATGCGGCCGTGACCAGCGCAAGCGAGCACCTGTTCGCCGAGACTTTCGCGCGCGGCGGCGTTGGGCAGGCCGGGGTGACGGCGCAACCGTTTCGGGCGTGGATCGACGACTGGAATTTTTCCGCGCAAGATAATGCGCCGCCCGACTCGGGGCTGTCGCGTGTAAAACTGTCGGCCAGCGGCGAAAACTTTCGCTACGCCTTCGATCTCGTCGCCGACGGACCGCTCGTGCGCCAGGGCGACAACGGGTTCAGCCTGAAATCCGACGACGGGCGCGCCTCCTATTATTTCAGTCAGCCGTTTTACAAGATCGCCGGCGTGCTCACGCTGCGCGGCAAAGAGATCAAACTGTCGGGCCGCGCCTGGATGGACCGGGAATGGAGCACCCAATATCTGGCGGCCAGCCAGAAGGGCTGGGACTGGTTCTCGCTGCATTTTTCCGGCGGCGAAAAACTGATGCTGTTTCGGATGCGCGACACCAGCGGCCGCGATTTCCGCTCGGGGACGTGGATTTCAGCCGATGGCGCGACGCAAAAGCTCGACCGCGACGACATCGCGCTGACGCCGCTGGAGCAGACCCCTGTCGCGGGCCGGAGCGTTCCAACGCGCTGGCGGCTGCAAGTCAAAAGTCGCGGCCTCGATGTCGAGACGGCGCCGCTCAACGCCGCCAGTTTCATGGCGACCAGTTTTCCCTATTGGGAAGGCCCGATCGCCTTTCACGGCTCGCAACAGGGCAAGGGCTATCTGGAGATGACCGGCTATTAGGGCTTCGTTCGGTTTCCGCGAGATCGCTTCGCGATCCGCGAAAACAACTCGCGCGGAATTCCCTTTAGTGAAAGGGGAATTCCGCGCGAACGGAATACGAAATCCGAATGGATCATTCGGATTTCGTATCAAACCCAGCGGTGACGGCGGCCCCATGCGGTGATCGGCTCTTCCAGAATTTTGGTCATGATCCAGGCGAGCAGCACGGTCACGGGAAAGGCGGCGGTGGTGACGGCAAGCTGCGCCGGCGTCGAGATATCCGGCAGGCCGCCGAGGATCCCACCGTGCATCAGACCGAGAATGGCGAGATGGGTGAGATAGACGCTGTAGGAAATGTTGCCGAAGAAGATGAGAACCTTGTTCTCGAAGCGCGGCGCCTCCGGCGCGCCCTTGACCAGCATGAGGATGAAGGCGCCGGCGCCGATCGACATCAGGAAAGGGCCGAAAATCTCGAAACGCGGCCCCACCACCGAGCCGTCGAATTTTTGCAGCACGAAGGTGAGGACCATGCACAGGATCGGCGTCAGCCGCACATGCAGGTGATATTTCGCCCAGTCGATGGCGTCGGTCTTGACCAGCACCGCCAGGATCATGCCGGCGAGCAGCACGTCGGCGGAGGTCGGCAGCAGCGCTATGGGGGCGATGGTGATGTCGCCGTGCAGCACGCCATGGGCGCGCAACCCCAGCCCCATCAGACTCAGCGCGATCATCAGCGGCAGCCAGGCCCGGCGCGGCGTCAGCATGAGCAGGAACGGCGCCACCAGATAGAATTGCTCTTCCAGCGCCAGCGTCCAGGTCGGCGACAGCCAGTGCGCGCCGACGCTCTGCATGTTGATCAGGAAATAATTCTGCAGGAAGACCAGATAGGACCAGACCGGCAATTGCGCGGCGCCATCCGACCATTTGTTGCCCAGCAGCCAGCCGAGGGCGATAATGACCGAGGTGGCGGCGAAATAGGTCGGAAAGGTGCGGCAGACCCGGCGCAGGTAAAACACGCTGAGGAAATTGCTCGCATCCATCTTTTCGACGATCAGCCGTCCGACCAGATAGCCGCTGAGGACGAAGAACACCAGAACCGCCGTCCAGCCGACGCAGAGCACGCCGATCCCGCCGGGAACTTCGCCGTAATAATGCGAGACGATGACAAAGAGAGTCATCAGGCCGCGCAGGCCGTCGAGCGCGGGAATGCGTATATCCGAGACTTTGGCCTTTGGCTTTTCCGCCGAGGCCAGGCCCGCGTCCGCGATGAAACCTTCGGCGCCGGCGCCGAGCGATGAGTCATACGTCATGGATGAGGCTCCGCCCCTTTCCTATAACGTAGCGTCGCCAAATGAATCCGGCGTAAACGGCCTTACGCTTGACGAAACCGCCAGACGCTCGCGCGCTTGATCTCGCAATCCTCCAGCGCGCGGGTGACGGGCACGCTGTAGTCGGCGACGCTCACGAGCCGGTCGCGGGCGAGATAGGCGCGGCCGGGATCGCCGATCAGGACCAGGGCGCCGCGCCGGTGCAAAGCCTCCATCCAGTCGGTGATGGCGCGCGCCATGTCTTTCTCATAGGAAACGTCGCCGGCGAGCGCGACATCCCAGCCCTCATCGGCGCCGACGGCGAGATTGTCGCGCGGGAAAATCTTGACGCCATTGGCCTGCGCGTTGAGCCGCATCGACTCCAGCGCGAAAGCGTCGATGTCGCAGGCCTCGACCCGCGCCGCGCCGGCTTTTGCCGCGGCTATGGCGACGAGGCCGGACCCCGAGGCGAAGTCCAGCACGGCCTTGCCGGCCACGATTTCGGGATGGTCGAGGATGTAGCGCGCCAAAGCCTGTCCCCCCGCCCAGGCGAAGGCCCAGAACGGCGGCGGCAGGCCGATCTGGCCCAACTCATCCTCGGTTTTCTGCCAGAGGGCGGTGGCCTCGTCGGCGAGATGGAGACAAATTTCCGGCGCGTGGGGCGTGGGTCGCAGTCGGGTTTCGGCGCGAATGAAGGCGGCGCGGTCGGCGATCAAAGCTGTTCCTTCAGTTTGCGCCTCAAAACCTTGCCGACGTTGGACTTGGGCAAGTCCTCGCGGAACAGGAAGGCGCGCGGCGTCTTGTAGCCGGTCAGCCGCTCGCGGCAAAACTTTCGCAAGTCCTCCTCGGTCAGTCCCTCGCCGCGCGGGACGACGAAGGCCACCACTTCCTCGCCGCTGGCCGCGCTCGGGCGGCCGACCACGGCCGCTTCGTTCACCAGGGGATGTTCGACCAGCACGTCCTCGACTTCGTTGGGATAGACGTTGAAGCCGGAGACGATGATCAGGTCTTTCAAGCGGTCCACGATCTTGAGCTGGCCGTCGGCCAGGAACACGCCGCCGTCACCGGTTCGGAAAAAACCGTCGGCGGTCATGACCGCCTGCGTCGCCATCGGCCGGTCCCAATAGCCGGGCATGACCTGCGGGCCGCGCGCGCAGATTTCGCCGGTTTCGCCCTGCGCAACCTCCACGCCCTCGGCGTTGCGGATGGAGATTTCCGTGGAGGGGACGGGATAGCCGACCGTGCCGGTGAACGCCTCGATGTCCGGCCGGTTGCAGCACAGCACCGGCGAGGTCTCGGACAGACCATAGCCTTCCAGCACCGGCTTGCCGGTGAGGTCGCGCCATTTGCGCGCCACCGCCGCCTGCATGGCCATGCCGCCGGCTATGCTCAGGGCCATTGTGCTGAAATCGACCTTGCCGATGTCGGGGTGGTCGGCGAGCGCGTTGTAGAGCGTGTTGACCCCGGCGAAAATATGGAAACGACTCTTTTGCAGGGTCTTGACGAAGCCCTGGATATCCCTGGGATTGGCGATCAGCAGACAGGAGCCGCCTTTCAGGATCTGGAACCAGAAACAGGCGGTCAGCGCGAAAATATGATAGAGCGGCAGCGCCGTGATCATGACCGTCGCGGTCGTCGGCAATTCGTCGCCGAACCAGTCCGCGCCCTGCTGGACATTGGCGATGAGATTGCGGTGCAGCAACATCGCGCCCTTGGCCGTGCCGGTGGTGCCGCCGGTATATTGCAGCACGGCGAGATCGTCGCCGGACACGGCGACGGGCTGCCGTTCGAGCTTGCGCGCCTCCGCCAGAATCTTTGTGAAAGTCGTGGCGCCCTGCATCGGCGCCTCGGGAACGGCTTTTTTCACACGGCGCGAAACGAAATTGACCAGATGGCCTTTCAGGCCGATCAGGTCGCCCGGCGCCAGCAGGATCACCTGTTCCACCGGGAGCTTGTCGCGCACGGCGGCGACCGTGGCGCCGAAATTCTCCAGCACGAACAGGAAGCGCGGCGTGGAATCGACCAGTTGGAACTCCAGTTCCCGCGAGGTGTAGAGCGGGTTGACGTTCACCACCACGCCGCCGGCCTGGAGGATGCCAATCATGACGGCCGGATAGGCCATGACATTGGGGCCCATGATGGCCGCGCGCTCGCCCTTCTTGAAACCTTGCGCCTGCAACCAGGCGGTCACGCTGTCGGCGGCCCGCCCCATTTGCTCGTAGGTCAGGCGCGCGCCAAAACTCTCCGCGACCACGCGATTTGCGAATTTCGCGCGCGCGCCACGCCAGAGTTCGACAAGCGTGGGGTAAGGCGGCTGCGACATTTCCAGCGGGCGCCCCGGCGGGTAATGCCTCAGCCAGGGCCGCGCGACGAGAAGCTCGGCGGATGTGTTCATCGTTCTCCCCCCAAAAATTTTATTAGTTTATATATGAACAATCTCACGTCCCTTGACAAGGCCTCCGCAAATGCGGCGCGCGACCAACTTGACGCCGCCGGCATGAAGGGCGAAGCTGGGGCCAAGCGGTCGTCTTTCAGCGGCCTATGTTAGGATTGTCGTGGGGAGTGGTCGAGAGTTGTTCTATTTCACAGCCCTGACCACACTGGCGTCCGTGCTGCTTTACGGCGGACTTGGGCTTAGGGTCGGCATGGCGCGGGTCGCTTACAAGATCGAGGCGCCGGCGATATCAGGCCATCCCACCTTCGAGCGGCTCTACCGCATCCAGATGAACACGCTGGAATGGTTGCCGGTCCATCTCGTGGGCTTGTGGATGTTCGCCCTTTACGTCAGCGATATCGGCGCCGCCGCGCTTGGCGCGGTCTGGATCGTCGGACGCATCCTCTATGCCCGCGCCTATCTCGCCGATCCCAAAAGCCGCACCGCCGGCTTTGCGATCTCGTTCGCCGCGATGCTGCTGCTTTGCGTGGGCGCGATCGGCGATATTGTCGTTCGGCTTGCGCTCGGCGATTGAACCCGACGCGGCGGGCTGAACATCGGCGCCGAACGAGAACCGCCGGCGCCGATGGAAGACCTCATTTCACCCCAAGCAGCGCCAGCATGATGGCGCCGGAAATGGCCGTGCCGAACACGCCGGCGAGATTCGGCCCCATGGCGTGATAGATCAGGTAGTTCTCGCTGTCATATTCGAGCGCCACATTGTGGCTGACCCTGGCCGCGATCGGCACCGAGGCGATGCCCGCCGAACCGAGCAGCGGGTTGATCTTCTCCTTCAGGAACAGGTTCAGGATCTTGGCGCCGATCACGCCCGAGCCGGTGCCGAACAGGAAGGCGATCAGGCCGAGGCCGACGATCTCGATCGTATCGATGGTGAGGAATTTGTCGGCCGCCATGGTCGAGCCGATCGCGACCGTCAGCACGATGATGATGACGTTCATGACCTCGTTGGCGGCGGTTTTCGCCAGCCGGTTCACCACCAGCACTTCGCGGAACAGATTGCCGAGCATCAGCATGGTGATCAGCGGCGCGACCGGCGGGAAGAACAGGTTGACGATGATGCCGATCACGATTGGGAACGCGATCTTTTCGAGGCGCGTCACCTGCCGCGACTGTTTCATGCGGATCCGGCGCTCGTCATGGGTGGTGAGCAGCTTCATCACCGGCGGCTGAATCAGCGGCATCAGCGCCATATAGGAATAGGCGGCGACCGAGATTTGCGGCAGCAGGTGCGGCGCGAGCTTGATCGCCATGAAGATCGCCATGGGGCCGTCGGCGCCGCCGATAATGCCGATGGCCCCGGCTTCATTCAGGGTAAAGCCCAGGAGCTTGGCGCCGATCAGGGCGACGAAAATGCCGAGATGGGCGGCGGCGCCGAGAATCACCAGTTTGGGATTGGCGATCATCGGCGCGAAATCGGTCATGGCGCCGACGCCGAAGAAGATCAGCGGCGGCACGATCAGCAGCTCCACGCCCTGATAGGCGTAATGAAACAGGCCGCCGGGCTGGGTGAGGTCGGAGCCGGGCACGTTGGAGATGATGCAGGAGAAGCCGATGCCGACCAGCAGCAGCGGCTCGTAGCCCTTGGCGACCGCGAGATAGATCATCGCGCAGCCGATGGCGATCATCACCACATTGCCCCACCAGAAATGGGCGAGGCCGGTCTGATCCATCAGAGCGCCGAGAAAGGATAAAAACTGTTCGATCAA
The DNA here is from genome assembly GCF_002937075.1 of Rhodoblastus sphagnicola. Taxonomy (GTDB): domain Bacteria; phylum Pseudomonadota; class Alphaproteobacteria; order Rhizobiales; family Beijerinckiaceae; genus Rhodoblastus; species Rhodoblastus sphagnicola. The sequence continues at coordinate 193,168 of NZ_NHSJ01000087.1, forward strand.
GGCAACGCCCCTTCCGCCGGACTGGCGGCTGTCAATGATGGGTCTTCGTCAATGATGGGTCTTGCGCAAAGCCTCTTCGTCCACCTTGCCGATCCGGTTTAGGAGCGGGAACAGCGCCAGCACGACGCCGATTCCGCTGATCATCACCAGTGACGCGAAGAAATCGACCAGGCTGAGCATCAAGGCTCCGTAGAGCGTGTCGGGCATCGTCATGGAACGAATTTCCTCATGCCAGCGTGAGCAGGACGGCGCCGGTGTCCACGGAATCTCCAGCCTTCACCGCGATGGCGACGACCTTGCCTTCGCCGTGGGCGTGGACCTCGGTCTTCATCTTCATCGCCTCGATGGTGACGATCTTGTCGCCGGCCTTGACGGCCTGGCCAAGCGTCACATCGACCGATTGAACGCTGCCGGCGAGCGGCGCGACCTCGTCGCCCGCGCCCGCCACGGGACGGGGCGCGGGCGACGAGGTCGCG
>NZ_NHSJ01000088.1 GCF_002937075.1 Rhodoblastus sphagnicola
CGTGGTTAGGGATCAAACGATCCCACCGGATACGAGGTTGGCAGGAAGTTCACCCTGTCTCACAAATCGGAGTTCACCGAGACCAAAAATGGCGATTGACTCGCGGGCCCTCATACGAGGGTTTCGGGGGCAAAATTTCCTTGCCATTTCCCTCACGCCGCCTTCATTGGCCGCCAGATTTCGTTTTGGGGGTTGAATCGTCATGAGCCAACATGTCGCCGTGCTGATGGGCGGGTTGTCCAGCGAACGCAGCGTGAGCTTGCGCTCCGGCGAGGCTTGCGCCAAGGCCTTGGAAGACGAGGGTTTTGTCGTCAGCCGGGTCGATGTCGGCCGCGATGTCGCCGCTGTCCTCACCGCGTTGAAACCCGATGTCGCGCTCAACGCCCTGCACGGACCGGGCGGCGAGGATGGCTGCATCCAGGGGCTGCTGGAAGTCTTGCGCATTCCCTATACCCATTCCGGCGTGCTGGCCTCGGCGCTGGCGTCCAACAAGGAAAAGGCCAAATGCGTGATGGCCGCCGCCGGCGTGCCCGTGCCCGGCGGCAAGACCGTGTCGCGGTTCGAGGCGGCGCGCGCCCACGTGCTCGCCCCGCCCTATGTGCTAAAGCCGGTGTCGGAGGGGTCGTCCTATGGCGTGTTCATCGTCAAGGAAGGCTGTTCGCATCCGCCGCAGGAGTTGTTGCGCGCCGACTGGTCGCATGGCGACCTGATGCTGGCTGAAAATTTTGTCGCGGGCCGCGAATTGACCTGCGCCGTGATGGGCGAAACGGCGCTTGGGGTCACTGAAATAAAGTCGCTGTCGAGCGAATGGTACGATTTCGAGTCGAAATACGCGCCGGGCGGCTCCGTCCACGAACTTCCTGCTAAAATTAAAGAAAATATTTACTTAAAGATTCAAGAGTTGGCGCTCAAGGCGCACAAGGCGCTCGGCTGTCGCGGCGTAAGCCGCACCGACTTCCGTTACGACGACCGCCCCGAAGGCACGGGGGAACTCGTGGTGCTGGAGGTCAATACGCAGCCCGGCATGACCGAGACCTCTCTTGCGCCCGAAATGGCCGCCCATGCGGGCATGACATTCGGCGAGTTGGTGAAATGGATGGTGCGGGACGCTTCCTGCGATCGTTGACGCGATTTGGACTGGCCCCCAAAGCGCCGGCTTTTGCCGGCGCGTCTTCTAACGCCAAAATGCCGGCTTTTGCCGGCGCGTCTCCTCGCGCCGAAATGCCGGCTTTCGCCGGCGCGTCCGCGAGCGCCGGAAGAGCGGCTTACGCTGGCGCGAGAGGCGGCGCTCGCCCGGTTGGCAAGAGAATTTTTCCCCGCGCCCGCCAGCGCCGGCGGGTCGGCTGGGGCGCGACGCTGGCCCGCATCGCCACCCTGCCCGGACTGGGCGGCGTGCTGGTCCTCGCCTTCCTGGCCGGCGTCGGGCTGTACGGCGCCCAGCGCGGCGGCCAGTACGACGCCTTCGTGAAAGTCAACGGGGCGCCGGCCGATATCGTCGCCCGCGCGCTCGGCCTGGGACTCGACACCGTCACCATCACCGGCCAGATCGAACTGAGCGAAACCCAGATTCTGAAGGGCGCGGGCCTCAATGGCCTGCAATCCCTGCCGTTCCTGGACGCCGACGCGGTGCGCGCGCGGCTGATGACCATGCCGCTGGTCAAGAACGTCCATGTACGCAAGCTGCTGCCCAGCCGGCTCATCATCGAAATCAACGAGCGCACGCCCTATGCCGTCTGGCAGCGCGACGGCGCGGTCAGCATCGTCGCCGCCGACGGCGCGCCGATCGACGAGTTCCGCGACGCCCGCTACACCCGCCTGCCCTTCGTGGTCGGCGAGGGCGCCAACCAGCGCATCGACGATTATGTGGCGCTGCTGGAGGCGTCAGGGGATTTGCGCGCGAAAGTGCGCGCCGGCGTTCTCGTCTCGAAGCGCCGGTGGACCCTGACCATGACCAATGGCGTCGACGTGCTGCTGCCCGAAAACGACGCCGCGAGCGCCTTGCGCCAACTGGCGCGACTGGAAAACGAAAGCCGCATTCTGGAGAAGGATATCGTCTCGCTCGATTTTCGCACGCCCGGCCGGCTGTTCGTGCGGCTGACCGAAGAAGCCGCGGCGGCCCGCGCCGCCGCTCACGCCCCGCGCAAGGGAGCGCCCAAATGACCCAGCCCCTCGTCCTGCCGCGCCTGAAACCGCTGTCGCCGCGCAAGGCGGCGACGCTCTGCGTCCTCGATGTCGGCTGCTCCAAGGTGGTGTGTCTGATCGCACGGCTGGAGCCGGTGGAAAGCTCCGACACTTTGCGCGGCCGCACCCATCGCGCGCGGATTCTGGGCATCGGCCACCAGCGCTCGCGCGGCGTCAAGGCCGGCGTCATCGTCAATATGGAGGAGGCCGAGGCCTCGGTTCGGCTGGCGGTGGACGCCGCCGAGCGCATGGCCAAGGTCCAGGTGGACAGCGTCATCGTCGCCAATGCCGGCGGGCGGCTGTCGGCCGCCTGTTACGACGCCAGCGTGCCGATCCACGGGCCGGGCGTCAGCGTCGGCGACCTGAATCGCGTGCTGGAGGCCACAGCCCTGCGCACCGCGCAGCCGGGCCGCGCCGTGCTGCACAGCCTGCCCAACGGCTTTTCGCTCGACGGCGCCCGCGGCATCCGCGACCCCCGCGGCATGATGGGCGAGAAGCTCGGCGCGCATTTCAACGTGGTCAGCGCCGACGCCGCCGCGCTGCGCAATCTCATGCTCGCCATCGAGCGCTGCCATCTGTCGGTGGAGGCCGTCGTCGCCACGCCCTATGCCGCCGGGCTCTCGGTGCTGGTGGACGACGAGGCCCAGCTCGGCGCCATCGTGCTCGACATCGGCGGCGGCTCGGTAAGCACGGGCGTGTTCCAGGACAGCCGCCTCGCCCATGCCGACGCCTTCGCCCTGGGAGGGCGCCACGTGACGATGGACATCGCCCGCGTGCTCAACATTCCGCTGCGCGACGCCGAGCGGCTCAAGACCTTGCACGGCAGCGCCATTTCCTCGCCCTCGGACGAGCGCGAGACCCTGCCCATCGTGCAGGTGGCCGAAGACCGCGACAACCCCGCCCACATCCCCCGCGCGCATCTCAACCGCATCATCGCGCCGCGCGTGGAGGAGATTCTGGAACTCGCCCGCGACCGGCTCAACGCCGCCGGCCATCCTGTCGCCGGGCGCCGCGTGGTGCTGACCGGCGGCGCCAGCCAGCTCACCGGCCTGCCGGAGGCGGCGCGGCGGATTCTCGGCGGCCAGATCCGCATCGGGCGCCCGCTCGGCGTGCAGGGCCTGCCTGATTCGGCGAAAAATCCGGGATTCGCTGTCGCGGTCGGTCTCTTGATCTATCCGCAATTCGCCGCGGGCGAATATTTCGAGCCTGGACGTTCCGGCCGCGCCGCGCCTTCCGGCGGCGGCTATTTCGGCCGGGTCGGCCGCTGGCTCACGGAGAGTTTTTGATGCGCGAACAAGGAGTTCCGCCTTAAACCTTCCCCAACGCGCCTCCGGAAGTGGATAAAAAGTTAACGGCGTCAACGAAATGTTAACGTTATTACGGCTGGATCATACCAGCTTGGGACCATTCAACCGCTGCCCATAAATTCAAAAGCTGCCCGACCTGGCGACGACAAGAGGCTGACGATGAGCATAAACCTGCAAGCGCCGCAGTTGCGCGAACTGAAGCCCCGGATCATGGTGTGCGGCGTCGGCGGCGCCGGCGGCAACGCCGTCAACAACATGATCGCCTCCGGCCTGCTGGGCGTCGACTTCATTGTCGCCAACACCGACGCCCAGGCGTTGACCAGCAGCAAGGCCGAACGCATCATCCAGATGGGCCTTCAGGTCACGGAAGGGCTCGGCGCCGGCTCGCAGCCCGAAATCGGCCGCGCCTCCGCCGAAGAGGCGATGGAGGAAATCCGCGACCATCTCACCGGCGCGCACATGTGCTTCGTCACCGCCGGCATGGGCGGCGGCACCGGCACCGGCGCGGCCCCCGTCATCGCCCGCACCGCCCGCGACATGGGCATACTGACGGTGGGCGTGGTGACAAAGCCGTTCCAGTTCGAGGGCGCCCGCCGCATGCGCGTCGCCGACCAGGGCATAGAGGAACTGCACAAGGCGGTTGACACGCTGATCGTCATCCCCAACCAGAACCTGTTCCGCGTCGCCAACGAGCGCACCACTTTCGCCGACGCCTTCTCCATGGCCGACCAGGTGCTCTATTCCGGCGTCGCCTGCATCACCGACCTGATGGTGCGCGAAGGCCTGATCAACCTCGATTTCGCCGACGTGCGCGCCATCATGCGCGACATGGGCAAGGCGATGATGGGCACCGGCGAAGCCTCCGGCGACCGCCGCGCCATTCTCGCCGCCGAAGCGGCCATCGCCAATCCGCTGCTCGACGAAGTCTCGATGAAGGGCGCGCGCGGCCTGCTGATCTCCATCACCGGCGGCAACGACCTCACCCTTTACGAAGTGGACGAAGCCGCCAGCCGCATCCGCCAGGAAGTGGACGAGGACGCCAACATCATCCTCGGCGCCACCTTCGATTCCAGCCTCGACGGCATCATCCGCGTCTCCGTGGTCGCCACCGGCATCGACAAGCCGCTCGAGGCCTATGACGCCAACGACCAGCGCCTCGCGGAAGCCGGCGAGCGCCTGCGCGCCCAGGCCGCGGCGCAGGCCGCCGCCCGCGCCGAACAGACGGCGACGCAAGTCCGCGCGCCAGGCGGAGCCGAGGAGCCGGCGCAGGCCCCGACTCCGGCCCAGGCCTATGAGCCGGCGCCCGCGTCGCAGGCCTACGCCCCGCCCGCCTACGC
>NZ_NHSJ01000089.1 GCF_002937075.1 Rhodoblastus sphagnicola
GCTTGCGGGGAGAGGGCCTGCTCCCCCCGAACGCGCCTCCGCCCCCCCATCCTTAACCGGCCCTTAATTCGCCTCACTTACGCTGGAAAACGCGCTCTTCAATGCAACTTCGGACTTTTCACTCATGGCGCGGAAGAAATCGGGCGGCGAGCGGATCGAGCCGACCTTCGACGCCTCCGCGCCGAACGTCGAGCCGGAGGCGCGCGCCCAGCCCGAAGCCGAGCCGAAGCCGACAAGAAAGAAAGCCACGAAAGCCGCCGCCAAGCCGAAGAAGCGCAGCCGTTCGCTGCTGGGCGGCCTCGTCTACTGGATTTTCGTGCTCGGCGTCTGGGGCGTGATCGGCGCTGGCGGCCTCGCCGTCTATTACGGCTCGCAATTGCCGGCCATCGACCAACTCGCCGTGCCCAAGCGCCCGCCCAACATCGCCATTCTTGCCGTGGACGGAACCCTGCTCGCCAATCGCGGCGACACCGGCGGCGCGGCGGTGCGGCTGCAAGACCTGCCGCCCTACCTGCCCAAAGCCTTCGTCGCCATCGAGGACCGTCGCTTCTACAGCCATTACGGCGTCGATCCGATCGGAATCGCTCGCGCCGTCGCGCGCAATATCACCGGGCGCGGCGGGATGCAGGGCGGCTCGACGCTGACCCAGCAGCTCGCCAAAAACCTGTTCCTGACGCAGGAGCGCACCGTCTCGCGCAAAATCCAGGAAGCGATCCTGGCGCTCTGGCTGGAGCGCAAATATTCCAAGGACCAGATTCTCGAACTCTATCTCAACCGCGTCTATTTCGGCAGCGGCGCTTACGGGGTGGACGCGGCGGCGCTGAAATATTTCGGCCATCCGGCCAAGGATGTCACGCTGGCGGAAGCCGCCATGCTCGCCGGCCTGATGAAGTCGCCGTCAAAGCTCGCGCCCAATCATTACGAAAAAGCGGCCATTGAGCGCGCCGATCAGGTCGTCGCCGCCATGGCGCAGGAGGGCCACATCACCGAGGCCATGGCCAAACTGGCGCTGGCGAAACCCGCCCACGCCGTCAAAGGCAAGGATTCCAGCACGCTCAATTACGCCGCCGATTACGTGATGGACGTGCTCGACGAAACCATTGGCGCCATCGACGAGGACATTGTCGTCACATCCACCATCAACCCGGCCATGCAGGCGTCGGGCGAGCGCGCGCTGAACGGCGTGCTGGCGCGCGACGGCGGCAAATTCGGCGTGACCCAGGGCGCGCTGGTGTCGCTGGATTCGAGCGGCGCCATCCGCGCCCTGATCGGCGGCCGCAATTACGAGGAAAGCCAGTTCAACCGCGCCGTCTCCGCGCGCCGCCAGCCCGGCTCCTCGTTCAAGCCCTTCGTCTATCTCACCGCGCTGGAAAAAGGCCTCACGCCGGATTCGACCCGCGAGGACGCCCCCATCAATGTGAAGGGCTGGCAGCCGGAAAACTCCAGCCACAGATATATGGGCGAGGTCAATCTCACCACGGCGCTGGCTTTGTCGCTCAACACGGTGGCGGTGCGGCTCGGCCTCGAAGTCGGCCCGCGCGCCGTGATCGACACCGCGCATCGGCTCGGCGTCACGTCAAAACTCGACCCCAACGCCTCCATCGCGCTGGGCACGTCGGTGGTGTCGCCGCTGGAGCTGGTCACGGCCTATGTCCCGCTGGCCAACGGCGGCATCGGCGTGCAGAACCACATCATCACAAAAGTCCGCACAGCCGACGGCAAGCTGCTCTACGCGCGCAGAGGCTCCAGCAATGGACGGGTGATCGACCCGACCTATGTCGCCATGATGAATTCCATGCTGGAGCAGACCCTGATCATCGGCACGGCGCGCAAGGCCGACCTGCCGGGCTGGGAGGCCGCCGGCAAGACCGGCACCAGCCAGGATTACCGCGACGCCTGGTTCGTCGGCTACACCAGCCAGCTCACCACCGGCGTCTGGCTCGGCAACGACGACAATTCGCCAACCAAGAAGGCCTCGGGCGCCAATCTCCCGGTGGACATCTGGAGCCGTTTCATGCGCGAGGCGTTGAAGGGGCAGGTGGTGGCGGGCCTGCCGACCGGCGGCTGGCGCAGCGAAAACCTTGGCGGCCTGCCGTCATCGCTGTGGCCGCAGCCGGAGGCGCCGCAACAACAAGCGCAACCGGAGCAGCCGGTCCAGCATCTCGACACCAGCAATCCCGGCGCCCCCGTGGTGTTTTCCGGCGCGGGACGCGGGGCGTCCGCGCCGCGCGAGCAGCAGGTGGACCGCGCGCCGCGGTTCGACCGCCAGCCGCAGTTCGACCGCGACGAGGAGCCGATCCCGCCCGCCGACATCCCCGACGGCCCGCTGCCGCGTCAGGCGCGCGACGACCGCAATTTTCTGGACCGGCTGTTCAGCGACGAGTGAGCCTTGCCCGCCCCGCGACAATTTGGACAGATTGACATCGCGGGGGGAGTGGGCGCTAATGCCGCCATGACGCACGTCCGCATCCCATTTTTTGCAGGGTATTGGCGCTCCTTTTAAGGAGGGGCCATGGCGTCATCTGTGACCATGGCCGCCGTTTCGGCAGGCGTTGGTCATTTGCATATCGCGTCACGATTCGGCGGCCTCCAAGGAGGCAAGTCAGTGATAGTCTCAAACAAGGTGGATTGGGCGATCGATCCGGAGCGGTGCGCGCTGCTCGTGCATGACATGCAGCCGCATTTTCTCGACGCGCTCCCCGCCGACAGCCGCGCCCGCATCGTCGCCACCGCGCGCGGGATCGGCGAGGTCTGCGTCAGGCGGGGCGTGCCGATTTTCGCGTCGCAGGTGCCGCGGGCGCGGCGCCTCGACGAACGCGGGCTGATGGCGGACATGTGGGGTCCAGGCCCGTCGATGGCGGGCAGCGGTCTCGACCCGGCTCTTGGTTTTGACGCGCATCATGTCCGGCCGCTGGTCAAGCGAAGCTACAGCGCCTTCTACGGCAGCGATTTCGAACCGATGCTGCGCCGTCTCGGTCGCGACGCGCTCCTGATCGTCGGCGTCTACACCTCGATCGGCTGCCACTATTCGGCGGTGGATGCGTTCGCGCGCGACATCAGGGCGTTTCTCGTCGCCGATGGCGTGGCCGACCTCGACGAGGCCGAACACGCCGCGGGTCTGTCCGCCGCCGCCAGAACCTGCGCTCGTGTGGTCACGAGCGCGCAAGCGCTCGAAGCCCTCGCGCCGAGACACCGCCGCACAGCGCCGGAAAGCCATGCCTTCGACGTGTGTTAAAGCCAATCGCCGGCGGCGCCGACGGAACGGGTCAGAGCGCCTCCAAAAACCGCACCGCCCGCCCCGTGGCGGGCGTCAAAATCTCGCCCTCCCACATCACGCGGGCGCCGCGTACAAAAGTCCCGACCGGCCAGCCCTTGACCGTCTTGCCGTCATAGGGCGTCCAGCCGCAGCGCGAGGCGATCCAGGAATTGCTGATGGTCTCGACCCGGTTCAGGTCCACCACGGTAAAATCGGCGTCATAGCCGCGCGCGATCCGCCCCTTGCCGGCGATCTGGAACAGCCGCGCCGGTCCCGCGCTGGTCAAATCGACCAGGCGTTGCAGGGTCAGGCGTCCCGAATTGACATGGTCGAGCAAAGTCGGGACAAGCGTCTGCACCCCGGTCATGCCGGACGGGCTGTCCGGATAGGGCTTGGCCTTCTCTTCCAGCGTATGCGGCGCATGGTCGGAGCCGAGCACGTCCACCACGCCCTGAACCAGACCGTCCCACAACGCGTCGCGATGGCGGGGCGCGCGCACCGGCGGGTTCATCTGGATCAAAGTGCCGAGCCGCGCATAATCGTCGGCGGTCAGGGTGAGGTGGTGCGGCGTCACCTCGACGCTGGCCACATCCTTGTGTCCGGCCAGAAATTCAATCTCTTCAGCGGTGGTGACATGGAGCACATGCACGCGCGCCCGGTGTTTTTCCGCCAGCGCGATCAACCGCTTGGTGCTGGTCAGCGCGGTCAGTTCGTCGCGCCAGACCGGATGCGAGGCGGGATCGCCGGCGACGCGCTCGCCTTTGCGCGCGTTCAGCCGCGCCTCGTCCTCGCTGTGGAAGGCGGCGCGGCGGCGGATGTGCTTCAAAACCTCGCCGACGCCGTCGTCGTCGGCGATCAGCAGCGAGCCGGTGGACGAGCCCATGAACACTTTTATGCCGGCCGCCCCCGGCAGCCGCTCCAACTCGGCGGCATTTTTCGCGTTCTCATGCGTGCCCCCGACCCAAAAGGCGAAATCGCAATGCATCCGCGCCGTCGCCCGTAAAACCTTGTCGGCGAGCGCCTCGGGCGTGGTGGTCAGCGGGTTGGTGTTGGGCATTTCGAACACGGCGGTCACGCCGCCGAGCACGGCGGCCGCCGACCCCGTCTGCAAATCTTCCTTGTGGACAGGGCCGGGCTCGCGGAAATGCACCTGGCTGTCGATCACGCCGGGCAGAATATGCAGGCCCCGGCAGTCCACGACTTCGCCGGCCGAGGCGGCCGAGAGATCGCCAATGCGGGCGATTTTCCCGCCGGAAACGCCGACATCGCGGGCGCCGACTCCATCCTGGTTGACCAATGTCCCGCCACGCAGGATGATATCGTAGCTCGTCACGGGCGCTCTCCGAATTTCTTGCCTGTTTCGGACCAAACTTTGCATCGGTGCGTTATCCGTGTCGGCTTAAGCGCGTCGGCGCGGGGGCGCAACAAAAATGCTGGCGAATCCATTGCGGGGAAACAGATGAAAGCAGCGAAACTCTCCGACCGCGCTCTGGTTCGCGTCAGCGGCCCGGATGCGCGCGGCTTCCTCCAGGGGCTGGTGACCGGCAATGTCTTGACGCTGGAGCCGGGCGAGGCCCGGTGGGCCGCGCTGCTGTCGCCGCAGGGGAAAATCCTGTTCGATTTTCTCATGAGCTCCCCGCAAGCGGGCGCCTCGCAAGGGGGCGGCGCCGAGGAGTCGATCCTGCTCGACGTCAGGGCCGACAAGGCCGCCGATCTGGCCAAGCGCCTGACCATGTACAAGCTGCGCGCCAAGGTCGAAGTTCTCAATGAGACCGGCAAATTCGCGGTCATCGCGCTCTATGGCGGCGCGGTCGCGGAAGGGGCGAAGGATTCGCGCCATTCCGACATGGGCGCGCGCCTGATCGTCCCGGCGGCGGCGCTGGACTCGACCTTGCTGACGCTCGGCGGCGATCATGGCCTCGACGACTATGCCGCGCACCGCATCGCCCTGGGCGTCCCGGAGGGCGGCGTCGATTTCCCCTATGGCGACGCCTTCCCCGCCGAAGCCGACATGGACCTGTTCAACGGGGTGGATTTCAAAAAAGGCTGTTTCGTCGGCCAGGAAGTGGTGGCGCGCATGCACTACCGCGCCACAGTTCGCACCCGCGTGACCAAGGTTCTGCTGGAAGGCGTGGCCCCGCCGCCAGGCGCCGTCATCACCGCCGGCGAGAAACAGGCGGGAACCATGGGCTCCAGCGCCGGCAATTGCGGCCTCGCCCTGCTGCGCCTCGACCGCGTGGAAGAGGCGGCGCAGGCCGGCCTGCCGCTGAAAAGCGGCGAAACGGCGCTGCGGCTGCCGTAAGCGCGCGTTCACGACGAGCCGGCTCCCCAAATGGGGGCGCGGACGCCCGCGACGGTCTCTTCATGACCCGAACCTGGTCGTTGCCGAACCCGCCCGGCGGTTTATCAAACAGCACAAAGGCGCATGCGCCGGACTATTGGTCGTCGGCGAACCCCTTTCATCACAAAACCGCCACTCGCCTTGCCGTCGGTCCTTGAACTGGGCTGCGGAGTCTCCCGGATAAATCTTTGGCGGCGAGCCGATGTTGGATATCGACGCGCCGTCGCAAGGCGTCAGCGCCACGCTCAAGGCGCGCGTTTGTGGCGGAAGTACAATCTAAACGCGATTTATTAACTTAATACAACTTAAGGTAGTAATTCATTAACGATAATAACTGAGCTTCCATGCTGATTTCATCGATAAAAACGAGGAACAGCATGGCGCACGACCTTTCAATCACCGGCAGCCTGATGCTGTCGCTCCTGGGGGCAAGCGGACTGCCCGCCCTGGCGGACAACGCATTTACGGCGCCGGCTGCGGTCCTCAAAGCGCCGCAAGCCGACAGTGAATCTTCCGCTGTCCAGCTCAGGCTGCAATATACCGGCGAGGCGTGGGACCTTTCCGGCGGGACCCGGACGAAGAATTACACGGATTATATGCACTCATTGGACGCCAGTCTGTCCATTGACGCCGACAAGCTCGGCTGGCGCGGCGCCCATTTCTATTTCGACGCATTGGGCATCAATGGAAAACCGCTGACCAATGATGCGGGCGCGCTCTCGGCGCCCAGCGCGATCGACGGGTTGGCGGCGATAAATACGTTCCGACTTTACCAGGCCTATTACGAGCAGCGGATCTTTCACACGGATGTGCTGCTCGGAATTTACGACCCGCAGACCCAGTTTGCGTCGACGCGTCCCATGGATCTGTTTTTCAACCGCGCCTTCGCCTGGAGCACACCTATGACCTTCTCGGGGATGCAGGGGGGATTGAATTTGCCCCTCTATCCCAATTCGGAGCTCGGTGTGCGCATCAAGCACGAGATCACCGAACAGCTGACCGCCAAAGTTGGTGTGCTCAACGCCATGGCGGACAATCCTACGGCGCCGTGGAACACGGATGTCCAGTTCAACAGCAAAACCGGCGCCCTTGCGATCGGCGAACTCGATTATACGCCGATCGCGCGCACCAAGATCATCGCCGGTTATTGGACGTTGACCGGCAAGTTCACAAGCGCGGACCGCTTCAATGCCAATGGAACGCCGCATCAATATTACGGCACCAGCGGCGGATATGTCGGGGCCGCAACCCGTGTCTATACGATCGATGGCGGTCGCGGCGTCGATGTGTTCGCCAACTATGGTTTCGCCAACGCCGACGTGAATCCTGTCGATCACTCTGCGAGCGGGGGCGTGACAGTGACAGGTCTGTTCGAATCGCGGGCTCATGACAGGCTTGGTCTCGCCATCGGTTATTTGCATATCAGCCGAGATTCGTTCTTCGCAAAACGACCCTTCAATGGCGACTACGAACTTCCAATCGAGTTGACCTATCGCGCGCAACTGACGGACTGGCTGACCGTCCAGCCGAACATTCAGTACATCCATAATCCGACGATCATCACGTCCGTGACCAAGAGGGACAGCTACCTCTTTGGTTTGCATTTCGAGCTCGGTCATCTCTTCAACCTTTGACGCTGTCGTCGCGAGCCATGAAGGGCCCCCCATGCGCAAGTTTCTAACTGCTTTTCTCATGCTGATGTTTATCTTCAGCACAACGACCGCCGACGCGCGCGGCGGACGATCGAGCGACGATTGTCCGGCCAGCTCCAAGGATCCGGACTGCAAATAGCCGGTCCAGCCAGCGATACGGGCTGCGCCGCAGCCGCTCCGCAGCCCTAGAGCATTTTCAAGCGAAGTGGACACCGGTTCGCGTGAAGAAAATGCGTTAAAACAAGAATCTAGAGTATTTTCATGTTTCCGCGAAACGTGAAAATACTCTAGTAAAATGATTGAGAGAACACAAAATGCGCCTGCGCCTCAAAATCCTGCCAAAAATCCTGCTGCTTCTGAGCATGCTTGCGCTGGTCTCGCTGGCCGGGACCGTGTTCTCCACCCAGAAAATGCGCTTGATCGACGACACCTATGGCGATCTGATCGATGGCTCCGGCAAGGCCAATCTCGCGATCGCGCGCGCCAATCGCAATCTCGTCCATGTCGATCGCTCCATCTACCGGCTGATAGCCGAGGAGAGCGAAGACGGCATCCAGCAGGCCGTGACCGAGATTGCCGATTCCAGCGCGTTTTTCCACAAGCAGGTCAAGGCCGCCATGTCGGGCATGCCGGCCAAGGCGGCGGAAATTGAACAGATCGCCACATTGTTCGACGCCGCCATGCAAAAGAGCTGCGCTGACACGCTCGCGCTGGCGAAATCGGCGGAAACGGCGAACAAGAAAGCCGCAACGGCCGCGATGCGAGACCGGTGCGATCCCGCGATGAACGAGGTCATGCTGAGCATCAGCGCCCTCACAAACCGTATTCTCAAGATCAGCGACGAAGCCTCCGAAGCCGCGTTGGCCGTCACCAACGCGACCATTCACAGCACCTATGGCCTCGTCCTGGGAGGGTCGGCGCTCGTCCTGCTTCTCCTCTCTTTGTCAGTCTTCAAGACCATCACCAAGCCACTGACCACATTGACGGCATGTATGGACCGGCTCGCCGGCGGCGATGACGCCGTCGAGATCGTCGGCCGCGACCGGTTCGACGAGATCGGCTCGATCGCCAATGCGGTGGAGACGTTCCGGCGGAACGCAAAGACGAAACGTCAAACGGAGAGCGGCGAGGCGCGAGACCGGACCGAAAAAGCCATGGCGCGACAGACTGCGGTCGAACGGCTTGCGTCCGAATTCGAAGGCGCCGTGGGAAGCGTGATCGAGTCCGTCAGCAATGCGGTTTCAAAGCTTGAGAGCGCATCGACCGGCTTGACCAAAACGGCAAGCTCAACCGATCAGATATCGGAATCCGCCGCGTCGGCGTCGAAACAGGCGTCGAGAAACGTCCAGTCGGTGGCGGCCGCCACGGAGGAGCTTTCGAGTTCGGTCAACGAAATCGCCAGTCAGGCTTTCCAGGCCAAGGAAATCGCCGAGAGCGCGGTTCAAGAGGCGAATGCGACGGACACAAAGATTCATGAACTGTCCAAGGCGTCCGGGCAGATCGGCGAGGCGGTGAAAATCATCGCGGACATTGCCCAGCAGACCAATCTGCTGGCTCTGAACGCCACAATCGAAGCGGCGCGCGCCGGCGAAGCTGGCCGCGGCTTCGCGGTCGTGGCGACCGAGGTCAAGATGCTCGCTTCCCAGACGGCCAAGGCCACCGAAGACATCGGGGAACAAATCGCCGGGATTCAGAACGCCACGGCCGAGGCCATCGATGCGATCCAGGCGATCGGGACAACCATCGCGAAAATGTCGGAGATTGCGAGCGCCATCGCGGCGGCGGTGGAAGAGCAGGGGGCCACGACGACCGAGATCTCCCGCAGCATTCACGACACCGCCCGGGAGTCCGAGGTCGTGGCGTCGAGCATCCAGGAAGTGAGTCGCGGCGCCCATCACACGGGCGAGGCCTCCGACCAGGTCTTGGCTTCGGCCCAGACTCTGGCCAGCGAAAGCGCCCGATTGCGTGCGGAAGTCTCGAACTTCCTGACCAAGGTTCGCGCCGCCTGATACGAAATCCGAATGATTCATTTTTGATTTCGTATTCCGTTCGCGCGGAATTCCGCTTCCACTTCAAGGAATTCCGCGCGATTTTGTTTCCGCGAATCGCGAAGCTATCCAGCGGAAACCGTATGAGTCGCCGCGCGCAATCGTTGCATGTCGTCCAGCTTCCGAGTCTTCGAAGTCGTCGATCTCTTCCGTTCGCAGGACATTACCGACGGCGCGGACGGCCTGACCAAGGCCGCCGGCGCCGTTTGAAGCTGCCCCGTCCCGACGAGGGCGGTCCAAGAAAGCTCCGCTTCACTCCGCCTTGGTCTCGGAAAACTGGTTGAACGCCTGCAACGCATGGCTGGAATACATCACCGACGGCCCGGCGCCCATGTAGATCGCCATGGACAAGGTCTCCTCGACCTCCGCCCGCGTCGCGCCGAGTTGCGCGGCGGCCTTGGCGTGAAAGGCGATGCAATCGTCGCAGCGCACGGCGACGCCAATGGCCAGCGCGATCAACTCCTTGGTCCTGGCGTCGAGCGCGCCCGCCTTGGTCGCGCTCGACGCCAAAGCCGAGAAACTCTTCATCGCCTCGGCCGAACCCGCGCCGCCGCGCAGATCGCGCAGCATCGCGGACAGGTTTTTGGTTGCTTGCGGCCAATCGGAAATCATCGCCAACCTCGTTCGTCTCGTGGCTGACTAAATATTCGATTATTCGCAATTACGCAATCGGCCATTCGAACAGGCTGCCCGCCCCGCGCGCCATCGCCTCCTGCTGCGGCGCGCGCGTAAAAACCGCCATGCAGCCCATCGCCCCGAACAGGAAGATCAGCGCGAGGCCCCAGCCGAAGCCGTTCATCGCCTCCGACACGGTCGCCACCGAGACCACTGCCGCCGCTACCGCGTCGGCAAGGCCGGTGGCGAACAGGATCGAGTCCTGGGCCTGTTCATCGAAACGGCGCGCCGCCCAAAGGATCATGCCCCAGGCCAGCATAGCCGCGCCCATCAATTGCGCGGCGGCGGCGCCGGAGCGAGACAGGTCCAGCCCGATCGCTTCGCCGAACTTCGTCGGCCCGAACACGAAAGCGAGGCCGAACAGCACGGCCAGCGCGGCCAAAACGACAAGAAAGATTTTCCGCGACATGGCGAAGGCTCCGCAACCCCGACGCGGAAAGGACATGCCCGCGCCTGCGTTCAAGGAAACATGCGTCCGCCCCCTGTTGCCGGGGCGACGCGCCGAACGGTTTCCTCCAGGGACGACATGATCTAAATCTTGTCCCATGAACGAAGTTTTAAGACGCGCAATCCCTCACGATGACGGCCGGCTCCGCTGTCCCTGGCCGGGCCAGGACCCCGCCTATCTCGCCTATCACGACAGCGAATGGGGCGCGCCTGAGCGCGATTCGCGCGCGCTTTACGAAAAGCTGGTGCTCGACGGCTTTCAGGCGGGCCTGTCGTGGATCGCCATCCTGCGCAAGCGCGACAATTTCCGCGCCGCCTTCGAAAATTTCGACCCACTGAAAATCGCCGCCTATGACGAGCAAAAAATCGCCGCCCTGATGCAGGACGCCGGCATCGTGCGCAACCGCGCCAAAATCACCGGCGCCGTCGCCTCCGCGCGCGCTTACCTGGAGATCGAGGCCGACAGGGGCTTTTCCAGCTATCTCTGGGATTTCGTCGACGGCCGCCCCATCGTCAACGCCTTCGCGACCATGGCGGAGGTTCCGGCGGCGACGCCGCTGTCGGAAAAAATCTCGCGCGACCTCAAGCGGCGCGGCTTCAAATTCTGCGGCCCCACCATCATCTACGCCTTCATGCAGGCGGTGGGCATGGTCAACGATCATCTGGTGGACTGCTGGCGCCACGCGGACTGCGCGGCGGCCGCGCGGCAACAAGAGGGGCGCGCGTGAACGGCAAGCAGGGACAGCCAAGGGCCTGGCAGCGCATGTTGTCGGGTCGCCGCCTCGACATTTTGAATCCCTCGCCGCTCGACGTCGAAATCGAGGACATCGCCCACGGCCTCGCCCGCGTCGCGCGCTGGAACGGCCAGACCCGCGGCGGGGAGATTTTCTCCGTCGCCCAGCATTCGGTGGCGGTGGCGGAAATCCTGGCCGTCCTCGACCCCGGCGCCCCCGCGCGCTGGCTCATGTTCGCGCTGCTGCACGACGCGCCGGAATATGTCATCGGCGACATGATCACGCCGTTCAAGGCGGCGCTGGGCGGCGTTTACAAGGAGGTGGAATCGCGGCTGGAGCAGGCGATCCTGCAACGCTTCTCGCTCAAACCCGAACCGCCGGCCGCGCTGACGAAACTCACCAAGCGCGCCGACCGCATCTCCGCCTATTTCGAGGCCACGCTCTACGCCGGCTTTGACGAGGGCGAGGCGAAAAGTCTGTTCGAACAGCCGGATTTTGCGTTCGAGCGGGTCGCGCCCTTGTTCGCGCCGCGAAAGCCGGAGGCGGCGCACGCCGAGTTTTTGCGCAAATTCGCCGAAATCGAGGGGCGGCTTTAATGGGTCGCATCCACGTCTGTCCGCTGGCTCATGTCGCGCGCGTGGCGCGGGACTCCGGGGCGCGAACGCTGGTCTCGCTGCTCACCCCTCCGGCCGTCGCGCCGCGCCCCGCAACCATCGCGCCGGAAAACCACCTTGCCCTGTCCTTCGCCGATCTCACCGCGCCGCGCGACGGCCTGATGCCGGCGAGCGAACGTCAGATGGCGGAGTTCCTGACCTTCCTCGCCCGCTGGGACCGGACCGCGCCGCTGCTGATCCATTGTTATGCGGGCGTCAGCCGCTCGCCCGCCGCCGCCTTCATCGCGCTGTGCGCGCTGACAAATCACGACGAACGCGCCATCGCGTCAAAACTTCGCCGGCTGTCGCCCTCGGCCACGCCCAACCGTCACATGGCGGCGCTCGCCGACACACTTTTGTCGCGCCAAGGACGGATGGTCGCGGCGCTCGACGGCATCGGGCGCGGCGCGGATTGCTTCGAGGGCGAGATTTTCTGCATGGAGACGGCATGAACGAGGCGCGCCCCTCCATTCCCGTCGAAATCGGCCTCACGGCGGCCATTGTGGCGCTGCGCGGCGACTCGCCGCTGATCCTGGTGGCGCGCGCGGCGACCGGCGCGTCGGCGGCGGCGCTGCCGTCCGGCCCGTTCGACCCGGTCAACCACCGCACCTTCGAGATCGGCCTGCGCGCCTGGGTGGCGGAACAGACCGGCGCGCCGGTCGGCTATGTCGAGCAACTCTACACGTTCGGCGATCGCGGCCGCCACAGCCGCGCCGAGAGCCGCGACCCCCATGTCGTCTCGGTCGGCTATCTCGCGCTGACCCGGGTGAGCGGAACCGGGCAAGCCATCGCGCCCGGCGCGGGCTTTGCCGAATGGTATCGCTTCTTCCCCTGGGAGGACTGGCGCCAGGGCCGCCCAAGCCTGCTGGACAGCGTGATCATGCCGGGGCTGCGCGCCTTCGCGCGCGGCGAGGCGGGCGATTTGAAGCGCGGCCTGACCCGCGCCGAGCGCGTCCGCGCCCTGTTCGGCGACGAGGGCGAGCGGTTCGACGAGGAAAACGTGCTCGACCGCTACGAACTGCTCTACGAGGCCGGTCTGGTCGAGGAAAGCGTGCGTGACGGCCGCGCGCCCGCGCCCGGTTTCTTTCAAAACCCCAAGCCCGGCGAAAGCATGCAGGCCGACCACCGCCGCATCCTGGCCACCGCCATGGGCCGGTTGCGCGCCAAGCTGAAATACCGCCCGGTGATTTTCGAGCTGATGCCGGAAAATTTCACCCTGACGGAATTGCAGACCACGGTCGAAGCCATTTCCGGGCGCCATTTGCACAAGCAGAATTTCCGACGCCTGGTCGAGGCCTCGGCCGTGGTGGAGGCGACGGGGCAAATGTCCCATGCAACCGGCGGGCGGCCCGCCGCCGTGTTCCGTTTCCGCCGCGAGGTGTTGCAGGAGCGCCCGGCGCCGGGGCTGCGGGTGGGCATACGTGGTTAAGATCGGCGAAACTCGGCTCTGGTCGCCGCCGCATTTCACGCTATAGTAGCGCCTCGGCAACCTGAAGGGCTGAGCATGGCGGAGCCGGGCGAGGCGATCCAGACTCATGGCTGGCTGATCGCATGCGACGACCAGGCGCGCGTGGTGCGTCGCCATTCCGAAAATCTGACCGATATTTTCCCACACTGGAGCGGCCCCTTCCTCGGCGCCCGTCTGCGCGACCTGCTCGGCTCCGAGGAATCGCATCGCCTGCGCAATCTGCTGTCGCGCTTTTCGGCGCCGGCGCGCCCCGCGCTGGTGTCCGGTTGCCGCTTTCCCGGCGTCGAGGGCGTCTTTGACGCCGCCGTGCATTTCAACGGCGAGGACATGGTGCTGGAGCTGGAGTCCAGCGACGCCCACAGCGGCCTGACCGCGCTCGATCGCGCCGCCGCCCTGATCGACCGGCTCGAAGACCTCGGCGCCCCCGACGAAATCGGCCAGCGCGCCGCCATGCTGGCGGGCGCCGCGCTCGACGCCGAACACACGTTTTTCCTGCTGCTGGAGGCCGAAAGCGCCCGCGTCGTCGGCGCCTACCGCCGCCTCGGCGCGCCGCCGCCCGCGCCGGAAACCCTGAACGCCTTCTGGCCGGGCCGCCGGCTGTTCGCGCTCGGCGATGTTGACGCGCCGGAGATTCCCATCCGCTCGGAGCCGGACCTGCTGCCGCTCGACGCCGGCATGACGGCGCTGCGCGCGGCGGGCGAGCCGTTACGGCAATGGCTGCGCGCGGCGGGCTTCCGTTCGGCGGCTTTCCTGCCGGTGACCTCCGACGGCCTGCGGCTCGCGCTGATCGTCGGGCTGGGCCGCCAGCCGCGCTTTCCCGGCCTCGGCCTGCGCGCGGCGCTGGAGCTGTTCGCGGAGGCGCTGGCCCTGCGCCTGCGGCTGGTGCTGCCGGCTCATCACGACGTCTGGGCGCCGGACGCGCAGATGGAGCCGCTCAGCATCCTCATCGTCGAGGACCAGCACATGGTGGCGACGCAACTCGCCGCCGCGCTGGGCGAGGCCGGCGCCAAGGTGGTGCGGATCTGCGGCACGGTGCGTTCGGCGCTGGACGCGCTCGACGATCATTTCGACGCGGCGCTGCTCGATTTCACGCTTGGCTCGGAAAACGTCATCCCGGTTGCGGAAGAACTGGAGGCGCGCGGCAAACCCTTTGTGTTCGCCAGCGGCCATGGCGACGACCTCGACCTGCCGCACGCCTTCGCCGGCAAGCCGATCGTGGGCAAACCCTACAAGATCGACAAGATCGTCGCCGCCCTGCGCGCGGCGAAGGAAGCCAAGACCTGAACACTTGCAAGAGTAGCCCTCATCCTGAGGAAGCCGCGAAGCGGCTGTCTCGAAGGACGAGGGCGGTTCACGCGCCTGTCGGCGCCCTCAGGCCGCCGCTCCGCAGCATTTCTTGAATTTCTTGCCGGAGCCGCAGGGGCAGGGGTCGTTGCGGCCGGCCTGATGGCCCAGCACCACCGGCGCGTTCTTGATGCTGATCTCGCCGGCGAAACGCCAGGCGCCGCCCTCGCGCTTGAACAGCGACTTTTCCTTGTGCGGCAGCGGTTTGCCCTTGTGGATGAAATGGGCGGTGAAGGTCACCGTTCCCATCTCGTCGGCTTCAAGACCGTTCTCGCACTCGTGGATGTCGATGCCGAGCCATTCCGAATTGGCCCAGTTCGTGGTCGATTCACGGTCGAAGGTCTTGCGCTGCTCCGCCGTAAGCGTCTCGTCGAGATAATCGATATCGGCCTTGACGAAGGCGCTGTAGCGCGAGCGCATCAGCGCTTCCGCCGTTGGCGGCGCGGTCGTCCGGGCCAGATAGGGGCCGCAGCAGGCGGCGAATTCGCGTTTGTCGTCCTCGCGGACGCGGCAGGGGCAGATATCTTGAGTCATGCCGGCATAACTAACGGATTCCGCGCGCCGCGCAAGCGGGCGAACTCATCGCGCCTGCGACATGGGGACGCCGCTGGGGTCGAGCGCGCCGAAAGGGTTCTTGGCCGGCGCCGCCTCCGCCTCGACCGGAGCGGGCGCCGCCGCCTTTGGCGCCTCCGTCGCTGGCGGGCTGGCGGGCGCGGCCGTGTCCGGAGCCGATTTGGGCGGGATCTTGACCGTGCGCACGGATTTGACGCGAACCGGCCTGGCCTCGGGTTCGGGCTCGACCGGCGGCGTGGCTACGGCTTCCGGCGCGGGCGCCGGTTCGACCGCCGGTTCGGCCGCCGCCGGCGCCGTATCGGCCTGCGGCGCGGCTTCGGGCTTGTCGGCTTCGGGTTTGGCGGCGTCGCGCGCCAAGCCATGGGCGATGCCGAGCTTGACCGCTTCGTCATGATCCACGCAGACATGTTTCGACACGCGGTAAATCTGACCGCGCGGGCAATTCCCCGCCATCGCGACGCCGGTCGCGCCGGCCAATGCGGCGAGGGAGATGAGGGCGAGCGTTGTCTTCATCCCGAACGGATACATCATGATTGCGGCAATGTTTCAGCAAAAAAATCGCCCCCCTTGCCTTTTGCGCGGCTGGGCCGCATAGGCAGGTTCATCTTCCGACACGCGAGCGCAAAAATGGGTTTCAAATGCGGCATCGTCGGCCTGCCGAATGTCGGCAAGTCCACGCTTTTCAACGCTCTGACGCAGACGGCGGCGGCGCAGGCGGCCAATTACCCGTTCTGCACCATCGAGCCGAACGTCGGCGACGTCGCCGTGCCCGACCCGCGCCTTGACGTGCTGACCAAAATCGCCGGCTCCAAGGAAATCATCCCGACCCGCCTGACCTTCGTCGATATCGCCGGTCTCGTGCGCGGCGCCTCCAAGGGCGAGGGCCTCGGCAACCAGTTTCTGGCCAACATCCGCGAATGCGACGCCATCGCCCATGTCGTGCGCTGCTTCGTCGATGGCGACATCACCCATGTCGATGGCGAGGTCGATCCGATCAGGGATATCGACACGATCGAGACCGAACTGATGCTGGCCGATCTCGACTCGCTGGAGAAGCGCGTCAACAATCTGGAAAAGAAGGCCAAGGGCGGCGACAAGGACTCCAAGGAGTTGCTCGATCTGGTCAACCGCTGCCTCGTGCTGCTGCGCGAGGGCAAGCCGGCGCGTCTGGTCGAGCGCGCCCCGGACGAGCGCAAGGTGTTTTCCCAGCTCGGCCTGCTGTCGTCAAAACCCGTGCTTTACGTCTGCAATGTCGAGGAAGCCTCCGCCGACAAGGGCAATGACCATTCGCAAAAAGTGTTCGCCCGCGCCGCCGAGGAGGGCGAGGTCGCCGTCGTCGTCTCCGCCCAGATCGAAAGCGAAATCGCGGTCATGCCCGCCGCCGACCAGAAGGATTATCTCGAAGCCGTCGGCCTCGAGGAACCCGGCCTCAACCGGGTGATCCGCGCCGGCTACGGCCTGCTGCACCTCATCACCTATTTCACCGTCGGCCCCAAGGAGGCCCGCGCCTGGACCATCGAAAAGGGCACCAAAGGCCCGGCGGCGGCGGGCGTGATCCACACCGACTTCGAAAAAGGCTTTATACGCGCGGAAACCATCGCTTACGACGACTACGTCGCCCACAAAGGCGAAGCGGGCGCAAGGGAAGCGGGCAAATTCCGGCTGGAAGGCAAGGAATACGTCGTCGCCGACGGCGACGTGCTGCACTTCAGATTCGCCAACTGACGCTGAATGTCACGCCCGCCTCCGGGCAGCGCGGGCCGCGATCTTTCTACCGTCATGGCCGGGCTTGCCCCGGCCATCCACGCCGTCGAACATGCAAGCATGAAGGGCGGATGGGTCTACATCGTCACCAACAAGCCGAACGGCATACCCTATACGGGCGTGACGGCGGACTTGGCGCGCCGCATCCATCAGCATCGCACAGGCGTGCATGAAGGCTTCACAAAACAATACGGGCTGAAGCGCTTCGTCCACTACGAGTTCCATGACGACATCGTCGCCGCCGTCCAGTGCGAAAAGAACATCAAGCACTGGTCTCGGGCCTGGAAGGCGCGGATGATCGTCGAATTCAACGAGTCCTGGCGAGACCTTTACGAAGACCTCGCTTAATTGATTGGCCGTTCGCGTGCGGGCCGGCGTGGATGGCTGGAACGACATCCGGCCATGACGGCCCGAGTTTTCCGCCCCCGCTCAACCCGCGCCGGGATCGGTCTCGAAGCCAAACTCCATTTCGTCCGGCAGGGCGCCGGCGCCGGGGCAGGCGTCGAAATTGGTCAGCTCGGGGCGGGCGTGCGGCCCGGCCGGCGGATATTTCGGTTTGGCCTTGTCTTCGGCTTTGTCTTTGGCGGGTTGAATTTTGGGCAGAGTCATGCACACCTCCGGCAGGGGCTAGTAAACGCCCTGCTCAACCGTGAGGCGCGACGCTATTTTAGCCGGGCCTATATATACCCCTCTCCAAATGTTCCGCAGCGCGACGCGATGTCGCAAGCGCATGGTTTTCCCAAAGGGTGAGAGCCGCTACAACGCGCCATGACTTCATCCCCAGCCGGCGATTCTCTCCCACGCGCGCCAAAAGCGCGCCGCCTCGTGCTGGCCGATTTCCGCGGCTACGCCGCGCTCGACCTGAAAACGAGAGCCAAACTCGTCGCCCTCTCCGGCGACAACGGCGCCGGCAAGACCAACCTGCTCGAAGCCCTGTCGCTGTTCGCGCAGGGGCGGGGCCTGCGCCGCGCGGAAATGTCCGACATGGCGCGCGAAAACGGCGCCGGCGGCTTCGCCGTCTCGCTGGAGCTTGAAGGCGAAGCTGGCGGTCCGGTCCAGATGGGCGCCGGCCTGGAGCGAATCGACGGCGCCGCGCAACGCAAATTCCGCCTCGACCGCGAACCCATTCCCTCCGCCAAAATTTTCGCCGACTACATCAGAATCGTCTGGCTCACCCCCGCCATGGACGGCCTGTTCACCGGCCCCGCCGGCGACCGCCGCCGATTCCTCGACCGCCTCGTGCTGGCGGTGGACAGCGAGCACGGCGCGCGCGTCAACGGCCTGGAGCGGGCGTTGCGTAGCCGCAACCGCCTGCTGGAGGAGCGCTTTTCCGAAAGAATCTGGCTCGACGCCGCCGAGCGCGAGATCGCCGAACTCGCCATAGCCGTGGCCAGCGCCCGTCGCGAGACGGTGCAGCGCCTGGCCGCCCTGATCGCCACGACTCGCGACGAGACCTCTCCCTTCCCCTGGGCCGACATCGCGCTGGAAGGCGAAATCGACCGCCTCGTCGCCGAAAACCCTGCGCTATCGGCCGAAGATTCCTACCGCGCGCTGCTGCGCGACAACCGCGCCCGCGACGCGAGCGCCGGGCGAACCTTGATCGGACCGCAGGCCAGCGATCTCGCCGTGCGCCATGGCCCCAAGACCTGCGAAGCCCGCCGCGCCTCAACTGGAGAGCAAAAAGCCCTTCTCGTCGGCTTGGTGCTGGCGCACGCCAGGCTGGTGGCGGCGATGAGCGGCCTTGCGCCCCTCGTTCTTCTCGACGAAATCGCCGCCCATTTCGATCCCGTCCGCCGCCGCGCCTTGTTCGACGCGCTCGACGCGCTCGGCGGCCAAATCTGGATGACCGGCGCCGACCCCGCTCTGTTCGACGACCTCGCCGGCCGCGCCGACCTTTTCGCGGTGGCGCACGGCCAAATTTCCCCCCTGTCTCGCGTGGAGGACGCATGAGCGATCTCGCGACGGCCCGTAAATTCCTGAAAAAAGTGTTCGGCTTCGACGATTTTCGTCCGGGGCAGGGCCAGATCGTCGAAGCCGTCCTCTCCGGCGACCCGGTCCTCGCGGTCATGCCCACCGGCTCGGGCAAGAGTCTCTGCTACCAGCTCCCGGCGCTGATGAGCGACGGCCTGACTCTCGTCGTCTCCCCGCTGATCGCCCTGATGCGCGACCAAGTCGGCCAGATGCAGGCGCTGGGCCTGCCCGCCGCCACGCTCAACTCGCAAAGCAGCGAGAGCGAGTCCGCCGAAACCTGGCGCCAAATCCGCGACGGCTCGCTAAAACTGCTGTTCGTCTCGCCCGAACGCCTCGCCATGGACGGCCTCACCGAAGCCCTGTCGCGCACGAAAATCGCCCGGATCGCCGTGGACGAAGCCCATTGCATCTGCGAATGGGGCCATGATTTCCGCCCGGAATACCGCCTGATCCGCCAAAGCGTGCAAAAACTCGGCGCAATCCAGGCCATCGCCTTCACGGCGACCGCCGACAACGCGATGCGCGCGGAAATCGCCGAACGCCTGTTCGACAAGCCGCCAAAAGTCTTCCTGCACAGTTTCGACCGCCCCAACATTTCGCTGGCCTTCGCGGCGAAGGACCAGCCCAAAAGGCAGTTGCAGCGCTTCCTCAACGCCCGCCGGGGCCAAAGCGGCATCGTCTATTGTTCCTCGCGCGCGGGAACCGAGCGTCTCGCCCAAACCTTCGCCGAACAGGGCTTTGACACTTTGTGCTACCACGCCGGCATCGAGCAGACTCAGCGCAACGCCAACCAGGACCGTTTTCTGCGCGACGACGGCGTGATCGCCTTCGCCACCGTCGCGTTTGGGATGGGGGTGAACAAGCCGGACGTGCGCTTCGTCGCCCATGCCGACATGCCCCAGAGCATCGAGAGCTATTACCAGGAGATCGGCCGCGCCGGCCGCGACGGCCTGCCCGCCAGCGCCTACACCCTCTACGGCCTCGACGATATGGCGCTGCGCCGCCGCCAGATCGACGAAAAGGATCTGTCCGACGAGCGTCGCCGCTTCGAGCACCAGCGTTTTTCCGCGCTCGCCGCGCTATGCGAGGCGGTGGCCTGCCGCCGCCAGCTCCTGCTCGCCCATTTCAACGAGAAATCCGAACCCTGCGGCGCCTGCGATTTCTGCCGGGGCGAAATCAAAACCCGCGACGGCACGGTCGAGGCGCAAAAGGCGCTGGCCGCCGTCTATCGCACCGGACAGCGTTTTGGCCTGAACTACCTGTCCGACCTGCTGCTGGGCGCCGACAGCGAAGCCCTGCGCCGCAACCATCACGATCAGATCAAGACTTTCGGCGTCGGCGCCGACCGCACCAAGGCGGACTGGGCCTCGACCTTCCGCCAATTGTTCGCATCCGGCGCGCTGCGCACGGCCAGCGCCGAACACGGCGGCTTCGCCCTGACCGAAAAGGGCGACGCCATCCTGCGCGGACGCGAAAATTTCGTGCTGCGCGCCGACCCGCCGCGCGAAAAGAAATTCGAGGCCAAACCGCACCAGCGCGGCAAGGCCCGCGATTTCGAAGACGCCGCCACCGGCGACGGCAAGATTTTCGAAGCGCTGCGCAAACTGCGCCGCGAACTGGCCAAGGACGCCGGAATCGCCGCCTTCATGGTGTTTGCCGACCGCACCCTTCTGGAAATGGCGGAACGCCGCCCGGCGACAATCGACGACTTGCGCGCCATCCACGGCGTCGGCGAGCGCAAGCTCGTCCTCTACGGCGATATTTTTCTGGAAGCGATCGCGCAAGCGTCGGGGTGAGGGGCTGGCGCATTGGCCTCGATGTCGTCAGAATAGCAGCGGTTTGGGCTGGACGACAGCGTCATGGCGTCATGGCTCACCGCGCCGCCGGACGCCGCGCGCGCCCGCGCCTCCAGTTAACTCTGGACGCGCCGTCAAAAATTCGTCAAAACCCAGCTACCATCGCCAGTATGATTGCACCGTCGTCCTTCGGAGCGAAAACCTATGCGCACCTTGTTCCTGCAAGCCCCTTCCTTCGACGGTTTCGACGGCGGCGCCGGCTCGCGCTATCAGGCGCGCCGCGAAATCGCCTCGTACTGGTATCCGACCTGGCTGGCGCAGCCGGCGGCGCTGGTGGAAAATTCAAAGCTGATCGACGCCCCCCCGCACAACATCAAGCTCGCCGAAGTGGTGGCGCAGGCGAAAGATTTCGACCTTGTGGTGGTCCACACCTCGATCCCGTCCTTCGCCTCCGACGTGAAATGCATCGAGGCGCTCAAGGCCGAAAATCCCGCGCTGAAAGCCGGCCTGATCGGCGCCAAGGTGGCGGTGGACGCCGACGGCTCGCTCAAAAGCGCGCCGGTGGTGGATTTCGTCGCCCGCAACGAATTCGACTTCACCATCAAGGACGTCGCCGACGGCAAGGATTTCGCCAGCATCAAGGGCCTGAGCTGGCGCGACGCCAACGGCGCCATCCAGCACAACGAGGACCGTCCCATCCTCGAAAACATGGACGAACTGCCCTTCGTTTCGCCGATCTACCAGCGCGACCTGAAGATCGAGAACTATTTCATCGGCTATCTGAAACACCCGTATCTTTCGATTTACACCGGGCGGGGCTGCAAGTCGCATTGCACCTTCTGCCTGTGGCCGCAGACGGTGGGCGGCCACCGCTACCGCACCCGCAGCGTCGGCCATGTCATCGAAGAGATCAAATGGGCGCAAAAGGCGTTCCCGCAGGTGAAGGAATTCTTCTTCGACGACGATACCTTCACGGACGACCTGCCGCGCGCCGAAGCGATCGCAAAAGAGCTGGGCAAGCTCGGGATCACCTGGAGCTGCAACGCCAAGGCCAACGTGCCCTATGACTCGCTGAAAAAGCTCAAGGAAGGCGGCCTGCGCCTGCTGCTGGTCGGCTACGAATCCGGCAACCAGCAAATCCTGCACAACATCAAGAAGGGCATGCGCATCGAGGTCGCGGAAAAGTTCTCAAAAGACTGCCGCAAGCTCGGCATCGCCATCCACGGCACCTTCGTCATGGGCCTGCCCGGCGAAACCCGCGACACCATCCGCGAAACCATCAAATTCGCCAAAAAGGTCAACCCGCACACGCTGCAAGTGTCGCTGGCGGCGCCCTATCCCGGCACCTTCCTCTACAAGCAGGCGATGGAACAAGGCTGGCTCGACAGCGCCAACGCCGAACTGGTGGACGAGAACGGCGTGCAGATCGCGCCGCTGCACTACCCCAACCTCAGCCACAAGGAAATCTTCGACTCCGTCGAGACCTTTTACCGGGAGTTCTACTTCCGCCCGAGCAAGATCGGCTCCATCGTCTGGGAAATGGTCCGCGACATGGACATGCTGAAGCGCCGCCTGCGCGAGGGCGTGGAATTCTTCCAGTTCTTGCGCGAACGCAAGCAAGGCGCGGCCAACTGCTGAACTTTTCCAGTAGCCCTCACCCCGAGGAGCCCGCTTGCGGGCGTCTCGAAGGGCGCTGGCGGCCGCGCGCGGCCGTGATCCGCGATCGGCGATCACGCTTCCCGGCGCGATAGCCGGGGCGTTTCGTTGGCGGGCTTCGTGCGGGAAAACAGGGTCGCGAATTGGGCAAACTGCTTCGCCGGCATCGGTCGAGCGAACAAATACCCTTGATAGACGCGACACCCGCGCGCCGCCAGGAAGGCGCGCTGCGCCTCGGTTTCGACTCCCTCCGCAATGACCGACAGGCCAAGGGTGTCGCCGAGCGCAATGATCGTCTCGGCGATGGCGGCGTCGTTGGGGTTGGACATGACGTCCCTGACAAAGCTCTTGTCGATCTTGAGTTGGTCGATGGGCAGCCGTTTCAGATAGGACAGCGAAGAATAGCCGGTGCCAAAGTCATCGAGCGAAAAGCGAATGCCAAGCTTTCGCAGCGCGGTCATCTTGGCGATGACCTCTTCGATGTTCGAGATTTCAAAACTCTCGGTGACCTCCAGCTTCAAGAGGTTCGGATTGGCGCCTGTGGCTTCGATTGTTTCCCTGACGCGGTCGACAAAGCTGGGGTGATGCAATTGCAGCCCGCTCACGTTCACGGCGATCGTCAAGCCGGCCAGCGCGGGATCGTTCGCCCAAACGGCCATCTGGCTGCACGCCGTTTCGAGCACGCCCTCCCCAAGCGGGATGATCAGCCCCGAGTTTTCAGCCACCGATATGAACTCGTCAGGCGACGGCGGCTTTTGAACCGCCCGCGGCCAACGCGTCAGCGCCTCGGCGCCGATAAGGCGGCCGTCGTCGTCCACCTGCGGCTGGTAGTACAGCAGGAAATTCTTCTGGGCGATGTCTTCGCGCAGGTCCGCCTCAATCACGGCGCGCGACTCGATCAGCGTCTGCATGGCGGGGTCGAAGAAGCGCACGGCGTTTCGTCCGGAGGTCTTGGCCTCGTACATGGCCATGTCAGCCCATTTCAGAAGATCGTCCACGCTTTGCCCTTCATCGCAAAACAGGGTGACGCCGACGCTCGCCGTGCATCGGAAGCTGTGGCCATCGAGATCTTGCGGTTCGGCGAGACGGGTGATGATGTCTTCAGCGATTGTTTCCGCGCGAAGCGCCGCATTTCTGACGTCGGACACGCCGAGGTCGGTGAGCAAGACCACGAACTCGTCGCCGCCGAAACGCGAGACCGTGTCGGAAGCGCGAATACAGTGTTTCAGACGGGACGCCGACTGCTTCAGGAGCAGGTCGCCCTTATGATGGCCGAGCGTGTCGTTCAGCCGCTTGAAACGATCGAGATCGACGAACATCAGCGCCGCATAGGTCTGAAGCTTATGGCAGTTCAGCATGGTTTGGTGCGCGCGTTCGATCAAGACCTTGCGATTTGGCAAACCGGTCAACTCGTCATAGAACGCCAATTCCCTGATCTTCGCTTCGGCTTTCTTTCGTTCGGACAGGTCATAGGACGTCGTGATATAGTGCGAATGCGCGCCGTTCTCGTCCTGGACAGCCGAAATCGTCACCCATCGCTCGATCGCCGCTCCACTCTTGGTGCGCAACCATATTTCGCCTTGCCAGCGACCAGACAGCTCTACGGTCGCGCCCATCTCCGCATAGAGATTTATGTCATCCATTTCTGATTGAAATATCGTCCCCGATTTGCCGACAAGCTCATCGGCCTGGTAGCCGGACATCTCGCTGAATGTCTTGTTGATCCTTAAAATCTTGTGATTGGAATCCGTGACGATCATGCCCTCCTGGGACTCGAAGGCCGTCGCGGCGATTCGCAGATCCGCGTTGGTTTCCTTGAGCGCCTTGGTCTTGCGGCGCAGATCGTCCTCAAGCGCCTTGCGCAGCGCGATCTCTTCGGAAAGCGCCGTGTTATCGCGCGAAAGTTCGTTGCGGCGGCGATCGGATTCGGCGAAGTCATTCTGCAATTGGACGGCTCGCCGGCGCTGCCGCTCAAACCCGATCGCCATCATGAACAGCGCCGCGGGGAATGCGGCCAGATAAAGCGCATAGGCCGGCCGCGCCACGCGACCGTAAGCCTCCGCTTCCGAGGTGAGCGTCATCAGCGAAAGGGGCGCGCCCTTGATCGGCGTGCGCAGGGCGAGCATGCGCCCGAAGTCCGGGCGATCGGAAACATCGTCCGTCGGCGTCAGCCGGTTTACCGGCAGAGTCGCCAGTCGCGGTTCGACCAGATCGAAATTCGCGCTTGAGCGACCGGGAGAAAGGGCGTGACTGCCGTCTCCGACCAAGAGGAATTCGTGATAGCCGCCTTCGGAATCGTCCGACTCGATCAGAAGTTGCGAGAGCACCTTCAAGTCGGCGGTGGTCGTGATGGCGCCGACCAGAGCGTTCTTGAAGTAAACGGGCGCCGTGACCTCGATCGTCCAGTCGCGCGCATTGATTTGCGGCGGCGTGACGTCGCCGGGAATATCTCCGATCGCGGGCGTCGGGCCGTCGCCCGCGCGGGCGACTTCGACCTTGTCTATGTTCACGAAGCTGATGCGACGCAGAAAGCTTTCGCCGCGCAAGGATGTGCGTTCGATGGCGCGCTGGAAGTTCTGTTCGATAAAGCCCAAGGCGGCGTTCAACCCATAGCGCGGCGACATGCCCAGCGCTTGGTTGATCAAATAGTCTTCAATCTCATGAACGCCCGCAAGCTGCGTCGCGAGTTGAGCCTGCTCCGACAGGAAGTCTTCGACGACGGCCGCGCGACGCGCGCTGTCCGCGAGCAGTCGCGCGTCGGTCGCGGAACGCAACTCGACCTGGGTCGAATACAGGCTCCAGGCGAGAACCAGGACGAACAGCAGGAAGCCGCTCGCCATGGCCAGCGGCCAATAGAGCAGGAGGCGCAGTCGGCCCGGCATAAGGATCACACCTTCTTGTCGAAGAAATCGGGGAAGAAGCGTCTGATGCCCGGATAATATTTGTCGACCAGCCGGTCATAGGTTCCGTCGGCCCTTATGTCGCGCAGGTAGACGTTGAAGGCGTCGCGCAGCTTCACCGCGTCTCGCGGAAAGGCCGCGGCGAGAGTCTGGCGTTCCGAAACCGGCCCCAGCACCTTGATTTGTCCCGCCCATTTTCGCAAATCCAGCACGGCGTCCGGAACGTCAAGCAGGGTGAGTTGCGCGTCTCCGTTGAGAAGCGCTGGAACCATCTCATTGAGATTTGTACTCCTTGCGTACATTTTGAGGTCCACGCCCACGCCTGTCAGTCCGTAGTTCGCCGGATCCAGGCAGGTGCGTTCCATGACCAGGAGGCTTCGGCTCCCAATCAACTGCTTTGTGTCCTTGATTTCGTCCGAAAGCGTGGCCCCTTCCTTGATGGGTTGGGCCGATGACGCCGAGGGCGCAATGAGAAGGACCTGCGAGGGAAACGTCGGCGCCGAATAGGTCAGAATCTCCTGGCGCCATGGCAGGACCGTAAAGCCCGTGGCGATGACGTCGCCCTTGATCGGGAAATCGCCCGTCAGCGCGACATGCCCGGCCTGACGCATGACGTCCTTGCCCAGGAGGTCGCGGATGACGGTGTAGAAGTCCGAATAGACGAGCTTGTATCCGACGCCGAGGCGCTGTGCGAAACCGCGCATGATCTCGACATCGAGGCCGTCGCCGGAGCCGGTCACGAAGTTGGCATAGCGAATTCCGAGATGGCGCAATTCTCCACGCGCCTTGATCTGATCAAGGTCAGCCGCCAACGCCGCCGTCGTGGCGAACATGCCGATCAAGACACCCAGGAGCAATTTCGATTTTCGAAAGCGGATCATTCGCTCACCCCACGAGTTTCCAACGGCAACGCATCCGGAGTGATCTGACCCGCGCCGCTTGCCGCGCGCGGGAAAGTCTCGTTCGGCGTGCATGCGGCCAAGCCACATGCGGTCAGTTCATGGAGCGCGGCCTTAACAACCGTAAGTTGAATTCATTGCAAGTTCGTTGCCGTTGCCGTCAATCATTCGGCCGCCGCAGCGTTTGGCCGAGCCGACTCGATCACGCAATTCAGGGAAGGCTTTTCCGGTCGTCCCGACCGGGTCATGAGCGCGCGTTCATTTCGCTCTCGGAATGTCCGCCGATGTGAAGGGACCGTGGCGGGCGGCGCGGCGGCGGCGTGACTGAACGTCATTGAACTGTCGCGCGCGCCCGGCTATAGCGGATAAAACAGGAGCCGCGCATGTCCCGTCTTCCCCTCGCCCCCCTCGCCCTGCTCGTGATTTCGTTGGCTGTCCCGGCCCTCGCCGAGGACGCCAAGCCCGCGCCGGTCAGCCCCGACCCCGCCACGACCACCGCGACCTTTGGCGACTGGCTGATGCGCTGCCAGCGCCTCGGCGAGGCCGACAAGGCGCAAAAAGTCTGTGAAATCGTCCAGACCATTCAGGCGGGACCGCAGGGCCAGCAGCAGCAGCCCATCGCGCAACTCGCCTTCGGCCGGGTCAAATCCTCCGACCCCTGGCGGATCACGGCGCACCTGCCCAACAACATCCTGCTGCCGAGCGTGGTCCGGTTCACCACCGGCGAAAAGGACGCCAAGCCGACGGAGCTGTCGTGGCGGCGCTGTGTCCCGGTGGGCTGTTTCGCCGACGCCTCCGCGACCGACGCGCAATGGAAATATTATCGCGCGCAGACCGAAAACGGCGCGCTGGACTTCACCGACGGCGTCGGCCGCCCGGTCAAACTCCCCATTTCCTTCCGGGGCTTCGCCCAGGCGGCGGACGCGCTGGCCAAGGAATAAGCTTAAAGGCGCGTTAACCACGACAAGCTCCAGGCAAGGCCGATGCGCTGCAATGCCAGCGTAATCCTCGCCGGAGCCTCCAATGCCCGAACAGCATCTCTTCATCGCCACGCCGTGCTATGGCGGCATGGTGACACAGCGTTACATGTATTCCACCGTCGGCCTGCTCAATCTCGGCCGCGAACTGGGCGTCAAGGTCTCCCTGAACCTGCTGGGCAATGAGTCGCTGATCACGCGCGGCCGCAACCTGCTGGTCAGCCGCTTCCTCGACGACGCCTCTGCCACGCATCTCATCTTCATCGACGCCGACATCGGCTTCGATCCCGCGCAGGTCGCGCGCATGATGGCGTTCGACCAGGAGGTCGTCGCCGGAATGTATCCGCTGAAACTGCTTGACTGGAACAGCGGCTTGCAGCGCGCCGTCGCCGGCGAGGCGGTGGAGACCGCGCCGCTGCGCTATGTCGGCGCGCCCTGCGAGGGCGGGGAGGCCGAGGCGCGCGATGGTTTCGTCACGGGAACCTATGCCGGCACCGGCTTCATGATGATCCGGCGCGAGGCGCTGCTGACCATGGCCGAGGCCTATCCGCAATTGCGCTACAGCGCGAGCCACGCGGGCTCCATGCACACCGGCGCGCCCAGCTTCAGCCCGAATCAATATGCCTTTTTCGATTGCATGATCGATCCGGACACGGGGGTCTATCTCTCGGAGGACTACACGTTCTGCCGTCTCTGGCGCAACACGGGCGGAAAAGTCTGGCTCGACACGCAGGGCGCGCTGACGCATGTCGGCCCGCATGAATTTTCCGGCGCCCCGGCGGTTCGCGATTTGGCGCAGGCCATGCCGGACGCCCTGTCGCGCGCCGCCTGACGCCTCGGGCGGGCGCCAACGCCCCCTCTCGATAAAGCCCGTCGAAGGATGGGCGTCCTCGCGGACGCCCTATGGGGGCGAGGGGCGGCCCCCTCAATCCAGCCGGTTGATCCGCCCGCCAGCGGCGAAACTTTCCAGCACGGCCTTCAACTGGTCGGCCAGAATCCGCTGCGCCTCCAGGCTGGCCCATCCGACATGCGGGGTGACCAGCACATTGGGCCGGCGCGCCAGCCGCATGATGGCGCTGTCAGCCGGCGGCGGCTCCGGCCGGGTGACATCGATTCCCGCGCCCGAAACCAGCCCGGCGTCGAGCGCGCGCTCCAGCGCCTCCTCGTCCACCACGCCGCCGCGCGCGGTGTTGATCAGCAGCGGCTTTTTCGTCATCAGCGCGAATTCGCGGTCCGACAAAAGATTTTCGGTCTCCGCGTTGAGCGGGCAATGCAGCGAGACCACGTCGGAGGTCGCGAGCAATGCGTCAAATCCGACCCGGCCCTCTCCCGCCGCGTGGCCCTTGCGTCCGGCGAAAACCACATCCATGCCGAAGGCGCGACCGATTTCCGCCACGCGCGACCCCAGCGACCCCGATCCGATCAGCCCGAGTCGCTTGCCCGACAGGTCGGAAATGGGAAAATCGTGGAAGCAGAACTGC
The DNA here is from genome assembly GCF_002937075.1 of Rhodoblastus sphagnicola. Classification (GTDB taxonomy): domain Bacteria; phylum Pseudomonadota; class Alphaproteobacteria; order Rhizobiales; family Beijerinckiaceae; genus Rhodoblastus; species Rhodoblastus sphagnicola. Next base: position 28,636 of record NZ_NHSJ01000089.1, read on the forward strand.
CCGTCCTCCTGCCAGCGCCCGCCGCGCACGCCCTCTGCATAGGGGAAGATATTGCGGCTGAGCGCCAGGATCAGCGCGAACACATGGTCGGGAACGGAGCCGACCGAATAGCCGCGAATATTGGCGACCCCCACGCCCTTCGCGCGCGCCGCCGCGACATCGACATTGTCATAGCCGGTGGCGGCGACGGCGACGAGCTTCAGCTTCGGCAGCGCATCCAGCTCCCGCGCGCCGATCCTGACCTTGTTGACGATGAGAATATCAGCCTCGCCCGCATGCGCCGCCACCTGGTCCGGCGTCGTCGCGGGATAATCGACCCAGCGATGCGGAAAATCCGGCGCGGGCAGTTTGACGCCGGGCGCCAAGGTGTTCGCGTCGAGAAAGACGATTGTGTGCATGGCGATCCGATCGTGGCGCTAACCGAAAAACGTGACTTCGGCGGGAAGGTCACGTAACATGTTACGAAAAGGAGAGGTCATGGGCAAGGTCACGCGTGAACCGTCCCGGCCGCGCGAGCGGATGGAGGCCTATCGGCGGCGGATGCGCGCCGCCGGTCTGCGCCCGGTGCAGATCTGGGCGCCCGACACGAGGTCGCCCGAATTTGCTGAAATCTCCCGCCGCCAGAGCGCCGTCGTGGCGGCGGCCGAGCGCGACGACGCCGAATTGCGCAGCTTCCTCGACGCGGCCAGGGCCGATCTCGACAGGACCGCGCCTTGAAACGTGGCGATGTCGTCACTGTCGCGCTTCCCGGCGATTTCGGCAAGCCGCGTCGCGCCCTCGTCATCCAGTCGGACCATTTTTCCGCCACCGCGACGGTGACCGCCTTGCTGGTGACGAGCACGCCCGTGGACGCGCCGCTGCTGCGCATCGCCGTGCCGCCCGACGAGCAAAATGGCCTGAAAACGCAGTCCTACATCATGATCGACAAGATCATGACGTTTTATCGGGATCGGGTCGGCCAGATCATCGGCAGCGCCGGCGACGGCATCATGCTGGACGTCGAGCGCGCGCTGACGGTGTTTCTCGGCATAGCGAAATAGGCGCGGCTTTTTGCCCTGGCGGCGCGCTTCCTGTAATCCAATGGCGAAAACAGGAGGCGGACGCGCATGGGCGAGCGGATCATCATCATCGGCGCGGGGCAGGCGGGCCTGCAAATCGCGGAAAGCCTGCGCGCGGAAAAATTCGAAGGCGAAATCCTGCTGTTGGGCGAGGAGCGGGTCGCCCCCTACCAGCGCCCGCCGCTGTCGAAGGCCTGGCTGGCCGGCGAAACGGCGACGGACAAACTCACCCTGCGCGGCCCCGAGTTTTTCGTCACCAAGGCCATCGACCTGCGCCTCGGCGCGCATGTGACCGAGGTCAACCTCGCGGCGCGCGAAATCACCCTGGCTGATGGCGAGACGCTCGACTGGACCGGCCTCGCCTTCGCCACCGGCGCCAGCGCCCGCCGCCCCAATCTCGAAGGCGCCGATCTGCCCGGCGTCTGCGTGCTGCGCGGACTCAAGGACGCCCGCGAGATCTCCGCCCGCCTCGCCGCCGCCAAGCGGATCGTGGTGGTTGGCGGCGGTTTCATCGGCCTGGAGGTGGCGGCCGCCGCGCGCAAAAAGGGCGTGGAGGCGCTGGTGCTGGAAGCGCAGGATCGCCTGATGGCCCGCGCGGTGACGCCGAAGATCTCGGACTTTTTCGCCGACCTGCACCGCGCGCGCGGCGTCGACATCCATTTCGGCGCGCAAGTCGCGGCGCTCGAAGGCTCGGACGCGGTGTCCGCCGTGGCCCTGGCCGATGGCGGCGGTTTCGACGCCGATCTCGTGGTGTTCGGCATAGGCGCCAGCGCCAATGACGCCATCGCCGCGCGCGCCGGCCTCGCCTGCGACCGAGGCGTCATCGTCGATTCCTGCGCCCGAACCTCGGCGCCAAACGTGGTCGCCGCCGGCGATTGCACGGTTTTTCACGCAAATGGCGCGGCGATCAGGCTCGAAAGCGTGCAGAACGCGGTGGAGCAGGGCAAGGCCGCCGCGAGCGCGCTGCTCGGCCGGGAAAAACCCTTCGTCGCCACGCCCTGGTTCTGGTCGGACCAATATGACGTCAAGCTGCAAATGGCGGTTTCGGGCGCGGGCGTCGATCTTCAGGTGGCGCGCCCGTCCGGCGAAAACGCCTTTTCCCTGTTCAACTATCGCGGCGAAAAACTGATTTCCGTCGAATCGGTCAACCGCCCCGGCGAGCATTTGCTGGCGCGAAAGCTGCTCGACGCCGGCCTGAGCCCGGCGCCCGACGCCGCCGCCGATCCCACCCATGACCTGAAATCCCTGTTGCGCTGATCTTTTTTCCGCCCACATCCTGTCGCACATGAGCAACAGCGTTGCATTATTGCCACGCATCCCAGCCTCGGCTATTGCTTGAAGCTGCAACGGGCGCGCGCAGCGGGCGGCATGAATCGAACCAGCGAACCAGAGACACGAAAGCCGCGCCGGCGCGAACGCCGGCTGCTGCCGCGTCTTGGCCCGTTCGTCGTCGTGGCGGCCATTTTCTGCGCGCTCGGCTCGTTCCTGATCTTCGCCGGCCTGACGCCGATCGCGCCGACCGACGACACCATCACCATCCTGTTCCTGGTCGATTTCGCCATTTGCGCCGTACTGGTCCTGCTGGTGGCGTTCGAGGCGGCGGTGCTGGTGCGGGCATGGCGGGCGAAAACGGCCGGCGCCGGCCTGCACATCCGCATTGTCGCCCTGTTCGCGGTGATCGCCGCCGTCCCCGCTTTGTCCATGGCCATCGTCGGCTCGGTGACGCTGGACAAGACCCTCAATCCCGCCGTGATGCGCGACGTGCGCGGCTTCATCTCCGGCGCGACGGAAGCGGCCAATCTGTTCCGCGAGGACCAGTGCCGCTCGCTGTTGCAGGAGGCGCAACTCACCGCCGGCGACCTCGATCGCGGCAAGCCGATGTTCGACGCCGACCGGGGCCTGTTCAAGGAATTTTTTTCCAGCCGCGCCAAATTCTTAGGCTTCACCGCCGCCGCCCTGATCCAGCGCGACGGCAAGGTGGTGGAGCAGGCCGACGTCGCAACAAACCATCCCGATCCCGTGGTCAAACCGCAGGACATGGACTTTGATGACGCCGCGAAAAACGAGCCTCTGTGCCTGATCCTCAACGAGGGCCGCACCTTCGTGGCGCTGCGGCCGATGCCGGCCTTCGCCGATGTGTTTCTCTACGCCAGCCGCCCCGTAAATCCCTTCACGGTGGCCTTCCCCAAGCAGGCCGAGGCGCTGGTCAAGATGTTCGGCGCGTTCGAGGCGCAGCGCCACACGCTGCAACGCGCGCTCGCCATCATGTTCGCGCTGCTCGCCGCCATCCTGCTGCTGTCGGCGGTCTGGCTCGGCCTCGCCTTCACCAATCTGCTGGTGGCGCCGATCCGCCGCCTGATCGCCGCCACCGACCAGGTCACCTCCGGCAATTTCTACGTGCAGGTGCCCGTGCGCGCGGCGGAAGGCGACCTCGCCCATCTCGGCGAAACCTTTAACAAGATGACGACGGAGCTGCGCCTGCAACAAAACCGCCTCATCGCCGCCAATCACATGCTCGACGAGCGCCGCCTGTTCACAGAAGCCGTGCTGTCGGGCGTGCCGGTGGCGGTGATCGGGGTGGGCGCGCGCGGCGATCTCACCGTGGCCAACCCGTCGGCGCGCGAGCTGATCGGCATGGACGGCGGCGAGGCGGACAAGGCCATGGGCAATCCGGTGGCGAACATCCTGCCCGAACTGGAGCCGATCTTGATCGACGCCCGCGCCGGCCACGCCCGCCTCACGCAAAAACAGATCCAGATCACCCGCGACGGGCGCGAGCGCATCTACAATGTCCGGATCGCGCCGGGGCCGCCCAGTCGCAACGAGCGCACCTTTGTCGCCACGCTCGACGACATGACCGATCTGGTCACGGCGCAACGCACCTCGGCCTGGGCCGATGTGGCGCGGCGCATCGCCCACGAGATCAAGAATCCGCTCACCCCGATCCAGCTTTCCGCCGAACGGCTCAAGCGCAAGTACGGCAAGGTGATCGTCAACGACAAGGATATTTTCGACCAATGCACCGACACGATCATCCGCCAGGTGGACGACATCAAGCGCATGGTCGACGAATTCTCCTCGTTTTCGCGCATGCCCAAGGCGCAGCCGCGCGAGGACGATTTGAGGGCCTGCATCGAGCAGGTTCTGTTCCTGATGCGGGTGGGCCATCCCGACATCGAGATCGTCGCCGATCTGCCGGAAGGTCCGCACATGGCCCATTTCGACCGCCGCCTGCTGTCGCAGGCGCTCACCAATGTGGTGAAAAACGCCACCGAGGGCATAGCCGCCACCGACATGGAGGACCGCCCGCCGAAAATCACGGTCAGCTTGCGCTGCGACAACGGTTCCGCGCTGATCGACGTCGAGGACAATGGCAAGGGTTTTCCCCGAGAAAACCGGGCGCGGCTGCTGGAGCCGTATATGACGACCCGCAAGGAGGGCACCGGCCTCGGCCTGCCCATCGTGCAGAAAATTTTCGAGGACCACGGCGGCGGCATCGAGCTGCTCGACGCGACTTCCGGGCAGGGCGCGCTGGTGCGCCTGCATTTCCCTTTGAAAAAGCCGAGCTAGGTGGATCATGGCGCACGACATATTGATCGTCGATGACGAAGCCGACATTCGCGAACTTGTCGCCGGCATTCTGGAGGACGAGGGCTATTCGACGCGCACGGCGCGCAATTCCGACGAGGCCCTGACGGCCATCGAGGCGCGCCGCCCCTCGATGATCTTCCTCGACATCTGGATGCAGGGCTCGAAACTCGACGGCCTGCAATTGCTGGAAAGCGTCAAGCGCCACCACCAGACCTTGCCGATCGTGATGATCTCCGGCCACGGCAATATCGAGACGGCGGTGACGGCGATCCGCCAGGGCGCCTATGATTTCATCGAAAAGCCGTTCAAGGCCGACCGCCTCGTGCTGGTGGCGGAGCGGGCGCTGGAAACCTCGCGGCTGCGCCGGGAGGTCAGCGAATTGAAAGCCCGCGGCGCGGCGGGAACCACGTTGTCGGGCCATTCGGCGGCGTTGCAGCAATTGCGGCAGCTGATCGAGAAAGTGGCCCCGGCCAATTCGCGCATCCTCATCACCGGCGCGCCGGGCGTCGGCAAGGAGTTGGCGGCGCGCGCCATTCACGCGGCCTCCGCCCGCGCCAGCGGACCGTTCGTGGTCATCAACGCCGCCGCCATCGCCGCCGAGACCATGGAGACCGAGCTGTTCGGCGTGGAAGCGCGCGACGGTCGCGCCCGGAAAACCGGCGCGCTGGAAGAGGCCCACGGCGGCACGCTCTACATTGACGAAGTCGCGGACATGCCGCGCGACACGCAAGCCAAAATCCTGCGCGTGCTGGTCGATCAGAATTTCACCAGGGTCGAGGGCTCGACCCGCGTCCATGTCGATGTGCGCGTGATCTCCTCGTCGGCCCGCGACCTGACGCGGCTGATCGCCGAGGGCGCCTTCCGCGAGGATCTGTTCCATCGCCTGTCGGTGGTGCCGATCCGCGTGCCCTCGCTGTCCGAGCGGCGCGAGGACATTCCCGAACTGATCACCTTCTTCATGGACCAGCTCGCGGCCAATTCCGGCCTGCCGAAGCGGAAAATCGCCGAGGACGCCATGGCCGTGCTGCAATCGCACGACTGGCCCGGCAACATCCGCCAGCTCCGCAACAATGTGGAGCGTCTGATGATCCTCACCGGCGGCGACACGGAAGTGGAAATCACGGCGGAAATGCTGCCGCAGGAAATCGGTGCCCTTGTCCCCTCCACCCCGACCGGCACGGGCGGCGAAAAACTGATGGGCCTGCCGCTGCGCGAGGCGCGCGAAGTGTTCGAGCGCGAATATCTGGTCGCCCAGATCAACCGTTTCGGAGGCAATATTTCCCGCACGGCGGAGTTTATTGGAATGGAGCGCTCGGCGCTGCACCGAAAACTGAAATCGCTGGCGATCGACTGACAGGCAAAACGCGGTCAGGAAGGTCTCCGGCGGGGCGATGCCGACGGTTCGGGCGTCCCTGTGGGCGCGTCGTTAATTCTGTAATTCGTATTACGTCACCGGAATTCTGCGTCGACGAAATCGTAGCCCGATCCAATTTTATGATCATTCTTGTTCATCACATCAGCATATAACGCCCGCGCCTCGAGCGTCTGCCCGGGCAGATCAACCGCGCGGAAAAAGATCCTATGCTTGCCAGTGAGACATCAATTGTGGACGCCTTGGCCAATTCGCTCTCGGATTGGGCGATCCTGGCGACGCTGGCGCTGAGTTTTGGCGTCATAGGCGGCTTGATTGCGGCCCTGGCCAATCGACTCTGGTTTCGCCGCTGGCCCGAACGCGCCGACTATGACAACAAGCTCGGTGACTCCGCGCACACCAGCATGCTCGGATTTACCGCATTCGTTCTCGCGCTGCTGATCTCGAATGGACTGTCGACCTTGTCGCAGACCGAAAAGGCGGTGAGGGCGGAGGCGACCTCCATCTATCGTCTGGGCCGGGAACTGGACGCGATCGGTCCTTCGGCCGACGCGGCGAAACGGGCGCTCGTATCCTACGCGCAAAATGTCGCCAAAGACGAGTGGCGGCGCCTGGCGAAGCTGCCCATTTCCCTGTCGCCGCTTGCGCAAAAAAATCTGGACGATCTCTGGAGCGCCCTTCGCGCTCTCCCGGACCAGAATGAGGGAGCCACGCCCTTGCGATCCGATTTGCGCGCCGACCTGTCGAAACTGACGTCGCAGATCGAGACATCCAGATCGGCGCGACTATCGGCAGCCACCATGAACATCCCGGACGACTTCTGGATCCTTCTCGTTCTCTTTGTCGTCGCCGCCTCTGTTCTCAGCGGGCGGGATAACGCGCGACACTTCGGCGTCCAGATCAACATGATGCACATGTCCGCGATCGGACTGGCGGTTGGCATGGTGATCATTCTGGACAATCCGTTTCGCGGTGAAACCAGCATCGGCCCGGAGATCATCGAGCAGGTGTGGACGCCTTGAGATCGGCTGGGGCCCGGCGACACAAGATCAATTGCCAATAACCCTACGCGCGCTGCGCTTTCCAAATTGCGCGCCGGCCGGAGTCGGCCTTATGCGCTCACGCCGATGCGCAATGCGTTCCGTCCCCGGTTTCCGGGACGGAGGGTCTCTGACGAGCCGATTGACTTATCTCGTCTCTCTTTTCGAGATTGACAGGCTTCGCACCAGGATCATGGCGCAGAGAACGGCCGTTCCCAGCAGTTGAAGAGGCGTGACAACCTCATCGAGGAACAGGCGCCCAAACACGATTCCGAAAACAGGGATGAGCAAAAAGAACCCGCTGGCGCCGATGGCCGAGAATCGATGCAGCGTCACGATCCACATCCATGTTGCGGCAATGGATCCCATGAAAACGAGATAGGCGAACCCGAAGGACGCCGTGAATTTCCAGTCGAAATGAGGCGGGCCTTCAACGGAAATCGCGAACAGAAGCAAGACGAACCCGCCCCCCGCCATCTGGGTTGCGACCAAGGGGACGACATCGGATTTTGAGACGATCGACTTCAGCAGCGTGTTGCCGAACGCGAGCGCGAGCACGCCCGACAGCATCACGAGAATGGAGGGGGAGAGGAGGGCGTCCGTCAGTCCATCGGCGCCAGGTTTTCCCAAAATCGCGACGACAATGCCGGCAATGCCGACAAGAGTGGCGACGACTTCGCGGGGCGACGCCTTCTCTCCGAGCATGGCGGTCGCCATGGGAATCGAAATGAGAGGCAGGCTCGATCCCAGGATCGACACCAGCGCCGCCGGCAATGTGACCAATGCGTGGAACGTGGCGCCCAGGTAATAACTTTGGGTGAGGACGGCCGCCGCAAGCATTCTCCAGCGCATCCGAGGCGAGGCGTCGCGAATGATCCTCATGGCCGGACGCGCGAAGACCGCCAGCAACACCAGGGACGCGGCGACCAGCCGTCCGGCCGCCAACCACAGCGGCGGCGCCAGGGGAAGCGCGAACTTGATCGCGATGAAGGACCCACTCCAGAACGCCGCGAACAGAACGCCGGCGATGAGTCCGTTGAACGATATGGCAGGCATCGTGTGTCCCGTTTGATAAGGTTTCCGCGAGATTGCTTCGCAATCCGCGAAAACAACTCGCGCGGAATTTCTTGGATCGCGAAGGCGGAATTCCGCGCGAATGGAATACGAAATCCGAATGGATCATTCGGATTTCGTATGAATGGCCGCGAGACTCATGTCCGCCCAGCGCCCAACGGAAAGGCCGATGACTCTCCATGGCGATATCGACATGACCGACAAAAGTGCTCAAGTGCAGTGATTTCAAGGATAGATTGTGATTTATGATCTGAATAATGATATTAATCGATCATGTCGCATCGTGAAACTCGATGGGTTGCTGAAGTGAACCTTGACCTGGAACTGCTGTGCACCTTTCTCGCCGTCTTGCAGCATGGCGGTTTCACCAGGGCGGCCGGTCGCCTCTGCAAAACGCAATCGACCGTCAGCCTGCATATCCGTCGTCTCGAAGAGACGGTCGGGCACGCGCTGTTTCAGCGCAAGGGACGCGAGGCTGTCCTCACGGAACATGGGGAAATGCTGCGCGCCTATGCGGAAGCGCTGGTCAGTTTGAACAACGAGGCCCTGCTCAAACTGCGCCGTCCCGTGGTGACCGGCAGTGTTCGCCTCGGAATCCTGGAAGATTTCGCGACACAAGTCCTCCCCATCGCGCTCCGGCGTTTTACCGACGCCTATCCCGCGACCCGCCTCGATGTGAGAAGCACGCTGACGGCGGAGCTGCTGCGCGAGCTTGAGGACGGCCATCTCGATCTTGTCGTCGCGCGCCGGCAGGAGGGATCGACCGCCGGCGACGTTCTGTGGCGTGAGCCTTTGCTTTGGGTGGGCGCGCGCAATCGCCGGTTCTCGTCCGACCCGCTTCCGCTCGTGATGTTTCCCGCTGGATGCGCCTATCGCCCCGAAGTCCTGAAACGAATGCGGGCCAGCACGCGTTCATGGGAGATCGTTTACACGAGCACGAGCCTGTCTGGCGTCCAGGCGGCCGTCGCGGCGGGGGTGGGGATCAGCGTCCTCGGGCAAAGCGCGGTGCTGCCGGAATTTGCCGTCCTCGGGCCGGCGGACGATCTGCCGGACCTGCCTGAAACGGAAATCGCCCTGTTCTCAGGCCCGTCGCGCGGCGAAGCGATGTCGGCGCTCGCTGAATATCTCACCTCCGCCGTGCCATCGGCCTTGACCGGTCATCCTCGATAAGGCGAATGCGGAATTCCGCGTCCAATGGCGCTCGATCCGGCCCGAGTCCAGCGCGCCCGCGACCGTCCCTTTGCGAGCGCCGGGTTTGGGTCTATTCCTCGCGCAGCCCGCTGTGGTCCATGGTTTTCGGCGCGCCGCTCACGGTCGTCGCCGGACGCATGGGCTTTTTATTAAATGGGAACAAGCGCATGAGTCGCATCGCTTACGTCAACGGCCGCTATATCCGACACGCCGAGGCCGGCGTGTCCATCGACGACCGCGCCTTCCTGTTTTCCGACGGGATTTACGAGGTCATCGAGGTTTTTCAAGGCGCGCTCATCGACGAACGCGGCCATCTCGATCGCCTCGCGCGTTCGGCGGGCGCCTTGCGGCTGACCCCACCCTTGAGCGAAGCCGCGCTGAAATTCGTCATGCGCGAACTCGTCGCCCGCAACCGCGTGCGCCACGGCCACGTCTATCTGCAAATCACCCGCGGCGCGGCGCGGCGCGAGCATGTGTTCCCGTCCGCCAAAACCCCGACGACGCTGGTCGCCTTCGCGCAAGCCCACGACCCCGACGCGGGCGAGGCCAAGGCGCGCAAGGGCATCGCCGTCATCAGCGTCCCGGACATCCGCTGGAAGCGCCCGGACATAAAAACGGTCAGCCTGCTGCCCAACGTTCTTGCCAAGCAGCAGGCCAGGGAAGCCGGCGCCTATGAGGCCTGGCTGGTGGACGCCGACGGTTTCGTCACCGAAGGCGCGTCAAGCAACGCCTGGATCGTGGACAAGCAGGGCGCGCTCATCACCCATCCGGCCGATTCGGCGATTCTCTCAGGCATAACCCGCGCCCGCATCCTGGAAATCGCCAAGGCGAAGGGGCTCGCGCTGGTCGAGCGCGCCTTCACCGTCGCGCAAGCCCATGACGCCGCCGAAGCCTTCATCTCCGGCGCGACCACTTTGGTCATGCCGGTGGTGAAGTTGGACGGTCGCCCGATCGGGGCGGGGGCGCCCGGCCCGGTGGCGCTGGGGTTGCGGGCGGCGTTTCATGAATTCGCCGTGAAGAGTGGCTGAATGCGCGGCAAAATCACACCAAGCGTAAAAGAACATCTTGCCTAAGTGTCGGGCTTGAGCATCTAATAAGCTATCGCGCTGTGGGCGGCGCGACTCTAGCCATACCGACTCTTGCAAACCACCGACTCTTGCAAACCGTCGCCAAAACCGTTCTAAACGGGCGTCAAAAAAGTGAATGGAAAAAAACATGGCGGTCGAACGCACCCCGAACCTTCAGGACACATTCCTTAATTATGTGCGCAAAAACAAAATCCCGCTGACCATCTTCCTGGTGAATGGCGTGAAACTTCAGGGCGTTGTCAGCTGGTTCGACAATTTCTGCGTGCTGTTGCGGCGGGACGGGCACTCGCAATTGGTGTACAAGCACGCCATATCAACCATCATGCCGGGACATCCTATCCAGATGTTCGACCCGGCGGAAGAAGCTCAGGACAAGTGAGGCATTTGGCTCATTGAGCACGACACAGGTTTTTGGCGGCGAGACCTTGGCCCAAAAAGACGCCAGGACGCGCGCGCTCGTGCTCGGCCCCTATCTCACGGACCGCGCCGCGACTTACGCCGAGGGGACCAAACCCCTGCGCGCGCCCGAAGCGCGGCTGGACGAGGCTGAGGGCCTTGCGCTCGCCATTGACGTGGATCTGGTCGGCCGCGAACTGGTGTTGCTGTCGCAGATCCGGCCCGCGACCTTTCTCGGCAAGGGCAAGGTCGAGGAAATCGCCGCGCTGGTGAAAGAGCGCGAGGCCGACTTGGTGGTGGTCGATTGCGCCCTGTCGCCGGTGCAACAGCGCAACCTCGAAAAAGCCTTCGCCGCCAAGGTGATCGACCGCACCGGCCTGATCCTGGAAATCTTCGGCGAACGCGCCCGCACCAAGGAGGGCGCGTTGCAGGTCGAACTCGCCCATCTCGCCTATCAGAAATCGCGGCTGGTGCGCAGTTGGACCCATCTGGAGCGGCAGCGCGGCGGCTTCGGCTTTCTCGGCGGCCCCGGCGAAACCCAGATCGAAACCGACCGCCGCCTGATCCAGGAGCGCATGACCCGCATCGAGCGCGACCTCGACCATGTCAAGCGCACACGCGGCCTGCACCGCAAAAGCCGCCGCGAAGTCCCGTTCCCCATTGTCGCGCTGGTCGGCTACACCAATGCCGGAAAATCCAGCCTGTTCAATCGCCTGACCAAGGCCGACGTCTTCGCCAAGGATTTGCTGTTCGCCACGCTCGACCCGACCCTGCGCGGCCTGAAACTGCCGCATGGCGGCAAGGTCATCCTGTCGGATACGGTGGGCTTCATCTCCGACCTTCCGCACATGCTGGTCTCGGCCTTCCGCGCCACGCTGGAAGAAGTTTTGGAGGCCGACGTCATCCTGCACGTGCGCGACATCGCCCATGAAGACGCCGAGGCGCAGGGCGCCGATGTCGAAAAAATCCTGGCGGAACTGGGCATAGACGCGCACGACACCAGACTGATCGAAGTGTTCAACAAGATCGACCTGCTGCCGCCTGAGGAACGCGACCGCTTGCGCGAAACCGCTGCGCGCAAACCTGTTGACGAAAGGCCCTGCGTGGTTTCGGCGGCGACCGGCGATGGCGTGGACGACCTTCTGGCCGGCATCGAGGCGAGATACGCACGCGGCCGCGTCCTGTTCGAAATCCGGCTCGACGCCGCCGACGGCGAGGGCCAGGCTTGGCTCTACGCCCACACCGAAGTTTTGCAGCGACAGGCGGCGGAGGACGGCTCCGCCTTCCAGGTCCGCGTACCCGAGGAAACCCGCGCCCGGCTGGAGCGCCGTTTTCCGCAATTGCGCGATCTCAACTGAGCCTTCTCTCTCCCCCCCGCGAGCGGGGGGAGGGGCTTCATCGAGCCTGCGCGGCCGCTTTCGGCAGCTCCACCTTCGCCATCAACACGCCGACCAGCCAGCCGACCAACCCGCCGGCGATAATGTCGCTGAGCCAATGCTCGTCGGCGCCGATCAGGCCGACCGCCACCACCAGCATCATCGGGACGCACAACCAACGCAGGCGCGGCGCCAGAAGCCACAGCGCGGCGCAAAAACTCGCCACCACCGTCTCGTGGCCGGAGGGGAAGGACGACCAGCCGAGCCCGCCGTGGAAGGGCGCGAAGGTGAAGACGTGGTCGGTGATGAAGGAAGGATTGGCGTTGGTCCAGGTTTCCGGCCAGGTGCGCCCGAACACGACCTTCAGCAAATCCTTGACGCCGATGGCCGCGAGCACCGCAAGGCTGACGCGCAGGATCGCCGCGTCGCGCCCCGCCAGCCCCGCGCCGCGCGCGAAAAAGAGCGCGCCGCCCCAGATCAGGCCGATCAGGACCAGGATTTCAATGCCGTCCACCAGTCGGGTGAGGTTATGGAAGGTCTTGCGGGTGTCGTGAAAATTCTCGTAAGCCCAAATCGCCAGATTTTGGTCGATGAAAACGATCGACAGGACGATTGTGGCGAGTAGGCCGCAGATGACGGCTGTTTTCCAGTTCATGGTATTCTCCGCGGCTGATTTAGCCTGGATTTGTGACAATTCAAACGGCTGGACGCTTCAGCGCAAGATCGCCCTGCCGGTATTCGGTCCAGGCGTGCCGCAAGATCTGCACGGACGAGGTGAGAAACACCCCCGCCATGATCGCCGCCACCAACAGGTCCGGCCAAGCCTGCGCCGTGCCCCAGACCCCAAGCGCGGCCGCCATGACGATGACATTGCCGATGGCGTCGTTGCGCGAGCACAGCCACACCGACCGGACATTGGCGTCGCCATCCTTGTAGGGCGCAAGCAGCAGCACGGAAGCCAGATTGGCGGCCAGCGCCAGCGCGCCGACCACGCCCATGACCTCGGCCTTGGGCAGACCAAGGACGAGGGTCTGGTAAACGGTCGAGCCGAACACCCACAGCGCCATCAGCGACAGCGAGACGCCCTTGGCCAGCGCCGCCGTGGCGCGCGTGCGCAAATTGGCGCCGATCACCGCCAGCGACAGGCCGTAGGTGACGGTGTCGGCGAGAAAATCCAGCGCGTCGGCCTTGAGCGCCTGCGATCCCGAAAACTGTCCCGCCGCCGTCTCGCCGAGGAACATGGCGGCGTTGACGCCAATCACCGTCCACAGGATGCTCTTGTAGCGGGGATCCAGCCCGTCGAACGCCGGCACGCCCCTGGGGCAGCAAGCATCCGCCTCAACGGGTTTAGCGAGAAGTTCCGGCGACGCGGACGACCCGCAGCAACCGGTCTTGCTTTCACAACATCCCTCGGCCATGGCGATGTCCTCCTAACCGTTGACCAGCGCCTCATAATCGGCCGACAATTCCAGCCATTCCTCCTCCGCCTGCGACAGCGCCCGTTCCAGTTCGGCGCGCTGCTGCGACAGCTTGGCGGCCTCCTGCGGATTGCGCTCGAAGGCGCGGGGATCGGCCAGCATCAGATCGACCTTGCCGATCAGAGTCGAGAATTTTTCCATCTTCTCCTCGGCCGCCTTCACCTTTTTCGCCAGCGGCGCGGCGTCCTTGCGCGCCTGCGCGGCGTTGCGGCGGGCCTCCAGCGCGGCATTGCCGCCAGCCCCGTCCCGCTCCTTCGGCTTGCGCGCCTGCTCCAGCACGAATTTGCGGTAATCGGCCATGTCGCCGTCAAACGGCTTTACGCCCCCGTCCGCCACCAGCCAGAGCCGGTCGGCGCAGGCCTCCAGCAAATACTGATCGTGCGAGATCAGAATCACCGCGCCGGAAAATTCATTGATCGCCTCAGCCAAGGCCGAACGGCTGTCAATGTCGAGATGGTTGGTCGGCTCGTCGAGGATGAGCAGATGCGGGCCGGCGAAGGTGCAAAGCCCCATCAGCAACCGCGCCTTTTCGCCGCCGGAGAGCTGCGCCACGCGCGTATCGCCCTTGCCGCCGGGAAAGCCCAGTTGCGCCGCCCGCGACCGGACCCGCGCCTCCGGCGCCTCCGGCATCAGCCGTTGCACGGCGAGATAGGGCGTGTCCTGCTCGTTGAGATCGTCCACCTGATGCTGGGCGAAAAACCCGGCCTCCAGCTTGGACGAGCGCTTCATCACGCCGGACATCGCCGGCAACCGCCCGCCCAACAGCTTGGCGAAGGTGGATTTGCCGTTGCCGTTGGAGCCGAGCAGACCGATGCGGTCATCGTCCGAAAGGGTGAGGTTGAGTTTCGACAGCACGGCGCGGTCGTCATAGCCGACGCAGACCCCTTCCAGCGTGATCAGCGGCGGTGACAGCGGCCGTTCCGGCGAGGGGAAGTTGAACGGCAGCACCTCCTCGTCCACGACGGCGGAAACCTCCTCCATCTTCTCCAGCATCTTCAGCCGGCTCTGCGCCTGCCGCGCCTTGGTGGCCTTGGCGCGGAAGCGATCGACGAAAGCCTGGAGATGGGCGCGCTTGTCTTCTTGCTTTTTCAAGAATTTCGCCTGCAACATCCGCGCTTCCGCGCGCTGGCGCGCAAACGAATCGTAATTGCCGCGATAGACGGTGAGTTTTGCCTGTTCGAGATGGACGATATGGTCGCAGACCTCGTTGAGCAGGTCGCGATCATGGCTGATGATCACGGTGGTCGCGGGATAGGTCTTCAAATAGTCGATCAGCCAGAGCGCGCCTTCGAGATCGAGATAATTGGTCGGCTCGTCGAGCAGCAGCAGGTCGGGCCGCGCGAACAGCACGGCGGCCAGCGCCACGCGCATCCGCCACCCGCCGGAATACTCTTTCAGCGCCCGATTTTGCGCCTCTTCATCGAAGCCCAGGCCGGCGAGAATTTCCGCCGCCCGCGCCGGGGCCGCATGGGCCTCGATATCGGCGAGCCGCACATGGATTTCGGCGATCCGGTGCGGATCGTGCGCAACCTCCGCCTCCTCCAGCAGACTGGCGCGTTCGACGTCGGCGGCGAGCACGAAATCGATCAGCTTGCCCTCGCCGCCGGGCGCCTCCTGCTCGACGCTCCCGATTCGCGCCCCGCGCGGGATCTGCATGGTCCCGCCTTCGGCGGCGATCTCGCCGCGAATCAGGCGAAACAGGGTGGTCTTGCCGGCGCCGTTGCGTCCGACGAAGCCGACCTTGCCGCGCTCGGGCAGCACCGCGCTGGCGGAGTCGAACAGAACGCGGGGACCGAGGCGATAGGTGAGATCGGTGATTTGCAGCATAGCGGCTTCTTATACTGTTGTGCCGCCGCCGACGAGTGGGCGTGTGACGCCCATGCTTGTACCGCATAACGTCATGCGATATGATTGTTCATGATCCGAAGCTTTGCCTGCGACCAAACGGAAACGATTTGGCTTGGGCGCCGCAGCCGGAAGCTTCCGGCGGATATGCAAGCGGTGGCGCTGCGCAAGTTGCGTCTGCTGAATCAGGCGCGCGTCCTGGAGGATTTGCGCATTCCACCCGGCAATCGCTTGGACGCGTTGAAGGGCGACCGAAGCGGCCAGCACAGCATCCGGATCAACGATCAGTGGCGCTTGTGTTTTGTCTGGAGCGAGGGAGGAGCTTTCAATGTCGAAATCGTCGATTACCGCCGATGAGCTTCTGCCCAATCCCACGCCGGGCGAAATTTTGCTGGAAGAATTTCTGGCGCCGATGGGCCTGAGCCAGAACGCGCTCGCGCGCGCGCTCAACGTGCCGCCGCGCCGCATCAATGAAATCGTGCTTGGCAAACGCGCCATCACCGCCGACACGGACTTGCGGCTGGCGCGCTATTTTGGCCTGTCGGAAGGTTTTTTCCTTGGTCTCCAAGCCGACCACGACCTCATGCGGCGCCGCCGCCAGATCGGCGATGATTTGCGGAGAATCAACCCGCGCGCGGCGTGAGAAGGGAGACGGGTTGAGGCGCGAGACGGATGGGCGCCATCCCCGCTACTCCGCCCCATCCATCAGCTTCGCCGCCGCCGCGCGCGCCTCGTCGGTGATGGTCGCCCCCGACAGCATCCGCGCGATTTCCTCGAGCCGGTGGCGGTCCTCCAGCGGCGCCACGCTGGTCGCGGCCCGCGCCCCCTTGTCGGCCAGATCCTTGGAAATACGCAGATGCTTTTCCGCCCGCGCCGCCACCTGCGGCGCATGGGTCACGGTGAGAACCTGCACCTTTTCCGCCAGCCGCGCCAAACGCTGGCCGATGGCGTCGGCGACCGCGCCGCCCGCGCCCGAATCGATCTCGTCGAACACCAGCGTCGGCGCCGAGCCGCGATCGGCCAAAACCACTTTCAGCGCCAGCATGAAGCGCGACAGTTCGCCCCCCGAGGCCACTTTCATCATCGGACCGGGCCGGGCGCCGGGGTTGGTCTGCACCCAGAACTCGATTCTTTCCGCGCCATCGGCGTTGGCCCCGGCCTCGTCGGGCGTGATCCGCGTCGAGAACCGCGCCCGCTCCAGTTTCAGCGGCGCCAATTCGGCGTTGACGGCGCTGTCGAGATCGCCAGCGGCCTTTGTTCGCGCCTTGCTCAAGGTGGCGCAGCAGGCGCGAAACTCCGCCTCGGCGGCAGCCCGCTCGGCTTCCAGTTCCTTCAGCCGGCTCTCGCTCGCGTCGAGCGCGGCGAGTTCGCCGGCGATCTTTTGCGCCAGGGCGGACAGGCTTTCCACCGGCGCGCCATATTTTCGCGCGGCGGCGCGCAGAGAAAACAGCCGCTCCTCCACCCGCTCCAGATCGCGCGGATCGAAGCGCGCGTCCTTCAGCGCCTGGTCCAGCGTGGCCTGCGCGGCGTCGAGCGCGTTCAGCGCGGCGTCAAGCGCTTGCAGGCAGGGGTCGATCAGGTCGGGCGCCTGCGACTGGCGGCGGTCGAGCCGCCGCAGCACGCCCGACAGCAGCGCCAGCGGCGAGCCGTCGCCGGACACGGAGTCCTGGGCGTCGCGCAGATCGCCAAACACCTTTTCGGCCTGCTGCATGGCGGAGCGCTCGGAGGCCAAGCGCTCCTCCTCGCCCGGTTCGGGCCGCAGCTTGGACAGATCTTCAAAAGAGTGCCGGAGATAATCGGCCTCCTTGCGCGCCAGTTCGATTTTTTCCTGCTCGTCGCGCAGCAACCGTTCCGCATGGCGCCAGCGCACATGGGCCGAGCGCGTCGCTTCGCTCAACGGCTCCAACCCGCCGAAGGCGTCCACCAGCGTACGGTGCAGAGCGGGATCGGCCAAAGCCCGGTCGTCGTGCTGGCCATGAATTTCCACAAGCTCCCGGCCGATGGCGCGCAAAATCTGGATGCTGACGGGCTGGTCGTTGATATAGCCGCGGCTGCGGCCGTCGGCCATTTGCACGCGGCGCAGGATCAGGTCGCCATCGACGGGAATTTCCTGATCGGCGGCGATCTGCCGCGCCGGATGGTCGAGCGGCGCATCGAAAGCCGCGATCACCTGCCCCTGGGACTGGCCGGCGCGCACCAGGGAGCCGTCGCCGCGCCCGCCGAGCGCCAGCGAGAAGGCGTCGAGCAGAATGCTCTTGCCGGCGCCGGTTTCGCCGGTGAGCACGGTCATGCCGCCGGAAAACTCCAGCTCCAGCCGATCAATCAGCACGATGTCGCGGATGGCGAGCTGGACGAGCATTCACGCTTTCCCGCCGAGCGGCGTACGAAAAAGTGGTTCCCTGTTTTTCGCAAATACGCCGCTTCAAGACAAGCAATGCGGCGTCTACGAAAAAAGTTGTCCCTGGTTTTTCGCAAAAACGCCGCCCGAACGCAACACGCCGCTCAGCTCATTCCGACCTTGCGAAAAATCTTGGAGATCCAGGAATCCTGGCTTTCCTTGGGCGCCAGGCCCTGGCCCTTGAGCCGGTCGAAGGCGTCCTGGTAGAACGGCGAGTTGGGGAAATTGGCGCCGAGCACGGCCGCGGCCGTCTGCGCCTCCGGCGTCACGCCGATGGCGAGGTAGCATTCGGTCAGGCGCTCCAGCGCCTCCTCGGCCTCGCGGGTGGTCTGGTACTTGAAGAGAACCTCGCGGAAGCGATTGATCGCCGCCGCGTAATTTTCCTTCTTCATGTAATAGCGCCCGACATTCAGCTCATAGGCGGCGAGCTGGTCGCGCGCCACTTGCAGCTTGTAGCGGGCGTCGGCGGCATAGTCCGACTTGGGATATTTATCCACAACGGTCTGGAAATAGCGCATCGCCTTGGCCATGCCGGCCTGATCGCGATGGATGTCGGGCATGTTCTCGAACAGGGCCTGTCCGGCGAGATAGGTGGCGTAGGCCGCCTCGGGCGTGGTGGGATAGAGCGAGAGATAGCGGTCGGCGGCGGTGGTGGCGTCGGTGGCCTTGCCGTCGCGGTAATTGGCGTAAACCTCCATCAACAGCGCCTTGCGCGCCCATTGCGAGAAGGGATACTTCTTCTGCATGTCGCCGAATTTCTTCGCCGCCCCCTCGTAATCGCCCTTTTCGAGCTTGGTCAGGCCCTCATTGTAGAAGTGGTCGGCCGGCACCTGCGGATCGACCTTTTGCTCATATTTCGAGGGGCCGAACGGATTGAGATCGTCCAGCGAAAAGGCCCAGGCGGAGGAAACGGACATGGGCGCGCCGGGCAGGGCGAGCGCCGCCAGCGCAACAAGCAGTTTCAGGCCAGATTCGCGTTTCGGATTCATCAAGGCTCTCTGGACAGGTTTGCGCGACGGCCAAGTTGCGCGTCGCACCGCGCGGGAGCGCGTCTCCACGCTTGTTTAACGGATGTCGCGTCGCGGCGCTAGCGCGGCGCTCGCTCACAGAAGCCGAGCTTTTGCGGCGAATTTAAGTCATAAGCGCAATTGCCTCAAGCAAAGGGCGCCGGCCTCGCGGCGGCGCCCTGCCGGTTCAGGCAAACAAGGCGACTCAGCCGCGCTCGGGCATGAAGGCGGGGCTAACGGCGAGGCCGAGATCGGCGCGCGCGCCGGCGCGATGGGGAACCGGGGCCTCGACGAAGCGCCAGGCTTTCTTGTCGGCGAACAAAGCGTCGAGCACGGCGACATTCATCTTGTGGCCGCCGCAATAGGACTGGTAGGCGCCGATCAGCGGCGCGCCGGCCAGCGCCAGATCGCCGACGGCGTCGAGCATCTTGTGGCGGACGAATTCGTCGGAAAAGCGCAGGCCCTCGGGATTGAGGATGCGGTCGCCGTCGATGCCGACGGAGTTTTCCAGCGACGCGCCGAGCGCGAAACCCATTTTCGTCAGCTTCTCGACATCGGACAGGAAGCCGAAGGTGCGGGCGCGGGCGAGTTCGCGGCGGAAGGCGAGCGGATCAAGGTCGAGGATTTTACGCTGGCGACCGATCGCCGCATTGTCGAAATCGATCTCGACATCGAGGCGGAAGGAATCGGGCCGGGCGTTGCGGTCGGCGGGGCGCAGTTCGGAATAGCCGCGGCCGTGCTCGATGCGCACCGTCTTGAGAATCTTGATGAAGCGGCGCGGCGCGTCGAGATGGCTCACGCCGGCGCGGTCGATGGCCTCGACGAAGGCGGCGGCGGAGCCGTCCATGATCGGGGTTTCCGGCCCGTCGACCTCGATCAGGCAATTGTCGATATTGAGGCCGCGCAGGGCGGCGACCAGATGCTCGATGGTGGCGACGAGATTCTTGCCGTCCTCGCCGATCACCGTGCACAGGTCGGTCATGGTGACCTTGGAATGGCGGGCTTCGATGCGGCGGCTGGCCCCATTGGCGAGGCCGGTGCGCTGGAACACCAGGCCGGTTCCAGCTTCGGCGGGATTGAGGACGAGGCGGACGGGCTTGCCCGAGTGAACACCAATGCCTCCGGAGACGACGACGCGAGTCCGCAGCGTGGTCTGTTGGGTCGACTTCATTCGCATCCCGATCTTTTCTCGCCCCGCCACATCCGCGGGAACGTTTCGTTTCTGACCGGCTTTCGCCACATTTCGCCCAAAACCCCGAATTTCCCTTTGAACCGAAAGCCTCGGGAACCGAAAGTCTCGGGCGCGGCGCGCCTGTTGTGGAGCCGGCCGCGACAAACCTTCGGAAACGCTTGAGTTTCAGAAGGGAATCGCCAACGGCGCAACCGCGATGTGCTGCTCCACGGCTAGAAGGTAACTTTGAGCGCCGGTCAATCCAAATCAAACTTTCTTACGGCTCTGTTACAAATTTAACCGTGTTTTCGCCACGACCTTGCGTCAGCATATTGACAGTGATTCGCAAGCAGAAGCCTTTGGTATTAAGGATTTCTTCATAATTCAACCCTCGGCCGGGACGAATCAATTGTGGCGGCGCCGCGCCGATCGGATCGCCCGCCGTTTTGCTCTGCGACAAGTCTGCGACACGAAAAAACCCGCCTCGCGGCGGGTTTCCGAATGAATCGTTCTTTGCCCGGATCGGGGCGCGATCAGCGGTTCTGGCGGCGCAGGAAGGCCGGAATCTCCAGTTGGTCCTCCTCGGAGCGCTGCAAGGGGCGGCCCTGGGCGTCGAGGGCGCCGGCGGGCCGCTGCTGCGGCGGGCGCTTGGCGTATTCGGCGTGAACGGGGGAGGGCTGCTGCTGCTGATAGTTCGAGGGCGACGCGATCCGCGGCTGCTGCGCGGTCTCGGACTGGTGGGCGCGCAACTCGTCGGCGCGGCTCATGCCGAAATTGGCGAGACGCTCCAGCAGGGTGCGGCGGCGCGATTCCGGCTCGCCCTCGTTGGGGGTTTGCGCGCGCAAAAGGCTCTGGCCGGGCAGCGGCAGGTCGTCGATGCTGGGCATGCGGCGGGCCTGCTGCGGCTGTTCCGCCGCCGGGGGAATGTAAACCTGAGGCGCCTGCGGCTGCGCGTCACGGCGCTGCTGGGGGGCGGCGACGGGCTCCCGATAGGGCTGCGGCGCCACGCGCGTGATCTGCACGTCGGCGTGTTGCGGGGCGTAGCCCTGCGGTTCGGCCGAGGGGGCGTAGGC
>NZ_NHSJ01000090.1 GCF_002937075.1 Rhodoblastus sphagnicola
CGCCCGCCCCCGCCGCCGCGCCCCTGGCGGCGGCGCCCGTGGCCGCCGCGCCCGAGCACGACCAGGCCGACGTGCTGAAATCGCCGATGGTCGGCACCGTATATCTGCGCCCGAGCCCGGAAGCCAAGCCCTTCATCGAGGTCGGCGCGCATGTCACCGAGGGACATAAGGTGCTGCTGGTCGAGGCGATGAAGACGTTCAACGACATTGTCGCCCACAAGACCGGCGTCATCACGGCCATTCTGGTCGAGGACGCCCAGCCTGTGGAATATGGCCAGCCCTTGATGGTGATCGCCTAAATGTTCGAAAAGATCCTGATCGCCAACCGCGGCGAAATCGCCCTGCGCATTTTGCGCGCGGCGAAGGAGCTGGGCATCGCCACCGTCGCCGTGCATTCGACCGCCGATTCGGAGGCCATGCATGTCAAGCTGGCCGATGAATCGGTCTGCATCGGCCCGCCCCCCGCGCGCGATTCCTATCTCAACATCCCCGCCCTGCTCGCCGCCTGCGAGATCACCGGCGCCGACGCCGTCCATCCCGGCTATGGCTTCCTGTCCGAAAACGCCAAATTCGCCGAAATCTGCTCGGATCACGGCATCGGCTTCATCGGCCCAAAGGCCGAGCACATCCGCATCATGGGCGACAAGATCGAGGCCAAGCGCACGGCGCGGTCGCTGGGAATCCCTTGCGTGCCCGGCTCGGAGGGCGGCATCACCGACGATGACGAGGCGATGAGGGTCGCCGAGGACATCGGTTTTCCCGTTCTGGTCAAGGCCGCCGCCGGCGGCGGCGGACGCGGCATGAAGGTCGCCCGCACCCCGCTCGACCTTTCGGACGCGCTGACCTCCGCCCGCACCGAGGCCAAGGCGGCGTTTGGCGACGACGCGGTCTATCTGGAAAAATATCTGGAAAAGCCCCGGCACATCGAAATCCAGATCCTCGGCGACGGGCTTGGCAATGCGGTGCATGTCGGCGAGCGCGACTGCTCGTTGCAGCGCCGCCACCAGAAGGTGCTCGAGGAGACCCCCTCCCCGGCCCTCAACCAGGACCAGCGCCAGAAGATCGGCGAAGTCTGCGCCGACGCGATGCGCAAGCTGAAATATTCCGGCGCCGGCACCATTGAATTCCTCTACGAGAACGGCGAATTCTACTTCATCGAGATGAACACCCGCATCCAGGTGGAGCATCCGATCACCGAGATGATCTCGGGGCTCGACCTGATCGTCGAGCAGATCAAGATCGCCAGCGGTTCGCCGCTGGCCTACCGGCAGGAAGACATCGACCTGCGCGGCCATTCCATCGAATGCCGCATCAACGCCGAACATCCCGCGACCTTCCGGCCCTCGCCCGGAAAAATCCTGTATTATCACCCGCCCGGCGGCGTCGGCGTGCGCGTCGATTCGGCCGTCTATCAGGGTTATGTCATCCCGCCCAACTATGATTCCATGGTGGGCAAGCTGATCGTTCAGGGCCGCACCCGCAATGAGGCGCTGATGCGCCTGCGTCGTGCGCTCGACGAATTCATCGTCGATGGGATCGACACCACCCTGCCGCTGTTCCGCGCCCTGGTGCGCAATTCCGAAATCCAGGACGGGATTTACGACATCCACTGGCTGGAGAAATTCTTGGCGGCTGGCGGCATGGACGGTTTCGAGGGCTGATGCGGGCGGCTGTCGTCCTCGGCCTGATTTTTTCCGCGCTGGGCTGGTGGCTGCTGCATCAGCCCGTCCGTCCGGCGCCGGCGCTGATCGCCGGTCTCGCCTCCGAAGGGTATGCCGGCGCGCCCTGCCCCGCGCGCTCGCTCTACGAGCAGGACGCGCGGAAAAAACGGGGGCCGCGGGCGGATTCGGCTTTCGCTATGCGCTTGCGCGAAGAATTTCCATTGGGGTCGCCGAGCGCCGCGCTGCGGGACGCCTTGTCGCGGCAGGGGTTCGAGCTGTTCTCCCCCTGCGCCAATGACGAAAACGCGCTGGGCGCGCGCTGGCGCGGCAAGAACTGGGGCGAACCGGACGCCTATGTCTATTGGCGCATCGATCCCGACGAAAAGCTGATTTTCCTCGACGGACACGTGACGCGGGCGGAATAATCCGCATCGCGGCCTTGGAATCGACCTTGGACTTCCCGCGCGATTTTTCCCTGCGCGGCGAATCGAGTCTGCCCCCACGTTGATCATTCCAACTGAGTCGGCCCGTCGTTCCCCCGGCGATCGCGGCGCTTAACCTAACGTCACATATCCGTCGTGAACCCGCCCTAGAGCCCTGCGGCAACAATGGTCTCATCATGGCGGGAATTTGGCGATGACATGGAAAGTTTCGGCGGACTTCAAGGCGGCTCTGTTTTCGGGCGTCGCTTTTCTGGTCCTTCCTCCGGTCGCGGCCGGGGCCGATCCGCTGGTTTACAAGACCCCCAATGTCATCAGCGTGGCCGGCTCGACTTCAGCGACGCTGAACGGGACCACTGTGGTCAACCAGGGCCTGCAGGGCGTCGCGCGCCTGTCCGCCACCTCGACCTATGATTTCGCCGGCGACACGTTTGGCGCCTTTTCGAGCCTCGCCATCGACCTGAGCAGCTGGCGCAAGACCGCGACCGGCTATACCGGCGCGATGTTCGCCCTGCCCGACCGCGGCCCCAACGGCGTGGGCAGCGTGACCTTCAGCGATTACGCGGCGCGCGTGAACATTCTGTCGATGGCGTTCACGCCTTACACATCGGGCGCCGCCCTGCCGGTCAGCGAAGCCTCGCAGCACCAGTTGCAACTGACCATGAACGGCGGCTTTTTCCTGCGCGACTTCAACGGCAATGTGACCACCGGCCTCGACGCCAGCGGAGCCACGGTCCAGAACGGAATCACCCTGCCGAGCCCCGCTTCCGGCGTCGCCGCCGGCAAGATCAGCATCGATTCCGAGGGCCTGCGCTTCCTCAACAACGGCAATTTCTACGTTTCCGATGAATATGGCGCCAACGTCTATTATTTCGACAAGACCGGCAATCTGCTTGGCGTGATCACCCCGCCGGCGGCGCTGATCCCGCGCAATTCCCTGGGCCAGATCGCCTACACCTCCCTGACCGACGCCGCCACGGGACGCCGCCTCAACCAGGGCCTCGAAGGCCTCGCCATCACGCCCGACCAGAAAAAGCTCGTCACCCTGCTGCAAAGCGCCGCCATGCAGGACTCGACGTCGAGCCAGAACACCCGCGCCAACACGCGGCTGATGATCTACGACATCACGCAGTCGAAGACGCCGAGCACTCCGATCGCCGACTATGTGCTGCAACTGCCGATCTACAATTCCACCGGCGGCGGCGCCGCCGCCAACCGCACCGCCGCGCAATCGGAGCTGCTGGCGCTCAACGACACCCAGTTCCTGGTGTTGTCGCGCGACGGCAACGGCCTGGGCCAGGCCAATCTGAACCCGGTGTTCAAGAGCGTGCTGCTGATCGACACCAGCGCCGCGACCAATATCGCCGGGTCGGTCTATGAGACCACCACCACGCCGCTGTCGCCGAGCGGGAAACTCGCGTCCGCGATCATTCCGGTGCAGCAGGTCGATGTGCTGAACATGCTGAACACCGCGCAACTCGGCAAGTTCGGCATCAACATCAACAACACGTCGCCAACCCGCCTCACCCTGACCGAAAAATGGGAGGGCATGGCGCTGGCGCCGGTGCTGGAGCAAGGCAAGCCGCAGGACTTCTTCCTGTTCATCGGCAATGACAACGACTTCCTTTCCACCACCTGCGTGACCAGCGGCGTGAGCTGCGCGCAGGCGGTCAACAGCGACGCGATGGTGCTGATCTATCGCATGACCTTGCCGACCTATGTCGATCCGCAATATCTCGCCTGGATGATCGGCACGGGACCGCTCGCGCTCGCGGCCGTGCAGCAGTCCGGCCTGGCGCTCGCCGACATCAACTCCGGCAATATCGCCGCCCAACTCAACGCCAACCGCCGCGCGGGCCGGTCCGCCGCCGGAACCTTCACGCCCTGGATCATGGGCGCCTTCGGCTATGCCGACAGCGCCAATTTTATCGGCGCGACCGGCGAGACTGGCTCCCGCAACGGGTTCCAGGGCTCGGTCGGCCTGGACTATTCGTTCTCGCCGTCCCTCACCGTCGGCGGCGCCGTCGGCCTGGGCAAGATCAACGCCCACGGCAGCTTCAGCCACAAGGCGGACGGCGTCGACTTCAGCCTGTATTCGCGCGTGATTCGCGAGGGCTTCTTCGCACAGGCCGGCTATTCGATTGGCCACGCCAATTTCGACTCCATCAACCGCCCGGCGGCCTATGGCCTGACCGCGACCGGCAAGACCTCGGGCGATCTGCAAGCCTTCTTCCTTGAAGCGGGCTATGATTTCGACCTCGGCGCGGTCAAGGTCGGCCCCGTCGGCGGCTATGCGCTGCAATGGGCGCGAATCAGCGGCTATACGGAAACGGGCGCCGCCGGCGGCAATATCGCGATGCCCCAGACCATCGCCAGCAGCCAGACCCTGATGGCCGGCGTCGAGGCGTTCGGCCAGTTTTTCGACGTCACGCCGTTCGCGCGCCTGACCTACAACCACGATTTCGACGCGGCCACCCGCTACGCCACGCTAAAACTCGCCAGCGCGCAGGCCGCCATGGCCTCCGCCACCGTCGCCATTCCGCGCAGCGCGCTGAATTACGGCGAGATGGGCGTCGGCGTGCAGGGCAAGATCGGCGCGGGCGTCTGGAGCGTCGGCTACAGCGCCCAACTCGCCGAGGGCGGCCATTTCTCCAATGCGGCGCGCGTGGGCTATTCCCACGCCTTCTGACGGGAGCGAAACCGATCGCGGACGGGGGCGCTTGCCGAAAGGCGCGCGGCCCCCCACAATCGGCGCATGTCTTCCGAATCCGATGCGATCACGCCCGAAATCCTGCTGCGCGCCTATGCGGCGGGGCTGTTTCCCATGGCCGACGACGCCGACGACGATGACCTTAGCTGGTTCGACCCGTCGCGCAGGGGCATTTTCCCGCTCGACGGTTTTTGTGTCTCCAAAAGCCTGGCCAAGGCGATCAAGGGGCGCGGCTTCGACATTCGCGTCGATTCGGACTTTTTCGGCGTGCTCGCCGGCTGCGCCGAGAGCAAGCCGGGCCGCGAGAAGACCTGGATCAACCGCCGAATCGCCGAGCTTTATGGCGCCTTGTTCGCGCAGGGCTATGTTCATACCGTCGAGGCTTGGCGCGACGACGTTCTCGTCGGTGGGCTCTATGGCGTCGCGATCGGCGGCGCCTTCTGCGGCGAAAGCATGTTCCACCGGGCGACCGACGCGTCGAAAATCTGCCTGACCTATCTGGTGGCGCGGCTCAAGCGCGGCGGTTTTTCCCTGCTCGACACGCAGTTCATCACCCCGCATCTCGCCAGCCTCGGGGCCGTGGAGATTTCGCGCGCCGCCTATCGCCGGCGCCTGCGCGCGGCCTTGCAGGCTCCCGGCGATTTCGCGGCGCTGGCGGCCGACGCGCCGCCCGAAACCATTCTGGAGCTGGCGCGGGGCGACGCGGCGGCCAAATGGTAGGTTCGCGCCATTTCTGTTGGGCGGAACCGGGCAAAATGGGGAAAAAGGAGACCCCCATGAACCTCGGACTCGCGAGCCTCGCGCTGGCCTGCGCGGCGGCGACGCCCGCCCTTGCTTATGACGGCTGCCTCGGCGCGGAGGTCCGGGCCTGTCTCGCCGCCATCCAGCCCCATTTGACGCAACCGGATTTCCAGGCCGCCCAGCTTGACGTCGAGCGCTATCTCGGCGGCGACATCGCCGGACACCGGACGGCACAGGGCGTTGTCTCCGTCCCCTATCGCAGTTCCTTCGCCGGCGCCTATGATTCGCCGCAACTGGTCGTGCTGAACTATGCGCCGACGCTGGCGATCACGCAGGTCGAAATCACCCTGCGTCCCGGCGCCGACAATGCCGAGACCGACGACGATTATCGCGCGACGCGCATGTACGAGGCGGCGCTGTTCGCGCTGGGGTCGCGGCCGGACTGCCCCGCCCTGGCCGAGGCGCATGATTTTTATCTGTTCTTCCATACGCAGGTCCGGCCGAAGCTGCGCGAGGTCAAGGCGGAGCGCGGCGCCGCCGGGTTCACGCCGGTTACGGGCTATACCGGCGAGACCGGCTGGGTCGCCCTGTGCGGCCGCAAGATGCGCTTCACGGTCTCCAGCGCCGAATGGGGCGCCGTCCAGGGCAATATGGACCGCAAATACAGCGTCCACGGCGCGACACTGGCGTTCCGCTAAAGCAAGTTCGGTGAACTCCCGTTCACCGAATTTGCTCCATCTCTTTGGTTTTCGCATATTCTTTTCCGAAAACCGCGCACACTTTTCGGGAATATGCGCTGAAGCATGATCCCAAAAAGTGGATACCGGTTCTTGGAAAAGATCATGCGAAAACAAAGAGTCTAAAGCGGCGTCAGAACAGGTCGCGGATGCCGGGGAAGCCGTCCCTGTCGCGGCGCGGCTCCGGGGGCGCCTGCAACGGCAGGCGCTCCGCGCCGGGCGCCTGCTGAGGCGCCGGTTGCGGCTTGGGCTTCTTCGGTTTTTTCGGCTTGGACGGCGCGGCAGCCGGATTCGCGGCGGGACCGGCTCCTGGCGGCGCGCCGACCTCGACCGGCGGCGGCAGCGGCGCGGCTCCGACCGGGGCCGAGGGGGCCAGTTCGACAGGCCCCTGCGCGGGGTCTGCCGGCGCGACTGGGCCGGGATCGGCGGCGGACGGCACCTCCACCTTGGGCTCTTCCGGCTCCTGCGGCTTCAAGATGCGCGGCTTGCGGCCCGGCGTGGGCGCGGCCTGCGCATTGGCCGGCGGCGGGGCGTTGACGTTGGGCGCGGGAGAGACCGGCGACGCCACCACATCCTTGCCGCCCTTGCAGTCCTTCAGCCACACGTCATAGACGGGATGCTCCACGCCATGCAGGCCGGGGCTGGCCGAAAACATCCAGCCGGAAAACACCCGCTTCGCGCTTTTCGCGTCGATATCGTCGACCTCGACAAAGCCCTCGGTCAACGGCGCCTCGGTCTGCGGCCGGGTCAGGCACACGCGCGGCGTGATCTGCAAGGTGCCGAACTGCACGGTTTCGTCAATGGCGACGTCGAACGAGATGATGCGGCCGGTGATCTTGTCCAGGCCGGCGAAAACGGCGTTGGGATTGCGGATTTCGTCGGCGCGCGCCGGCAGGGCCGCAGCGAGGCCGGCCGCAAGCGCCAAGGCCGGGCGCAAAACCGTGAGGGAAAGTTTACGCATCAGGCGCCGCTCAGGCCTCCGGCGACCAGGCTTGATAGTCGCCGCCCGTCGGCGGACGCACGCCCGCGGCGAGCGTCGAGCCTTGCGGG
Organism: Rhodoblastus sphagnicola; assembly: GCF_002937075.1. Taxonomy (GTDB): domain Bacteria; phylum Pseudomonadota; class Alphaproteobacteria; order Rhizobiales; family Beijerinckiaceae; genus Rhodoblastus; species Rhodoblastus sphagnicola. The sequence continues at coordinate 7,340 of NZ_NHSJ01000090.1, forward strand.
CGCCAGGCGTTGGGCGTGCCGGTCTGGTTGGGGGTGTAGGACTTTTCCCACTCGCGCGGCGTGTAGGGCGCGCTAACGGGGGTTTCGTCGGTCATGTGGTGCAGCCAGCCGTACCAGCCCGGCGGGACTTTCGAGCCTTCGGCGACGCCCTTGAAGATCACCCAGCGGCGGTTGAAGCCCAGCGCCGGATCGATCCTGTTGTTCTTCCAGCGGTAATAGATGTTGCCGGCCTCATCCTCCCCGACGCGCTCGCCATGAAAGAAGGTGTGGATGCGCGTGGACAGGGTTTGCTCGTTCCACCAGGTGAAGAGCTGGGAAAGCCATTTCATCGAGCGAATCCAAATTTGTCGGGCTTAGCAGTTTTCGCGGCGGACTATGGCCGCGCCGCGCGCTTATGTCCAGCGCCACGTGAGACGCACGTGAGACTCGCGGAGTCCGCGCGCATTGACGGGGGTTTTGTCCGGGGGGTAATCGAGAGCGTCGCCACCTTCCACCTTCACGAAAGCGTTCAGGGCTTTCCTGAAGGGGCAAAAGCCAATGCGCATCCCCAACCGTCGATCCCCGCGAGCGGGGAGAGGGCGCCGCCGCCCCGGAGTTTCGCCATGACCGCCGCCCTTGCCGGCATTTTCCTGTGCCAGTTGATCGGTGAATTCGTCTGCCGGCTGTTCGCCTTGCCCCTGCCCGGCCCCGTCGTCGGCATGGGCCTGCTGTTCGCCTACCTGCTCGCGCGCGGCGGACAGGGCGATAAAGCCGTGCCCAAACCGCTGGGCGCGGTGTCCGACCAGTTGCTCGGCCATCTGTCGCTGTTGTTCGTGCCGGCCACCGTCGGCATGGTCCGCTATTTCGACGTGCTCTCCCAATATGCCGTGCTGCTGTCGGTCACGCTGCTGGTTTCGACCGCCCTCACCATGGCCGCGACCGCCCTCACCTTCCGCCTGCTGAAGAAAAAGCCATGATCGACACTCTGCTCGCCCACGAAGCCGACGCCTGGGTCTATCTCGCTTCGACCCCGCTGCTGTGGCTGACCCTCACCCTGGTCGCCTATGTGATCGCCGATCGCATCTCCGTCGCGTGCGGCCGCCATCCCGCCGTCAATCTGGTCGCCATCGCCGCCGCCCAGATCATCGTTTTGCTGCAACTGACCGGGACCAGCTACGAGACCTATTTCGCCGGCGCGCAATTCATCCATTTCCTGCTCGGACCGGCCACCGTCGCGCTGGCCATTCCGCTCTATCGCCATTGGGAGCAGGTGCGGGCCGCCGCCTTGCCCATTCTGGTTTCGCTGACCGTCGGCGCGCTCACCGCCATCTTTTCCGCCGCGTTTCTCGCGCGGGCCATGGGCGGCTCCAACCTGCTCGTCGCCTCGCTGGCGCCGAAATCCGTGACCTCGCCCATCGCCATGAGCCTGTCGGAACATCTCGGCGGCGCGCCCTTCCTCACCACCTGCCTGGTGATCATCACCGGCGTGATCGGCGCCCTGATCCTGTCGCCGCTGATGCGGCTGTTGCGAATCCGCGATTCGGCCGCCATCGGCATGGCCGCCGGCGTCGCCTCGCACGGCATTGGCACGGCGCGCGCCTTCCATATCGATTCGGTGGCGGGGGCGTTCGGGGGAATCGGGATGGGCCTGAACGGCGCCTTCACCAGCCTCATCCTGCCGTTGCTCAGGCCTTTCATCGGGCTGTGACGGCGTCTGATGCGGCGCGCGCGGCGGTTACGCCAGAACGGGTGGAAAAGCAAAAAATTTCTTAACGGAAGTGGAGATTCATCCCCGTAATCCCCAATTTGTAGCGGTCGGGGATAAGTCCAACACAATATCTTGACGGCCGGGGCGCGCTTTCATACCATATGATCATTCCAGTGAGGAACGCGGCGGCGGCGCAAGCTTCCGTGCGGAGAGCCGGCGATGACGCGCGCGTTCGAGCGTAGCGTTTTCGCTCGTTTTCAACAGGGTGTCTTAGTCAGTCGCGTTCAGCCAGCCTCGCCCGGGGGGAAACCCCGCGCGAACGCATGGGCGTCGCCAAGAGTTACCAATAAGCCAGATCGTCGGACGGGATCAAAAAATGCGGATCGAGCGGCATTACACCGAGGCAGGCCAGTCTCCCTATCAAACCATTGAATTCCGCGAGACCCGCAGCGAGATCCGCAACCCCGACGGCTCCACCGTGTTTTCCCAGTCGGGAATCGAGACCCCCGCCGCCTGGAGCCAGGTCGCCTGCGACGTGCTGGCGCAAAAATATTTCCGCAAGGCCGGCGTGCCCGCCCGCCTGAAACGGGTGGAGGAGACCTCGATCCCCTCCTTCCTGTGGCGCTCGGTTCCCGACGAGGCCGCGCTGGCCGAACTTCCAGAAAAACAGCGCTTTGGCGGCGAGACCTCGGCGAAACAGGTGTTCGACCGGCTCGCCGGCGCCTGGACCTATTGGGGCTATAAAGGCGGCTATTTCGACAGCGACGAGGACGCGCGCGCGTTTTACGACGAAATGCGCTTCATGCTGGCGCGCCAGATCGCCGCGCCCAACTCCCCGCAATGGTTCAACACCGGCCTGCACTGGGCCTATGGCGTCGATGGGCCGGGCCAGGGCCATTTCTATGTCGATCACGAGACCGGAATCCTCACCGCCTCCAGCTCGGCCTACGAGCATCCCCAGCCCCACGCCTGCTTCATCCAGTCGGTGAAGGACGACCTCGTCAACGAGGGCGGCATCATGGATTTGTGGGTGCGCGAGGCGCGGCTGTTCAAGTATGGCTCGGGCACCGGCGCCAATTTCTCAAGCTTGCGCGGCGAGAGTGAAAAACTGTCCGGCGGCGGCAAGTCGTCCGGCCTGATGTCGTTCCTGAAGATCGGCGACCGCGCCGCCGGCGCCATCAAGTCCGGCGGCACCACGCGGCGCGCCGCGAAAATGGTGGTGGTGGACGCCGACCATCCCGATATCGAAGCCTTCATCGACTGGAAGGTGCGCGAGGAAGAGAAAGTGGCGGCCCTGGTCGCCGGCTCGAAAATCCTGCGCAAGCATATGAAGGCGGTGTTCAAGGCGGCGGTCAATTGCGAAGGCCCCGGCGACACCTGTTTCGATCCGGAGAAGAACCCGGCGCTGAAGCGCGAGATCAAGCTGGCGCGGCGCTCCTATTGCCCCGACGGTTTTATAAAGCGCGTGCTGCAATATGCCCGGCAGGGTTTCACCGATTTCGATCTGGTCGAATATGACACCGATTGGGATTCGGAAGCCTATCTCACCGTCTCCGGCCAGAATTCCAACAACAGCGTCCGCATCGCCGACGGATTTTTGCGCGCGGTCGAGCAGGATGGGGATTGGGCGCTCACCCGCCGCACCGACGGCAAGGTGGCGAAAACTCTCAAAGCCGTCGAACTCTGGGACAAGATCGGCTATGCCGCCTGGGCCTCCGCCGATCCCGGCCTGCAATTCCACACCACCATCAACGACTGGCACACCTGCCCCGCCGGCGGTGAGATCCGGGCGTCGAACCCGTGTTCGGAATATATGTTCCTGGACGACACGGCCTGCAATCTCGCCTCGCTGAACCTGCTGCAATTCCGTGATCCCGAGACGAAAAAATTCGACGTCGCGGCTTATGAGCATGCGGTGCGGCTGTGGACGGTCGTGCTGGAAATTTCCGTGCTGATGGCGCAGTTCCCGTCACGCGAAATCGCTCAACTGTCCCATGATTATCGCACGCTCGGGCTTGGCTTCGCCAATATCGGCGGTCTGCTGATGTCGTCCGGTCTGGCCTATGATTCCAAAGCCGGCCGCAGTCTGTGCGGCGCGCTGTCGGCGATCATGACCGGCGTGTGCTACGCCACCTCGGCCGAAATGGCCGGGCAACTCGGCGCCTTCGCGCGTTACGCCGAAAATTCCGGCGCCATGCTGCGCGTGATCCGCAACCACCAGCGGGCGGCTTATGGCGCGGCTGCCGGCTATGAGGGCCTCGCGGTGCATCCGGTTCCGCTCGACGCCGCCTCCTGCCCCGACCAGGATCTGATCGTCCATGCCCGCAAGGCTTGGGACGCCGCGCGCGTCCTCGGCGAAAAGCACGGCTATCGCAATGCGCAGGTGTCCGTGGTGGCGCCGACCGGCACGATCGGGCTGGTGATGGATTGCGACACCACCGGGATCGAGCCGGATTTCGCGCTGGTGAAATTCAAGAAGCTGGCCGGCGGCGGCTATTTCAAGATCATCAACCGCGCCGTGCCCGAAGCTTTGCGCGCTCTCGGCTATACCGAAGCGCAGCTCGCGGAAATCGAGGTTTTCGCGCTGGGTCACGGCAATCTCAACCAGGCGCCGGCGATCAACGCGGCGACGCTGAAAGCCAAGGGGTTTGGCGTGGACCAGCTCGCCGCGCTGGAAAAGGCGCTGGGCGAGGCTTTCGACATCAAATTCGCCTTCAACCAGTTCGTGCTGGGCGGGGAATTCCTGGTCAACACGCTGAAAGTGCCGTTCGCCAAGCTGGAAGACCCCTCGTTCGAACTGCTGCCCTTCCTCGGTTTCACCAAGGCCGAAATCGAGGCCGCCAACATCCACGCCTGCGGCGCCATGACCCTTGAGGGCGCGCCGCATTTGAAACCCGAGCATTACGCGGTGTTCGACTGCGCCAATCCCTGCGGGCGCACGGGCAAGCGCTATCTGTCGGTGGAAAGCCATATCCGCATGATGGCGGCGGCGCAGCCGTTCATTTCCGGCGCGATTTCCAAGACCATCAACATGCCCAACGACGCCACCGTCGAGGATTGCAAGAACGCCTATCTGCTGTCCTGGCGGCTGGCGCTGAAGGCCAACGCGCTCTATCGCGACGGCTCCAAACTGTCGCAGCCGCTGAACTCGCAACTCATCGCCGATGAGGAGGAAGACGAGGACGCGTTCGACGCCTTCATGGCGCAGAGCCAGCCGGCGCGGACGACGCAGATCGCGGAGCGCATTGTCGAGCGTGTGGTCGAGCGCATCGAACGGCGCCGCGAGCGCGAAAAACTCCCCGACCGGCGCAAAGGCTATACCCAGAAGGCGGTGGTTGGCGGCCACAAGGTTTACTTGCGCACCGGCGAATATCAGGACGGCCGCATCGGCGAAATCTTCATCGACATGCACAAGGAAGGCGCGGCCTTCCGCAGCTTGATGAACAATTTCGCCATAGCGATTTCGGTCGGCCTGCAATATGGCGTGCCGCTGGAGGAATATGTCGACGCCTTCACCTTCACCCGCTTCGAGCCGGCGGGTTTCGTGCAGGGCAATGACGCGATCAAGAACGCGACGTCGATTCTCGACTATGTGTTCCGCGAGCTGGCGATTTCCTATCTCGGCCGCACCGATCTCGCCCATGTCGATCCCTCCGACATCGGCCATGACGCGCTGGGCAAGGGCGACGACCAGAGCCGCGCCCCCGCCTCGCAGGCGAACACGACGCAACGGTTTGTGTCGCGCGGGTTCGTGCGCAGCAAGACGGACAAGCTGATGCTGGTGCAGACCGATCGGGCGATGGAAAAGCCGGTTACCGCGGGGGTGGCGACGGTGGGGGCCACGGCGCTGAAATCCGACGCGCTGGTCGAGCCCGGCGCGCCCAGCCTGCTGGACACGCTGACCTGGACGCCGCCGGCGAAGGACAGCGCCGCCAGTGATGATCCGACATCGGGCGGTCTTGCTTACTCCGGAAACCAGAGACTTCCCGCATCCGGTTCGCGCAGGGCTGAAGCCCGCATAAAGGGGTACGTTGGAGAAGCGTGCGGCGAGTGTGGAAATTTCACGCTTGTACGCAACGGCACCTGCCTGAAGTGTGAGACATGCGGATCAACCACGGGCTGCTCCTGATCAGGAGCAGCCGTAACTGAACCCTGGGATGGGGAATCAGGAAACAGCGCCACTTATCGCTCAAAGTCACGGCTCTCAACACGGCGGCGGCGGCGCCGTGCGCAATGTGTTGAGCTGGTCCGAGAAATGTGGCGCGCCCCCGCGAATCTCGCGGAAGGCGTAGGGCGCGCCGTCGCTGGCGCGCAGATCGACGATGGTTTCGCTTAGAGCCCGCGCGCCGCTGGCGAGCAGGGCCTCGACATGAACCAGGAAAATGTCGTGGGCGCCGCTTTGCCGATAGGTTTCGGGAAAGCGCGGATCGTCGCGGTTCAGCGCGTTGGGGTAAGGCCGGGCCGCGAGCGCGGCGACCTCTTCGCCGGACAGGCCCAGCAGCGCAGCGAACAGCGCCGGCGGCGCCCGATTCGGATCGAGGCCGTCGGCGTGCGAATGCACGGTGACGAAAGGCAGCAGGGTCTGGAACTGGGCCGAATCCAGGCCGGCGACCTGGTCGAGCTCCAGCGCGCTCTAGAATTGCGCGCCCTTGGCGGCGAAAGGCTTGCCCGCGCCGCTCGGCGTGTCCAAGCCGAAAATGGCGGGGGTGCGAAATTGCGCCACGGCGCGGGCCACGGCGGTCGCGTCGTTCGGCGCGAGGCCCGCGAGGCCGGAAAAGGCGTCGCGCAACAAAGATTCGGAGGCGGCGTTCAGATCGATCTTGCCGGCCTCATCCTCGATCGCCAAGGCGACCACGGCATCCTCCAGCGCGCAAAAGCTCGGCGCCCCGTCATGCTCGGGCGCGCCGCCGGCGATCTGCTCGCGCGCCAGCGTCAGCACCGCGAGATTGGTCGCGGCTTGGGCCATCGCCCGCGCCTGCTCGGCGCCGGCGGCGTTGAAGGCGGTCTGCAAGCGCAGTCGGCCCGTGGCGGCGAAGGACAACACCAGCAGTGCGATCGCGCCCAGCCCCCAGATCACGATCAACAGGGCGAAGCCTTTTCGGCGCGGCGGCGGCCGCTTCAGCGCGCGGCGCGGGCCAGGGTCCCGGCGCCGCCTTCCTTGCCGGTTGGACCGCGCGAGCCGACGTCATAGGGCGCGTTCTGTCCGGGCGCGCGATAGAGGTAGTCGTGGCACCAGGGATCGTGCGGCGCCGTGTTCGATTTGAGATAAGGCCCGTTCCAGCCCGCGAGGCCGGAGGGCGGACGCACCAGCGCCGCCAGCCCCTCTTCGGTGGTGGGATAGCGGCCGGCGTCGAGATAGAACAGGTCGAGCGCGCTGGCGATGTTCTCCATCTGGATCTGCGCCGTCTTGACCTTGGATTCCGACAGATAGTTCAGCACGCGCGGCCCGACCAGACCGACGATCATGCCGATGATCGCCAGCACGACCAGCATTTCCACCAGGGAAAACCCGGCGCGCCGCGATGCGCGGCGGGTGAGGCGGCGCGCGGCGCCCATGCGGAGATCGGAAAAGGACGGCACGGACAAACACCCTAAGCTCAAGCCGGATTTAGGAGCCATTGATGATCGCCTCATGACAATGCTCAGTAGGCGATGAAGACGTCGCAGCCAAAGGCGGAGACCGGCCGGCCCGTTTCATCCTCGATCCGATGCCAGCAATTGCCAAGGCCCGAAATCGGGCGCAGCACATAGGCGCCGGTTTCGTCGCGCACCGAGGTTTCCCGGGGGTCGCGCCCGCGCCGCCCGAGCGCGTTGAAATAGCCGGCGGCTGTCTCGTGGGTGCAGCGATAGCCGACGCCCCGATCGCCGGGATAGACGGCGTCCTCCTGCCGCGCCTGTTCGAGGCACCAGGCATAGCGGGTCAGCCCCTGCGGCGAGACGTCGACCGTCCCCGCGCGGATCGTCCCGGCGCGCGCGGCGCCCATGGCCAGCAGGCCGAACATCATCGCCAACAGGCCCGCTGTTCTCATTTCGCCGGCCATCCGAGCTCCATCCCATCAGCCCCCAGTTTCGGAAGCAAATGTTTCATCCGAATGACACAGCCGCGTGATCATTTACGCGCGTCATGTCAGCCGGGGGCCCATGATTCAAATACAAGACCATTCCGACCGCGCCGCTTTGGCTTCGAGCCTCACCCTGCCGCTCGCCATCGTCCCGCCGGCCGCCGCTTTTGAGAACAACCTGAAGCATGTTCTGCTCGTGAGCATCGACGGTTTCCGCGCCGCCGATCTGCAATATTGCATCGCCCACAACACCTGTTCCAATCTCGCCGGACTGGCCCAGAGCGGCGTGATCTACACCGGCGGCTCGAAACACGCCGAAGACGGCGGCTTCAACGAGGACGACACCCATGTCGCCCTGATCGGGTCGAATCCCGGCCTGACCGCGAAATCGATCAACACGGTGGTCACGACCGCGCAGATCGCGCCGACCATCCTTCAAATCTTCGGCGTCGCTCCGAGCAAACTGGACGGCGTTCGCGCCGAGGGAACCCAGATTCTGCCGGGTCTTCAATTTGGCGCCCGGTGAGGTCAAGACTGTTGGGGCGAGAGACTGTTGGGCCGCGCGCCCCGTTCTTCCGGGCGTCCAAAGGCCCAATGTGACTGCATATTTCGCGTTCAACGACTCGTTTTGGGCGATGCGCCTGGCGCGCTTTCGCCGTCGCGCGCGCCGGCTCGGCGGTTTCGCCTGGGCCAGCCTGACCGCCCGCCAAGGAGATCCTCTGGCGAGCGCCCTGACCCCGACCGCCTGGGGCTTTGTCGCCGGGTGGTTCGGCCTTGCGGCGGCGCACGCCAGCCCCGCCGTGCTGATCGCCAGTCTGGCGCTGTTCGTCCCGCTTTGCATCGCCGCCTTGATCGACGCGCTCTATCTCGTCCTGCCGGATGGCCCGCTGCTGGCGATCGCCGGCGTCGGTCTGCTGGTCCGGCTGAGCTTGTCGCCCGACGAGATCGGTTCTTTCCTGGGCGCCGGCCTGTTCGCCTATGCCGCGCTCTGGTTGACGGCGCGCTGCTATCAAGCGCTGCGCGGACGCGCGGGGCTCGGCGGCGGCGACCCCCTGCTTTTCGCCCTGGCCGGCCTTTGG
>NZ_NHSJ01000091.1 GCF_002937075.1 Rhodoblastus sphagnicola
GCGCCGGTGCTTGCGTCGCGCATCGGTAAGCACTTGACCTTTATAATCGACATACTCCATAATTTTACTAACTTCAGGAGCCTCCCGTGAACGCCAAACATGTCGAAGGGCCGCCGGTCACCGAGCAGGACTTGACCCTGGTGATCGCCGCGCGGCTGCGCGCCCGCCTGAAGCAGGAGGACAGCGCGCTTGAGCGTCTCGCCGATTTCGCCGGCGTCGATCCCGACCTGCTGGCCGCCATCGTCAACGGGCGGCGCGCGCCCAGCATCGATGTGCTGTGGAAAATCGCCAATGCGCTCCATGTCCCCTTCGGCAGTCTGATCGCCACGCCCAAGCGCGGCGGCGCCGCCGTGATCCGCAAGAGCGAGGCCAATGTGCTGTCGTCGAGCGACGGCGCCTTCAAGTCGCGCGCGCTGATCGCCTTCGGCGAAAAGCCCCGGGTCGAGATCTACGAACTCACCGTCGCCGCCGGCCATACCGAGCACTCCCAGGCCCACGCGCCCGGCACCTCGGAGAATATTCTCGTCGTCAGCGGCGTGCTGGAGATCGTCACCGGCCACGAGCCGGCCTATCGCCTCGGGCCGGGCGACGTCATCCATTTCGACGCCGACGTGCCGCATTCCTATCACGCCCTTGGCGAGCAGGAGACGCTGGCGCATCTGACGCTCTCCTACGACGACATCCGCGCCTGACCTCCCATCGACGAAAAAGCCGGCGCTGCAAGCGCATGATCTTTTCCAAAAACCGGCGCCCACTTTTTGGGATCATGCGCTTGCGGCGCCGGCTGACTTCGATCGCAACGCGAGGGTCGGGGCTACCGGACATATGCGCCAGGTTAAGCACTGGCAGGCTGCGGCAAAAGCCGTGGACCGCCCTCGCGCTTCGAGACGGCTCCTTCGGAGCCTCCTCAGCATGAGGGCTACGAGATTGATTCCATTGATCCCCTCATGCTGAGGAGGCGAGCGAACCTCGCCGTCTCGAAGCACGAGGGGATCAACCCCACGACCACGACGTTCTCAGCAGCCAAGCTTAAATCTGGCGCATATATGGAGCTACCTCACCTGCGCGGGCCGCGCGGCGGCGGGCGTTGGGGCGTTGGGCGCCTCCGACACCAGCGCCACCTTGGTGAAGCCGGCGCCGTTGATTTTGCCCATGGCCTCGATCACCTTGCCATAGATCGCGTTCTTGTCGCCGCGCACATGGATGCGCCGCTCCTTGTCGTTCTCCGACGCCGAATTCAGCTCGTCGAACAGCGAGTCCGCCGCGACCGCCTTCTGGTCGATGAAGAAATTGCCCTCGGCGTCGATGCTGACCGCGATCGGCGGTTTCTGGTCGTTGAGCTGCTTGGCTTGCACCTTCGGCAGATCGACCGGAACGCCCACCGCCATCAGCGGCGCCGCCACCATGAACACGATCAGCAGCACCAGCATGACATCGACCAGCGGCGTCACGTTCATGTCCGCCATGGGGGCGGCGTCGGAGCCCCCGTCCTGATTACGCAACGCGAAGGCCACCGCGATCTCCCTTCCTTGATAGCTGGCGCGACAGCTCGATTTCGAACACGCCGATGAAGCCGTTGATCTTCTTGCCGTAATTGGCGATGTCCGTGCCGATGCGGTTGTAGAAGATCACCGCCGGTATCGCCGCCACCAGGCCCAGAGCCGTGGCGAACAGGGCTTCCGCTATGCCCGGCGCCACCACCGCGAGGCTGGTGTTGTTGGACGCCGCAATGCCCTGGAACGAGTTCATGATGCCCCAGACCGTGCCGAACAGGCCGACGAAGGGCGACACCGCGCCAATGGTCGCAAGGCTGCCAAGTCGCGCCTGCAAATGGCCGAGCGCGGCGGCGCTGGCGAGCGTGGCGGCGCGGTGGACGCGCTCCTGCGCGGCGTCGCGCTGCGCCTCGGTCGTCAGCAGGTCGCGCGAGCGTAAAAATTCCTCGGAAGCCGCGCCATAGACCTGAACCAGCGGATCGCTCGGCGGGGCGCTGGCGAAGTCGGGCGCGAGATGGCCGAGCGGCAATTCGACGCCCTGGATGCCGGCTATCAGCTTTTTCGCCCGCGCGTTCAGCACTTTGAGGCGGATTTCTTTGTCGAGGATCACCGCCCAGCCCAGCGCCGAGGCGACGACCAGCAGGACCATGACGGCTTTGACGATGCTGTCGGCCTGAAGAAACAGATCAACCGGCGACAGGGCGTGCGCGGCGGCGGAGGGTTCGGACATTCTGCGTTTTCCTTGGTGGGGGAGAGGGGGAATCAGTTGTAGCGGAAGCTGATGGCGCCGCTCAGCGCGGCGGGACGGCCCGGCGCCTGCACGCTGCCGCAGCGGGCGCCGGCCCTTTGCGCGGCGGCGTCGAAGGCGGGATTGCCCGACGACGACCAGCTGAACGACACCGAACCGCCGGCGGAAATGTTGGCGCGATAGCCGACATGGCCCGAACGCGGTTTTTGCGACTCCGGATAGAGGCTGGCGCCGGCGCGGGCGAGGCAGCCATGCAACTGGTTGGCGATGACAGAGGCCGAGGCGCCGGCGGGAACGGGGCGCGCCGGCGCCGCCTCCTCGCGCCGCGCGGCGACGCGCGCCGGCGCCGGCTTGGGCGCGACTTTTACGACCGGCTTGTGCTCGACCTTGGGAACCGGCTTGGGTTTGGGTTTGGGCTTTTCAATCTTCTTGGGCGGCTCGACCGGCGCCACCGGCGGCGCGACGGCTTCGGGCGGCGGCGGCAGGGTTTCCGGCTCCGGCGGCTTGACCTCTTCGGGCGGCGGCGGCGGCTCCTCCAGCGGCGGTTCGGCGGGCGCCAGCACCAGCTCCAGCGGCTGTTCCGGCGGCGCCTCGATCGGCCTGGACTGGTAATACAGGCCGGCGGCGACGATCAGGGCGTAGAGGCCGACCGCCGCGATCTCGGCGAGGTAGAACTGGCGCGCGGGTTTGATGACGAGCAGGTGTTGCGCGCCGGAAAACGGCGTGGTTTGGGCGATGTCGTCGGCGGGGAGCGCCGACGCGAAGGCTGCGGTCATGTCGTGAGCTTTCGTGCTTCGAGGAGCATGTTTGTAAAGACTATATAATCGCTCGACTTAAACGGCAATAAATTTCGGGCGCGGCGAAAGCTTTTCCCACATCGCCCAGACGGCTTGAATTTCCGGCTCAATCCCTCGACATTGCCGGCTAGCCGCGCGGCGTTTGCGCCGGCCTCGCACTCCGAACCGGGGAAGCCATGCTGTCGAACAAGGCCAAATATGGATTGAAGGCGTTGATTCACCTCGCCGGCGCGCAGGGCGTTTCGCTCGCCGCCAACATTGCGCAGGACAACAACATTCCCCGCAAATTCCTCGACGCCATCCTGCTGGAACTGACCAAAGCCGGGATTTTGTCGAGCAAGAAGGGCAAGGGCGGCGGCTATCAGCTGGCGCGCCCGGCCGACGCCATCACCTGCGGCCAGATCATCCGCATTCTCGACGGACCGCTCGCCCCCATCGCCTGCGCCAGCCGCACCGCCTACCGCCCCTGCACCGATTGCGGCGATGTCGAAGCCTGCGCGATTCGCGACGTCATGCTCGACGTCCGCGACGCCATGGCCCTCATCCTCGACAAAACCTCCATCGCAACCATGCGCGCAAGAGGACTTAGAGCCGC
>NZ_NHSJ01000092.1 GCF_002937075.1 Rhodoblastus sphagnicola
TGCTCGGTGACCGGCGGCCCTTCGACATGTTTGGCGTTCACGGGAGGCTCCTGAAGTTAGTAAAATTATGGAGTATGTCGATTATAAAGGTCAAGTGCTTACCGATGCGCGACGCAAGCACCGGCGCTCGACGCAAAGGGGGGATCCGAAAAAAAACGGCGCCGGAGAATCCGGCGCCGGCGCAGGCGCGCAGGAGGGAGATCAGAACTTGGTGCGGAGAGTCACGCCGACGGTCAGCGGATCATTCCAATAGAGCGTGCCCAATCCCAGATTGGTCGAGAGCTGCATGCTCTGGACGGCCCTGCGGTTGAACAGGTTCTTCGCCCAGATCCCGATGTCGTATTTTTCGTCCGAAGTCTTGAAGCCGATGCCAGCGTTGAAGGTCGAATAAGACGGCTGTTTCAGCACATAGCCGGTGTTGCCGGCGCCCAGCGAGAATTGCGTCGTGCTCTTGAAGAACTGGTTGCCGTAGACATAACCCTTCCAGTTCTCGCCGATGAACGAGCCGGCGATATATTCATAGCTGCCGCCCAGCGAGAAAGTGAAGGGCGAGACATTCGGGATGCGCCCGCCGGACAGATTGATGGTGGTCGGATGAACAGTCGAACTCTGATAATCGGCGGGCAGCGCGGAGTTCGGGAATTTGACATACCAGGCTCCATTGTAGGCGCCCGCCCAGGTGATCCAGAAGTCGTCGATCGGCGAATAACGGCCATCGGTCTCGAAGCCGGCCAGCCGCACGTGCGGGACATTGCCGAGAAGAGTGTTCGGGGTGTACACCGTCTGGCCGTTGGTGGTGTAAGCGAAATAATTCACCAATTTGGCCTGGAAATCGTAGATTTCGTTATCATAGACATTGGCGTTGACCAGGAGTCTGTTGTCGAGCCAGCTCGACTTGAAGCCGAGTTCGAAGTCATAGGCGACCTCAGGCTTGGTGATGGCGTCCTGTAAGCCGATGCGGTTTGGCAGCTGGTTTTTCGCCCACGCGGCGGGCGTATTGCCCGAGTAGACCGGAACGGCGTCGGTATTGGCGGCCCCGGACTTCACGCCGCGGGCGACGTTGAGATAGGTGCTGAAGTTCTCGGTGACCTTGTAGGAGGGGTTGATCAGGAACGAGATCGAATCCGTCTTCTGTTCGCCGTTGATGTTGAAATTGGTCCCGCCAGTATTCGCGATCACATAATCGGTGCGCACGTTCTGCAAATTGGCGGGAAGCGTGGCCCCGCCTTCATAATAGCCGGTGTCGGAGGCGGTGCGGTCTTCCCAGGAATTGCGCACGCCGAGGGTCAGCGTCGCCTTCTCGTCGTAATGGTATGTGGCTTGCGCGAACTGGGCGAAGGTGGTGACGGCGGTGCGGCCGAAGCGATAGGCTGACACGCCATCGAGAATGCCTGAATTGTAGATCCCGACATTGGTGTTGTTGGCGGTCGTCATGGTGACGGCGTCGGGGCCTAACCCCGTTATGTTTCTGGAATTGACAAGCTCGCGCAGGAAGTAGAGGCCGCCGGTCCACTCGAATTTTTCGCCGGTCGGCGAGGCGATGCGCAACTCCTGGGAATATTGGTTGACATTGACGTCGTACCCGACGCTGAGGTCGGAATATTGTTTGATGCCGAAGTTGCCGATCCAATTGTGCGGCTGGAAGTCAAACCTTCTCCACGCGGAAACGGACGTCAGGGTGTAATCGCCCAAATGCCAATTCAGTTCGTTGGAAACGCCATCGGTGCGCGTTCTGAGACTGCCGATCCCTGTGTAGGGCGTCGCCCACGGGTCGGCGCCAATGCGTGACGCATATTGCGGGAACAGAGCGGAGAGCGCCGCCTGAGGCGTGGAATAGACGGCGGCTCCGGCGGCGGTGACCACGCCGATCTTGCGCGCCGTTCCGTCGAAATTCCGGTTCCAGCCGTCGTCGAAGGTTCCCGTTCCGTTGTTGTTTTCGTTGCTGGCGTCGTGTTCGAAGATCACGCGATCGGTGATGTCGCCGAAGGTCCCAAGCAATTGCCCACGACCGCCCCAGCGGTCGATGTTTTGTCCCTCCGGGTCCCCTGAAGGCGCGTAGAGGTTCTTGACGAAGCCGTCCTGTCGCGCGCCGAAACCCGAAATGCGATAGGCGAGCGTATCGGGAATGAGCGTTCCGGTATTGGAGAATTTTTCCTCGACCAGCCCTCGGGTGCCGACGGTGGTTTCCGTGGTGGTCTGCGGCTCGAAACTCGGCTCCTTCGTGTTGATGATGACCGCGCCGATGGTGGTGTTCTTGCCGAGCAGCGTGCCCTGCGGTCCGCGCGCCACCTGCACCGAATCGATGTCGTAAGTGGTCAGCCAGGAAAAGCCGATGTGGGTGTAGAACACATTGTCGACGATCACGCCGACGCCGCCCTCGGAACCGTCCGTGCCGCCGGCGATGCCGGTAATGCCGCGCATGCCGTTGGCGCCGGTGCGCGGATTGGCGACGGCCGGCGTGAAGCTCGGCACTTTCTGAACGATATCCTTCCAGCCTTCGACATGCTCCTTTTCAACAGTTCTCGCGCCGACAGCGGAAATCGGCAGCGGCACGTCCTGCGCTTTTTCGGCGCGGTCGCGGGCGGTGATGGTCACTTCCTCCACCTGACCCGACGCCGGCGCGGCGGGCGCCGAAGCGGGCGCGGCGTCCTGCGCGCGCGCCGCGTTGGCGCCCAGGGAAGAAAGGACGACGGCGCCGCCGAGCAGGGCGACGGGGCGGACGCTGGAGAGAAAAGCGCGGCGGAGGGAAGGAGACATGTCTATTACCTGCATCAGACTGGGGAGGAGCGGGTCATTTGTTATGGTTATATATCCGGTCGGTAAAGTATGATTTTACCCCGTCATGGGAGTCAATCGCCGTCGGCCCAGAAAGAAGGTTAATTGTTGCTTAATGGAAACGTCTGTTGCAAAAAAAACACAAAACCCAAGCCAAGCTGTCCGGCGCGGCGAGGGCCGTTTTCCAGATCCTTGCGATTATATTTCAGCGTTTGTGGGGCTCACGCCGGTTCTATTTCGTCAAAAGCCCTGAAGTCGTCGCGATGATTTCGCCGCAACGAAATTTCCTTCTTTCCCGGTCTCCGCCTGGCGCCTCGACGGTCAAAGATCACGACGAGGGGCGCGTCAACGCGGCCCCTTTTGGTCGGAAATCGTTTAAAACGACCAACAAAATGGTGTTATAACGCTGCCGGCGCTGTCCCTCCGCCTTTCCCGCCTCACAAGGCGGGCGGATGACCACGAGTCGATCGAAAGCCATAGGGCTGGAGAGGGCGGGGCGAGGCGGGGCGAGGTGCCGTGGCGCACAGCCCAACGGAAAGCGATCCGCCATTTTAATAGTTGACTAGATTTATGTACAAAATATAATTCCATCAACAAAACAAATTTCTCCACCCCGCAACGCCCCGCAACGCAAGGAAACATCATGTCCTCTCGCTTAAAAACCCGGCTCGCAGGCGTCGCCCTGGGCCTGATCGCCCTGGCCGGCGCGGCCGCCGCCGCCGAAGTGCGCTTGCTCAACGTGTCCTACGATCCGACCCGCGAGCTCTACGCCGTCATCGGCCAGAATTTCGCCGCCAAATGGAAGGCGCAAACCGGCGACAAGGTCACCGTGGAGCTGTCGAACGGCGGTTCGGGCAAGCAGGCGCGCTCGGTGATCGACGGCCTCAACGCCGATGTGGTCACGCTGGCGCTCGGCTGGGATGTCACGGCGATTGAAAAGGCCGGGCTGATCAATTCCGGCTGGCAGAACAAATTCCCCAACCACGCCTCGCCCTATACCTCGACCATCGCCTTCCTGGTGCGCAAGGGCAATCCGAAGGGCATCAAGGATTGGAGCGACCTGCTGCGCCCCGGCGTGGAGGTGATCACCGCCAATCCGAAAACCTCGGGCGGCGCGCGCTGGTCGTTCCTGTCGTTGTGGGGCGCCTTCGCCAAGGCCAGGACCCACGATTTCACCACCGCCGCCGGTCAGGCGGAAGCCAAGGCCGCCGCCGATGCGGCGAAGGACTTCCCGATCTACAATGACGCGGAAGCGCGCGGAAAAGTTTCGGAAATCTTCAACAAGCACGTGCCCGTGCTCGACGCCGGCGCGCGCGGCTCGACCGTGACTTTCGCGCAAAAGCAGATCGGCGACGTGCTGCTCAACTGGGAAAACGAACTTTGGCTGGCCAAGGACGAATTCGGCGCGGACAAGTTCGATATCGTCTATCCCTCGACCTCGATTCTCACCGAGCCGCCGGTCGCGGTGGTGGACAAGGTTGTCGACCAGCGCGGCACGCGAAAAGTCGCGGAAGCCTACCTGTCCTATCTCTACACGCCGGAGGCGCAGGACGTGATCGGCCAGCTGCACTATCGCCCGCGCGACGTCGCGGCCCTGAACAAATACAGCGCCGAACTGCCGAAAATCCCCTTCTTCACCATAGATGAGACCTATGGTGGCTGGGCCAAGGCGCAGGCCACCTTCTTCGCCGACGGCGGCATCTTCGACCAGTTCTACAAGCCGGCCAACTGAGCTTTTTGGACGCGCGACTCCTCGCGCGTCCTTCGCTTGCCTTGAGTGTTTCATGTCCAGAACGCATCGCGTCATCCCCGGCTTGCCGCTGACGCTCGGCTACACCTTGTTCTATCTTTCGGCGCTGGTTCTGCTGCCTCTGGCCGCGCTCGCGCTGAAGGCCGGGCAGATGAGCGCGCCGGAATTTTTCCGCGTCATCACCGATCCCGTCGTCACCGCTTCGCTGCGCCTGACCTTCTTCGCTTCCACGCTGGCGGCGCTGATCAACGCCGTGTTCGGCCTGATCGTGGCGTGGTCTCTGGTGCGCTACGATTTTCCATTGCGCCGGCTGTTCGACGCGGTGATCGACTTTCCCTTCGCCTTGCCGACGGCGGTCGCCGGCCTCACCTTCGCCAATCTGTTCTTGAAGGACGGCTGGCTCGGCGGCTTCGGTCCGCGTCTGGTCGAGGGCGTCAATGCGCTCGCCGGGCTGACCGGAGCCGGGCCGCTGTTGCCCTCCGGCGCGCTGGATTGGCTGACCTTTCCCTATACCGGCCAGACCGGGGGCATTGTCATCGTCCTGGTCTTCGTCGGCCTGCCGTTCGTGGTGCGCACGGTGCAGCCGGTGCTGCTGGAATGGGACCCGGAATATGAGATCGCCGCGCGCAGCCTCGGCGCCAAACCGGCCACCATTTTCGCCCGCGTGATCTTCCCCGAGATCGCGCCGGCCTGGGTGTCCGGCGTGGCGCTCGCCTTCGCCCGCGCGGTCGGCGAATATGGCTCGGTGATCTTCATCGCCGCGAACATTCCGGGACGATCGCAGATCGCGCCGTTGCAGATCGTCACGCGGCTCGACGACTTCCAATATGCCCAGGCCTCGGCCATCGGCGTGGTCCTGCTGGCGATCTCGCTGCTGATCCTGCTGGTGATCAACGGCCTCGAATCCTTCTCCCGCCGCCATGAGCGGACGGCCTGACCCTGGAGTGAAACCCGCATGGCCGGAGCGCCCATCGCCGCCAAAACCGCCCTCGGACCGATCAAGCCTGCGCCGCCGCCGCACCCGGTCGCGCGCACCGTGCTGGTGACGCTGGCGGTGAGCTTTCTCACCATTTTCATCCTCGTGCCCCTGGTCAATGTGTTCGTGCAGGCTTTCGCCAAGGGGCTTGACGGCTATCTCGCCGTGTTCTGGCCGCCACAGCCGGCGCCGGAGCAGGTCTTGAGCGTCGTCCAGCAACGCAAGCTGGCCGAAGCCGCGGTGCAGGCGGGCCGCACCTGGCACGCCATCGGCCTGACCCTGTCGGTCGCGGCCATCGTGGTGCCGCTGAACATTTGTTTCGGCCTCGCCGCCGCCTGGGCGACGACCAAATTCAACTTTCGCGGCCGGGCGCTGCTGATCTCGCTGATCGACCTGCCGTTCTCGGTCTCGCCCGTGGTGGCCGGCCTCGTCTTCGTGCTGCTGCTCGGCCGCAACGGCATTTTCGGCGACTGGGCGACGCATCTCACTTGGATCGATCCGTTCTCTTTGCGCTGGGTCGGGTTCGAGGCGGGTTTTCCGCTCGCCTTCGAGCGCGACTATTCCGGCGTGATCTTCACCCCGCTGGCCATTGTGCTGGCGAGCGTCTTCGTCACCTTCCCCTTTGTCGCGCGCTCGCTGACGCCGCTGATGGAATCGCAGGGGACCGACGAGGAGCTGGCGGCGCTGTCGCTCGGCGCCTCGGGCTGGCGCACCTTCTTCAAGATCACCGTGCCCAATGTGAAATGGGCGCTGCTCTATGGCGTCATCCTGTGCACGGCGCGCGCCTTCGGCGAATTCGGCGCGGTTTCCGTCGTCTCCGGCCATGTCGATGTCAACGACACCATGCCGCTGCGCATTGAAAAACTCTGGAACGAATACAACAATCAGGCGGCCTTCACCGTCGCCTCCGTGCTGGCGCTGCTCGCCGTGTTCACGCTGGTCGCGAAAGCCGCGATCGAGTGGAAAGCGGCGCGTGACCTCCCGCAAAACCAAGGGCATTCCAGCCAATGACCATCGAAATTCGCAACATTTCCAAGAGCTATGGCGACAACAAGATTCTCCAGAATATCGACCTGAAGATCGAGTCCGGCGAACTGGTGGCGCTGCTCGGACCGTCGGGCTCGGGCAAGACCACGCTTTTGCGCGTCATCGCGGGCATCGAGCAGGCGGATGAGGGCTCCGGTCCGGTGCTGTTCGATGATGTGGACGTCTCCGACGTCGATTTGGGGAAACGCCGGATCGGCTTCGTGTTCCAGCATTACGCCCTGTTCAAGCATATGAACGTGTTCGAGAACATCGCCTTCGGCCTGCGCGCCAAGCCGCGCCGCGAGCGGCCGGGCGAGGCGCAAATCCGCGAAAAGGTGCAGACCCTGCTCGACCTGATCCAGCTTGGCAACATGGCTCAGCGCTACCCCTCGCAGCTTTCCGGCGGCCAGCGCCAGCGCGTGGCGCTCGCCCGCGCGTTGGCGGTCGAGCCGCGCGTGCTGCTGCTCGACGAGCCGTTCGGCGCGCTCGACGCCACCGTGCGGCGCGAGTTGCGCCGCTGGCTGCGCCGCCTGCATGACACCATCCACGTCACCACCATTTTCGTCACCCACGACCAGGAGGAGGCTCTGGAAGTGTCCGACCGCGTCGCGGTGATGAACGCCGGGCGCATCGAGCAATACGCGCCGCCACAGGAGGTGTATGAAAAACCAGCCAGCCCGTTCGTGTTCAAGTTCCTGGGCAATTACAACCTGTTCCACGGGCGCGGGCAGAGCGGCGACGGCGCGGCGCTGGTGCGCCCGCACGACATCGTCATCCATCGCGACCGCGATTCGGCGGGGCCGGACGCGCGGCTCGGCCTGGTCTCCCATATCGGCTTCGGCGGTCCGGTGGTGAAGGTGGAGCTTGAGACCGAGGACAAGACCCATGTCGATGTGGAGGTGACGACGCCGACCTTCAACGACCTCGCCTTGAAACGCGGCGAAACAGTCTGGTTCGCGCTGCGGACGCAGCAGGAATATGAGTACGATTTCGTCATATGAGAGTCAGGCCATGCGGATCGACTGGATTCATTTCACCCCTGTTTCCGCTTTGGCGGGCGGTGTGCTGATCGGGCTCGCCGCAGCGCTGCTGCTGCTGCGCGAGGGGCGCATTCTCGGCGCGTCCGGCATTTTCGCCGGCCTGGCGGAGCCAAAGGGCGGCGATCTCGACTGGCGGCTCGCCTTTTGCGCCGGGCTGGTGATCGCCCCGGCGCTCGCCGTCCTGCTTGGCGCGGCGTCGGCGCCGGTGATCGCCGCCTCGCCCAATGCGCTGCTGGCGGGCGGGCTCCTGGTCGGGTTGGGGACGCGGTTCGCCAATGGCTGCACCAGCGGGCACGGCATTTGCGGCTTGGCGCGGCTGTCGCCGCGCTCCCTCGTCGCGACGCTTGTCTTCATGGCGGCGGGGTTCGCCACCACCTTCGTCTTCCGGCATTTGCTGGGGTGAGCCGATGAAAGTCTTTCCGTTCGCCTCGGGCCTGCTGTTCGGCCTCGGCCTCTGCCTCGCCGGCATGACCGACCCGCAAAAGGTTCTCGGTTTTCTCGACATCGCCGGCTCCTGGGATCCCTCGCTCGCGCTGGTGATGGGCGGCGCGCTGGTCGTCGCCTTCATCGCCTTTCGCCTCGCCGGGCGCGGGCCGTTCGCGCCGGCGCCGACGCGACTCAAGCGCATCGACGCGCGACTCGTCGGGGGGGCGGCTGTTTTTGGCGTCGGCTGGGGACTGGTCGGCCTCTGCCCCGGCCCGGCGCTCGCCGATCTCGGGTTCCTCGAACCGCGCGCGCTGCTGTTCGTGCTGGCGATGGCCTCGGGCGTCCGCGCCGCCGATTTCCTTCTCGCGCACGCGCGAAAGGGCGTCGCCCAACAGGATGGCTGAACCGATGGCCTTCGAAATCCTCGATCCGCTGCCGCCCTTCAAGACCCTGTCGCCGACGCGGCGGGTGTGCTGCGTGATCGCGGCCTTGGCGGCGGTGGCCTTTCTGATCTGGGCCTGCGCGACGGTGAAGGAGGCGCGGGAGACAATTCAGATGCCCGCGCCGTCGCGGACAACATCCTCGTTGGCCTTGGCCTGGGTCACGATGGCGTATTCCTGCATTGGATGGAGCGGGTAATCCTTGAGCGGACGGTCCAAAGCGCGGTCGCGGCCAGCAGGGAAGCCCCAGTCGCGTCACTTTGCCGGCATGGCCCCGGGCTGTCTGGCGGCCTCGCTCACGTTAGGCGACGCGGCGAAATAAATAAGTGAATCGTCGACATCTCAAGGAACGAACCCCTCATCCGTCGCGCTTACGCGCGACACCTTCTCCCGCAAGGGGAGAAGGGAAGTGCGTCGGCGAGTCCTGTCGCTCATCCTGCGCCGGAATTGAAGCGGTTGTTTCGCCGCGTCGCCCCAAGCAGGATTTCCGAAAATTGGCCACCGGTTTTCGGGAATATGCGCTAGCTCACGTCAGTGAATGCGCGTCTCGGCCGATCCGCCCGGCCGTTTGGCGCGGCGCAGGAGATAGATCGACCAGACCATCACGAAGATCAATCCAGCCAGAACACAAAGCTCGATCATGGTTGAATTGAACAGGTCATGCAATTCCGCCGTTGATTTTCCCGTATCCTGCACTTGCGAGGACTCCAGCGTGATCACGAGCACGCGCCGGATCGAGGCGATCAGTCCGACCACGAGAAACGGTTCGCACACCAGCGCGCCTTCGTTGAAGGAGACGCGCACGGTGTGCAGGATTTCGATGATCATCAGGACCAGCAGGATTCGGTCGATCGTAACGACGAGCCAGATCGGGGAGCCCACTTCCAGCACAGTTTTTGCGAGCGTGGAAACGGCGCCGACAATCCCCATGAGCGCAACGATCGAGAGCAGCAAGCCCAGGACCAAATAGGCGGAGACCTCGATGCGCATGAACGCCCGCTGGGAGACCCCGGCGATCCAATTCGTTTCCGCGTCTTGCTGATCGGATTTCACGCTTTCCATGATTGATTCCTTGTCTGCGTCGAGAAGAAATCATCATCCATAAGCGCGCGCGGCGCAACGCCGGTTCGGCTTTCGCCTCCACCGGCGCTCGCCTGCCGTCAGAAATCCATGCCCATGCCGCCGCCGGGCGGCAGCGCCGGGCCAGACTCCTTCTTCGGCGCTTCGGTGATCGTCGCTTCGGTGGTGACGATCAGGCCGGCGATCGAGGCGGCGTCCTGGATCGCGGTGCGGACGACCTTGGTCGGGTCGATGATGCCGAGCTTGACCATATCGCCATATTCGCCGGTCTGGGCGTTGTAGCCGAAAGCGTAGTCCTTGGCCTCGATCAGCTTGCCGACCACGACCGCGCCGTCGTCGCCGGCATTGTCGACGATCTGGCGCGCGGGCGCCTGGATCGCCTTGCGCACGATATCGACGCCGGTCTTCTGGTCCGCGTTCTGGACTACTATGTTCGCCAGCGCCGGTATGGCGCGCAAAAGCGCGACGCCGCCGCCCGGCGACACGCCCTCCTCGACCGCCGCGCGGGTGGCGTTGAGGGCGTCGTCAACCCGGTCCTTCTTTTCCTTGACCTCAGTTTCGCTGGCGCCGCCGATGCGAATGATCGCGACGCCGCCGGCCAGTTTCGCAAGGCGCTCCTGAAGCTTTTCGCGGTCGTAGTCCGAGGTGGTCTCCTCGACCTGCGCCTTGATCTGGGCGATGCGGGCCTCGATGTCCGCCTTGGGGCCGGCGCCATCGACGATGGTCGTGCTGTCCTTGTCGATGCGGACCTTCTTGGCGCTGCCGAGCATCGCCAAGGTCACGTTTTCGAGCTTGATGCCGATGTCCTCGGAAATGACCTGTCCACTGGTGAGGATGGCGATGTCCTCAAGCATGGCCTTGCGCCGGTCGCCGAAGCCCGGCGCCTTGACGGCCGCGATCTTCAGGCCGCCGCGCAGCTTGTTGACGACCAGCGTGGCCAAAACCTCGCCTTCGACATCCTCGGCGATGATCACCAGCGGTTTGCCGGTCTGGACCACCGCCTCCAGCACCGGCAGGATCGCCTGCAAGGACGACAGCTTCTTCTCGTGAATCAGAATGTAGGGATCGTCGAATTCGGCGACCATTTTTTCCGTATTGGTGACGAAATAGGGCGAGAGATAGCCCCGGTCGAACTGCATGCCCTCGACGACGTCGAGTTCGGTTTCGAGGCTTTTCGCCTCTTCGACCGTGATGACGCCTTCATTGCCGACCTTCTCCATCGCCTTCGCGATCATGTCGCCGATCGACCTGTCGCCATTGGCCGAAATCTGGCCGACCTGGGCGATCTCGTCATTGGACGTGACCTTCTTTGAATTGGCCTTGAGATCGACGACGATGGCCGCGACGGCAAGATCAATGCCGCGCTTCAAATCCATCGGATTGAGGCCGGCCGCGACCGCCTTGGCGCCTTCGCGCGCGATGGCCGCGGCGAGAACCGTGGCGGTCGTGGTGCCGTCGCCGGCGGCGTCATGCTGCTTGTTGGCGACTTCCTTGACGAGCTGGGCGCCGAGGTTTTCGAAACGGTCAGCCAGTTCGATTTCCTTGGCGACGGTGACGCCGTCCTTGGTGATGCGCGGCGCGCCATAGGACTTTTCGATCACGACATTGCGGCCTTTAGGGCCGAGCGTGACCTTCACCGCGTTGTTGAGCAGTTCGACGCCGCGCAGGATGCGGTCGCGCGCGTCGGTGGAGAAACGAATGTCTTTGCCGGCCATGGGAATTCAACTCCGAAAGTTCAGTAAGGGGCGGGTCCAGAACAGACCGCGTCAGCCGACGACGCCAAGCACGTCGCTTTCTTTCATGATCAGCAGATCCTGCCCGTCGATCTTGACCTCCGTGCCCGACCATTTGCCGAACAGGACGCGATCGCCCGCTTGCAGGTCGAGCGGAACCCGCGCGCCGCGCTCGTCGCGCGCGCCGGGGCCGACGGCGACGATTTCGCCTTCCTGCGGCTTTTCCTTGACGGTGTCGGGGATGATGATGCCGCCCTTGGACTTCTCTTCGCCTTCGAGGCGTCGAAGCACAACCCGGTCATGAAGGGGACGGAATGCCATTTGGGATTTCCTTGATTGGTGGTCGAACAGGGATGCTGAAATGGAGAACGCGCCGCCGTCAGCCGTGAGGCGGAACGCGGCTGTCCTTGAGCTGATATGGCGAGTCGCGATCGGCTTTCCCGGCGTCCTCCGCCTGGCTCGCCTTGCGCGCATTGTCTTCTCGCTCCATGACGAGAAGGTCGTGGACGATTTGCACGGTCGCGGGAAGGGGAACGCGTCGTCCGAAACGCATGAGCTGTTTCATGGGGAAAACTCCTGTCGAGATCGATTGAGGGGCGCGGCGCGCTACCAGCGCCTGCCGAAATGACCGCCGAACCGGCTGCGCCATCCGCCGCCGCCGCGAACCAATCGAATGAGGAAAAGCAGCAGCGCCGCGCCGATCGTGGCGTTGAGGATCGCGCCCAGCGTTCCCGTCCCAAGATGGACACCGAGTTGCGGCAGCAGCAATCCGCCGATGAAGGCGCCGGCGACGCCGATGACGAGATCGCCGATGAGGCCCAATCCCGTGCCTTCAACGATTTGGCCCGCCAGCCACCCGGCGATGACGCCGACGATGAGTAGAATCAGCAATCCCTCGCCCGACATGACCTTCGCTCCCTTGGCCGATTTTCAGCCGGCGGGACGTTTGCAGGTCTTGCGAAGGGGCGGGAGGTTCGGAATCTACTCACCCCGCATGGGTCGGCGTTTTCTTGCTCAGAACCCGGCCTGGTTCACCTCAACGATAACCGCCGCCGCGATAACCGCCGCCGCGATAACCGCCGCCGCGATAACCGCCGCCGCGATAACCGCCGCCGCCGTAATAGCCGCCGCCGCGGTAATAGCCGCCATCATAACCGTAGCCGCAATCGTTGAAATAGCAGCCGTTGTTCAGCGCGCCGCCGACAAGGCCGCCGATGATCGCCAGGGGAAAGGCTGCGCCGTTATTGCGATGGTGGCGCAATCTGACTTGAACGATCTGCCCATCGGAAGCCGAAAGCCGCAGGCTGGGTATGTTCGCGGGAGCGGCCGGCGCCGCCCCGGTCGCCAGGAGTGTCGCGACCGCCGCGATCGCGGCCATGCCAAGAGGTCTCATCCAAATCTCCTTGCGTTCGGTCGAACGCGTTGACGACTTCGACAAAGGGGGACTCAGCGACCGCCTCTTCGGGTCATGCCTTCGCGAAATTTGTCGAATTTGTTTTTCTGTTCGGCGTCGAGGCTGTTGTAGAAATCGATCAGCTTCGGATTTTCCGCTTTCACGGCGTCGAGCCGATCTTCGAGAAAGGCCTGATGAAAGGCGAGCCGCCCCTCAAAAGTGGTCACATCGGGTTTTTTGGCGCAGAGCCGCGCGGTCGCTGTCTCGACGGATTTTTTGCGCGCCTCCTGGAACGCCTTGTAGGACGCCTTCTGGGCGTCGCTCAGACGCAGATGTTCGGCGAACCGATCCGTGAACCGGGCTTCGCGCTCGGCCTGGTCGGGGCGCGGAGCGCAAACACGCTCGATTTCGCTTGTCCCCGCCCGCGCCGGAGCCAAGGCCGGCGTGAAGGCCGCGATCGCAAGGACAAGAGCCGCAATGCTCAACTTCCTCATCTTACTCTC
Organism: Rhodoblastus sphagnicola; assembly: GCF_002937075.1. Taxonomy (GTDB): domain Bacteria; phylum Pseudomonadota; class Alphaproteobacteria; order Rhizobiales; family Beijerinckiaceae; genus Rhodoblastus; species Rhodoblastus sphagnicola. The sequence goes on from NZ_NHSJ01000092.1 coordinate 13,143, forward strand.
CTGAATAAATCCGTTATTTGACCCGTAGAGATTAGGAGGTCAGGCAAATGCCGAGGCAGGTTCGGAATATACTCATTTCGTGGAACAGTCTTGTGCTTGCCAGCTTTGGCGTCTCGATGCGGATCTTCGCGCCGGCCCACGTTTTCCATGCGGCCGGCGCGAAACTTACGAACTCAAGACTTGTCGAGACCGCCCGACGATTCGCGGCGACGATCCACGCGAAATCCTCAGCCGTAATGGTGATGACGGTGATGGCGATGGTGACGGCCGCGATGGGGAATGCCCATGGCATTGGACACGCTCGGACCTTCGATCGCCCCGGCGACGCCGCCGGCGACCGCGCCGACAGGCCCCGCGACCGCGCCCCCGACCACCATGCCGGCGCCGGCGCCGCCAAGCCGTTCGCCCGTGGTGGAGCAGGCCGCAAGGCTCAGAGTCGCGAGACCGGCCAGCAGCAGTTTGCCAATAGATGTTTTCATTCTTGCAAGTCCTTATGCGTGCGTCGCCGCCGCCGCATAGTCTCGCGATCGCGGACGGGCGGCGCCCGCGCGGACCTGAGACGCCTCAAGCGGCGGGTTGACCTTTGCAGGGATGGCGCCGCCGTGGTTTGCGCGGCAGCGTCGGAAACTACTCAGGCTTCAGCCCGCGCCGAACGGCTTGAGTAGTTTCCGATGCTGTCCGCGCCGGTCGGCGAAGCCTACCGGTTGGATCATGGGCGGCGTTCAACCTCGCCACGCGCTGCGCTGTCGACCGCTCTGGCGCGCCGGGCGCCGCCTGTCGCAGCCTCGAAAGGGCGTCACATGCCGAGTTCGGAAACAATCGTCGCGGTCTTTTCGCAGCATCCAGCAGCGGAGAGCGCCGCCAAGACGCTTGCCGCCAACGGCTTCGACATCAAGAATCTCAGCCTGATCGGCAAGGGCCACCATACCGACGAGAAAGTCATCGGCTTCTACAACACCGGCGACCGCGTCAAATTGTGGGGCTCGCGCGGCGCCTTCTGGGGGCTGTTTTTCGGCGGGCTTTTCATCACCATTCCGGCCGTCGGCCCGGTCGCGGCGCTGGGCTATCTCGCCGCCGCGCTGTTCAGCATCGCCATCCCGCGCGACAGCGTGCTGCAATACGAAACCGATGTGAAAGCGGATGGCTTTCTGGTGATGGCGCGCGGAGCGCCTGAAGACATTGCGCGGGCGAAGGATCTTTTGCGCGCGATCAAGCCGTCGCGCCTCGACGCCCATCCGACCGCCACAGCCGCGCCGTCTGTCGCGCAGCTCGTCGCCGCCAACGCCCAGCGCGCTCGCGGTCTTGGAACCCAACTTGGATCACACCCATGAATATCTTCGAATTAAATGCGACCTTGCCCACGCGCTTCCGCGTTCTCGTGAACGGCTTCGCGGATGACGCCGAGTTCCCGACCCTGGACGAGGCGGTCAAGTCCATTCCCGACGGGGGCGTCGAGTATTCGAGCTTCGAAATTTACGATACGATCGAGCGAGAATATGTCTGGACGCGGCAAAGGCGAAAGTGCGGCTGGCCCGCGCTGTTTTCCATTCGGGTGAACGGGCGTCCCAACGGACAAGCCTTCGTCCGCCTGGATGAGGCGATCCAGGCGATCCAGGCGATTTCGGCGCGCCGGCCCAGCGCCGCCTGCGAGGTGTTCGAAGCCGGGACTCGGGTGTTCGCGCGGCGCTCTGCGCCGGTGCGGGAACTGGCGCAAGCCGGGTGAAAGCCCTACGCTTCATGAACCCGGCGAGCCCAGCGAAGCCCCTTCCAACCAGAGTGCGACACCAGTCAGCGCTTTCCCCGCTTCACTTGAGGCGGAGAAAGCTCTAGAATTCCCTGGAAACGCATATCCTTTTCGCAAAACCGGCGTCCACTTTCGCGAGATATGCGCCAGCCTCCCCTCCGTGGGCGCCCCCGTTTGAAGAACACCCCTCAACCTGTAAATGGAGATTTCGCCATGATCCCTGCTTTCAAACTCTGCGGCGTCGTTGTTCTCGCCGCGCTCCTTCCGGCGACCGCCCTCGCCGATGGCAGAGTTGGCGCTCTCGAATGTCATCTTTCCGGCAATGGGCCGAGCATACTGGTGGAAAATCAGTCCGTGGACTGCGTATTCGCCAGCGATCGCGGCGGCCGACCCGCGCATTACGTCGGCAAGCTCACCAAGATCGGCGCCAATGTCGGCGCGAACGCCAGCGGCGATCTTCTCTGGGGCGTGGTCGCGGCGACCAGCAAGATCGGACCCGGCGCTCTGGCCGGCGAATATGTCGGGCCTGAAGCTTCGGCGAAGGTCGGCCTCGGCGTCGGCGCGGCCGTGCTTGTCGGCGGATCGAATCAGACCGTCTCGCTCCAGCCGGTGAATGTCGAAGCCGGCGCCGGCCTTGGCTTCACGGCCGGCGTGGAGAGCCTGACCCTGGCTTATGTCGCGGATCAGCCGGCGCCGAAAATGCGCCATCGCCATCTCCTCCGCTCGCATCATCATCATTCACATCACGGCTGACCAGCCGGATGAAGCGGCGCTGGCGGGGGATATCCGCCGGCGCCCGAAGCTCCGCTTCGCGATGTGGCGTCAGCGCTTGGCCTTCGCCCAACTGGCGGCCAAGGCGTCGGATTCCTTGGTGAATTCGGCCTTGGCTTTGTCCCAGTCGGCGGCGCTGGCGGTTTCCAGTCTGGCCGCCGCCTCCCTGGTTTTCGCCCATGCCTTGTTCAAGTCGTCGGCCGCTTCCGTCCGCGCCTCCCGCGCGTCTGTCTTGGCTTTCTCGGCGTAGGCGTCGAGCTTGAGGCGCCAGTCGTTCAGTTCGGCTTTGGCCTTTTGCACGGCCGCGTCGCGATCCGCGACGGGCGCGGCGGCCTCCGCCGGCCTTGGCTGTGGGGCCGGCTCGGCCGACGCCGACACGACGCCAGCGAACGCCAGGGCCGCGACGATGACCAGGCGCGGGAGCGGGGTCATGGACGATTTCATTTTGATTTCCTTAAGCTTTGGACTCAACGGCGCCGTCCGTTTTCGTGAACGCCCGGCCTGATCCGCGCCAGGGATGGAAACGACTCACGAACGCGGCGTCACATGCGGCGTCACGGCGGAACGCCGCGGCATGAGATTTTGCGGACCTGTTTCGCGTCCGTCCCGCCTGCGGCTGGCGGGCGCGACGAGCGCCTTCTGCATGGCCAGGATGAGATCGACTTCAAAATAGGGCTTTTGCAGCACGGTCGCGTCGGGTCGCAGAGTGCGAATGCTGGTGGCGTCGCCGCTGACGAGAATGTGCGGCATCGGGCCGAAAGCCAGGATCGTCTCGATCGCGTCCAACCCGCTGCCTTCCCGCAAATTGGCGTCGATAATCATGATATCGGGCCTTTCCCGGGCGGCGGAGGCGACGGCGTCGCGCTCGCCAGCCTCGATGGCGCAAACCTCATGGCCGAAGCCTTCGATCACTTCGGCCAGCAGCTCGGCGATCAAGCTGTCGTCCTCCACGATCATCACCCGGAGTTTCTTCATGACATGGCTCCAGCGTGGGACCGGCGTTTCCACCGCATGCGACGTCGCATCGGCGCTTTCAATCCACCACCTTAAGCATCGAACCACAAACGGCGGAGGGTCGGAATCTACTCAAAACCCCATTTGGAGAAATCGATTCACCGCCTTGCGACACATGCTACCATGCGGAAGTCCTGTGCTAGTATGCGGACGTCCTGAATGAGCCGCCGAACTTCACGGAAAATTTTCCCATGCGAAAGATCGCGCCGCCCCCCGCCGAAGCCGCCTCTTCCGCCCCAGCGAGCGGACCGGGAGCGGACGCGTTCGCCGTTGTGGCGATCGGCGCTTCGGCTGGAGGGCTCGACGCCTGCCGGAAGTTTCTGGGCGCGGTGCCGGCCCATTCCGGCATGGCCTTCATTCTGGTCCAGCATCTCGATCCCACCCACGCCAGCATGCTGGTCGAGCTTCTGGCCGGCCAGACGCATCTCAAGGTCAGCGAGGCCACGGATGGCGCGCGGATCGAGCGCGAGCATCTTTATGTCATTCCGCCCGGCGTTTCGCTTTCGGTCTCGGGCGGCGCGCTAAAATTGTCGCAGCCCGAGGAGCGCCACGGCGCGCGGCTGCCGTTCGATTTCCTGCTGCAATCGCTGGCGGAGGATTATGGCGAACGCGCCGTCTGCGTCATGCTTTCCGGCACCGGCGCGGATGGCAGTCGGGGCCTGAAAGCCCTGAAGGACAAGGGCGGGCTGGTCGTCGCTCAGGACCCGGAAGAGGCCGGATTTGACGGTATGCCGCGCAACGCCATCGAAACCGGCGCGGTGGACCAGGTGGCGCCGGCCGCGAAATTGCCCGAGGCGATCATCGGTTTTTTCCGAGGCGCGCGCAGCAATGCGACGCATTCGGATCAGACGGAGGATTGGCTGGCGCCCATCGTCGATCTGTTGTTTTTGAAGACCGAGCACGATTTCCGCCTTTACAAGCCGGGCACGCTGCACCGCCGGATCGAGCGACGCATGGCGCTCGCCGAATGTGATGCGAAGCGTTATTTGCAGATGCTGCTCGACGATCCCAAGGAAGTCGATCTTCTCGCCAAGGATTTGCTCATCAACGTCACCAGTTTCTTCCGCGACCCCAAAGTGTTCGACTTTCTCGCCGAAAATGTTCTGCCCAGCCTGATCCGCGAACAGCCGGCGGAGGAGCCCTTGCGCATCTGGAGCGTCGGATGCAGCACCGGCGAGGAAGCCTATTCGCTGGCCATACTGTTTCGCGAGGCGATGGAAGCGAGCGGCAAGACGATCAAGTTGCAGGTTCTCGCCTCGGATATCGATGGCGACGCGGTGGCGCTGGCGCGCGAAGGCCTGTACCCGGCGACCATCGCCGCCGAAGTCTCGCCGGAGAGGCTGGCGCGCTTTTTCGTCAAGGAGGAACGCGGATACAGGATCGTTCCGGACCTGCGCGACAATGTCGTTTTCACCGTTCAGGATCTGCTGGCCGACCCGCCGTTTTCCAGGCTGAATTTCGTGTCGTGCCGCAATCTGCTGATCTATCTCGGGAGCGAGGCGCAGGCGAAGGTCATGGACATCTTCCATTTCGCCCTGCGCGAGGGCGGAATCCTGTTGCTCGGCGGCGCCGAGACGGTCGGGGAAACCCATGGCCGTTTCACGGCGATTTCCAAAACCGAACGCATCTTCCGACACACGGCGCGCGGCCGGCCCGGAGATTTCGGTTTTCTGGTTGGCGACGGCGCGCGCCTTCCGGCGCGCCTGGAGCTGGGTTCGTTCTCGCGGCGGAAAAGTCTTGCCGATCTGTGCCAGCGCCTGTTGCTGGAAAGTCTCGCCCCCGCCGCGGTGTTGATCAATCGCAACAATGAATGCCTGTATTCGATCGGGCCGACCGATCTTTACCTGTCGGTCGCGCCGGGGCCGCCGACGCACGATCTGCTGGTCATGGCGCGCAAGGGCCTTGGGCTCCGGCTCCGCTCGGCGATCCAGCGCGCGTTCGAGGAGAATGCGCCGATATCGGTCAGCGTCGGTCGGCTCGATCATGACACGCGGCCGCCCTGCCGCATCACCGTGCGGCCGGTCGTCAACGACGGCGAGGATCTGGCGCTGGTCACCTTCACCGAGGAAACGCAGTCGAAGCGGCGGGAAAGTCGCGCCGTCGGCCCCGAGGAAGTCTCGCAGGTCGCGGAACTGGAGCGTGAGCTGGAGGCGGCGCAGACCGAATTGCAGGGCGCCCTGCGCGATCTGGAGGTCGCGGGCGAGGAGCAAAAGGCGATCAACGAGGAAGCCTTGTCGGTCAACGAGGAATTCCAGTCCGCCAATGAGGAATTGCTCACCTCGAAGGAAGAGTTGCAATCGCTCAACGAAGAACTGACGGCGCTCAACAACCAGCTTCAGGAGACGCTCGACCGGCAGCGCACCACCTCCGACGATTTGCAGAATGTGCTTTTCAGCTCGGATGTGGCGACGATCTTTCTCGACGACCGCCTCAACATCCGCTTTTTCAACCCCGCCACCCGCGCCTTGTTCAACGTCATCGCGGGCGATATCGGCCGTCCGCTGTCGGATCTCGCCGCGCGCGGCGTGGATGAAGCGCTGCTGAACGATGCGCGCGTCGTGCTGGCCAAGCATCTGCCGGTCGAGCGCGAGATCGAGACGCCCGACGGCCGCTGGTTCATGCGCCGCATCCTGCCCTATCGGACGCAAGCCGGCGGCGTCGAAGGCGTGGTCATCACTTTCGTCGACATGACCGAACGCAAAATCGTCAGTGACGCGCTGGAGACCGCGAAACACCGGGCCGAGGCCGCCGACATCGCCAAGTCGCGCTTCCTGGCCGCCGCCAGCCACGATCTGCGCCAGCCGCTGCAAACCCTGGCGCTGCTCCAGGGCCTTCTGGATCGCGTGGTGACCGGCGAAAAAGAGCGCAAGTTCGTCGCGCGCATCGGCGAGACCCTGACGGCCATGACCGGAATGCTCAACGCCTTGCTCGATATCAATCAGATCGAAGCGGGCGCGGTGCATCCGGAAATGGTGGCCCTTCCGGTCCAGGGCCTGCTGACGAAATTGCGCGATGAATTCGTCTATTCCGCGCAGGAAAGAGGTCTCGACTTGCGCATGGTCGGATGCAGCCTGTCGATCTGGAGCGATCCGCGCCTGCTCGAACAGATGCTGCGCAACCTGCTGGCCAATGCGCTGAAATACACCAGCGACGGCAGGGTTCTGCTCGGGTGCCGCCGTCGCGGGCAGAGCTTGAGCATAGAGGTCTGGGACACCGGCATCGGCATTCCTGAGTCCGAGATTCATGCGATTTTCGAGGAATATCATCAGATCGGCAATGAGGCGCGCGAGCGCTCAAGGGGGCTTGGCCTTGGCCTGTCGATCGTCAAGCGTCTGGGCAACCTGCTCGGCCATCGCGTGCGCGCGCGCTCGCGCCATGGCAATGGCTCGATGTTCGCCATCGAGGTGACGCTGGCGCCGGGCGCGCCACCAGCCAAAGCCGCGCACGGGGCGCGCGGGCGGGCCGGCGAGGCGGATGAAAAAGCGCCGCGCAAGGGCGCGATCCTGATCGTCGACGACGATCCGGAAGTGCGGGAGCTTCTGGCGCTCTTTCTCAAGCAGGAGGGCCATCGCACCGCGCGCGCCTATGACAGCTCCGAGGCGATGCAATTGATCGACAGCGACAATTTCCGCCCCGATCTCGTTCTCGCGGATTTCAATCTGCCCAATGGATCGAACGGCGTCGAAGTCATCGCCGCCATAAGGGAGAAGCTGCATCGCAAGGTCGCGGCGATGGTCCTGACCGGCGACATATCGACCGAAACCTTGCGGGCCATCGAAAAGGGCGATTGCACCCGGCTCAACAAGCCGGTTCAACTGGAGGAGCTGGCGGTGGCGGTGCAGCGGGCGCTGGCGCCGGTCGCGCGGGTCGCGGCGCACGAGGGCGTCGATCAGACAGCCCCTTTGCCGCCGGTGGTTTTCGTCGTCGACGACGATCGCTTCCTGCGCGCGGCGGTGCGCGCCGTGCTGGAGGACGACGGCCGCACGGTCGAGGATTTCGAAAGCTGCGAGGCCTTTCTCGCCGCGGTTCAGCCGGGCCGCGACGCCTGTCTGCTGATCGACGCCGCCCTGCCGGGCATGAGCGGGCTGGACCTGTTGCACCATATGCAGCGGGAGGGTCCAAGGATTCCGGCGGTGATGATGACCGGCAAGGCCGATGTCGCCATGGCTGTCGAGGCGATGAAAGCCGGCGCGTCGGATTTCATCGAAAAGCCGATCAGCCGCGAAGAGCTGCTGGCCAGCGTTGGACGCGCTTTCGACCAGGCGCATGATTCCAGCAAGCTGGTCGCCTGGCGCGAAGCCGCGGCGGCCCAGATCGAGGGCCTCACCCAGAGGCAAAAGCAGATCATGGCCATGGTGCTCGCCGGCGCCGCCAGCAAGAACATCGCCGCCGATCTCGGCATCAGCCAGCGCACGGTGGAAAACCACCGCGCCGAAATCATGAAACGCACCGGCGCGAAATCCCTGCCGGAGCTGGCTCGGCTGGCGGTCGCCGCCACTGAATGACCGTTTCTTAGCACTTTGGGGCGGATCGCTTGCCAATCTGGCCGCCGATCGCCAGGCCGCAACTCAGCGCCAGCACGACAAGCCGCGTCGGCGTTGCGACACGCGCCGACTGCGTCAAGGCGCGCGCGAGTTGATCCTGCGCGGCCAGGGCCGCCAGCAAGTCTTCAACGAGCGGGTCCGGCGGGGCGTTGGTTTGGGCGTTGGCTTGGGCGCCCGCCGGAGTGGGCGGCGCGGGCGCGACGCGCCACGCCAAGACGACGAAGGCTGCGAGCGCGAGCGCCGCGCAGAGTCCGGCGACAATCAGCGCGGCGACGACCGGCCCTTCAGCCGCGCTGAGCGCGGCGTAAGCCGCCAGCGCGCCAAAGCCAAGGGCGAGCGCGGCGAACAAGGCCGTCAGGCCAAAGGCCAACCCCTTCAGCGCCGCGCCCAGCGCGATGGCGCGCAAACGCCGCCCGACGGCGGCGCTCAGCAGGTCGAACAGCCTGGCGGGCATCGCGTTCATCCACGCGACCGGCTGATCAGGCCGACGAACAGGCCGAGGCCGAGGGCGATCAGGATGGCGGTGAGCGGGTTGCGTCCGATGCTGGCGGCGATTTCTTCGCCTGCGGATTCGGCGCCTTTGCGGGCGTCTCCGGCCGCTTCGGCGATCTTCTCCTTGACGCCTTCCGCCGCGTCGGACACTTGCGCGCCGGCCGTCTGCGCCCGATGGTCCAGAAACTTCCGCAGGGATTCGGTCAGATGGGCGATGTCGCGTTGCAGGACGGCGAAATCCGCTGCGATTTCCTTGGCGACGCTGTCAATATTTCCAGTCATTGCAACCTCCTGAAACAGCCGGCGCGCTCGCGAAACGGCGCCGGCGGCGCGCGGAAAATAATGGCCAGGCCGGAAACTAGATTCGGCCCAGCAGCAGCAGGATCAGGACAATGACAAGGACCAGACCCAGTCCGCCGCTGGGGAGGTAGCCCCAGTTCGCGCTATGCGGCCATGTCGGCAGGGCGCCGATCAGAAACAGCACCAGGATGACAAGCAGGATTGTGCCGAGCATGGGAAAAGACCCCCTGATTGAATGCGAAGGCTGACGGATCGCCAGCGGCGACCCGTCAGCGAAAAACTTACTTGTTCAGCGCGTCCTTCAACGCATCCTTCACGCCGCCGGCGGCGTTCTGGACCTTGCCTTCGACTTTGTCGCGCTGGCCTTCGGCGACGAGCTTGGCGTCGCCGAGAACCTTGCCCGCCGCCTCTTCGAGCGCGCCCTTGGCCTGCTTGGCGGTTCCGACGATACGATCCTTGTTCATGGTCATGGCTCCTGATTGCGAAGGCGTCACGGGCGCGTTTCGAGACGTTTCCAGCCTGATGCGGAAGCGTCAGCGCGAGCGAAGTCCTGATCGGACGTCTTGGCCGTTGACGCCAAATGCAGGGCGCTCGCGCCGCTCGTGCAACCAGACCCTAACCTGCGTTCGGCGGCGCCCGAAAGCGTCGGAATCTACTCACTGGAAAACCGTGGACCGGTTCTGACGGCGCTCCGTCAACGCGATCACATGACCGGGGGCGGCGCGCTTGAGGGTGACGCGCGGACTGCCGCGACACGCCCGCAGGGCGCGCAGGAAACTCAGCATCCAGTTGCAGGCGTCATGCTGGCGAACGCGCTTCATCAGCGCGCGATGGCGCGCGATGCGCTCATCCACGGGCATTTCGATCGCCCGCCGCATCGCGTGGGCCGTCTCGTCGATATCATAGGGATTGACGAGCAAGGCCTCCTGCAAATCCTCGGCGGCGCCGGCGAAGCGCGACAGGATCAGCACGCCGGGATCGGCTTCGTCCTGAGCCGCGACATATTCCTTGGCCACCAGATTCATGCCGTCGCGCAGCGGCGTCACCAGCCCGATGCGGCTGGCGCGGTAGTGAACGGCCAAGGTTTCGCGCGAGACCGAACGATGGATGTAGCGCAGGGGCGTCCAGTCGAAACCGCCGAACTTGCCGTTGATCTTGCCGGACAAGGCCTCCAGTTCGTGGCGAATGTCGATATAGGCGTCGAGATCGTCGCGGGTCGGCGACGCCACCTGAATCAAGGTCATGGGACGACGATCTTCGGGATAGGAGGCGAGCAGCCGCTCGAACGCCAGGAATTTTTCCGGCAGGCCCTTGCTGTAATCCAGACGGTCGACGCCGATGGCGTAAAGGCGCTTGCGGTCGCGGCGCTCCGTCTTCTGGATCTTTTGCGCGGCCTCGGGATTGGCCGCCATCGCGGCGAAGCCATCCACGTCGATGCCCACGGGATAAACGCCGACTTGCAGAGATTTGCCGTCGAGCCGCACGGTGTCGGGCGCGATGCGCTCGCCGCCCAGCTCCTCGCAGACGAAACGGCAGAAATTGGCGTGATCTCCGGTGGTCTGGAAACCGATGAGATCGTAATCCAGCAAGGTGCGCGCGAGACGCTCGTATTCGGGCGCCGCCGTCAGAATCTCCGGCGGCGGGAAGGGAATATGCAGGAAGAAGCCGATCTGGTTGCCCACGCCGCGCGCCCGCAACTCGGCGCCAAGCGGAATCAGGTGATAATCATGCACCCAGATCAGGTCGGTGCGGCGCAGTTCTGGCGCCAGCACGTCGGCGAAGCGCGCGTTGACCCGCCGGTAGCCCTCGGCGGCCTCCAGCGTGAAGCGGGAGAGATCGAGCCGATAATGATGGATCGGCCACAACACCTCATTGGAAAAGCCCAGGTAGAATTCGCGATGGTCGCGCTCGGTGAGCGGCATGGTCATCAGCGTGCAGCGCCCGTGCTGGACGCTCGTCGTGGCGATGTCGCTGTCTTGCGCGACAATTTCGCCGTTCCAGCCGAACCACAGGCCGCCGCGATCGCGCATGGCGTCGAGCAGGCAGACCGCCAGCCCGCCGGAAGCCTGGCCGGCGCCGGGAGCGGCGACGCGGTTGGAGACGACCACCAATCTTGTCATATGACCGCCTCCCAGGGGACAGACAGGCGCACGGCGCAATTGACGATGCCGACCAGCGAATAGGTCTGCGGATAATTGCCCCACATTTCCCCGGTCCCTGGATCGACATCCTCGGACATCAGGCCAAGCCGGTTGCGCAGTTTCAAAAGCTGCGAGAAATGGTCGCGCGCCTCCTCGACGCGCCCCATCCGCGCCAAGGCGTCGATGCGCCAGAACGAGCAGGTGTTGAAGGCCGTGCCGGGCGCGCCGAAATCGTCGGGCGCCTCGTAGCGCATCATGTGCGGGCCGCGCCCCAGCGCCTTCTCCAATTGCGTGACGGTCGAGACCATGCGCGGGTCATGCGGGTCGATGAAGCCGACTTCGGTCATCAGCAGCACGCCGGCGTCGAGAAATTCGCCTTCGAAGGAGTCGACGAAAGCCTGGCGCTTGTGCGACCAGGCGCGCTCCAGAATCACTTGCCTGATGCGGTCGGCGTCGGCGCGCCATGCGCGCGCGCCGTCCGCCTGGCCGAGATGGGCGGCGATGCGCGCCAGACGGTCGGCGGCGGCCCAGCACATCAGGCTGGAGGTGGTGTGGATGCTGGCGCGGGTGCGATATTCCCACATGCCGGCGTCGGGCTTGTCGTGGAGTTTGACCGCCGTGCGGCCGAGCGCTTCGAGACGCAGGAAATCCGAAGGGCCGGGCGGCGCCAGCATGCGCCGGTCAAGAAACATCTGGGCGACGCCGAGAATGACATTGCCGTAACTGTCGAATTGCAGATGTTCATAAGCCTGATTGCCGACGCGCGCCGGGGCCATGCCGCGATAGCCCGGCAGGTGCGGGGCGATCCGCTCGTCCAGCCTGCGTTCGAGCCCGATGCCGTAGACAGGCTGGATTTCGTTCTCGTGCAGCGAAGCGACGATGTTCATCAGCCAGCGAAAGTAATTCTCCATTTTTCGCACGGCGGCGAGGCGGTTCAGCGCGCGCACGACGAAATAGGAGTCGCGCAGCCAGCAGAAGCGATAATCCCAGTTGCGCTGCGTGCCCGGCCCTTCGGGAATGCTGGTGGTCAGCGCGGCGACGATGGCGCCGGTGGGCTCGTAAGTGCAGAGCTTGAGCGAGATGGCGGCGCGAATGACGGCATCCTGCCATTCGAACGGCGTCGCCAGCCGATGCGTCCATTGCCGCCAATAGGCCAGCGTGCGCGCCTCCAGCCGTTCGGCGGTCTCGGCGACGCCCTCCTGCAAGGTTTCGTCCGGGCCGAGGAACAGATCGAGCGGCGCGCTCAGATTGAACACGGTTTCGTCGCGGATGAAATCGATCGGCGCGTTGGTGGTCAGGCGCAGCGTGGCGTTGGGGCCGACATAGCGGATATGATGCGAGCCAAAGGTCCTGATCGCCGCGACGGCGCCATAATCGAAACGCGGCCGCAGCCGGATTCTTATGCGGGGACTGCCGGAAATCGGCGTCAGCCTGCGCACGAGCGCCTGGGGATAGAACAGCCGGTCGCGCCAGAGCAGGCGCGGCGCGAAATCGGTGACGCGCAGCGCGCCATGCTTGCCGTGCAGCTCCGTCACCAGCACGGCGGTGTTCTCGACATAATACTGTTCGCTGTGGGTGTGATCTTCGATCTCGATGGCGAAAACGCCATCGTCGGGCGCTTCCTTTGGCGCGCCGAGCAGAGCGTGGAAGACGGGGTCGCCGTCGAAGCGCGGCAGGCAATACCAGACCACGCGGGCGTCCCTGTCGATGAGGGCCGCGACGGCGCAATTGCCGATGACGCCAAGTTCGAGCGTGCTCATGTCATTCCAATGGCGTTGCGCGCGTTCGCTTGTCGTTGCTCCGGCGCCATCAGGCCTTCCAGCCAATCGCGCAGGTCATGAATGGTTTTCACGCAAAATCTGGCGACCGTGGGGCCGGCGCCGACCTTGATCGAAAGCCCGTCCCGGGCGTTGACCGTCGCGAAGGCCGGTTCGTCGGTGGCGTCGTCGCCGGCGAAAATCGGCGTTTTCCCCTTGAACGGACGCTCAATGAGAAAGGCATCGACGACGGCGCCCTTGTCGGAGCCGGAGAGCCTGATTTCGCACACCATCTTGCCCTCGATCAGATTCAGGTCCGACCGCGTGCGCAGGATTTTGCGCGCGAAGGCGAGGCAGGGCTTTTCGAAATCCGGACGCAGGCGGAAATGGATGGCCACCGCGCCGGTTTTCTTTTCGATGACGACGCCCGGCTCCAGACGAAAGGCCGCCGCCGCCTCTGCGGCGATCGCCTCGACGATGCTCTGGTCGATGATCGGCGAATGCAGACGTCCGGCGGCGTCGCGGCGCTGGAGGCCGTGCACGCCGGCGACGGGCAGGATCAGGGGATGGATCAGGCGGTCGATGACGCCTATGTCGCGTCCCGACACCAGCGCCAGGGCGCGCCCGCTGGCGTCGCGCAGATTTTCGAGGAATTGCAGCATGGTGGGGTCGATCCGGACGTCCTCGGGACGATCCGCGATCTCGACCAGCGTGCCGTCGAAGTCGAGAAAGATGCAGTAGGTCTGGGGGTCTCCGAGAACGGGAAGGTCGGGCTGCGCCAAAAGTTCCGTTGGCGCCTTTGCCGATCTGTCGAACATGGAGCGATCGTCGCCGCTCGCCGCAAGCCATTTCATGAAGCGTCTCCCAGTTATCGCCCGAATCCTATGGGGATGGGGCGGGGCATGACAGCATCGGAATCTACCCATGATAGGGCGCTCGCGAGACCGTTTTGCGGCCGGCGGAAAAAATCGCGCGCAACATCTTCAAGTGCGAAGTGAAAAACAGACAGGGCGAACGGCCAGGCCCGAAGGGATCCTTCGGGCCTGGAATGCTATGTTTTCCGCGAGGTTGCTTCGCAAGCCGCGAAAACAACTCGCGCGGAATTTCTTGGATCGCGAAGGCGGAATTCCGCGCGAACGGAATACGAAATCAAAAATGAATCATTCGGATTTCGTATGACACGGGCGCCGGCCCGTCGCCCATTGTTGGAGTCGCGTCAGCCGTGATGATAATGATGATGATAATGGTGGTGGTGGTGATGGTGGTGACGATGCTCGTGGCGCCGCGGTTCATGACGTCGCGCGTGATCGCCGCCCCGATGGTTTATGTGCGGTTGTTCGGCCGTCGGTTCGTTCGGCGGCAGCGGCTCCGCCGAACTCGACAGGGGACTTAGCAACAGGGCGAAGCCCAGGACGGCGCCGGTCAAAAGTGTCTTCAACATGGTGTTTCCCTTTCTGGGGGGTATTTCGCGTCGCGCGCGAAATGGGCTGGAGATCGGGTCGAGGGTCTGGTCAAAGGCTTGGTCAAGGGCTCGGACTTGGTCATGCCGGTTCGGGCGGCGGCTTTTCCGTGATCGCGTCGAGCACCCTGCGGGTGTCGGCGGCGCGACCCATGCTTTCGGCGTCGGCGTCGCGGCGGTCGTGGATAAGGGGGTTGTCGCGCCGGGACTCTTCCAGCAACTGGATCACTTTCGCGATCTTCTCCTCGCTGAGAATGGCCAGTTCAAGCAGGAGCATTTCCCGATGGCGCGACAGCAGATCCTCCCGCTCCCGCGACACCAGAATAAGCACGGCCATGTAGAGCGCGACCATCGAGACCGCGCCTTCGAGCCATGCGAACGGCGGCGGATCGATCATGTGGAAACCCAGCGCGGCCAAGGCGAGATTGAAGGCGACCCAGCCGACGATGAGGGCGCTGATTTCACCGACGACCCGTGGGCGGCGCAGGGCTTTCACCATCGTCTCGACCAGGCTCTGCATCGGCGTCGCGTTCTCGCGATGTTCGGCGCGCAGCTTCGCCATCGACAGAATCGTTCCGTCGATATGGACGCCATGGTCATCCGCCGGGGCGCTCAAGAAGGGCGGACTCCGGCGCTTGCAGCGCCCGTCATTGTGGGGCGCCGTGGGATTCGACCAGCCAGAGTTGCTGATCGACGTTGCGCGAGATCTCCGTGAACAGATCGGCCGTGTCGGCGTCGCCAAGGCGCGCCGCGCGGTCGATCGCCTCGCGCGCGGATTCGCCGAACGCCGCCAGCGCGCCGGAAACGGCGAAGACATGCTCCTGTCCGTCGGCGACGCCGAGCGGATAGGCCAGCAGGCCGGAGAATTGCGCCGCGCGCTGGACGGTGCCCTCTGCCTCGCCGCCCAGTCCCCGGGCGCGTTCGGCGAGGAGGTCCGAATAGGTTTCGGCCTCGGCGGCGCATTTGTCGAACAGGCCATGGAGGGCGATGAAATTCGGCCCGCGTACATTCCAATGCGCCTGTTTCAACTGGCCGTGCAGATCGATGGCGGAAGCCAGATGCTTGTTCAGCAAGTCGACGGATTCGGCTCGAATGTTGGCTGACAGGGTGTTTCGTGTCTGGTGCATGGCGAATGTCCTGGTTCGAGGCGAGCGTCGAGGGTCCGCCTCGCTTGACGCTGTGCGAACCTGAACGCGCAAGGCCAGCGGCGACAGGCTCGGAAAACACTCAGGGCCGCGTGAGGCGCGCTCCAGCCCGGACGTGAGTGTTTTCCGACCCTGTCGGCGCCGGGTGAAATCCACCATTCTTCCTTTCTTTCGGATGCGGGCCTTAACGGGCGCGTTCGCCATGCCCAACTGTGGCGCGTCGGCCGTTTCGCCCGCCCTCCAAAGCAAGGATTTCCAGGGATGTCTCGTTGGCTGGCTGGCCGCTCCGAACGCAGGCGCGATATGATCGCGTCGTCCTCGATCGCTCCGCGTTTTGAGGTTCAGAGGCGGCTCGACGGCCCGGCCTTGTTCAAAGTGTTTTTGTCAGAGGATTGACCGCGCGCGCATGACCATTCTGACGGTGAACCATGTCACCACCTATACCTACGACGCTCCGGTGCGGCTCGGCGAACATCGCATGATGCTGCGCCCGCGCGACAGCAACGATCAGCGGCTGCGCGTGGCGCGATTGAGCATCGACCCCGCTCCGAAGAATCTGCGCTGGATCCATGATGTCTTCGACAATTGCGTGGCCATCGCCAATTTCTCCGGGGAGACTCAAAGCCTTCGCGTGGAGAACTATCTGGAGCTTGAACATGTCCCGATGGAGGAGCCGGAATGTCTGATCGAGGAGCGCGCGCTCTATTATCCCTTTTCCTATCAAAGCGATGAAATGCCCGATCTCGCCCGCTGCATCGAGCGCCATTATCCCGACCCCCAGGGCAAACTCGATCGCTGGGCGCGGCGCTTTGTTCCCCAAGGCAAACCGATCGCGACCGCCGCGCTGCTGATGACCATGACCTATGCGATCAAGGAGGGGCTGGGCTATCAGCGCCGCTTCGCCAAAGGCGCGCGCGCCCCGCTGGAGACTTTGGCCTCCGGCCATGGCGCCTGCCGCGACTTCGCGATCCTGATGATGGAGGCGGCGCGGGCGCTGGGCCTCGCCGCCCGCTTCGTTTCCGGCTATATCTATGTGCCGGATCGCGATGTCGAACCGGGCCATCTCGGCGGCGGCTCCACGCACGCCTGGTGTCAAATCTATCTGCCGGGGGCCGGCTGGGTCGAATTCGACCCGACCAACGGCATTGTCGGCAGCCGCGACCTGATTCGCGTCGCGGTTGCGCGCGAGGCGCATCAAGCCATTCCGCTGCACGGCCGTTATTTCGCCGATGACGCGGTGGCTGGCGAAATGGATGTCACGGTCAATGTGCGGCGGCTGCCCGACGATACAACAGGGGTTACTTGATGCTCATCCAGGCTGGTTATGACATTGCCTTCCAGTGCCCGGCGCGGACTCCGATGCTGCTCCAGCTCCAAGTCCATCCGTCGCGCTGCCCGGACCTGCTGACGCCGGACGAGATCGTCGCGGACCCGCCGCTGCCGATGCGGTCCTATCTCGATCTGTTCGGCAACCGCGTGACGCGGCTGGTCGCGCCGCCGGGTCTCGTGACGTTTTCCAACCGCTTCGTGATCTCCGACACCGGCCTTCCCGACGAGATCCCCGCCGATGGCGCCGTGACCGATATCGCCGACCTCCCCGACGACGCGCTGCTTTACCTGACCTCAAGCCGCTATTGCGACAGCGATATGCTCGCCGATTTCGCCTGGAACACCTTTGGCGCGCTCGCAGGTGGGCGCCAGCGCGTGCAGGCGATCTCGGATTTCGTTCATGCGAATATCCGCTTCAGCTATCCGGAGGCGCGGCCCACGCGCAGCGCCAGCGAGGCCATGCGCGAGGGCGTCGGCGTCTGCCGCGACTACGCCCATCTCGCCATCGCGCTGTGCCGCTGCATGAATATTCCCGCGCGCTATTGCACGGGCTATCTCGGCGACATCGGCGTGCCGCCGGACATCAATCCCGGCGATTTCAGCGGCTGGGGCGAGGTTTTCCTCAATGGGCGCTGGTTCACGATGGATGCGCGCCACAACCATCCGCGCATCGGCCGCATCGTCGTGGGACGCGGGCGCGACGCGGCGGACGTTCCGATTTCCACGGCCTTTGGCGTCGCCAATCTCGTGCGCTTCGAGGTGGTGACTGATGAGGCGCCCGCCGGACAAAACCAGCCATGGGGGCCGCGCGCCTGACCGATTCTTTTTGCGCGTGGGCGCCTGATACGAGATCCGAATGATTCATTTTTGATTTCGTATTCCGTTCGCGCGGAATTCCTCTTCCACCTCAAGGAATTCCGCGCGATTTTGTTTCCGCGAATCGCGGATCGCGATCCAGCGGAAACCGTATGATTGGCCTTGGCGGCGTGTTGGCGAAGCCGTCTCGGACCGGGCGTGAGTGTTTTCCGATCCTGTCGTCATGATTTCTGGCGGCTATGGTCCATGCTCCAACGCGCAGGGCGCCGTCCGCAACCGCCATGCGCGGCGACCATGGACGGCATGAGGGATGGGGCCGGGGGCGCCAGTGCGGAGGGCGCGATCTCGAATCTTCAGGACCAGTCTCATGCGCATGAACACAATCGCCGTCACCACGATCGTTTTCCTTGCCTTGTCAGGAGCGGCGGTCGGGCAGGGGGCTGTCCCCGGCGCCGATGACGGATCTCGCAAGGCGTATCGCGTGGCCGGCCCGTTCGGCGCGGTCGTCGGCGGCGCGACCGGCGCCGTCGTCGGAGGGCCGTTCGGCGCGATTATCGGAGGCGCGGTCGGCCTTCTCGGCGTCGATCAGCGCCCGCGCTTTCTTGAATACGCCAGCCGAAGCCATCATGACTCCTACACCTACGACCGCCAGCTTGACGTCGGCGCGGTCCTGCCGGACGATGGCGTAACCTATTACGATATTCCGCCGGAATATAATGTGCCGCTCTACAAATACGCGATCGTCAACGGTCGGACGGTTCTGGTCGATCCGCGCAATCATCGCGTCATGCAGATCATCGATTAGCGGTCACCCACATCATGGAGCCGGCGCGGTCCGCGCCGATCAGGCGGCGTTGTTCACTTCGAGGCGCCCGGTGCGATCTGATCTGGCGCCAGGCGTCTCATCGCCCATGCGCCCTAAAAGGGAATGGCTGCGATGAACATCACGCGCAAACCTGGCGGGGGTGACGGGGGGTCGGGTCATTCCGATGGCGACTCCGACGGCGGACAAATCAGCGCCGACGCGGTCTGGCGGGAACCCGCCGCCCGGCTGCTCGCGCGTCTGGTGACGACCCCGGCGGGCCTTCGCGGGGCGGAAGCCGAGGCCCGGCTGGCGATCCATGGCCCCAATGACGCCGCCACCGTCAAGCGCACGCCGCTCTGGCTGCAATTCCTGTCCCGTTTCCGCAATCCGCTGGTCATCATCCTGCTGGGGGCGAGCGGCTTGTCCGCCGCAACAGGCGATATCGCCAGCTTCGTCATCATCGCGTCCATCGTCATGGCGAGCATGACGCTGGATTTCGTCCAGGAGGCGCGCGCCCAGAGCGCGGTGGAGGCGCTGCGCCGGTCGGTGGCGGTTCAGGCCACGGTCCGGCGCGATGGCGCGCCCGTTTCCGTGCCCATCGACAGGCTGGTCCCCGGCGACATTGTTGAACTGATCGCCGGCGATCTCGTCCCGGCGGACGCCCGGCTGCTGGAAAGCCGCGATCTCTTCATCAACCAGGCGCTGCTGACCGGCGAGCCCTATCCGGCGGAAAAGCACGCCAGCGACAAAACCTCGGGCGCGGAAAATCCCGCCGGGGCCGAGAATTCCGCGGAAGCCACGAACGCGGTTTTCGCGGGCACCTCGGTCATCAGCGGCACGGCGACCATCCTGGTCTGCCGCACGGGGGCGCGGACGGCGCTCGGCCATCTCGCCACCAGCCTCGCCGAAAAGCCGCCGGCCACCGCCTTCGCCGTCGGCGTCGCCAGCTTCGGCATGCTGATCATGCGCCTGACGATCCTGATGGTTTTCTTCGTTCTGGTCGTGAACATCTCGTTCCATCGTCCCGTGCTGGAATCTCTGATGTTCGCCCTGGCGCTCGCGGTCGGCCTGACGCCCGAATTGCTGCCGATGATCGTCACGGTGACGATGGCGCGCTCGGCGATGGGCTTGTCCAGACGAAAAGTGATCGTCAAGCGCCTCTCCGCCATTCACGATCTCGGCGCCATGGATGTGCTGTGCACCGACAAGACCGGCACGCTGACTGAAGCTTCCATCAAGCTGGTGCGCGCCATTGACGGGCGCGGCGCCGAAAGCGCGTCCGCCTTCGCTTACGCTTTCATCAACAGCCATTTCGAAACCGGCATGAAAAGCCCGCTCGACGAGGCCATTCTCGCCGCCCATCCGTTCGACATGGCCGGCTGGACCAAGATCGACGAAGTCCCGTTCGATTTCGAGCGGCGCAGGATCTCCGTTCTGGTCGAGCACGACGGCAAGCGGCGTCTGATCGTCAAGGGCGCGCCCGAGGATCTGCTGCGCCTTTCCGCGAAATACGAGGCGGCGGACGGCCAGGAATTGCCGCTCGATGCGGAGACGCGGCGCATCTTCCAGGCCACGCTCGATGATCTCGGCGCCCAAGGTTTCAGGGCGCTCGGGATCGCCGGCCATGCGATCGCCAGCGACGACCAAAGCATTGCGGTCGCGGACGAAAGCAATCTGGTCTTTGTCGGCTTCGCGGTCTTCCTCGATCCGCCCAAGGCCAGCGCCGGGGCGACGATCCAGGCCCTGGCGACTGCGGGAGTCTCGGTAAAGGTTCTGACCGGCGACAATGAATTGGTGGCGCGCCATGTCTTCAAGGAGATCGGCGTCGCCGTCACCGGCGTGCTGACCGGCGACGATCTGACCCACCTCTCGGAAGAGGCGCTGATCGCGCAGGTTTCGCGGGTCAATCTGTTCTGCCGGGTCAACCCGCAGCAGAAACTTCGCATTCTGATGGCGCTGAAGCGACTGGGCCATGTCGTCGGTTACATGGGCGACGGCATCAATGACGCGCCGGCGCTGCATGCCGCCGATGTCGGCATATCCGTCGATGGCGCCGCCGATGTCGCGCGCGCCGCCGCCGATCTGATCCTGCTCGAACACGATCTTTCGGTGGTGCGCGAGGCGGTGGTCGGCGGACGCGAGACGGTGCAGAACGTGTCGAAATATGTGCTGATGGGGTCGAGTTCGAATTTCGGCAACATGTTCAGCATGGCGGGCGCCGCCTTGTTCCTGCCCTTCCTGCCGATGCTGCCGATCCAGATTCTGCTCAACAATCTGCTCTACGACGTCTCCGAGATCGCCATTCCCTTCGACGGCGTCGATCCGGAGGCCGTGGCCTTGCCGGTCAAATGGGACATCACCTTCATCGAGCGTTTCATGCTGGTGTTCGGGCCGGTCAGCTCCGTGTTCGATTTTCTCACCTTCTACGCCCTGGTGGCGTTGTTTGGCGCGGGCGCGCCGCTGTTTCAGACCGGCTGGTTCATCGAATCCATGACGACCCAGGTTCTGGTGGTGTTCGCCATACGCACGCGCCGCGCGTTTTTCAGGAGCAAGCCGAACGGTTTTCTCGTCGCCATGGCGCTGGGGGTCGTCGCGGTCGCCATCGCGTTGCCGCTGTCGCCGATCGGACAATGGTTCGGTTTTGTCGCGCCGCCGCCGCTGTTCTTCGCCTATCTTGTCGGCGCGACGCTGGCCTATCTGGCGCTGGTCGAGATCGTGAAAATCTTCTTCTATCGCGCGATGGCGAGGCGCTGACAGATGCGCCTCAATGCGATTGAGCAGCCTTGCGGGAATTTGCTCAAGGTTGAGTAGTTCCCGAACCTATCGGCGCGTCGCAAAGGCCGGTTAGCCTCTCACGAGCGGTCGAACGGGCGTGGGCCACGGGCTTCATGGAACGCGCCGAAACAGCGCCGCTGACTCTCTTCAAACCAAGGGGTTCGTTTTTGGAAGACATCAACGCCAATGTCATCGCGTTTCAATGTCCGCAATGTGGCTTTGCGCTCGAACAGACGGTCGGCCAGATCAAATCGCCCGAGTCGATGCGCTGCGCCGGATGCGGCGTGGGCATCGTCACCGACGCGGAGGAGTCCCGCGACGCGGCGGCCGATATCCGTGACGCCGCCGAGCGGTTTCCCGAGGAGATCACGATCAAGTTCATTGATCGCGCGAAAAAGGCCGCCGATGGCGCGTGACGGCGTGGATAAGCCGCGATTGGCCGCCGCTCCACGCCGCGCCAGCGCCAAAAAA
This sequence comes from Rhodoblastus sphagnicola, assembly GCF_002937075.1. GTDB lineage: Bacteria > Pseudomonadota > Alphaproteobacteria > Rhizobiales > Beijerinckiaceae > Rhodoblastus > Rhodoblastus sphagnicola. Next base: position 34,706 of record NZ_NHSJ01000092.1, read on the forward strand.
AGGTGCTAATCTTGCGTAAGGTCTGGATTCGCGGCAACGGAAGGGTCAACCCATGACCGAACAGCACTCTGGCGAGGATGTCGAGATCGCGACGCCCGCCGCCGCGCCGGCGCGGGATGTCGTGGTGGTCCCGCCGGCGAAACCGGTGGTCGAACATCATCCGGCCAGCCGGGCGCGGGTATGGATGCAGCGGTTGCTGATCCTGGCCCTGGTCGGCGCCGGCGCCGGCTTGCTCTACTGGCAGACGCATCGCATCGCGCCGCTGCCCGCCTGGATCGTCTATGGCAATGGCCGGCTGGAGGCCGATCCGATCGACATCGCCACCAAATTCGCCGGCCGCCTCGCGGAACTGCGCGCCGACGAGGGCGACAAGGTTGTGAGCGGCCAGATCGTCGCCGTCATGGACACCCGCGACCTCGCGCAAAACCTCAAGCGCGACGAGGCCCAGGTCGAACAGGCCCAGCGCGCCGTCGACGAGGCCCGCGCCAGCCTCGTTCAGGCGCAAAGCGCCACCCGGCTGGCCGAGCAGGAACTTTCCCGCACGCAAAAACTGGTGAAGAGCGGATATGCCACACGGGAATTGCTGGACCAGCGCCAGCAGGCGCTCGCCAGCGCCCATGCCGCGCAGGAGGCCGCCGACCATCGCGTCTCGCAGGCCAGCCAAGCGCTGACCGCCGCCCGCCACGACGCCGAACTGGTGCGGGTCAATATCGCCGACAACACGCTGGTCGCCCCGCGCGACGGCCGCATCCAGTACCGGCTCGCCAATGTCGGCGAGGTTCTGGCGGTGGGCGGCAAGGTCTTCACCATGCTCGACACGTCCTATGTCTACATGGATGTCTATCTGCCGACGCTTCAGGCCGACAGGGTCAAGATCGGGGCGCAGGCGCGTATCGTCCTCGACGCTTATCCCGACCGGCCCATTCCGGCAAAAGTGAGTTTTCTGGCGGATCAGGCGCAGTTCACCCCCAAAATGGTCGAGACCAAGAGCGACCGCGACCGCATGATGTTCCGCGTGCGCGTGAAAATCGACGCCGACAGGGCGCGCGACCACGCCGAAGCCGTGCGCAGCGGCCTGCCCGGCCTCGCCTATGTGAAGCTCGACGACAAACAGGACTGGCCGGAGGCGCTGAAGGGCGCGGGAAGATGAAACGCGGCGGCGCCTTCGCTGAGGCCCCGACCACGCCATCGGATAAGGCGCGGCGCCGGAGCCGCTTCCTTCGCCCCTTGCGGGAGAAGGTGGCGCCGAAGGCGTCGGATGATGGGTTCCGGCCTCGCGGCGGGAGCCCCCTCATCCGTCTCGCGGCTTCGCCGCGAGCCACCTTCTCCCGCGAGGGGAGAAGGCGAGACCTTCATCGGACGGCCTTGGGACGCTCCCAGCCATGACGGCGCCTCCCGTTGTCCGCCTGCGCGACTTGCGGCATGATTACGGTCGCACCCGGGCGCTCGACGGCCTGTCGCTCGACATTCCCGCGGGCCTCATGGTCGGGCTGGTCGGGCCGGACGGGGTGGGCAAATCCACCTTGCTCGCGCTGATCGCCGGGGCGAAAATCCTGCAAGACGGCGGCGTCGAGGTTTTAGGCGGCGACATCGCGCTCAAAAAATGGCGCGGCGAAATCTGCCCGCGCATCGCCTATATGCCGCAGGGGCTGGGAAAAAATCTTTATCCCGATCTCACCGTCGAGGAGAATATCTCTTTCTTCTCGCGCCTCTACGGCCAGAGCGCGGCCGAAGGCGCGACGCGCGTCGCCGGCTTGATGCGCGACATCGGTTTGGCGCCCTTCGCCAAACGCCTGTGCAGCCAGTTGTCGGGCGGCATGAAGCAAAAGCTCGGCCTGTGCTGCGCCCTGATCCACGATCCCGCCCTGCTCATCCTCGACGAACCGACCACCGGCGTCGATCCGCTGTCGCGGCGGCAATTCTGGGAATTGGTGGAAAATATGCGCGCCACCGCGCTCGGCCCGGACGGCGCGGCCGCCGCCATGAGCGTGATCGTCGCCACCGCCTATATGGAGGAGGCGCAGCGGTTCGATTTCCTGATCGTGATGAACGAAGGGCGGATTCTCGCGACCGGCGCGCCGCGCGAGATCATGGCGGCGACTTCAGCGCAGACCATAGAGGACGCCTTTGTCGCGCTGCTGCCCAACGGCGCGGCGCGGCCGAAACTCATCATACCCCCTTGGAAAACCGACGGCGGCCCGCCGGTGATTTCCGCGCGGGGCCTGACGAAAACATTCGGCGCTTTCACCGCCGTCGATCATGTCGATCTCGACATTGCGCGCGGCGAGATTTTTGGCTTCCTCGGCTCCAACGGCTGCGGCAAGACCACCACCATGAAAATGCTCACCGGCCTGCTGGAGGCGAGCAGCGGCTCGGCCCTGCTGTTCGGCCAGTCGGTGCAGGCCGGCGGCATCGAGGCGCGCCGACGGGTCGGCTACATGTCGCAGGGCTTTTCGCTCTACAGCGAATTGAGCGTGCGGCAAAATCTCGACCTGCACGCGCGGTTGTTCGCCCTGGCCCCGCAAGTCGCGCGCGAAAAAGTCGCGGAGCTGATGGCGCGTTTCGGCCTTGAGGACTATGGCGACGCCCTGGCCGCCGACCTGCCGCTCGGCCTGCGCCAGCGGCTGTCGCTGGCTGTCGCCTTGGTGCATGGCCCGGATCTGCTCATCCTCGACGAACCGACCTCCGGCGTCGATCCCTTGGCGCGCGATGAATTCTGGGCGCTGCTGATCGACCTGTCGCGCGACCGGGGCGTGACCATTTTCATGTCCACCCATTTCATGAACGAGGCGGCGCGCTGCGACCGCATCTCGCTGATGGATTCCGGGAAAATTCTCGCCACGGGGACGCCGGCCGAAATCGTCGCCGCGCAGGGCGCCAACACGCTCGAAGACGCCTTCATCTCCCTGCTGGAACAGGCCGGCGCGGCGCGCCCGCCATCCGCCGCCCGCCTTGCCGCGCCAAAAACGCCGCCGAAGAATCCCGCCTTCAGCCTGCGCCGGATGATGGCTTATACCATCCGCGAAGTGCTGGAATTGTCGCGCGACCCGATCCGGCTGTCCTATGCGATTCTCGGTCCGGCGCTGCTGCTGCTGCTGCTGGGCTTCGGCATCACCACCGACGTCAATTCGCTGACCTTCGCCGCGCTCGACCGCGACAACAGCTTCTACAGCCGCGCCTATCTGAGCGAGGTGCGGGGATCGTCGTATTTCCTTGAACAGCCTGAAATCATCGACGGCCGCGACCTGATCGACCGGATGAAGGGCGGCAAGGTCAGCGCCACCATCGAGATCCCGCCGGGCTTTGGCCGCGACATCAAGAAGGGCGAACCGACGGAGGTGTCGGTGTGGATCGACGGCGCCATGCCGTTCCGCGCCGAAACCATCCACGGCTATCTCACCTCGGCGCACCAGCAATTCATCAATGATCCCGCCATTCGCGGGCTGAAGCCCGCCGCGCCGGCGGCCGCCGCCATCGCAACCCGCTTCCGCTACAATCAAAGTTTCGACTCGATCTACGCCATGGTTCCCGGCTCGATCGCGCTGCAACTGGCGTTGATGCCGGCCATTCTGATGGCGCTGGCCATCGTCCGCGAAAAGGAGCTGGGCTCGATCACCAATCTCTACGTCACCCCGGTGACGCGACTGGAATTCCTTCTCGGCAAGCAATTGCCCTATATTGTGCTCGCCTTCGCCGATTTCCTGGTCATGTTCCTGATGGCGCTGTATATTTTCAATGTGCCGCTCAAGGGCGGGTTTTCCGCGCTGGCGCTGGGCGCGCTGGTCTATGTCGCCGCGACCACCGGTTTTGGCATGGTGATATCCGCCTTCACCAAGACCCAGATCGCCGCTCTGTTCGGCGCGACCATCCTGACCATCCTGCCCGCCACCATGTTTTCCGGCATGTCCACGCCGGCGGCCTCGATCACGGGCTTTGGCCGCATCATGGGCCAAGCGTTCCCGATGACCTATTTTCTGCCGATCTGCGTCGGCGCCTTCACCAAGGGGCTGCATTTCGCCGATCTCGCCGGCCATCTGGCGAAACTTGCGCTGTTCTTTCCGGTTCTGGTGGGGTTGAGCCTGCTCCTGCTGCGCAAACAGGAGAAGTGATGCAGAGCGCGATGCAAACCTGGCTCAACATTTTCTGGCTGGGCACCAAGGAGTTGCGCAGCTTCCTGCGCGATTACGTGCTGCTGGGCCTGGTGCTCTATTCGTTTTCGATGGCCATCCTCGCCCAGGCGCAAAGCCATGGGCAGGAGCTGTACAATGCGGCGATAGCCGTCGCCGACGAGGATGGTTCGGAATTGTCGGGACGGCTGGCGCGGGTGTTTCTGCCGCCCTATTTCCTGCCGGCGCAAAATGTTTCGGCGGGCGAGATCGACCGCCTCATGGATATCGGCGCCTTCACCTTCATCCTCGACATTCCCCCCAATTTCGAGCGCGATTTTCTGGGAGGGCGGCGTCCGACCTTGCAGGTCAATGTGGACGCGACCGCCATGTTGCAGGCGGGCATCGGCGCCGGCTACATCCAGCAAATCCTCTCCGACGAAATGGCCAAGTTTTCGACACGGCAGGACCGCCCCGAACCCGCCGCCATCGCCCAGAATGTCCGGATCGCCTTCAATCCCAATCTGGTCACGGCTTGGTTTTCCAGCGTGATGGGCATTATTTCCTCAACCACCATGCTCGCCATCATTCTCGCCGGCGCGGCGGTGGTGCGCGAGCGCGAGCACGGCACCGTCGAACATTTGCTGGTGATGCCGGTGACGCCGTTCGAGATCGCCTTTGCCAAAATCTGGGCCAACAGCCTGATCATCCTCGTTGCGGTCGCGCTGTCGCTGACTTTCGTGGTGCGGGGCCTGCTGGCGATACCGATCGCCGGCTCCGTGCCGCTGTTCCTGTGCGGCGCGGCGTTCTATCTGTTTTTCGCCACCTCCGTCGGGGTGTTTCTCGCCACCATCGCGCGCACCATGCCGCAACTCGGCCTGCTCTATTTGCTGGTCGCCGTGCCGCTCAACCTGCTGTCGGGCGGCAATACGCCGCTGGAATCCATGCCGCCGCTGCTGCGCAATCTCATGCAATTGTCGCCCGCCACCCATTTCGTCGCCGTGGCCCAGGCCGTGCTCTACCGCGGGGCCGGCTTCGATCTGGTCTGGCCGCATTTTCTCGCCATGACGGCGATCGGCGGATTGTTTCTGGCGCTCAGCATATGGCGATTCCGCAGCGTGTCCGGTTAGACGATCGAGATCCGTCAGATCGAGCTGGAATCGCCGCTCGGCATTTATCGCCAGCTTCACAGGCATGATCGTCGCGCAATTTGGGCGGATCGATTTCCGTGGCGCCGCGTTGTCGTATCAGGCCAAAGGGGACGCGAAAGCCATGCTGCTCATTATTCTGATCATCGTCGTCGTGCTGCTTTTCGGCGGGGGCGGCGGATTCTTCGGACGCAGGGCCGGATGGGGACCGCGCGGCTTCGGCGGCTTGCTCGTCACCGTGTTGATCGTGGTCTTGCTGATCTGGGCCGTCAACGAACTGACCATGCCGCGGTTGCCGATGCCCGAAGGCGCGCCATCGATCATACGGTGAGCGAAAAGCCGAGATCGTCAAGAACCATGACCGCGAAGACGACCAACTCATCCGCGCGCGAACTCATGCGACCTGTGTCAACGACGCCCGGAAACCAGCGCGATTGATTTAAGTCCTTTCGCTCCCTTGGCGTGAAGCGCATGATCGCCAATGTTTTGGCGGATGCGAGCAGGCGTCCGCGCGGAGAGGTCGCGTTTGCGCGTCGGCTCCAGGTATTTTTTGGCTTCGCGGGAGGCGCGGCGAAAGGGACAGTCGCGCCGACGCGAACAAGAGGAACATGCGCTGGCCTGCGGGCGGCATGAGCCGCCTTCCCCGCGCGCGCCGACGAGAGGCGGGAGCCAATGGCTAATCCCTTGTTGATGGACTCCCAGGTCCGGGGCGACCAACTGACGATCTCGATCAACGGATGCTGGACCGGCGAGCACGCCAGCGAACTGGACGCATTGAGCGCCAATTCCTTGCCCGATGAAAGTGCGGGGCGCGGCGAGGCCGCGACGGGCAAGGTGGACATCGACCTCCACGGTCTGGAGCGGCTCGACACGCTCGGGGCCTGGCTGATCGAGCGCATGTCCCGCGGCTTCGCGCAGGCGGGCCGCGAGGTGCGGCTTGTCGGCCTGCCGCAACATTACCAGAAACTGTTCGACGAGGTGCGAAGCGTCAACCGCAAGGCGAAACCTCCGGCGCAGCGCCAGCTTCCGCTCCAGGCGTGGTTCGAGCAGATCGGCCGCTCCGGCGTGGCGTTCTGGCTTTCGCTACTCGCCCTGCTCGACATGTTTGGCGGCGTCGCCGTCGCGGTCGGCCGCGCCATGGTTCGGCCTTCGAGCTTCCGCCTGACCTCCTGCGTCCATCATCTCTCTCGCGTCGGCGTGCAGGCTTTGCCTATCATGCTGCTGATCACGTTCCTGATCGGCGGCATCATCGCCCAACAGGGCTTTTTCCATTTCCGCAAGTTCGGCGCGGATTCCTATGTCGTCGATATGGTCGGCATTCTCGTCTTGCGCGAACTCGGCGTCCTCATCGTGTCGATCATGGTCGCCGGCCGCTCGGGCAGCGCCTATACGGCGGAACTCGGCTCGATGAAGATGCGCGAGGAAATCGACGCCCTGCGCACCATGGGCTTCGATCCCGTCGAAGTGCTGATCCTGCCGCGTCTGATCGCGTTGGTCCTGGCCGTCCCGGCGCTGGTGTTCTTCGGTTCGCTGGCGGCGCTTTACGGCGGCGGGCTGGTCGCCTGGCTCTATGGCGGCATGAGCCCGGAAACGTTCCTCGCCCGCCTGCGCGAGGCCATTTCCATCACCCATCTCGAGGTCGGCATGATCAAGGCGCCCTTCATGGCGCTGGCGATCGGTCTGGTCGCCTGCGCCGAGGGTCTGGCCGTCCAGGGCAGCGCGGAATCGCTCGGCATCCACACCACCCAGTCGGTGGTGAAATCCATCTTTCTCGTCATCGTGCTCGACGGCGTGTTCGCGATTTTCTTCGCCTCGATCGGGATGTGAAAATGGCTGAGCAGGAACTGCCGCTTGCGATCGAAATCGGCGATCTCGTCGTCGGCTTCGGCAAGCATACCGTGATCGACCAGCTCTGCCTCGACGTGCGGCGCGGCGAAATCCTGGGGCTGGTCGGCGCATCGGGCGGCGGCAAGTCGGTGCTGCTGCGCGCGTTGATCGGATTGCTGCCAAAGCGCGCCGGACATGCGCGCATCCTCGGCGTCGATCTGGATCGCGCCGATACGGAGGTCGCGCGCGCCATCGAGCGCCGCTGGGGCGTCCTGTTCCAGTCGGGCGCGTTGTTTTCGTCGTTGAGCTTACGGGAAAACATCCAGTTTCCGATGCGGGAAAACCTGCGGCTCTCGGCTGGGCTGATGGAGGAAATGGCCAATGCGAAACTGGAGATTGTCGGCCTGAGCGTCGAGGACGGCGACAAGTTTCCGTCCGAACTGTCGGGCGGCATGGTCAAGCGCGCCGCCCTGGCCCGCGCGCTGGCGCTCGATCCGGAAATTCTGTTCCTGGACGAGCCGACCTCGGGGCTGGACCCGATCAGCGCGGCGGGGTTCGACGCGCTGATCAAGGCGTTGCAGGAGACGCTGGGGCTGACGGTGTTCATGGTGACGCACGATCTCGACAGCCTGAATGCGGTCTGCGACCGGATCGCGGCGCTGGCCGAAGGCAAGATCGTCGCGCTGGGACCGATGGCCGACATGCTCGCTTGCAAGCATCCCTGGGTGCAAGCCTATTTTGGCGGCAGCCGCGCGCGCCCGCCCGCCCAAATCCCTGCTCAAGT